>NZ_CP104965.1:1732500-2345046 GCF_025452235.1 Devosia neptuniae
TGAAATTCGCAAGGCTATAAAAGCCGATGCCGTCGCGATCCTGGAAATCCTGCAATCGGTAGCCTTGTGGCTGGAAACGGCGGGGCCTGGCAAGCTGTGGTCGGCCTCAAGCTTCAGCCTGTCCGGTGTCGTTGACAGGATCGAGGCGGAGGAAGCCGTGGTGCTCGAGGCCGATGGGACTGTCGCGGCCATTATGTATCTGCAAGGCCGGGACGACATATTCTGGCCGGACGATCCGGCCGGTGAGGCGCTCTATATTCACAAGCTGGCGATAGCGCGGCCATTCGCGGGCCTTGGGCTGTCGCGGCTGATGCTTGATTGGGCCGCCGATCAGGCCAGGCAGGCGGGCCGGCACTATCTGCGGCTCGACTGCGCGCCGCGGGCCAAGCTCATTGCCATTTATCGCGATGCGGGGTTCAGCCGGGTCGGAGACGATATTGTCGTCGAGGGGTATTCCGTGGCGCGTCTGCAGCGGAGTATTTGAGCTATTGCCGCGCTCAAAGCGCTCACCAGGGCAAAATCTGGGCTTATTCGCAGCCTAGGCTTGACCGGCTGACAACCAGCGCCATGCTGGACCCAGATCCTGGATTTCAATCGGACCTTATTGCCCCATGCGCTTTATTCTCGTCATCGTGGCCCTATTTGCCTTGGGCATGCCCGCTCTTGCCCAGCAGGCGGCGCCGGCTGCCGCGCCGGCCAGTGCCAGCGATGCCGATATCGATACGCTGATCAAGATTATCGAGAATGATCAAAGCCGGGCGGCGCTGATTGAGCGGTTGCAGCAATCGGCTAGTGCCGAGCCGGCGGTACCGGCCGAAGCGCCAGCGGATCTGAGCATTGCCCGACAACTGGCCGAATATACCCGCAGCGTGGCGGAAGGTGCGTCGGCGACTTTTGCGGCGGTCGGTCAGGTGTTTTCCGATCTGCAACAGGGCTTTAATGGCGCCGCCAATGGCGACCTGAATGCCCTGCGCGACATCGCCATTGGCGTATTGCTGGTCGGTCTCGGCTTGTTCGGCAGTTTCCTCGTGCTGCGGCTGCTGGTGGTGTGGCTGCAGGGCATGATTGCCGGCCGCGTCGCCAATCGCGCCTGGTATGTGCGGCTGCTGGGTGCCGTGGGTGCGGCGGCAATCGATGGCGGCTCGGTGGTGCTGGCGTGGGCCATTGGCTATGTGCTGGCGCTCAGCGTCATTGGCGGCAATGCGGGGCGGATGGGGATCAACCAATCGCTGCTGCTCAATGCCTTCCTCGTCGTGGAAATGAGCAAGCTGGTGGTGCGGGCCATTCTGGTGCCGCGTCACACGGCTTTGCGCCTGCTGCCGGTGTCGGACAGCAATGCGGCCTATTGGTCATTCTGGCTGGCGCGGGTCATCTCGCTGGTCGGCTACACCTTCATGTTCGTCTCGCCGGTCATCGCGGCCAATCTGTCACTGGGGGCGGCCAGTGCGGTGCAGGCTCTGGTTATGCTGACGGCCGTGGTCATCGGCATCATCATCGTCTTGCAGAACAAACTCGACGTGCGGCATTGGCTCAATGAGCTGGCGCAAAAGCGCGAGAAGGACGGGCTGGGCCAATTGTTCATGCTGGTCGGCCAGTTCTGGCATCTGGTGGCGATCGGCTATCTGCTGGCGCTGCTCGTGGTCTGGTTTGCCAATCCCGAACGGGCCTTGCCCTTCATGATCGCGGCCACGATCCAGTCGCTGATCGCCATCGTGGTTGGCGCGGTGATTGTGGGTTTTGTCGGCCGCTTTGTAGGCGTCGGCCTGCGCCTGCCGGGGGATATCAAGGCGCGGCTGCCATTGCTCGAAGCGCGGCTGCATGCCTTTGTGCCCCGCGTCATGCAGGTGGTTCGCTGGGTGGTGATTGCCGGGGTGGTTGCGGCCATTTTGCAGGCCTGGTCGCTGTTCGATTTCCTGGGCTGGATCGGCAGCGAACAGGGCCAGCAGATTGCCGGCTCGATCGTGTCCGCCGCGCTGATCGTGCTGGTCTGCGTGGTGCTTTATGTCGTGGTGGCGTCCTGGGTCGAATATCGGCTCAATACCACGGTGGGCAAGGCGCCGACGCCGCGCGAAAAGACGCTGCTCAACCTGTTCAAGAATGCCTTCACCATTGCCCTGGTGGTGTTCGGGCTGATGCTGGCGCTCGCCCAGATCGGGGTGAATATCGCCCCGCTCCTCGCCGGCGCCGGGGTGATTGGTCTGGCCATCGGGTTTGGTGCGCAAAAGCTGGTGCAGGACATCATCACCGGCATTTTCATCCAGTTCGAGAATGTCATGAACGAGGGCGATGTGGTGGAGGCCGCCGGCAAATCCGGCGTGGTCGAAAAGCTCACCATCCGCTCGGTAACCATTCGCGACATGACCGGCACGGTGCATCTGATCCCGTTCTCCTCGGTGGATCAGGTCTCCAATATGGTGCGCGGCTATTCCTTCTATGTCGCCGAATTCGATGTCGCCTATGACAGCGATATCGAGGCGGTCAAGCAGGTGCTGCGCGATGCGTTCGTGGTGGCCATGCAATCGGAACACCGCGACATGGTGATCGATGATCTGGATCTACAGGGCCTGGTGTCGCTGACCGGCGGGGCGATGAAAGTGCGGGCTCGCATCAAGACCATGGCCGGCAAGCAATGGGGCATTGGCCGGCTCTATAGCGAAACCGTCAAGCGCATGCTGGCCGAGCGCGATATTCGCAGCCCCTCCCAGATCGTCACCTACCGGACGGTTGACCGGCCGCAAATCCTGCCGCCGCTGGATGACGAGGCCGCCACGCAACCGTGATCGCAGCGGCACGCAAGTGTGATCGCCTCGGGCTTTAGCCTTAAGCCGATCTTAATTTGATCGGTTAAAATAGTGATACGCGTCCTGTGCGGCACACTTGACGCGCGGGCGGGGCCTGTTTGCTCCGCCACCGTGACTGAAGTTAGCGTATCACGAGGCCCGCCATGCACCCATCCGGCAAGAAGATTGCCTTTTTCCGCCGCCTGCTCATGCTGGCTCTGACCGCGCTGTTGGCGTTTGGCGCTATTGTGCCGGCCTTTGCCAATAGCGCCGATTTCGTGCGCCGGCTGTGGCCCGATGCGCAGGCGCAGGGGGTGAGCCGCGCGGCCTTTGACGCGGCCTTTGCCGGGTATAGTTTTTCGCCGAAAATCATGGAGCTGACGCGCAAGCAGCCCGAATTTTCCCAGACGGTGCAGCAATATGTCGATCGCCGCGTCACCGATGCCCAGGCCGGCAAGGGAAGGGCCATGCGTAGCGAATGGAACCAGACCCTGACCGGCGCGCAGCAGCGCTATGGCGTGCAGCCGGAAATCGTATTGGCCATCTGGGGCATGGAAACCAATTTCGGTGGCTTTATGGGCGGCGAGAACACCATCCATGCGCTCGCCACCTTGGTCGAGGGCGGCTATCGCGCCGACTTCTTCAAGCGCGAGTTGCTGACCGCCTTGCGCATTATTTCGGATGGGAATGTGAGCCCCGCTAACATGGTGGGCTCCTGGGCCGGCGCCATGGGGCATACCCAGTTCATGCCATCGAGCTTCATGGCCTATGCGGTCGACTATAATGGCGACGGCAGGAAGGATATCTGGAACTCGGTGCCTGATGCGCTCGGTTCGACCGCCAATTATCTCAAGAGCTTTAACTGGCGGCCGGGCGAGACGTGGGGCTATGAAATCAAGCTGCCCTCCGGCTTCAATTTTGCCGCCGCACGGCAGTTGGAGCGGGCGCCGCTCAGCCAATGGCAGGCCATGGGGATTACCCGGGTTTCGGGCAAGCCGTTCCCGCGGCAGAGCGATGTGGCGCGGATCTATATGCCGGCCGGGGCAGTGGGGCCATCCTTCCTGCTGCTGCACAATTTCGATGTGATCAAGCGCTACAACAATTCGGACAGCTATGCCCTGGCCGTCGGGCACCTGGCCGACCGGATCATCGGGGGCGGGCAGTTCGCTGCGCCCTGGCCATCGGGTGATTATGCGCTGAGCAAGGATCAGCGCGCCCAGGTGCAATCGCTGCTGGCGCGGGCCGGCTATGATGTCGGTTCGCCCGATGGGGTGATCGGCCCCAAGACGCGGGCGGCGGTGATGGCCTTTCAAAACCGCGCAGGCGTGGTGGCTGACGGACATGTGTCCGGTCGGCTGCTGGATATGCTCAAACGCTAGGACCAACCGCCCTTCAGCTGATGCTGGCCTGCAAATGGGCAGTTTTCTGCGCTTCCGGTCCTCACGTACCCAAAAGTACGCTCCGGTCCGGTTCTCGCAAACCACCATTCTCGGCTCAGCCTGAGCTGAAAGTCGATTGCTCCTCGTGTCGCCGTTAACCTATCGTTAACCAATTGCGCCCAGATTTGTCGGCGCTTAAGTAGAGGGCAGGCGCGTCTCGGACCATTGAGACTCCTGCCCTCGCCCATTCTGGATGGCCATAAAATCCTCCGCATTGGGCGCTAGGCACCCTCATTCTCCGCTGAAAACCAAGATGGTCATGACCCGAAATCCCTTGCTGCTGCGCCCGATCCTGATGGCGCTGATGGTGTTGATCGCGATCCACCCGGCGCCCAGCATGGCGCTGTCGCTGCTCGATCCGTTCAACCTGCCGGCGGCCATGGATGCCGGCACATCCAAGGTTGGCGACGGCATCGCCTATGCCGATGGCCCCCGCCACAAGCTGGACGTTTACGCTCCTGAGCAGCGGGGCACGCCGGCGCCGGTGGTCTATTTCATCTATGGCGGCGGCTGGAATCGGGGTGAGCGCAGCGACTATCAGTTCGTTGGCCGGGCTCTGGCGGCGCGGGGTTTTGTCACCGTCATCGCCGATTATCGGCTGGTGCCCGAAGTGCGCTATCCGGAGTTTCTGGAAGACAATGCCAATGGCCTGCGTTGGGTGCAGGACAATATCGCCCAATATGGCGGCGACCCCAATCGGGTGTTCCTGGCCGGGCATTCGGCCGGCGCTTACAACGCGGTGATGCTGGCGCTCGACCCGTCTTTCCTGCGCGAATATGGCGTGACGCTGTCGATTCTGGGGGTGGCGGCTTTATCGGGACCCTACGATTTCTATCCGTTCGAATATGGCGAAGTGCGCGATGCATTTGGCGATGCGCCCAATCCGCAGGGCACTCAGCCGATCAATCTGGTCACTTCCGATACCCCGCCCATGTATCTGGCGACGGGCACCACCGACCCCATCGTGCGGATGCAGAATACCGAGCGTTTCGCCCAGAAACTCAAGGATAGCGGTATCTGGGTCACCACCAAATATTACAATGGCTTCGGCCATATGGAGCCGGTGATTGCCATGGGCGCGATGTGGCGTTGGCGCATGCCGGTGCTCGACGACATGGTGAGTTTTTTCCAGATGTTCGGGGCGTTTCCGAGCGGGGTGCCCTATGTCGCGGTGGCGCCGGAGCCGCCGGAGCAATTGCCGGAATCGATTGCGCCGATGGATCAGATCATCCAGCAGATGGATGCCATGTTCCAGCCGATCCAGAAATAGGCACAGCGCCGGAGAATCGCGCTAGCTTGCTCGGATGAGCGATCATTTGCGATTTTCCGGCGCCAGCCACCAGGTTCAGGTCGAGACCGTCAAGGCCATCATCCGGCGGCAGCCGGTGCTGATGACTATTCTCGAACGGCTGCGCGACATGGCCTTGCCCGACCCGCTGCTGGGGTCCGGCGCGATCTACAATTCAGTGTGGAACGAGCTGAGCGGAAAACCGCCGCTGACCGGCATCAAGGATGCCGATGTCGTCTATTTCGACGATAGCGATCTCTCCTATGAAGCCGAGGACCGCGTGATCCGCCGCGCGGCGGCAGTGTTCGGCGATCTGCCGCTACCGGTCGAGGTGCGCAACCAGGCGCGGGTGCATTTGTGGTTCCCGCAGAAATTCGGCACGCCCTATCCGCAATTGCGCAGCAGCGCCGAGATGATGGACTATTTCGCCTCCAAGACTCATGCGGTCTCGGCGCGGCTCGAGGATGACGATGCGATCAGCATCTTCGCGCCGTTCGGGCTCGATGACATGTTCTCGTTCCGCATTACGCCGAATACTGCGCTCGACAATCGCAACACCCATAACGTCAAGGCCGAGCGCAACAAGGGCATCTGGCCCGAACTGACCGTGGTGCCATGGCCCGGTTGATCAGGCTGGATCGAACCTGACTGACTCGGCCGAGCGCTGCACCGGGCCGTGGAACACTGCCTCGATATTGTTGCCATCGGGGTCGAGTACGAAGGCGCCGTAATAGCCGGGATGGTAGTGCCGCTCGCCGGGCGGCCCGTTGTCGCTGCCACCGGCCGCCAAGGCGGCTTTATAAAAAGCGTCTACCATGGCGCGGTCCTTGGCCTGAAAGGCCAGGTGGATATGGGTGGGCACGGTCCTGGCGTCGGCGGCGTCGACGAACAGCTCGTCGACCTGGAACCAGTTCTTGCCCGATTGCTCGATTCTGTGGCCAAGCACGGCCAGCACTTTTTCGTAGAAATAGCGCGTGGCGGCAAAATTCCTGGCACGCAGATGGACGTGGTCGATAAGACGGCCGGTATGCCAGGTCATATGTGGTCCTCACGTAAAAAGACCGCCCAGGGGATAGCCGGGCGGTCCATAGAAAATAGGCAAAAAGCTTATTCGGCTTCGTCGGCGGAAGCGGAATTGAGCTGGCCGTATTTTTCTTCGCCGATCTTGGAGAGCAGCTCGAGCTGGGTTTCAAGGAAGTCGATGTGACCTTCCTCGTCGGTCAGCAGGGCCTCGAACAGGTTCTTGGAAACATAGTCGCCCAGGCTTTCGCACAGCTCGCGGCTGGCCTTATAGGCGGCGCGGGCATCGTATTCGCCGGCAAGGTCGGCTTCGAGCACTTCCTTGATGGTCTGGCCGATTCGCAGGGGCGCGACGCGCTGCAGGTTCGGATGGCCTTCGAGAAAGATGATGCGCTCGATCAGGCGATCGGCGTGATGCATTTCCTCAATTGATTCAGCGCGCTCCTTGGCGGCGAGCTTCTTATAGCCCCAGTCGTCCAGGAGACGGAAGTGCACCCAATACTGGTTCACCGCGCCGAGTTCGAGAAAGAGGGCCTCGTTAAGCCGCTCGATGACTTGTGCTTCGCCTTTCACGACGTACTCCACTCTGCTGTTTCTTGAGCTTCTCCAGCCCGGTCTGAATGTGGATCAGATCGGCAGGCGGATGGGCTTGCTGCGAGTGGTAGTTTTCGGTGACGCGAACAATAATGTCCACCACATTCGGCACGCAACCGCTGCATTTGGCGCGGCGGTTGAGCTCGTTATAGACCTTGGCCGGAACCACCAATTGCCACGGGTCGGCCTTGAGAAGGTCGAGAACGATGTCCTCGATTTCCTTGGACGTGATCATGTTGCATTGGCAGACGAGCATTTGTGCCGGCTTGTCAGGGTGGAGCTTGCTGGGCGGCATAAAGCGTCCAGCATTCATGATTGTCAATGTCAGAAATTAATATCGCCGAACACATTTGCTGGAAACGGGGCTCAGCTATCGGCCTTTTGCTGGCGGCGCGCGGCGATGACCGCGGCAAGGGCAGCCGTGCGATGCGCGGTCGAGAAGAATTCGCGATGGGCCAGGATGAATATGGTGGCAAGGCACGTGGCGATGGCCAGCCATTCGGAAGCGAACCAGGCCACCGTCGCCACCGAGAAATAATAGGCACGGATGCCGCTGTTGAAATTCTTGGCGCCCAGCGCATTCATGCGGGCAATGGCCTCGATTTCGTCTTCGGGCGTCTCCACATTGTGGTCGAGCGCTCCCAGCATGATGCAGAAATGGTTGAACTGGCGCAGCGACAGGGTGAAGGCAAAAAACGCCAGCACGAATAGCGCCAGCATGACCACGAGATGGATTTCCACGTCGCTGACCGAATAGGCCCGGTCCAGCGACAGGGAATCGAGCGCCGCCATCAATGTCGGCAATTGCCCGAACACGGCGAACACCGCCAGCACCATCAGCACGGCGGTGGAGGCGAGGAAACTGACCGATTGCATGATATTGCCCGACAGGATGGCGTCGAACGGGGTTTCGCGCTTGGCGGCATTGGCGACCCAACGCCGGCGCTGCATGTTCATGATCACCGAGAGCGAGGGACGCCGCCGCTCGATCCAAGGCACGATGATGTTATAGGCGAAATAGCAGATCAGCGGCAGGATGGTGGAGATCAGCGTGATCGACAAGGTCGTGGCCCCGGAGTGGTTTGCTTCACTTATAACGCGGCCGTGAAAAAAGGCGACGGCATCAACCGCCGCCTTAAGGCTTAGATGGTGCGCGGCCAGCGGCGGTGAATCGCTTCGATCGCCGTCAGCACCTCTGGCGACAGGATAAGCTTGGCGGCGCCGATGGCATTGGCCAATTGGGCGGTGCTGGTGGCGCCGACAATCACCGAGGTCATGAACGGCCGGGTGAGGGCGAAGGCAATAGCCATTTGTGCGGGATCAAGGCCGTGCTCCCGGGCCAGGGCGACATACTCCTTGGCCGCGGCCTCCGAATAGGCATTGAGGCGCCAGAAGCCCTTCTGGTAGTCGGCGCGGCTGCCGGCAGGAATGGCGCCATCGAAATATTTGCCGGTCAGCAGGCCGCCGGCCAGCGGGGAATAGGCGAGCAGCCCCACCTGTTCATGGTGGCTGAGTTCGGCCAGGTCGAGATCGAAATGCCGGCGCAGCAGGTTATACTCGTTCTGCACCGAGACCAGGCGCGGCAGGTTGCGGGCCTCGGCAATGGCCAGCCATTGGCTGATGCCCCAGGTGGTTTCGTTGGAGACGCCGGCATGGGCAATCTTGCCCTCCTTGACCAGCGCGCCCAGGGTTTCGAGCATGTCCCCGATATTGTCGAGCACATCGGCTGTGTCCTGCTTATTGGGCGCATAGGTCCAGGAGCCGTCGAAATTATAGCTGCCGCGCGAGGCCCAATGGACCTGGTAGAGCTCGATGCGGTCGGTCTTGAGGCGCTTCAGGCTCTGTTCGAGCGCGACGCGAATCGAAGCGCCGTCGGCACGGGCGCCGTTGCGGATATGGCTACTACCGCCGCCACCGATCTTGGAGGCCAGGATCCACTGGTCGCGCTTGCCGCTTTGGGCGAACCAATTGCCGATGATTTCCTCGGTGCGCCCGGACGTCTGGGCGCTGCCGGGCACGGCATAGAGCTCGGCGGTATCCATGAAATTGATGCCCGCTTCGAGCGCCAGGTCAATCTGGGCGTGGCCCTCGGCTTCGGTATTCTGGCTGCCCCAGGTCATGGTGCCAAGGCAGATTTCGGTGACCCGCAATTCGGTGCGGCCCAATGGCTTCAATTTCATGAGCAAATTCCAGATGATCGGGGGAAACGGGAGGCGGCAGTTAGCGGATAAAACGGCTGGCTGCGGCAGACAAGGCGCTGATCCGGTATAAGTGTCAAAAAAGCGTCATGGCGGACCGTTTAGGGGTTGAGCTGAGCGAATTCACCCCCTATATACGCCTCACGTCGCGACCACCGGGTCGCCGTGATGACCAAGCCAACCGGCATTGTTATCAACGTTTTGACGCGGGATGGAGCAGCCCGGTAGCTCGTCAGGCTCATAACCTGAAGGTCGCAGGTTCAAATCCTGCTCCCGCAACCAAAAAAGCCCAGCAAAGCCAAGTGCTTCGCTGGGCTTTTCCTTTTCCGGGCCAGCAGTTCTGCGGGCAGGCCGGCATTTGATCCGAGCGATGCCGGCGATGGCGCCCTTATGAAATCCTTATGCCGCGGCGTCGCATTCCATATGGAAATCTGACGGCGCATGGGTGCAATGAATGGGCCTCAATTGGAGGCTCGTTATGCTCGACCTTGCATTTATTGCTCTTGGCGCCGGCACGTTGATCGCTCTGGCGATCTATGCCGCGGCGCTGCATCGCCTGTGAGCGGCACCATGCTCATCATCGCTTTTCTTATCGCGCTGGCGCTGGCCGTCTACCTTGTGGTGACGCTGCTGGCCCCCGAGCGCTTCTGATCCTTCGGAGCCAGATATGTCCCTCATTGGCTGGCTGCAAATCGGCTTTGTGCTGGTTGCAGTCCTTCTGCTCGTCAAACCGCTTGGCCTCTATATGGCCAAGGTGTTTTCCGGCGAGCGCACTTTTCTCTCGCCCATGCTCGCTCCCGTCGAGCGCGGCTTTTATGCCCTCGCCGGGGTGCGCCCCGACAAGGAGCAGGGCTGGCTCGGCTATACGATCGGCGTGCTGCTGTTCAGCCTCGTCGGGTTCCTGTTTCTCTACGCCATCTTGCGGCTGCAGAATGTGCTGCCGCTCAATCCGCAGGGCTTTGCTGGCGTGCCGCCAGACCTGGCCTTCAACACCGCCGCCAGCTTTGTCACCAATACCAATTGGCAGAGCTATGGCGGGGAAACCACGATGAGCCATCTCAGCCAGATGCTGGGCCTCACCGTGCAGAACTTCGTTTCGGCCGCCACCGGCATTGCCGTGGCCATGGCGCTGACCCGGGCCTTTGTGCGCTCGGGCGCCAGTGAGCTGGGCAATTTCTGGGTCGATCTGACCCGCGCCACGCTTTATGTGCTGCTGCCGCTCGCCATCGTGGTGGCACTGGCTTTCGTGGCGCTCGGCCTGCCGCAGAGCCTTGATGCCAGCTTTACCGCGACGACGTTGGAAGGGCTGCAGCAGACCATCGCCACCGGGCCGGTTGCCAGCCAGGAGGCCATCAAGCAATTGGGCACCAATGGCGGCGGGTTCTTCAACGTGAATGCCGCCCATCCGTTTGAAAATCCCAACGCCTTCTCGAACTATCTCAATATCATCGCCATGCTCGGCGTGTCGTCGGCCCTGGTCTATGCCTTCGGGCAGATGGTGGGCAATCGCCGCCAGGGCTGGGCGCTGATTTCGGTCACCGTCATCATGCTGGTGATCGGCACCGGCGCCATCTATTGGGCCGAGACGTTTGGCAATCCGCTGCTGACGGCGGTGGGCGTCGATCCCTCTCTCGGCAATATGGAAGGCAAGGAAGTCCGCCTCGGCCAGGCGATGTCGGCGCTCTATGCCGCCGTCACCACAGGCCTATCGAATGGCGGCGTCAATGCCATGCATGGCTCGCTCACCCCGCTTGGAGGCCTCGTGCCCATGTTCCTGATCCAGCTGGGCGAAGTGCTGCCCGGCGGGGTTGGTTCGGGGCTTTATGGGCTGCTGGTCTTTGCCATCCTCGCGGTCTTTGTGGCCGGGCTGATGGTGGGCCGCACGCCGGAACTGTTGGGCAAAAAAATCGAGGCCCGCGAGATGAAGTTTGCCATGCTGGCCATTCTCATCCTGCCGCTGACCATACTGGGCTTTACCGCCATTTCGGCGGTGGCCGAATTTGGCACCAGCTCGATCCTCACCCCCGGCCCGCATGGGCTCAGCGAAATTCTCTACGCCTATACCTCGGCGGCGGGGAATAATGGCTCGGCCTTTGGCGGGCTCACGGCGAACACGCCCTGGTACAATACGACGCTTGGCATCGCCATGCTGCTGGGTCGCTTTGCGTATCTGGTGCCAGTGCTGGCCATTGCCGGTGGGCTGGTGGCCAAGCCACGCGTGCCCGCCTCCTCGGGCACGTTCCCCACCGACAGGCCGCTGTTCGTGGGCCTCCTCATCGGCATCATCATCATCCTGGGCGGGCTGCAATTCTTCCCGGCCCTGGCTCTGGGTCCCATTGTCGAGCATTTCGCCATGCTGGCCGGGCAGAGCTTTTAGGAAACCAAAATGTCCACTTCCGCCAAATCCATTTCCATTCTTTCGCCCGCCATTCTGGTGCCGGCGCTGCGCGACGCGGTGATCAAACTCGATCCGCGCCAGCTGATCCGCAATCCGGTTATTTTCGTCACCGAAGTGGTGGCGGTTGTCGTCACCGCCATCTTCATCCAGGACCTGTTCGGCGGCGTGAGCGCCAGCTTTTCCGGCCAGATCGCGCTCTGGCTGTGGTTTACCGTGCTGTTCGCCACCTTTGCCGAAGCCGTTGCCGAAGGGCGCGGCAAGGCGCAGGCGGAGAGCCTGAAACGCAGCAAATCGGACCTCGTCGCCAAGAAAATGCTGTTCGCCAATCAGAGCGGCAATAATGGCTGCGAGGTTATCCCGGCTACGGCGCTCAAGATCGGTGACATCGTCTTGGTCGAGGTCAATGACCTTATCCCCGGCGATGGCGAAGTTATCGAAGGGGTGGCCTCGGTCAATGAAAGCGCCATCACGGGCGAGTCTGCACCGGTGATCCGCGAGGCGGGCGGGGATCGCTCGGCCGTGACCGGCGGCACGCAGGTGATTTCCGATTGGCTCAAGGTGCGCATTACCACCAAGCCCGGCGAGAGCTTTGTCGATCGCATGATCGCGCTGATCGAAGGCGCCAAGCGGCAGAAGACACCCAATGAAATCGCGCTGTCGATCCTGCTCTCCGGGCTGACGCTGGTGTTCCTCATCGCCGTGGTGACGCTCTATGGGCTGGCGCTCTATTCGGGCACGACGCTGTCGGTGGCCGTGCTGGCCGCCTTGCTGGTCACGCTGATCCCCACCACGATTGGCGGCCTGCTCTCGGCCATCGGCATTGCCGGCATGGACCGGCTCATCCGCTTCAATGTCATCGCCACCTCGGGCCGGGCGGTGGAAGCGGCGGGGGATGTGGATACGCTGCTGCTCGACAAGACCGGCACGATCACCTTTGGCAATCGCATGGCGTCCGAGTTTTTGCCGGTGTCGGGAGTGAGCGAAAAGGAATTGGCCGAGGCGGTGCTGCTGGCGTCGCTGGCGGATGAGACCGCCGAAGGGCGTTCCATCGTGGCGCTTGCCAAAACCGATTTCGGCCTCAGTGAGCAGCGCATCGTGGGCAATGGCACGACGACCATTGCCTTCTCCGCCCAGACCCGGATTTCGGGCATCGATATCGAGGGCAGGCGCATTCGCAAGGGCGCGGTGGATGCCGTGTTGCGGTTTGTCGGGCTCGACAAGGCGCAGGCCAGCCCCGAATTCAACAAGGCCGTCGATGCCATTGCGCGCACCGGCGGCACGCCGCTGGCTGTGGCGGAAGCCGATCGCCTCCTGGGCGTCGTGCATCTCAAGGATGTGGTCAAGCCGGGCATCAAGGAGCGGTTTGCGGCCCTGCGCGCCATGGGCATCCGCACCATCATGGTCACGGGCGACAATCCCGTCACGGCCGCGGCCATTGCCTCGGAAGCGGGGGTGGATGATTTCCTTGCCGAAGCGACGCCCGAGCAGAAGCTGGATTTTATCCGCAAGGAACAGACTGGCGGGCGGCTGATCGCCATTTGCGGCGACGGCACCAATGACGCCCCTGCTTTGGCGCAGGCCGATGTGGGTGTCGCCATGCAATCGGGCACCCAGGCGGCGCGCGAGGCGGGCAATATGGTGGATCTGGATTCCAGCCCCACCAAGCTCATCGAGATTGTCGAGATCGGCAAGCAGATCCTGATGACGCGCGGTTCGCTCACCACCTTCTCCATCGCCAATGACGTGGCCAAATATTTCGCGATCATCCCGGCGCTGTTCCTGGTCACCTATCCGCAGCTAGGCGCGCTCAACATTATGGGGCTGACCTCGCCGCAATCGGCGATCCTGTCGGCAGTGATCTTCAACGCGCTGATCATCGTGGCGCTGATCCCGCTGGCTTTGCGCGGGGTGAAATACCGCCCGGTCGGCGCCGCGGCGCTGTTGTCCCGCAACCTGCTCGTTTACGGCCTGGGGGGCCTGGTCGCCCCGTTTATCGGCATCAAGCTGGTGGATATGGCCGTCACCGCGCTTGGCATCATCTGAAGGGAGCCACAAAAATGCTCAACCAAATCCGCCCTGCCATCGTCCTCACTGTCCTGCTCTCGGCCGTCACGGGGCTGGCCTATCCCCTCGCCATTACCGCTGCGGCGCAGGTCGCCTTTCCCGGGCAGGCCAATGGCAGCCGTATCGAGCGCGATGGCGTCACCATCGGCTCCGACCTGATCGGCCAGAATTTCAGTGAGCCGAAATATTTCTGGCCGCGTCCTTCGGCGACCGGGCCCGAGTCCTATAATGCGGCTGCATCCACCGGCTCCAATATCGGGCCGACCGGCAAGGCGCTGGTTGATCGCGTCGCTGGTTCGGTGCAGGCCATGGGCGGTGGACCAGTGCCGGGTGATGCGGTCACCACCTCGGGCTCAGGGCTTGATCCGCATATTTCTCCGCAATATGCCGCCAGCCAGATCGCCCGCGTTGCCCAGGCGCGCGGGGTCGAACCGGCAGCAATCGCCAAGCTCGTCGCAGATGTGACGGAAGGCCCGGCTTTGGGTATATTCGGCGAAATGCGCGTCAACGTGCTGCGCCTCAATCTGGCGCTGGACGCGGCCGCTCCCCTCGGGAATTGATATGGCTCGCCAGACCGAAACAGACCGGCCGGACCCCGCCGTCCTGCTCCAGCTTGCCGCGCGCGAAGGCCGTGGCAAGCTGACGGTGTTTCTGGGTGCGGCGCCCGGCGTGGGGAAAACCTATGCCATGCTGGAGCGGGCACGCGGGCTCAAGACCAGCGGCATGGACGTGGTCATTGGGCTGGTCGAAACGCACGGCCGCAGCGAAACGGCGAAGCTGGCCGAGGGCATTGAAGTGCTGCCGCGCCAGGGCGGCGACACGCCCTATGGCGAGTTTGATCTCGACGCGGCTTTGGCCCGGCGGTCGGCTTTGCTGATCGTGGACGAATTGGCGCATAGCAATGCGCCCGGCTCGCGCCATCCTAAGCGCTATCAGGACATTGCCGAACTGGTGGGCGCGGGGATCGATGTGTGGACCGCGCTCAATATCCAGCACCTCGAAAGCCTCTCAGATCTCGTCGCCCGCATTGCCGGCATTCCGGTGCGCGAGACCGTGCCCGATATTGTGCTCAAGCGGGCCGATGAGGTGATCCTGGTCGATCTGCCGCCCGCCGAGCTGATCGCCCGGCTCAATGCCGGCAAGGTCTATCTGCCCGACAATGCCAAGCGGGCGCTGGACGGCTTCTTCAAACCTGCCACCCTCACCGCCCTGCGCGAACTGGCCCTGCGCCGCGCCGCCGACCGGGTGGACGACCAGATGGTCGATTTCCTGCGCCAGAGTGCGGTGGAAGGCCCCTGGGCCACCGGCGAACGGTTGCTGGTCTGCGTCGGCCCCGACACCATGTCGGAAAGCGTGGTGCGGGTGGCCAGCCGCCTCGCCTCGGGACTCAATGCCCGCTGGCTGGTCGTGTCGCTGACAAGGCCGGGCACACCCTTGCCCGCACCGGCCGATGCCGAACAGCTGGAGGAAACCCTGCGCCTGGCCGAGCGGCTCGGCGCTGAAACGCGGCGCGAAAGCGCCAGTGATTTCGTTGATGCCATCCTGCGCATCGCCCGGCGCGAGCATATTACCCAGATCGTCATCGGCCGGCCGGCGACCCGAAGCTGGTTGCGCCGCTCGCTGCCCGATGCGCTGCTACGCGGGGCCGGCGAGATCGGCATTCACATCGTGCCCGGCGAAGGCTCGGCTCCGTCCCGCCGCGCCCGCAAATGGCCCAGCCTGCCGGAATGGGCGCTGACCCTAGGCCTGCCGCTACTCTCGGTTGGTGCCACGACGCTGTTCGGCCTGGGCCTGACGGCGCTGGTGGCGCTGCAGAACCTCTCCATGCTCTATCTCGCCGCCGTGCTGCTCTCGGCGGTGATTGCCGGGCGCGGTTCGGCGCTGATCGCGGCGGGCCTGTCGTTCCTTGCCTATAATTTCTTCTTCATCGAGCCCACCGGCGAATTGACCGTGGCCCAGCCGCAGGAAGTGCTGTCGCTGGTCATCTTCATCGCGGTCGCGCTCGCCGCCGGACAATTGGCCGCCCGGCTACGCGAGAGTGCAAAAGTCTCCCGCCAGCAAGCGCGGCAGAGCCAGGCTTTGCTCGATTTTTCCCGCAAGCTCTCGGCCGCCCATGGCCAGGAAAGCGTCGTCGACGCCATTGCCAGCCATCTCAATGCCAGCCTGGGCCGACCCGCCATCGTGCTGGTGCCTGACGAATCCGGCGACCTGCTGCCCACTGCTGCCTGGCCGCCCGACCAGGCGCTGGGCGCAGCCGAACTCACCGCCGCGCGCTGGGCCTTCGACAAGAAGGAGCCGGCCGGCTTCCTGACCGGCACCCTGCCGCAAATCCATTACCTGTTCCGCCCCATCATCTCGGCGCAGCGCCTGCTGGGCGTGGCGGGCCTCGTCATGGGCCCGCGCGATATTCCGCTGGCGCCGGACGAAGAGCGCACCTGGATTGCCCTGCTCGATCAATCCGCTATTGCGCTGGACCGGGCCCGCCTCACCCGCGAAAGCGCCAGGGCCTCGGTGGCGCGCGAGAGCGAGAAGGTGCAATCGGCCCTCCTTTCTTCCCTCTCCCACGACCTGCGCACCCCGCTCGCCTCGATTATCGGGGCGGTGACCAGCCTGCGCCAGCTGGGCGACAAGATGCCGCCCGAGAGTCGAGCCGATCTGCTGCTGTCGATCGAGGAAGAGGCGGGGCGCCTCAATCGCTTTGTCGCCAATCTCTTCGACATGACTCGTATCGAAGCGGGTATGATGAAGGCGCGGCGCGAGCCGATCGAGCTTGCCGCCATTATCGACACCAGCACCGCCCGGGCCCGCAAATTGCATCCTGACCTGCTCATAGAAACCAGCATCGCGCCTGGCCTCCCCCGTGCGCTGGGCGACGCCGTGCTGCTCGAACAGGTGCTGTTCAACCTGTTCGACAATGCCCGCAAATATGGCGGGGCGAGCCTGCCCGTCACCATCTATGCCCGCGCCGAGGATGGCGAAGCGAGCATTGCGGTGACCGATCAGGGCAAGGGCATTCCCGAAGCCGAGCTCGAAAAAATCTTCGACAAATTCTATCGCCGCGCCAAGGGCGACGGCCGCCCGGCGGGCACCGGGCTGGGCCTTTCCATCGCGCGGGGCCTGATGGCCTCCATGGGCGGCTCCATCAAGGCGAGCAGTCCCGCCATCCGCAAGCGCGGCACCCGCTTTACCCTGCGCCTGCCTCTGGCCGAGCCGGGAAAGGCCAGCTGATGCAGCAGCGTATCCTCGTGGTCGATGACGAGCCGCAAATCCAACGCTTTCTCAAACCCGCACTGCTCGCCGCCGGTTTTGACGTCGAGACCGCCGCGACCGCCGCCGACGCCAAGCGCCTCGCCGCCACGCGGGCGCCGGCGCTTATCGTGCTCGATCTCGGTCTGCCCGATGGCGACGGCAAAACCGTTATTGAAACGGTGCGGGCCTTCTCGGCCGTGCCGATCATCGTGCTCTCCGCCCGCGACCAGGAAATCGAGAAGATCGCGGCGCTCGACCTGGGCGCCAATGATTATGTCGAAAAGCCCTTCGGCATTGGTGAATTGCTGGCCCGCATCCGTGTCGCGCTGCGCCAGGCCGGGTCTGCGGAGGCCCACCTTAGCCAACAACGCTTTGGCAATCTGGTGCTCGATCTCGAATTGCGGCACGTGCTGGTCGATGGCGTGCCCGTGCATCTGACGCCCAAGGAGTTCGATCTCTTTGTCCTTTTGGCGTCCCATGCCAATCGAGTGGTCACCCACCGCCAGGCGCTGACCAGTATTTGGGGACCGGCTCACCAGGACGACGTGCAATATCTGCGCGTCGTCATCGGCCAGCTGCGGTCCAAGCTCGAAGCAGACCCCAAGGCCCCCAGACATCTGGTCAGCGAGGCTGGCGTCGGCTACCGGCTGATGGAATAGCCGCGATGCATTGACTTCGCCCCGCCGCTCTACCACAACGCCTCGAAGAGTTATCGTGAGCGCGGATATCGGTCGGTGAGTCACTAGCATGGCCATTCCCAATGCAGTTGCGGGCCTGTTGCGGCGTCCCGCCCGGCTGGGCGACGAGGTTTATTCGGCCATTTTCGCGCGCATCATGTCCGGGGAGATCGGCCCGGGCGGGCGGATTGGCGTCGATGCGCTAGCCCGGCAATTGGGCGTGTCGCAGACCCCGATCCGCGAGGCTTTGGGGCGGCTCGAGGCCGAGGGGCTGGTCGTCAAGACCCATCTGGTGGGCTATAGCGTGGCGCCGCAATTGAGCGCCCGCCAATTGGCCGAGCTTTATGAAATGCGGCTGCTGATCGAGCCCTTTGCGGCGCGCAAATGCGCCGAGGTGATGCCCGAGGCGGTGATCGCCCAGATCGAGGCTTTGTGCGCCGATATGGCGGCGCTGGCCAATGCCGAAGGCCTGGATGCCTATGCCCAGTTCGGCCAGCTCGACATGGCGTTTCACGACCAGATCGCCGTCAGCGCC
The DNA here is from genome assembly GCF_025452235.1 of Devosia neptuniae. Classification (NCBI taxonomy): domain Bacteria; kingdom Pseudomonadati; phylum Pseudomonadota; class Alphaproteobacteria; order Hyphomicrobiales; family Devosiaceae; genus Devosia; species Devosia neptuniae. Next base: position 1,750,743 of record NZ_CP104965.1, read on the forward strand.
GACAATGCGCTGCTATTGCAGGCGCTGGCAGGGCTGCATGCCCATGTCCACCTGTTCCGGCTGGTGCGCGAGCCCCGCGTGACCCGTACGGTGCTGGACGAGCACGAGGCGCTGGTGGCCGCCATCAAGGCGCGCGATCCCGCTGCCGCCGAGCAAGCGATGCGCGCCCATATCGAGCGCTCGCATGCCCGGTTTGCGGCGGCGTGAGGAACTGGCTAAGTTGCGGCCTCGTCTGAGTTGGAGCCTTGTATGAGTTCTCGTATCGTACCCGTCATCCTGGCCGGCGGCCAGGGCACGCGGCTGTGGCCGATGTCGCGCGCGGCGCGGCCCAAGCAGTTTTTGCCGCTGACGGGGGCACAGAGCCTGTTCCAGCAGACGCTGGCGCGGGTGGCGGACGGGCAGGTCTATACCCCCGCCATCATCATCACCAATGCCGATTATCGCTTCATCGTGGCCGAGCAGGCCAGCGAAATGGGTGCGCCGCTGGCCGGGGTTTTGCTCGAGCCGGTCGCTCGCAATACCGCGGTGGCGATTGCAGCGGCTGCAGTCTATGCGCGCAATACATTTGGCCCCGATGCGGTGCTGCTCGTGCTGCCATCCGACCATGATGTGACGGTCGATGCCGGCTATCTGCAGGCGGTGCAGCAGGCGGCGATTGCAGCGGCCGAGGGCCGCCTGGTCACTTTCGGCATCGTGCCGGCCGCCCCCGAGACCGGCTATGGCTATATCAAGGCCGGCGCCGGCCTGGGTGAGGGCGTCAGCGCGGTCGAGCGCTTCGTTGAAAAGCCCGATCTGGTGCGGGCCGAACAGATGCTGGCTGATGGTGGCTATCTGTGGAATTCGGGCATGTTCATGATCGGCGCCGAGGCATTCCTTGCCGAGTGCGCGGCGCTGTCGCCCGAGACGCTGGCCGCGGCCAGTGGCGCTGTTGAAGCAGCGCGGATTGATCTGGATTTCGTGCGGCTCGATGAGGCGGCATTCGCCACCGCGCCCAATATCTCAGTCGATTACGCGATCTTTGAAAAGACCAGCCGGGCCGCCGTGGTCGCGGTCAGCTTCGGCTGGTCGGACCTGGGCAGCTGGGACGCGGTCTGGAAAGCCCAGGAGCATGACGCCGCGGGCAATGCCGGCAGCGGCGCGGTGACGTTCAGCAATACCTCAAATTCGCTGGTCGTTACCGATCACGCCCATGTCGCCATCGAAGGGCTGGACGATATCGCGGTGATCGCCAGCGAAGACGCCATCTATGTCGGCAAGCTCTCCGAAGCGCAGAAAGTGGGGCCGCTGGTCAAGTTGCTGCGCGCCGGCAAGGAGACTGTGGGGCTGACCGAAATTCACCGCACCGCCTATCGGCCCTGGGGCGGCTATGCCTCGGTGCTCAATGGCGAGCGCTTCCAGGTCAAGCGCCTCTTCGTCAAGCCGGGCAAGAAGCTCAGCCTGCAAAAGCATCATCACCGTTCCGAACATTGGGTCGTGGTGCGCGGCACGGCTGAAGTGACGCTGGATGGCGTGGTCACCATGCTCAGCGAAAACCAGTCGATCTACCTGCCGTTGGGCTGCACGCATCGGCTGGCCAATCCGGGCAAGATCGAGCTGGAACTGATCGAAGTGCAGACCGGCTCGTATCTGGGCGAGGACGATATCATCCGCATCGAGGACGAGTTCGGGCGGGCTTAGGGGCGTTCAACAGGCCACAACGTTGACAGCCAGCCCTGCCAGGCTCGTTTCCTTATAGCGCTCCGACATATCCAGCCCGGTCTGCCGCATCGTTTCGATGCAGGCGTCGAGCGGCACGGCATGGGTGCCGTCGCCCTTCAAAGCCAGAGAAGCGGCAGTGACGGCTTTGACGGCGCCGAAGGCGTTGCGTTCGATGCAGGGGATTTGCACCAGCCCCGCGACGGGGTCGCAGGTCATGCCCAGATGGTGTTCGAGCGCGATTTCGGCGGCGTTTTCGACCTGGGCCGGGGTGCCGCCCATAATGGCGCAGAGTCCGGCGGCGGCCATGGCCGAGGCGGAGCCGACTTCGCCCTGGCAGCCCACTTCGGCGCCGGAAATCGAAGCATTGTGCTTGATGATGCCGCCAATGGCGGCGGCGGTCAGCAGATAATCGCGCACGTCCTGCGGGCTGGCGGCGGCATTGAATTTGAGAAAATAGCGCATCACGGCGGGGATCACCCCGGCCGCGCCATTGGTCGGCGCGGTGACGACACGGCCGCCGCCGGCATTCTCCTCATTGACCGCCATAGCGTAGAGGCTGAGCCAGTCATTGGCCATCAGCGGGGTCAGTTCATTGCGCTGCCATTGCGCATCGAGCTGCAGGAAAATGGAGCGGGCGCGGCGCTTGACGTTGAGCCCGCCCGGCATGATGCCGTCCTGGGCCAGACCCCGGTCGATGCAGGAACTCATCACGCCCCAGATTTCGTCGATGCCGCGGTCCAGCGCCACGCGTTTGGTCGTGGCTTCCTCATTGGCGCGTTTCATGGCGGCGATGGAGAGACCCGAGGCCGCGGCCATGGCCAGCATGTCCTTGGCATGGGCAAAGGGATAGGGCACGTCGGCCTGGGCCGGGGAGGCGTCCTTGAGCGCTTCGAGTTCCTCGGCGCTGACCACAAAGCCGCCGCCGATGGAAAAATAGGCGCGGCGCAGCAGCAATTGCCCATCCGTGTCATAGGCGGCAAATTGCAGCCCATTGGGGTGGCCGGGCAGGGCGTTGCGCTTGTCGAAGACCAGATCGACGGCGGGGCGGAAGCGATAGGGCGCATGGCCGGGCGGATGCACCATGCCGGAGCGTTCGACCCCGGCGATAATGGCATCCATCGTATCGGGATCGACCGTCTTGGGGTCTTCGCCACACAGGCCCAGAATGACCGCACGGCCGCTGCCATGGCCGATGCCGGTATAGGCCAGCGAGCCATGCAGGCTCGCCGTCAGCGCGGCGGCGCGGGCATTGGCGGGGCGGGGGCGGTCATTGTGCTTGAGCTCATCGAGAAAGCGCCTTGCCGCACTCATCGGCCCCATGGTGTGGGAACTCGATGGCCCGATGCCAATCTTGAAGACGTCGAAAATCGATAGGAACATGGCCGTATAGTGCATGGAACGCGGCGACGCGCAACGCGACTATCGTTTCCCATTGGGCAACAGTGCGTGACGTTGAAGGGCGATTGTGCCGCGGCTTGCCTTCCCCGATATCGGAGGGCGAAGACATAAGGAGACAAGCCATGGCCGAGTATCACTATCGCGAAGGCAAGGGCGCCGACGCCGCTTCGCCGCTGTTTGTGCTGCTGCATGGCACGGGTGGGGACGAGAACCAGTTTTTCGAGCTGGGCGGGCAATTGCTCCCAGGCGCCCGCCTCATCGCGCCGCGCGGCGATGTCAGCGAGCATGGCGCGCTGCGCTATTTCAAGCGCACCGGCGAGGGCGTCTACGACATGGCCGACCTGGCGCTGCGGACCCGGCAAATGGCCGATTTCGTCACCGCGCGGCGCAACGAAGGCAAGCCTTCGCGCGTGGTCGGGCTGGGCTATTCCAACGGTGCCAATATTCTCGCCGCGGTGCAATTTGCCGCGCCGGAGCTGTTCGACGCGACCATCCTGATGCATCCGCTGATCCCCTTCACCCCGCCGGCGGTGGATTTCGGCGGCCGACAGGTGCTGATCACGGCAGGGCAGCGCGATCCCATGGCCTCAGTGGCGATGACCGAGGCGCTGGGCGATTATTTCACTGCCCATGGCGCCAGGACCGAACTGGTCTGGCATGCCGGCGGCCACGAATTGCGCCAGGAGGAATTGCGGGCGGCGCAGGGATTTCTGGCGGGGTAGGGGCGTCAAACCAGCCCATGCTCCGCCATTGCGCCCTGCTCATCCGGCGTCACATAGGCGAAAATCTTGGGTTCGCCTGACGCTATCGTGACGAAGTAGTAATTGGTGAAGGTCACATGGCCGCTTTTGCCTGCCTTGTTGGTATAGGCGAAATCCCAATCGACATCGGCAATGGCGTGCAACTCATCCAAGGGCGTGACCGTCAGGCCCTTGATGGTCATGTGCTTGCCGCCGACCTTGCGGTAATGGGCGAAGCCTTCCGGGATTTTCTTGCGGAATTCATTGTCGTTGGGTCCGCCGAACACGCCTTGCGGGCTCGAGCCGACGAAATATTCGGCAAAGGCGGCGGCATGGCCGCCACTATCCTCGATGGGCGGGTCCTGCAGGGCGTCGTCGCTGCGCCGGCCATAATGGTCGAACAGGCGGCGCACCTTGGTTTCGAGCGGGTTCATCCTCTCCTCCTCTGCATCATGCCGCCACAACGCGAGCGGCGGCCATCGGGTTCACTGCCGGAGATTTGCGGTCATATTGCTGCCCGAAGGGGGTGATCTCAGACGCAAAAGCTGCCACAAACGGCCGGGCGATGCGCTTGCGGAGGACGAGATGAGCAAAACGATCAAACTATTGAGCGCATTGGCGATGCTGGGGGGGCTGGCTGCGCCGGGCGTTGTCCTGCCGGCAGCCGCTGCGAGTTTTGATTGCACCAAGGCCTCCACTCCGTTCGAACATGCCATCTGCGACCGGCCTGAACTGTCGGCGGCCGATGAGGTATTGGCCAAGACCTTCGCCACCGCCATTGGCGGGCTGACCAAGGATGGCACCGAGGCAATGCGGGCGGGCCAGCGGGTGTGGCTCGATTACGCCCAGCGGGTATGCACCGACACTGCGACGCCCTTGACCGAAGGCGCTTACGACGATGACAGCGCGGCGTGCCTGTTGGAAAAATTCAAGGCGCGCAGCACGGTGCTGGAAGCCAGCCGGATGATTGGCGGGCATCGTTTTTATGTCGCCTCGCAATACCGCGCCATGCCCGACCCCAATGAGGCGGACGATCCCGATTCCTATTGGAAGGTGGCGAGCCACGAGCTGAGCTATCCGCTGCTCGACCATGACGATGCCATGGCCGAAAGCTTCAACGGCTTCATCAAGCAGAACTGGACGGCATTGGTTCCGGTCAATCCTCAAGACGATAGCGAAGCCAGCAGCGATTCCGTCGATAGCGCGGTGATCAAGCAGGTGCTCAATTCGCGCATTACGCTTGAGACCAGCACCTATTGGTTCGGCCATGGCGCCGCGCATGGCAATGGCGCTACCCGCTATCTGCATTATTTCGTGCCCGAACACCGGGCGCTGGCAGCCAGCGATATATTTGCCGGCGAGGGCTGGGAAAAGGCGCTGCTGGCGCTGGCCAAGACCGGGCTGGAGGCCGAGCATAGTGATTGGCTGCAAATGCCGGACGATGCGGACCTGGAGGCGATCATCATCGATCCAGCGCGCTGGAGCTTCGAGGACGATTACGGGTTGGTGATCCAGTTCAACCAGTATGAAATCGCGCCTTATGCCTATGGTGCGCCGACCGTCACTATCCCTTGGGACCAGCTCGAAGAATTCAAGGCCGACAACCAGGATGCGGTGCGCTACGGCAGCTAGGCCCGCAGGTCCGCCCATTCGGGGTGGCGGCGGAACTGGGCCACGACATAGGAGCAGAGCGGGGTGATCTTGAAGCCCTGCTCGCGCGCATCGGCAATGGCCCGATTGACCAGCTTGGCGGCAATGCCACGGCCCTCATATTCGGGCGGCACGCCGGTATGGTCGATGATGATGGTGCCATCGGCTTCCTTGCGGAAGGTCATTTCGGCATCATAGCCCGGCGCCAGATGGATGACGTAGCGGCCCCGCGTTGGGCCGTCTTCGCGCTGCACGATCAGTTCGGCTTCACTCATCATTTGCACTCCTGTTGCCATCGAATGTGGGTGTTGCCACAGCCAAGCTCAATGGACCGCGTCGGAATTGCCCCAACGGGCGCGGATCGAGCGGCCAAAGCCCCCCATCCAGGGGGCAAAGAACAGCAGGATGCGGCGGTGATAGTGCAGGCCCAGGAACAGCACGGTCAGCACCAGCGCGCCCACCACGATGACCAGCTCGAGCGACAGGCCGATGGATTTGAGCCATGCCGTCAGCAGCATGCCGGGCAGGATATGGGCAGCAGCCCAGACAAAGGCCGAGGTCACGTTGATCACGGTAAAATGGCCGTAGCGCATGCCCATAATGCCGGCGACGCCGGGGATCACCGCTTTGACGCCGGGGATGAAGCGGCCGATGAACACCGCCTTGCCGCCATGCTTGGCAAAGAACACTTCGCCCCGGGTGATCAGGTCGACATGGTTGCGGAAGGGCCACATGGTCTTGATCTTGTCCTTGAGGAAATGGCCGATCGTGTAGGAGATGGCGTCGCCGATAATGGCGCCGATCACCGCGGCAAAATACACTTCCCAGAATGGCAGCCGTCCTTCGGCAATAATGCCGCCCGCCATCAGCAGAACGGGCGTCGAGGGTACGAACAGCCCCAGGATGAACACGGCCTCGCCGATGGCAACGCCGAAAATGAACCAGAAGGTCAGCCAGAAATTGCCGGAAATGGCATCGAGGAAAGTCTCGAGATAGAGCGAGATCGTGTGGAAGAACTCGAACATGAACCGACTGCTCCGCAGCGCTGATAGCGGTGCGAACTGCCCGCCGGAGATTGACTTATGGCTGGTGCCGCACCCAGGCTCAAGCATGATCACACTGGAGTTATGCAATGAGTGAGCCGATTTACCACATGGTGGCATCCGGGCCACGCCCGGTGGCCCCATTTTCCCATGCGGTCGAGGTCGATGGCTGGGTGTTCGTGACCGGCCAGATGCCCACCGACCCGGCTGCGCCCGACGCACCATTGGTGGAGGGGATCGAGGCGCAGACGCGCCGGGTGGTGGAGAACTTGCGCGTCGTGCTGGGCGGCATCGGGGTGGGCCTCGAGCATGTGACCATGGCGCGGATTTATCTGACCCAGTTCGAGCGCGATTATGCGGCGCTCAATGCGCTGTGGCCGAGCTTTTTTGAGCCAGGGAAATTGCCGGCGCGCACCACAGTGGGGGTGACGGCGCTGGCAGTCGGCGCGCTGGTGGAAATCGATCTGGTGGCCAAGCGGCCGGCCTAGTTCCCCTCTCCCCTTGAGGGAGAGGGACGGCATTCTGCGTTCAGCAGAAATGACAGGGTGAGGGGTTTGCGCCATCCTATACCAGAAGCTTAGAAAGCGCCCCCTCATCCCAACCGAAATTCGCCTTCGCGAATTCGGTGTCGCTGCGCGGCACCTTCTTCCTCAAGGGGAGAAGGGAAGAGCGAGCAGTCTCTCCCACCCTCGGTGTCACCCCGGCGCAGGCCGGGGCCCATCCTGAGATGACTGGGCGTTACCAATGGCCGAACTGACACCTTGCGGCAGAGGCCATATCTCAAGATGGGTCCCGGCCTGCGCCGGGATGACATTGTGGTCGTGGCAGTACTAAGCGCTGTAAGCCTTCACATTCTGCTGCTGCTCACCCAGGCCTTCGATGCCCAGACGCATGACGTTGCCGGGCTGGAGCCAGACCGGGTTTGGCTTGATGCCCATGCCGACGCCGGGCGGGGTACCGGTGGAGATGATGTCGCCGGGCTGCAGGCTCATGAACTGGCTGACATAGGCGACCACATTGGCGACGCCGAAGATCATCGTTTTGGTGGAGCCGTTCTGGTAGCGGTGGCCGTCGACATCGAGCCACATGCCCAGCTTCTGGGGATCGGCCACTTCGTCCTTGGTGACGAGCCAGGGGCCGATCGGCCCGAACGTATCGCTGCCCTTGCCCTTGTCCCAGGTGCCGCCACGTTCGGTCTGGAAATGGCGTTCGGACACGTCATTGACCACGCAATAGCCGGCGACGTGGTCAAGCGCGTCAGCCTCCTCGACATAGCGGGCTTCCTTGCCGATGATCACGCCCAGCTCGACTTCCCAATCGGGCTTGATGGCATTCTTGGGAATGATCACATCGTCATTGGGTCCGATAATGGCGCTGGTGGCCTTCATGAAGATGATGGGCTCGGCCGGAATGGGCGCGCCGGTTTCGGCTGCATGGTCGGCATAGTTCAGCCCGATGCAGATGAACTTGCCCACATTGGCGACGCAGGGGCCGATGCGCTGGCCGGCATCGAGCTTGGGCAGCACACCGATATCGGTGGCGCGGATCTTGGCCAGGCCCTCGGGCGTCAGCGTCTCCCCGCCGATATCGCCGACAATGCCCGAGAGATCGCGGATCGAGCCGTCTTCGGCCAGGATTGCCGGCTTTTCGGCACCCTTGGCGCCAACACGAAGCAGTTTCATAGGTCAGGTTCTCCAGAAATAGTCGAATGCAGCAGCTCAGCCCTTGGGGCGGATAATGCCCTTTTTGAGAATGATATTGCCGTAGAGCCGGCTTTCCCCGGTCTGCACGATGGCGTAGCCGGTCTTGACCCGGTCGTAGAAGGCAAAGCGTTCCAGCGAGGAGAGGCCCATGGCCGGCTCATGCTGCTTGATAATGGCCTCGAAGGCGTCCATTACCGGCTCGCGCTTGGCTTCATTGCCCACCACCTGCATGCAGATCGCGGCCTGATCGACAAAGTCGTCGAGCGGCATGACCGTCAGGATGGCGTCGAGCACGTCGGTGGCCGCAATGCCGTCGAGGCGTACGAGAACGGGACCCGCCGAGTCCGCCGGGTAATTGGCGTCGACAATGGCGATTTCATCGCCATGCCCCATGGCCCGCAAGATGCCCAGCAGATCGGGGCCGAGCAGCGGCGGAATATTCTTGAGCATAAATGTCCTCCCTGGACACCGGCTGGGTGATCAGCCGAATGGAAACGTCTCCTCCTCGAGCGTCTTGCCATCGGCAAAGGGCTCGGGATTGTCGCGCGCAAAGGCGAAGAGTTCGACCATGACCGCGTCGATATGGGCGCGGATGGCGGCGATGGCCTGCTCCTGGTTCTCGGCCAGGATGCCGGCGAAAATGGCCTGGTGCTCGGCAATGGTCAGCGCCAGCCGGCGCGGCGTGATGATCAGCCGCCGGGCGCGATCCAGATTGGCCCGCGCCGAATCGATAATGCCCTTGATCTTGGAAAACCGCATCGAGCGGAAGATGATGTCGTGGAAATCGATATCGATCTGATGGAAGGCTTCGGCATCGTCGCGCGCTGCGGCGTCGCGTTGCGCCGCCATATTGGCATGCAGCGCGGTGATGACATCGTGGTCGATATTGCCGATCAGCACCCGCAAGGCCTCGCTCTCCAGCGCCTTGCGGATCAGCATATATTCTCGGACATCGGCAATTTTGACCAACGAGACGGTGGAGCCGCGTTGCGGGGCGATATCGACCAGCCCTTCGGCGGCCAAGCGCGCCAGCGCTTCGCTGACCGGAAAGCGGGAGACACCCAATTGCTCGCAAATAGCTGATTTATCGATGCTTTGCCCCGGCGCCAGCGCCAGCGTGACGATCGCCTGGCGCAGCACATTGGTCACGTCCAGCGTGACGCTGCCACGCGTCAGCGCCGTTGGGCGTGCAAGAAAATGGTAGGGACTTTCTGCCGATATCATGCTAACATGTTAGTTAGAGAAGTGATGTTTTACAATCGTCCAATAGCTCAGGATTGCGCGCAATCTGGAGGCAAACCGGATGCAGGTAAAGCGCAGTTGAGATCCGACCCCGAAAGCCCCTTCATGTCCGAAACCCTGACCCGTCCCCAAAGCCGTACGCTGGTGTTGAACCCGGCCGACAATATCGCCGTGGCGCTTGCCAATCTGGAGGTGGGCAGCGACACCCCGCAGGGCGTCACCATAAAGCGCCGCGTGCCCAAGGGGCACAAATTTGCCACCCAGGGGATCCGGGCCGGCGAGGCTATCGTCAAGTTCGGGCAGATTATCGGCTTTGCCAAGGAAGCCATTCCGCCGGGCGATTGGGTGCATGAGCATAATTGCGGCATGGGCGGCGCCGATGGCAGTCTCAAGCATGATTATGCCTTTGCCGAAGGCGCCATCCCGCCCGAAATGATCCCGGTGGGACAGCGCGCCACGTTCGAAGGCTATCGCCGCGCCAATGGCAGTGTGGGCACCCGCAATTATGTGGGCATTCTCACCTCGGTCAATTGCTCGGCCACCGTCGCCAAATTCATCGCCGAGGGCATCAACCGCTCGGGGATATTGGACGATTATCCCGAGATCGATGGTGTCGTGCCTTTCGTGCATGGCACGGGCTGCGGCATGGAGAGCCGGGGCGAGGGCTTCGATATTTTGAAGCGCACGCAATGGGGCTATACGTCCAATCCCAATCTGGGCGCTGCCATGCTGGTCGGGCTGGGCTGCGAAGTGTTCCAGATCGGCCGGATGAAGGAGATGTACGGGATTGTCGAAAGCGACACGTTCCAGACCATGACCATCCAGGAATCGGGCGGCACCAAGAAGATCATCGAATGGGGCATTGAGCGCATGAAGGAAATGCTGCCGGTGGCCGCTCGCGCTCGGCGGGAAACAATCGATGCATCCGAATTGACGCTGGCGCTGCAATGCGGTGGTTCGGACGGCTATTCGGGCATTACCGCCAATCCGGCGCTGGGTTACGCGGCCGATATTCTGGTGCGCAATGGCGGCACGGCAATCCTGAGCGAAACCCCGGAAATCTACGGCGCCGAGCATTTGCTGACGCGGCGTGCGGTGAGCCGGGAAGTGGGCGAAAAGCTGATCAGCCGCATCCATTGGTGGGAGGATTACACCGCCCGCAACCATGGCGAGATGAACAACAATCCCTCCCCCGGCAACAAGCTGGGCGGGCTGACTACCATTCTCGAAAAGTCGCTCGGCGCGGCGGCCAAGGGCGGAACGACGCCGCTGACCGCGGTTTACGAATATGCCGAGAAGGTGACTGAGAAGGGCTTTGTGTTCATGGACACGCCCGGTTTCGATCCGGTGTCGGCAACGGGCCAGGTGGCCGGCGGCGCCAATATCCTGGCCTTCACCACCGGCCGCGGATCGGCCTATGGCTGCAAGCCGGTGCCCTCGATCAAGCTCGCCACCAATTCGGACATGTATGGCCGCATGACCGACGACATGGATATCAATTGCGGCGATATCGTCGAGGGGGTGTCCATCGAGGCCAAGGGGCAGGAGATTTTTGATCTCATGCTGCGCGTCGCTTCGGGCGAAGCCACCAAGTCCGAAGCCCTGGGTTATGGCGACAACGAATTCGTGCCCTGGCAGGTCGGGGCGACGATGTGAGCCGCCAGCAAACTGTCTATTTGATTGCATAGACTGACCCCGTCCGATCCGTGCTGCTGCGTTGATCCCCGACGTCGCCAACTGGGTAAGAGGCGAGGCGGGTGAGGCTTTGGTGGGGCAGGTCGCGGCGGTCGGGGTCGCCGATCAGTACTGCTATGCCTGCCTCGGCGCAGCGGACGAGGAAGGGCAGCATAAGTCCGGCGATCTCGGCATTGTAGAAGACGTCGCCGGCGGCGATCAGGTCGATATTTTGGGGCGGTGCGCTGCTGATATCGATGTCGATCAGGGGCAGGGCGACGTCGTTGGCTGCGGCATTGAGGGCGATGGCGGCGCGGCCGTTGGGGTCGATTTCGGCGGCGCTGGCCCGCGCCCCCAATTTCGCCGCGACGATACCCACCAGCCCCGAACCCGCGCCCAGATCGAGTACGCGCCTGCCAGCCACCACGTCCGGATGCGCGCGAAAATGCTGCGCCAGTGCCAGCCCACCCGCCCATTGATAGGCCCAATAGGGCGCCGGCGGATCGTTCTCATCGCCGGCGAACTGCGATAGCCGGCTGCCGGGATGGGCGGTGTAGAGCCGGATATCGGGCAGGGTCGGGACCGGTTCTAGCCGCAGATATCGGGCGATGGCAGCATTGCGATCGATCAAGGATATTGCAGGCCGGTGGCGGTGACGTAGATCGCCATCAGATACTGGCTCGAGGTGATGAAGAGCCGGTTGCGGGCCGGGCCGCCAAAGGTGACGTTGGAGGTGGATTGGCCGGTATGGATGCGGCCGAGCAGCGCGCCGGCGGGATTGTAGACGTTTACGCCGGGGCCGGCGCTGGTCCAGATATTGCCTTCGGTATCGAGGCGGAAGCCATCGGGCAGGCCGCTGTCGATATCGGCAAAGACGCCCGGATTGGTCAGCCGATCTCCACTGACGGCGAATTTGCGGATCTGGGCCGGCCAGTCCGGATTATGGCTGCGGCCGGTATCGGAGACATAGAGCAGGCTTTCGTCGGGCGAGAAGGCCAGGCCGTTGGGCTTGGCGAAATCGTCGGCGACGACGGTCAAAGAGCCCGTGGCTGGATCGAAGCGATAGACGTAGCAGCCGGCCTGTTCCTGGTCCGATTTATGCCCCTCATAGTCGGAGAGAATGCCGTAGGGTGGGTCGGTGAACCAGATCGTGCCGTCGGATTTGACCACGACGTCATTGGGGGAATTTAGCCGCTTGCCTTGGTAGCGATCGACCAATGTGGTGATCGTCCCATCGATCTCGGTGCGCAGCACGGCGCGGGCGCCATGCGAGCAGGAAATCAGCCGCCCCTGCCGGTCCCGCGTATTGCCATTGACGTAATTGGAGGGCGTGCGAAACGCACTTACGCCGCCATCGGGGACCCAGCGCAGCATGCGGTTGTTGGGAATGTCGCTCCACACCAGCATGTTGGCATCGCCGAACCACACCGGCCCTTCGGCCCAGCGGCATTGGTCGTAGAGCACTTCCAAGGCGGCGCTGCCGATGGTCAGGTCATTGAATTTGTTGTCGATGCGCTCAAGAACCCCGGCCATCGTATTCCTCCATATTTTTAGGCAGCATTTGAGAGGAAGGCCGGGGCGCTGGCAAGGCTAGCCGTTGGCGCCAAGCGGCGAATTCCGCGGCGGCAGGTCGATGGAATAGATATTGTGCAGGCCGACATTGCGGATGTCGCGCTCGCCGCACAGCGCCATGGTGATATCGAGCTCGCGCTGGATGATCTGCAGCGTGCGGGTGACGCCGGCTTCCCCGCCAGCGCCCAGGCCCCAGAGGAAGGCGCGGCCGATAAAGGTGCCCTTGGCGCCCAGTGCCATGGCTTTGAGCACGTCCTGGCCGGAGCGGATGCCGCCATCGAGATAGATGTCGGTAAGATTGCCCACCGCATCGACGATTTCGGGCAGCACGCGGATGGAGGAGGGGGCGCCATCGAGCTGGCGGCCGCCGTGGTTGGAGACGATGATGGCATCGGCGCCATGGGCGACGGCGGCCTTGGCGTCATCGGCGTCGAGGATGCCCTTGACGATAACCGGGCCGCCAAAGCGTTCCTTGACCCAGGCGACGTCCTTCCAGCTCAGCGCCGGATCGAACTGATTGGCGGTCCACACCGACAGCTTGGAGAGATCGCCGGCATTTTCGACATGGCCGACAATATTGCGGAAGCTGTGCCGCTTGGTCCCCAGCATGCCCAATGCCCAGCCCGGCTTGCGGGCCATTTCAAACACGAAGCGCGGGGTGAATTTGGGCGGGGCGGACATGCCATTGCGCAGGTCCTTGTGGCGCTGGCCCAGGATCTGCAGGTCCATGGTCAGCACCAGGGCCGAGCATTTGGCAGCTTTGGCGCGATCGATCAGCCGCTCGATAAAGGCGCGGTCGCGCATCACATAAAGCTGGAACCAGAACGGCTTGCTGGTGTTCTCGGCCACGTCCTCGATGGAGCAGATCGCCATGGTGGAGAGGGTAAACGGCACCCCGAATTTCTCGGCGGCGCGGGCCGCCTTGATCTCGCCATCGGCGCTTTGCATGCCGGTCAGGCCAGTAGGCGCAATGGCGACGGGCATGGTTGCCTGCTCGCCGGTCATGGTGGTGGCAAGGCTGCGCCCATCCATATTGACCGCGACGCGCTGGCGCAGCTTGATCTTCTGAAAATCTTCCTGATTGGCGCGATAGGTGCTCTCGGTCCAGGCGCCGCTATCGGCATAGTCGAAGAATTGCTTGGGCACCTTGCGCTTTGCCGCGGCCATCATTTCTTCGATGGTGAGAATCTTGTCGAGGGACGGCATGGCGCGGGCTCCGGGGAATGGTCTGGCGCTGGCCTAGCAACTAACATGTTAGTCGTCAATTGGCCATGCGGAAGCGCCGCCTGGCGCGGTTATCGAAGAGACGGACGGACCCGAGACGGCTTTCGCCTCGTAAGGGATAAAAAATGAGACGGAAACCGTCTCGGGGTGCCGGGACTTTTTCGGACGGCGCGATCGCAGGCCCCAGCGTTTGCCGTAGCGCCCGCCCGATTGCCTCGTCCGCTCGACCCGGAGCGGAGCGCGACCTCCCCTCCCCCAGCTGGCTCCCGGACGCTCGTCGCTGCAGCGCCGCCCGTATCCCGGAAGATGGAGGGAGTATGCGGGAGGTTTGGGGGGTGGGGGATAAGTTTGTGTGGGGGCCGCTGTTCCCTCCAATTATAGTCATCACCCGGCTTGTCCGGGTGATCCATGTCTCAGCGCCAGCGGCAGCATGGATTGCCCGGACGAGCCGGGCAATGACGGTGGAGTAGCGTTGGGAAGAGGCAACGAGATCCCGTGCCGACCCGAGAAAACAGAGGTTCCCGCCTGCGCGGGAATGACATTGTGGAGGTGAGCTGGGGCATGCCACCAATGCTCCCAATATCACTGCATCTCCCTCGGGCCTGACCCGAGGGTCTTTCTCAAATCCGGCACAAGCGGCAAGTGGCCCTCGGGTCAGGCCCGAGGGAGAGCGGTGGGGAGGGGAGATTGGGGATGGTTCTGGGATCGCGCAATCAATCACGGTGTCATTCCGGCGGAGGCCGGAATCCATGCTGAAGGTCACCCTCAAGCTGGATGGTTACGGGGCGCCACGGACATGGATTCCGGCCTGCGCCGGAATGACGCCGTGGGTGGGGATGGGTTTGAGCGGGGGAGGAGAAAGGGCGGATGGATCGGGGCTCTCATTACCCCCTCCTAGCCTCCCCCTGATAGGGGGCGGGATCTCTCCACTCTTGGGGCTGGATCGAGTTCTAACCCCTAGGCTGTCCCTCCCCCTATCAGGGGGAGGCTAGGAGGGGGTATCCCCTAACCCCAATTCGCCCGTGCCACATCGCCCTCGGTCAGTTGCTGATATACCGCCCGCGACACGGTTTTCATCTCTGCCTCGGGCAGGGTGCCCACTACTGTGCAGGTGATGCGGGCATTGGCCCAATAGAAGGCTTCGGCGCCGTCCTGGCTGGCGAATTGATAGGCGGGGGCGCGGTCGGGCAGGGCGGCGGTGACATAGACGGTGATGCGCTGCTTGGCGGCGTTTTCATACATCAGCTGGGCGGCGCGGCCGCCGCGGCTGGGTTCGCCCGGCAGCAGGCGCCCGCCCACCAGGGTAAAGCCTTCGGCGCTCAGGTCGGGCATGCCCAGATTGGTGTCGAGGCGGTTGGAAAGCCAATTGGACAGGTGCTCGCTATCGCTGCCGGGGACTTCCACGGCATGCCGGTTTTCGGCGACGAATACCGTATGCGCGTTGACCGCGTCGGCAATCAGATATTGGCTCGATGGTTCGGCGTCGAACAGCGGGCGGGCAAACCAGCCGGCGCCCAGGCCCAGGCCGACCAGCACCAATGCGGCGGCGGCCCAACCAAAGGTATTGCTGCGGCGGCGACCCAGCTCGGCCGCAATGCGGCGCGGGCGCAGGCGGGCGGGCACGGGTTCGGCGCCGGCCGGACCAAACAGGGTGCGCAAGGCATCAGACTGGCGCTGCCAGGCGGCGATTTCGGCGGCGAGATCGGGATTGGCGGCCAGATGGGCTTCCACCGCAGCGCGCTCGGCCTCCGGCAATTGCCCATCGGCAAAGGCCATCAATCTATCGCTGGTGAACTCGCTCATTTGACCGTCCTCAGATGCGGCTCGGCCGGATTGCCGGTGGCCAGCCGCAGCGCCGCACGGGCGCGACCCAGCCGGGACATCAGCGTGCCGAGCGGAATCTTCAAGATGTCGGCGGCCTCGGCATAGGGGAGGCCCTCCAATGCAACCAAGAGAATGGCTTCCTTCTGTTCGAGCGGCAGGGTTTCGATGGCGCGGGCCATTTCGGCCAGCGCGATATGGCCGGGCTGGGGCGCAGGCGTGCCCGGCTCGGCAATGGCGTCCATGGCCAGGAAGGTGCCGTGCCGGCGGGTGGCGCGGAGGCTGTTGCGATAGAGATTGACCAGGATGGTGAACAGCCAGGCGCGGACCTCGCCACTGGGGCGAAATAGCCCGCGCCGGGAAATGGCGCGTTCCAGGCAATCCTGCACCAGATCATCGGCCAGATCGATATTGCGCGTCAGCGCCCGGGCATAACGCCTGAGGGCCGGCACGCAGGCTTCGATCTGGTCGAGAAAATCTTGCAAGGCCGGGAATCCAGAACCTTATTCGACGGCAAGATGCCAGACGCCGCCGACGCCGTCACCAGTGATATCGCCCGGCTTGGCATCGCTCTTCCAATAATACAGCGGCCAGCCCTTATAGGCCCACATCTTGGAGCCATCGGTGCGGTCGACAATGGTGAATTCGCCTTCTGGCTTGGCCGAGGCATCAGCCATGAGCGGGGGCCAGTTGACGGCGCATTGCTCGTAGCAATTGGTGACGCCGGGAGCGTCCTTGTCGAAGATATAGAGCGTCATGTCATTGGGGCCGGTCAGCACGGTCTTGCCACCGATTTCGGCGGATTTGACGGCGCCGCCGACATAGTCTTCGGCAAAGGCGGGGGCAGCGAACAACGCCAGCACGGCAGCGCCAGCCAGGATAGAACGAAGTTTCATTTGGTATTCCCTCCGAGTTGCGGGGCCTTTCCTTGAAGGCCCTCGATCCCAACAACACCGCTCGGGCCGGTTTAATCCGCGGCACCCAAAATATTTCTATCGGCTGGACGAATACGGCGGGGCCGCACTGGTGACAGCAGCTGCAAAAATGATATTGGCTGGCTCCGCGCCAGCGGGGCGCCCGGTGCCTGGAGGTCAAATCTATGTTCGTGGTGAGCGGCGAAAGCCTGATCGATCTGGTGTCCGAGCCGCGCGGGGCGGATGGGTCCATCGTCATGCAGGCCCATCAGGGCGGCTCGCCCTATAATTGCGCCATCGCGCTCTCCAAGCTGGGCAATGATACGGGTTTTTTGTGCCCCATTTCCAAGGACGGGTTCGGCTCCTATCTGCTCGAGCCGCTTGACGCCGCCGGGGTGACGCCGCTGCTCAAGGAGCGGGTGTTCGCGCCGACCACATTGGCCGTGGTGACGCTCGATGCGCAGCGCAAGGCGCAGTATGAATTTTACCGCAATGCCGACCATGCCTTTACCGAGGCCGGGCTGATCGCGGCGCTGCCCGAGCAGATCGAGGTCTACCAGACCGGCGGTTTCTGCCCGATCCTGCCCGAGGATGCGGCGATCTGGCTGCAGGTCATCAAGGCGGCCATTGCCCGGGGCGCGACGATCACCATCGACCCCAATGTGCGGCCATCTTTGGTCGAGGATTTCGAGGGTTATAAACAACGCCTGAGCCAGTTCCTCGATCTGGCGCATCTGGTCAAGGTGTCCGAGGAAGACCTGGCGGAGCTCGATGCAAAAAAGAGCATCGAGCAGCATGCCGCCGATCTGCTGGCGCGACCCAATTGCGAACTGGTGGTGGTGACGCTGGGCGAAAAGGGCTCGCGCGCCTTTACCGCTGCCGGCGAAGCCCGCGCCGATATCTATTCCCCGCCGGTCTTCGGCGACACGGTTGGCGCGGGCGATAGTTTGATGGCGGGGATTTTGACCTGGCTGCATGAGGCGGGGGATCTGAGGCCCGGCAAGCTCAAGCAACTCGACAGTGCGGCTTTGGCGACCACGCTGCGTTTCGGCGCGGTGGTGGCCGGGCTCAATTGCGCCGAGCAGGGCTGCAAGCCCCCGACCCGGGCGCAGGTCGATGCGGTGCTGGCGGCATAGAAGACTTCCGCGCCGGACGGAACCTGCGGCCACGCGCCCTAGTTGAAGCAGCAGCTTCTCCTCAAGGACACCTCAGCATGAAAACGCCCGCCATCAAGCTCGCCTCCAGCAATGCCAAATCCGCCATCATCGATATCCTCAATGGCAGGCTGGCCGACGCCATCGATCTGGCGCTGATCACCAAGCAGGCGCATTGGAACCTCAAGGGCCCCAATTTCATCGCCGTGCATGAAATGCTCGATCCGATGCGCGCCAGCATCGACACCCATGTCGACATCATTGCCGAACGCATCGCCCAGCTCGATGGCATTGCCCTGGGCACCAGCCAGGTCGTCGCCAAGGCCAGCAAGCTCGAGCCCTATCCCACCGATATCCGCAAGACCGCCGACCATCTGGCGGCGCTGGCCGACCGCTATGCCGCCCTCGCCAATCAGGTGCGCGAGGATATCGATGCCACCGACGAAGCCGGGGATGCCGACGCGGCCGATATCCTCACCGCCTTCTCCCGCGACCTCGATAAAA
Organism: Devosia neptuniae; assembly: GCF_025452235.1. Taxonomy (NCBI): domain Bacteria; kingdom Pseudomonadati; phylum Pseudomonadota; class Alphaproteobacteria; order Hyphomicrobiales; family Devosiaceae; genus Devosia; species Devosia neptuniae. The sequence goes on from NZ_CP104965.1 coordinate 1,769,080, forward strand.
ATCTCTGGTTCATCAAGTCGCATCTGGAATAGGGGCGGGCACCGCCACCTTTACGCCACCGCTCTTGCACCCTACCTTTCCTGGGCGCACGCCCAGGAGACTGAAATCTTGCCTCACGATATCGTCGGCCACGCCATTGTCTCTGCCGATGGCAAGATCGCCACGGCCGATGGCGCCATGCCGGCCGAACTGCGCAATGACCTCGATTGGCAGCGCTTCCAGACCCATCTTGATCGCGCGAGCCTGGTCGTCCTCGGCCGCCCGGGCCATGAGCGCAATCCCAATCCGGGGCGCAAGCGGCTGGTGGTCACCTCCACCGTTGGCGATCTGGCGCTCGATCCGGCCGACAAGCATGCCCATTTCTGGAACCCGGCCGGCCTGTCCTTCGATTCGGCGCTGACCGCCCTGGGCGTTGCCGAAGGGACGATCGCCATTACCGGAGTGTTCGACCTGTTCCGCGAGCGCTTCACCGCCTTCGATCTGGCCGAATCCAATGTGGTGCTGATCCGCGATGGCCAGCCCTGTTTCAGCACCGGCCATCCTCGCCTCGTGCTGGCGGATTGCGGGCTTTTCCCCGTCAGTTTCGAAGCGCTCGACCCCGAGGCCAATGTCACGCTGACCCGCTGGCGGCGCCTGTCGGACAGCGAACTCCTATGATTTCCTATAGCTGGATTGGAAATCTCCTATAGGACTTTTGTAAATCCGCTTGCAGCCAGTTTGGAATTATGCAAATGTGACCTTGTTAGGGCAGCACGACTGTCCTATCTGACGCGTCGCCCCGCTCTCCGCGGCCAGCACGCACGCTGGTCCGGCTGGACCGCTTCATGTGAGCGGAAACGGATAGGCGGGGTTGAGATAAAACCCGAATTGAGCGGCCATTTGGATGCAGCGCCGCTCCCCACGCATGGACGTATTTGGCAATGCGAGCCGTACTGTAGTAGTACGACCCGCCTGAACACTGCGCCCACCAGAGGACGAGACCGCATCCATAAGCCCCAACGGGCACCATCAGGATGCACACGACATAGCGACAGAGCCCGGTAACGGGCGCGATCAACAAGCGAGGAACAACGATATGGCACACGCGCGGAACGGACAGCTTACTCCGGTCACCACCAAAGCCACCAATCGCAAAACCTTGATTGAGCATGCTCGCCCCGTCACTGGTCGTCCCGAGGCCCAGGGTCTCTACGATCCGGCCAATGAGCATGATGCCTGCGGCATCGGCATGATCGCCAATATCAAGAACAAGCCCAGCCATGAAGTGGTGGAAAAGGGTCTCGAAATCCTCGAGAACCTGGAACATCGCGGCGCCGTGGGTGCCGATCCGCTGATGGGCGACGGCGCCGGCATTCTGGTGCAGACTCCGCACGGCTTCTTCAGCCAGGTGCTGGATTTCCCGCTGCCGGAAAAGCACCACTATGCCGTGGCCATGCTGTTCTATCCCAACATCGTCGCCCTGCGCGACAAGTGCGCCGAAGCCGTGCGCGGTGTGCTGGCCCGCGAAGGCCTGACCCTATTGGGCGAACGCGTCGTCCCCACCGACAATTCCGCGCTCAGCGAAGGCGTCATCGCCACCCAGCCGATTATCGAGCAGATGGTGATCGCCCGGCCGGCCGGCCTGACGCTGGATGAATTCGAGCGCAAGCTCTTGATCGTGCGCAAGGTGATTTCCAACACCGTCTATGCCGCCATTCCCGAAAGCGATGGCGACAATGGCTTTTATGTCGTGTCCATGTCGGCGCGTACGCTGGTCTATAAGGGCATGTTCCTCGCCTTCCAGCTCAAGGCCTTTTTCCCGGACCTGTCCGACGAGCGCTTTGAATCCGCCATCGCCCTGGTGCATCAGCGTTTTTCGACCAATACTTTCCCCAGTTGGAAGCTGGCCCATCCCTATCGCATGACCACCCATAATGGTGAAATCAACACCATTCGGGGCAATGTGAACTGGATGGCTGCCCGCCAGGCTTCGGTGTCTTCGCCCCTATTCGGCGACGACATCACCAAGATCTGGCCGATCTCCTATGAAGGCCAGTCCGACACGGCGTGCTTTGACAACGCGCTCGAATTCCTCGTGCGCGGCGGCTATTCGCTGCCCCACGCGGCGATGATGCTGATCCCCGAAGCCTGGGCCGGCAATCCCTTGATGGACGACACGCGGCGCGCTTTCTACGAATATCACGCTGCCCTGATGGAGCCGTGGGACGGCCCTGCCGCCATGTCGCTATCGGACGGCCGCTATGTCGTGGCCACGCTGGACCGGAACGGGTTGCGCCCCGCCCGCTATCTCGTGACCCGCGAAGGCCACGTCGTGCTCGCGTCGGAATCCGGCGTGCTCGACATCCCGGACGAGGACATTGTCGAACGCTGGCGCCTGCAGCCGGGCCGCATGCTGCTGCTTGATCTGGAGGAAGGCCGCATCATCTCCGACGAGGAGATCAAGCGCACCCTTGCCACCAAGAACCCCTATGCCGAATGGCTCGCCCGCAGCCAGATCGTGCTCGAAGACCTGCCCGAGACCGAGCCCAAGGCTCCGGTTACCTCGGAGTCGCTGCTCGATCGTATGCAGGCCTTTGGTTACACCCAGGAAGACATCAAGCTGCTGATGGCCCCCATGGCCACTACCGGCCAGGAAGCCGTCGGCTCGATGGGCACCGATACGCCCATCTCGGCGCTGAGCGACAAGTCGAAGCTGCTCTATACCTATTTCAAGCAGAACTTCGCCCAGGTCACCAATCCGCCCATCGATCCGATCCGCGAGGAATCGGTGATGAGCCTGGTCAGCTTCATCGGCCCGCGCCCGAACATCTTTGATCTGGAAGGCGTGTCGCATCAGAAGCGGCTGGAAGTTCGTCAGCCCATTTTGACCAATGAGGATCTCGAAAAGATCCGCGCCATTGGCGATATGGAAGACAACCAGTTCAAGACCAAGACGATCGACATCACCTATCCCGCCGATATGGGCGCGGTGGGCATGGAAGCGGCTATCTCGGCCATCTGCGAAAAGGCCGAGGCCGCCATTGCCGGCGAGTACAATATCATTGTGCTCTCCGATCGCCTCGTCGCGTCCGACCGCATCGCCATTCCCGCACTGCTGGCCACAGCCGCCGTGCATCACCACCTGATCCGCAAGGGGTTGCGCACCTCGTCGGGCCTGGTTGTCGAAACCGGCGAAGCCCGCGAAATGCACCATTTCGCCATGCTGGCCGGCTATGGCGCCGAAGCCATCAACCCGTACCTCGCCTTTGAAGCGCTTGCCGCTTTGCAGGCCGAAGGCGAGTTCCCGGCCGAGGTCGACGCCTCCGAAGTGGTCTATCGCTACATCAAGTCGGTCGGTAAGGGCCTGCTCAAGGTCATGTCCAAGATGGGCATTTCCACCTACCAGTCCTATTGCGGCGCGCAGATTTTCGACGCGGTTGGTCTCAAGACCGATTTCGTCAAGCGCTTCTTCTTTGGTACCGCCACCACCATTGAAGGGGTGGGCCTTGCCGAAGTGGCCGAGGAAACCGTGCGCCGGCATCGCGACGCCTTTGGCGACGATGTGGTGCTGCGCAAGGCGCTCGATGTGGGCGGGGAATATATGTACCGCATCCGCGGCGAAAAGCATGCCTGGAGCCCCGACGTCGTCGCGGACCTGCAGCACGCCGTCCGCACCAAGGATGAAAGCCCCGAAACCGCGCAGGATCGCTACAACAGCTTTGCCGAACGGGTGAACACCGGCGAAAACGGCTATCTGGCCATTCGCAACCTGTTCGACATCAAGCCGCTCGGCGCTCCCGTGCCGCTTGAGGAAGTCGAACCGGCGGTCGATATCGTCAAGCGCTTTGTCACCGGCGCCATGTCCTTCGGCTCGATTTCGCGCGAAGCCCATACTACGCTCGCCCAGGCGATGAACCGCATCGGCGGCAAGTCCAATACCGGCGAAGGTGGCGAGGAGCCCGATCGCTATAAGCCGCTGCCCGATGGCAGCCAGAACCCGCTCCGCTCTGCCATCAAGCAGATCGCTTCGGGCCGCTTCGGCGTCACCGCCGAATATCTGGTCAATGCCGATGCATTGCAGATCAAGGTTGCGCAGGGTGCCAAGCCCGGCGAAGGCGGCCAATTGCCCGGCCACAAGGTCGATTGGATCGTCGCCAAGACGCGCCATTCGACGCCCGGCGTGGGCCTGATCAGCCCGCCGCCGCATCACGATATCTATTCCATCGAAGATCTCGCCCAGCTCATTTACGATCTCAAGAACGTCAATGAGCAGGCCGATATCTCGGTCAAGCTGGTCTCCGAAGTCGGCGTCGGCACTGTCGCGGCCGGCGTCGCCAAGGCCCGCGCCGACCACATCACCGTCTCCGGCTATGATGGCGGCACCGGCGCTTCGCCCTTGACCTCGCTCAAGCATGCCGGCGGACCGTGGGAAATCGGTCTGGCCGAAACCCACCAGACCCTGGTGCTCAACCGTCTGCGCTCGCGCGTCGTCCTCCAGGTCGATGGCGGCCTCAAGACCGGCCGTGACGTCCTCATCGGCGCCCTGCTTGGTGCCGACGAATTCGGCTTCTCGACCGCGCCGCTGATCGCCGCCGGCTGCATCATGATGCGCAAGTGCCACCTCAACACCTGCCCGGTTGGCGTCGCTACCCAGGACCCGGTGCTGCGCAAGCGCTTCAAGGGTACGCCCGAGCATGTCATCAACTACTTCTTCTTCATCGCCGAAGAACTGCGTGGCCTCATGGCCGAATTGGGCGCGCGCAACCTCAAGGACCTGATCGGCCGTTCCGACCTGCTCGATCAGAAGCGCCTCAAGGATCATTGGAAGAGCGAAGGTGTCGATTTCACCAAGCTGTTCTATAAGCCCGAGCCGATTGGCGGGGACACGCTCTATCATTCCGAGTTCCAGAACCACCATCTGGAAGCCGTGCTCGATCGCAAGCTGATCGAGCTGGCCCAGCCGGCTCTGGACAATGGTACCCCGGTGCAGATCGAGTTGCCCATCCGCAGCCGCGACCGCTCGGCCGGCGCCATGCTGTCGGGTGCCCTGGCCCGCAAGTATGGTCATGAAGGCCTGCCGGACGACACCATTTCGATCAAGCTGACCGGCACCGCCGGCCAGGCCTTCGGCGCCTTCCTGGCTCGCGGCATTTCCATCGATATGGTGGGCGACGCCAATGACTATGTCGGCAAGGGCCTATCCGGCGGCCGCATCGTCGTGCGCCCCTCCGACAAGGCCACTTTCGTGCCGGAAAAGTCGATCATTGTCGGCAATACCGTGCTCTACGGCGCCATTGCGGGCGAGTGCTACTTCCGTGGCGTGGCCGGCGAACGCTTCGCCGTCCGTAACTCGGGCGCGGTGGCGGTCGTCGAAGGCACTGGCGATCATGGCTGCGAATATATGACCGGCGGCGTCGTCGTCGTCATCGGCCAGACCGGCCGCAACTTCGCCGCCGGCATGTCGGGTGGCGTCGCCTATGTGCTCGACGAGGACGAGACCTTCCGTGACCGGTGTAACCTGGCCATGGTCGATCTCGAGCCCGTGCCCGAGGAAGAAAACCTCATGCAGAAGCTCCACCATCACGGTGGGGATCTCGAATGGCACGGCCGTGTCGACATTTCCGGCGACATGACCCGGCACGACGACGAGCGCCTGCACCAGCTCATCTCCAACCACCTGCACTATACCGGCTCGACCCGCGCCAAGTTCATCCTCGACAACTGGGTCGACATGCGCCCGAAATTCGTGAAAGTGATGCCGGTCGAATATCGCCGCGCCATCCGCGAAATGGAAAAAAAGCGCGCCAGCGGCACCATGGGCATGGCGGCGGCGGAATGAGCAGCATGACGAAGGCAAACAGACTCGTCCCGCTACTCGCTGCTGTGTTGGCGGTGACAGTGGTCACTGGCCCAGTCATGGCAGCGCCCGAGGCGGCGATCGTCCTGCAGTACAAACTGACCGACGGGACCCTCAAACCGCTGCTGTTCACGGCCCCCGAGGGCCTGAGCCTGGCTGACTGCCGCTCGCAAATTCGCGACGTTCTGCCCACCTTCAAGCGGCAGGTCGAGCAGATGGCCATTCCCGAATTTTCCGGAGCCGAGTTCGTCGACGCCAAGTGCGAACGCTACTCCGAAGACCTGTTGAAGTAACATGATGCAAATCTATGGCGACCTTGCGTCAGGCAATTGCCTCAAGGTCAAGTACATCGCTGACGCGCTCGGCCAGCCCTATGTCTGGCACGATGTCATTGCCAGGACCGGCGCCACGGCGACGCCGGAATTTCTGGCGCTCAATCCTGCCGGCCAGGTTCCCGTCGTCGTGCTCGACGATGGCCGTCCCTTGGCGCAGTCCAATGCCATCCTGCGCTATCTGGCGCTGGGCTCCCGCTTCATTCCCAGTGATGCCTATGAGGCCGCCAAGGTGGACGAATGGCTGTTCTGGGAACAATATAGCCACGAGCCGACGGTGGCGGTGGCGCGCTCCCGTATCCGCTACAATGGCCAGACCTTTGCGACCCTGGACGCGGATCTGGTGGCCCGCGCCAACAAGGCGCTCGACCGGCTGGAACAGGCCTTGGCCGGCAGCACGTTCCTGGTCGGGAACACCATGAGCATTGCCGACATTGCTCTACTGGCCTACACCCGCCTGGCTCCCGAAGCCGGCTTTGATTTATCTGGGCGGCCCGCGCTGTTGCGCTGGATTGCGGCCTGCGAACAAGAACTCGAACTACCTGCCGTAGCGGCAGCGAATTAGGGGCACGATATGGGTAAGGTAACAGGTTTCCTCGAGATCGAGCGTGAAGAGCCCCGGTACGAACCGGCTTCCGATCGCATCCGCCATTTCGGCGAATTCACCGTGCCAATGTCGGAAGGCCGCGTGGTCGATCAGGCGGCGCGCTGCATGGATTGCGGCATTCCCTTCTGCCATGGCGATACCGGCTGCCCGGTCAACAACCAGATCCCGGACTGGAATGACCTCGTCTATAATGGCGATTGGGAAGAGGCGGCGCGCAACCTGCACTCGACCAACAATTTCCCCGAATTCACCGGTCGCATCTGCCCCGCCCCCTGCGAGGAAGCCTGTACGCTCAATCTCGAAGATACCCCCGTCGCCATCAAGACGGTGGAACAGGCCATTGCCGACCGCGCCATCCGCTCGGGCTGGGTCAAGCCACAGCTGCCCAAGGCCAAGACCGGCAAGTCGGTCGCCATTGTCGGCTCCGGTCCCGCAGGTCTGGCGGCCGCCCAGCAGCTCGCCCGCGCCGGTCACGATGTTCATGTCTATGAACGCGAGCCCAAGGCCGGTGGCCTGATGCGCTATGGCATTCCCGACTTCAAGATGGAGAAGGACCATATCGACTTCCGCGTCAGCCAAATGGAAGCCGAGGGTGTCACTTTCCACTATGGTGTCAATGTCGGGGTTAACACTCCGCTAACCGATTTGCAGCAGAAGCACGACGCGGTGCTGCTCGCCGGTGGCTCGGAAAAGCCCCGTGATGTCGACGCCGAAGGCACCCATTTCAATGGCGTCCACTTCGCCATGCCCTTCCTCGTGCAGCAGAACCGGCGCCTGGGCGGCGAGGATGTGAGCGAAGAAATCCAGCTCACGGCAGCGGGCAAGCATGTCGTCGTGGTCGGTGGCGGCGATACCGCAAGTGACTGTGTTGGCACGTCTTTTCGCCAGGGCGCCATCGCCGTGACCCAGCTCGACGTGCGCGCCCAGCCGCCCGAGCTTGAGAACAAATTGACCAATTGGCCCAATTGGGCGGTCAAGATGCGTACCTCGTCCAGCCAGGCCGAAGGCGCCATCCGCGAATTCGCTGCCGGCACGATGAAGATCATCGGCAATGCCAAGGGCCAGGTCACCGGCGTCGAATGCGCCCGCGTCGATCGCAAGCGCCAACCCATTGCAGGCACTGAGTTTATTATCAAAGCGGACTTGGTTCTGCTGGCCATCGGCTTCGCCCATCCGATCCACGAAGGCATGCTGACCGAGCTCGGCGCCCAGCTCGACAAGCGCGGCAATCTCTTCGCCGACACGCTGAGCTACAAGACCACCGTCCCCAAGGTCTACGCCGCCGGCGACATGCGCCGCGGCCAGTCGCTGGTCGTCTGGGCGATCCGGGAAGGCCGCCAGGCCGCCCGCTCCATCGACTTTGATCTGATGGGCAAGACGGACCTGCCGCGCTAAGAAATGATAGGGCAGCCCAGGCTGCCCCATTTCGCTATAAGATGCCGCAATTGCCGAGGCTTAGCGCCCGCTGGCATTCTGCGCCGGGCTCGCCGTCGGATCGATGCCCACCCCGAACGCATCCACTCGCCCGATCGGCGCGGCCACCAATTCATCCAGGGTAAAGGCCGGTGCCGCAGGCGCACCTGCCGCGGTCAGCAGCTCCCCGGCCCGCTGCGGCGCCCGGCTCAGCGGGATCACCGCGCCCGCCACTTCAAGCAGCCGGATCTGCCCAAGCCCTTGATAAGGCGGGCGCAACATGGCCGCAGCATCGGTTCCCAGCAGCGGATCGCCCACTGCCACACTCACTCCGCTGCCGCGGTAGAAGGTGCGGATGGTCTGGCTCAGGTAGAATGCCAGTTTATCCGCGCCAGCCGCCGAAAAATGGATGCCGTCATCCTTGCGCATCAGTGCATTCTGCCCGCTGACATCAGGCCCATAGGAGGAATATTTGCCGTCCTCGCCCAGAAATCTCTCATAGATATCAAGGAATTCCGCACCGCCAGAGAAGCTGGCCAGTTTCTGGATATTGCTGATCTGCGTCATCGCGGTCGAATAATCGCCCTTGGCCATGGGCGGCAATCCCACCCAGATCACCGGCTTGCGCGCCGCCCTGAGCTGCCCCAGAAAATCGGCAATCCGCGCCTGATAGGCCGCATTCCACGGCTCGCTCAGCGCCGCATAGGAGCCGATATCCTGCCGGTCGTTGATCCCCATGATGACCACGGCGAGATCAAAACTGTCGGCGGCAATCTGCTCGCCAATCGCCTTGTCCCAGTCGAAATAATCGGCCCGCACAAAGCCCGACGAGCCCACGCCCTGGCCGATCACCACCAGATTGGGGTCCTCGGCATAAAACCGCTCCAGCGCCTTGGCCAGGTCCACCGCTAGCGAATCCCCGAACACCGCCAGCCGTGTAGCGTCAGCCGCCTTCTCGATCTGCGGCTTGGGTGGCGGCAGGCTGGCCCGCGGTGCCGACGGCTGCGAACGCGGTTGCTGGCGGGGCTGTTGGCGCGGCTGCTCCACCGGCGCCTGCGGCTGGTCATCGCCAAACAGCAGATCAAACAGCGTCCGGCGCCGCTGCTGCTGAGCCACCACCAGCGTATCGTTCTGGGCAAAGGCCGGCGCCACGTCGATCAGGACGAGCAGAGCCACCATGATTGCCACAACAAGCCGCTTCATTTTCAGTCCCACGCATGCTTCTTGGCCGTTCTAGCAAAGCCGGGCGGCAAAACCCACGCCTGTCGCCCCAATGTTACCGCGTCGCGGCCGCCAGTGCTTCATAGGACGCCCGGGTGATAAAGCCATCGGCTACCTCGCCCCGCGCCGCCTGGAACCGCGCATAGGCCGCCTGGCTGATCGGCCCGATCCGTCCATCCACGGCCCCGCGATAGAGCCCCAGATCGATCAACGCCTGCTGAATGGCCTTGCGCTGCGCCAGATTCGGGAAGGCGGTACTGCGCGGCCAATCCTGCACGAAGCTGCCGCCGCCCTTGAGCCGGTCGGTCATATGCGCCACGCTCATGGCGTAGCTATCGGAGAAATTATAGCCCTTGAGCACCAGATAATTCCCCGTCATCAGGAATTTCGGGCCGTCCTTGCCCGCCGGCACATAGAGGAATACCGGCGTGCGTGCATCGGCAAAAGCCCGCCCATTGGCCCGCGTCACCCCGCGCTCGGCAAAGAACGAGACGGGCCGCAACTGCTCCCGATCGGCCAGCAGATAATCAAATCCCGCCGGCAAAACGACCTCAAAGCCCCAATCCACCCCGGGCTGATAGCCCAGATCGCGCAGGAATTTGGCTGATGTCGCCAGGGCATCGGCCAGCGAATTGTGCAAGTCGATCCGCCCGTCGCCATCCCCGTCAGTGCCATGCGCCACCACATTGCTCGGATTGACCTGCAAATGCCCGATCGCCCCGGCCCAGGACCCGACCAGATGGGATGCGTCGAGCGGCCCGCGCTGCACCAAAAGCAGCGCTCCGATCAGGTCGGCCTCATCCTCCACCAGCCGCGTCCGCTGCTGATGCACCAGCGTCGCCAATGACCGCACGATGGGGCGGATCAGGCTGGCATTGCCCAGCACGGTGCCATAATCGGTTTCCATGCCCCAGATGGCACCCAGCACATAGGGATCAACGCCGTAGCGCTGCCCGACACTGCTGAAGAGATCGGCATTGCGTGTCAGCGCCGCCTTGCCCCGCTCGATCCGCCCCGCGGTCACCCGGCCCTCGATATAGTCCCACATCGGCGTGGTGAATTCGGGCTGGCTGGTGACCAGGTCCGGCACCCGCGGGTCGGGCGTCAGCCCCGTCATGGCCGCATCATAGGTGGCCGCGCTCACCCCCGCAGCCAGAGCCTTGGCGCGGAAATTGGCGACGAAGCTAGCAAAGCTCTCGACCGGCTGCGCCTGAACGGAGGCGACCATCAGCAGCAGAAACAGCCCGATCAGGCGAACCATGGGCTTACCTATTTCTCACCATCAGATGCCGCTCCCAATCATAGGCCGACTGGACGATTTCGTTGAGATCATCATGCTGGGGCACCCAGCCGAGCAGGGAGCGCACCTTCTCGCCGGTCGCGGTGATCGAAGCCGGATCGCCCGGCCGGCGCGGGCCTTCCTCGGCCAGAAAATCGACACCCGACACGGCTTTGACCGTATCGACCACCTGGCGCACCGAATAGCCCTGCCCATAGGCGCAATTGAGCGTGGTGCTGTCGCCACCGCCGCGCAAATGCTTGAGCAGCAGCGCATGGGCTGCGATCAGGTCGGTGACGTGAATATAGTCGCGCACGCAGGTGCCATCCGGCGTTTCGTAATCGGTGCCGAAAATATCCATCTTGGCGCGCTGACCCAACGCCGTCTGGCACGCCACCTTGATCAGGTGCGTCGCCAAAGGCGTCGATTGCCCGCTGCGCTTGCCCGGATCGGCGCCGGCCACGTTGAAATAGCGCAGCACGCCATAGGTCATGGGGTGCGCTGCCGCCACGTCGGATAGCATCCATTCGGTCATCAGCTTGGAGCGGCCATAAGGCGACATAGGGTTGAGCGGGGTGGTTTCCACCACGGGCGCCAGACCGGTCATGCCATAGACGGCAGCCGTCGAGGAGAAAATGAAATGCTTGACCCCGCCCTTGACGGCCGCTTCGATCAGATTGCGAGAAGTGGCAGTATTATTGCCGTAATATTTTAGCGGATCGGCAACCGATTCGGGGACCACAATGGAGCCGGCAAAATGCACGATCTCGGTGATCTTGTGGGTTTCGATCAGCTTCAGCACGAAGTCGATATCGCCGGCATTGCCCTGGACGAATTTGGCGCGCCCGTCGATGGCCCAGTCAAAACCGGTGACCAGATTGTCCAGCACCACCACGTCTTCCCCGGCGTCGGTGAGGTTGAGCACCATATGGCTGCCGATATAGCCAGCGCCGCCCGTAACCAGTACCGTCATACCGTAACTCCTGTCTTGAGAACGCAATTTTGCCCTGATGATATACTGCATGTCTTGAGATAGCTTTACCCCTGCCACTCAAATGGAGTTCCCGATTTGCCAAAGCGCGTAAGAACGGCCGTGTTTCCTGTCGCAGGCCTCGGCACCCGGTTCCTGCCGGCCACCAAGGCAATGCCCAAGGAAATGTTGACGGTAGTGGACCGCCCACTGATCCAGTATGCGGTCGATGAGGCACGCGAGGCTGGTATCGAGCACTTCGTCTTCGTCACCGGTCGCAACAAGGGCGTCATCGAGGACCATTTCGATCGCCAGTTCGAGCTGGAAACCACGCTCGAGGTTCGCGGTAAAAACAATGCGCTCAGTGAGTTGCGCAAGGACCTGCCCTCGGCCGGCCGCACCAGCTTCACCCGCCAGCAGGAGCCTTTGGGCCTGGGCCACGCGGTCTGGTGCGCCCGCGACATCGTGGGCGACAATCCCTTCGCCCTGCTGTTGCCCGACATGCTGTTCAAGGGCGAGCCGGGCGTGCTGCGCCAGATGATGGACGCATATGAAGAAACCGGCGGCAATGTCATCGCCGTCGAGGAAGTACCGCCCGCCGAAGTGTCCTCCTATGGCGTCATCGCCCGTGGCGAAGGCGAGGATAATGGGTTCCGCGTCACCGGCATGGTGGAAAAGCCCAAGGTGGAAGAAGCCCCGTCCAACCTCATCATTTCAGGCCGCTATATCCTGCAGCCCGAAGTGTTCTCGCTGCTGGCCGACCAGCCCAAGGGCGCGGGTGGAGAAATCCAGCTCACCGACGCCATGCAGACCCTGATGCATACCCAGCCCTTCACCGGCGTCAAATACCAGGGCAAGAGCTTTGACTGCGGCTCCAAGATCGGCTTTCTGACCGCCAATGTGGTCTATGCGCTGGACCGCGACGACATCCGCGACGGCTTCCTCAAGGAATTGCAGAAGCTCGATCTGGGCGCGCATTTCTAGGCAGACTGGCCCGGTCGCTCACGACCGGGCCGCCGCTAAATCCCCAGGCACATCCCTGCGACAAATCAGCGCGAGACGGTCAGCCCGACCATGATGCGGTGGCTGTCTTCAACGCCATCCGTGGTGCTGTCGCTATGGGAAAAGTCGTAATCGGCCGACACCGTCGTATGCGGGCCGAGCTGATAATCGGCACCCAGGCCATAGCCGTTGCCATCTTTGGTCTCGGAACTGCCCTCGTAACGCGTCGTGCTCCAATCGGCCGAGGCGCGGAGCGCCAGCCAGGAATTGACCGCATAACCGATCTCGCCGCTTGCTGCATAGCGCACCGCGGTGGTGCCGGCCGAAGTGGGGCCGGGCGGCTCGACGCTGGTCGATAGCGTACCGGTCGCGCTCCAGCGCTCGTCGGGGGTGAAGGTGACGCTGGCGTTGTAGAGATGAGTGACGACCTCGCCCAGGCTTGCCTCGTCGAAGCGGCGCAGGTTGAGACCGGTCGAGGCCGTGGCCTGCCAGACGCTGCTCCAGCGCCCGGTGACGCCGGCCTCGATACTGGCTTCATTGGCATCGGTTTTGATCAGCAGGACCGAGGAAGGATGGTCGAACATGTCACGGCCCAGGCCCGCCCGGCCGAAGACTTCAAAGATCGGCGTCATCTGGAAACCCAGCCGCAAGCCGGAATCCAGCGCCCAGACGGCGCGGTCGGCATTGTCGATCACGCTGCCATCCACGAGGCCGGTTTCCCCATAGACGCTGCGCTGCACGGCCCCGGTCACGCCCAGATTGAAGCGGCCGAACTTGCGGGTCACGCCAAACTCGACGCCGCCGGAAATGCGCTGTGGCGGGTCGGCGATATTGCTGGCGACGCCCGGCATGCCGGGCAGGTCCTGCGTGAGGGAGAAATTGGCGTCGGCCGAGGCAAGGGTTTCCCGATCGAGCGCGTAATCGCCCGACAGGTTGAGCCGCAAGGCGGTAACATCGATCTGCCCGTCATCGGGCCGGGTCACTTCGGCTTCCGCATCGAGGCCAATGGCCGAGCGGGAGCCCACATGGTTCAGCGTTACGCTGGGCACCAGCCGCGTGTCGAAGCGCTCTCGTTCGGCGTTCTGGGTATAGGTGCCACGCAACGCCACCGACCAATCGACGTCGAAGAATGGATCATAGGGCTCGGGAACGCCGCTGCCATCGGCCAATACCGGGCCGGCAGCGGGATAGATATCGGGCAATAGCCGCTGATTGTCGGTGCCTGAGCCATCTCCGGCGGGACGCTCGGAACCGGCCATGGCCGGCGCGACAAGGCAGGCAAGGCCAAGCGCAAAAGCGCCGGCCCATTGTCCCGATTGCCGTATGCGCCAGGGCAAGGTCCGCTCCGCCAGCTGAAATCAGCCCGCGACGATGAAAGTCCGGGCCTTACCCAATCCTTTCATCTTATGGTTAACGAAAGTTTGCTGCCGCCGTCAGGAAATCGGCTCGACCTTGAGCACGGCGCCATCGCTGCCGACAATCCGCACCCGCGCGCCAACGGGCAGGTCCGGTCCGGCGACGCGCCACACCGAATCTCCCAGCACGATCCGCCCGAAGCCGCCCGCAATGGGCTGTTCCAGCACGGCTTCCTGGCCAGTATAGCGATCGGCCCGGCGGTTGAGATAGGGGCTGTCATTGGCCGTCTCGCGGCCACGGCTCCAACGGGTCCACAGGAAGATCGTCACCAGTGACAATGCGCCAAAGATCAGCCATTGCAGCGGCCAGCCGATCGGCTGGAATAGGGTGAGCAGGCCCACAATCAGCCCGGACACCCCCATCCACAGCAGAAAGCCGCCGGGCACCACCAGCTCAAGCGCCAGCAGGATCAGCCCGGCAACGATCCAGGACCACGGGCCATAGTCGGCAATGAACTGCACGACCTGCATCTAAGCCTCCTATTGCGAGGAACCCGTCGACGGTGGGCGGCTCGGCCGTGCCGCCGCCGGAGCGCCGCCGCCAAAGGTTTCCTTGGCGATTTCGGCAATGCCGCCAATCGCCCCGATCACGCTGGAGGCTTCCACCGGCAGCATCAGGATTTTCTGGTTGGGCGAAGTGGCGATGGCTTCGAGCGCCTTGATGTAATTATTGGCCACGAAATAGTTGATGGCCTGCACATTGCCCCCGGCAATGGCGTCGCTCACCATCTGGGTTGCGCGCGCTTCAGCCTCGGCCGAACGCTCGCGCGCCTCGGCGTCGCGGAACGCGGCTTCCTTGCGGCCCTCGGCTTCCAGCACCTGGGCCTGCTTGGCGCCTTCGGCCTGCAGGATGGCCGATTGGCGGCGCCCTTCGGCCTCAAGAATGGCCGCACGCTTCTCGCGCTCGGCCTTCATCTGCCGGCCCATGGAATCCACCAGATCCTTGGGCGGATCGATGTCCTTGATTTCGATACGGGTGATCTTGATACCCCAGGGCGACACGGCCGTATCGACCACGCGCAGCAGGCGCTCATTGATCTCGTCGCGATGGCTGAGCAGCTCATCGAGGTCCATCGAGCCCATCACGGTACGGATATTGGTCATGGTGAGGTTGAGGATGGCGTTTTCGAGCCCCGAGATTTCGTAGGCCGCCGCAGCCGCATCCAGAATCTGGTAGAAAGTCACGCCATTGGCCGTGATCGAGGCATTGTCGCGGGTGATGACTTCCTGGTGGGGAACGTCGAGCACCTGCTCCATGACATTGATCTTTTTGCCCACCGTATCGATGAACGGCACGATCAGATTGAGGCCGGGTTTGAGGGTGCGGGTATATTTGCCGAACCGCTCGATGGTGTAATTAAAGCCCTGCGGCACCGTCTTGGCCCCGGCAAACAAGACCAGCAGCGCCAGAATGCCCAGGCCGATCAGCGTGATGCTGAGCCCATCCAGCGCAAAGCCGTTGGTGATTTCCATCAGCGATTCTCCCTTATTCTTCATGGCGGCGACATTATGCAGGCGCGTCCCTTTGAGCAATCAGTTCCGGCGATTGGCCCTTAAGGCATGGGCGTGTTCAGCCGCCGGTCCACCGTCAGCGTCACCGCGATGACCACAAAGGCAAAGATGACCATGCCCAGCGCCAGCACGTGGGCATTGCCCCATTGCAGCCGCTCGACATAGTCGTAGAGCGCGATGGCGATCACCTTGGTCTGGCCCGGAATATTGCCGCCGATCATCAGCACGACGCCAAATTCCCCCACCGTATGGGCAAAGGTCATCACCGCCCCGGTAATGTAGCCCGGCCGCGCCAGTGGCAGCACGACCCGCCAGAAGCGTTGCCAATTGCTGGCGCCCAGGCTCGATGCGGCTTCCAGCGGCTCATTGCCGATGGCGGCAAAGGCATTGCGCAGCGGCTGGATCATGAAGGGCAGGGAATAAAAGAACGAGCCGATGACGAGGCCGGTAAACGAAAAGGCCAGCGTGCGTCCGCCCCAGAGCCCGGCAATCCAGCCGCCCGGCCCATTGGGGCCGAGCGCCAGCAACAGATAGAAGCCTAGCACGGTTGGGGGCAGCACCAGCGGCATCGACACCACCGCCCCCACCATTTCACGATACCGGCTCTGGCTGCGCGCCAGCCACCAGGCAATCGGCGTGCCTGCCAGCAGCAGGATGAGCGTATTGATGGCCGCCAGGCTCAGCGTCAGGCTGACGGGCTGCCAGATTTCGGCAAGGCTCATCCTGTCGGCTCCGTTTATTCGACGGTGTAGCCTGCGGCTTTTATCACGGCCACGGCCTTGTCGCTCTTGAGGAAATCAATGAACGCCGTCGCTGCCGGATTGGCCTCGCCGGTCTTGAGCAGCACCGCGTCCTGCCGGATCGGCTCGTAAAGGTCAGCCGGCACGATCCACACGCCTTGCTTGCCCACCACCTGGCTGGCCGCGACAAAGCCCAATTCGGCATTGCCGCTTTCGACAAATTGCAGCGTCTGGCTGATGTTCTCGCCGGTCACGATCTTGGGCTGCACGGCATCATAAATCCCCAGCGCCGTCAGTGCTTCCACCGCCGCACGGCCATAGGGCGCGGCTTCCGGATCGGCGATGGCGAGCTTTTCAAACGGCCCCTTGAGCGCCGCTTCCCCGTCAGTCACGTCGATCGAGGTCGAATACAGCGCCAGCGTGCCGATGGCATAGGTGAACACCGTGCCATCCACGCCGAACCCGTCCGTCACCGCCTTGGTGGGCCGCTCATCATCGGCCGCCAGCAGGATTTCGAACGGCGCGCCCTGGGTGATCTGGGTATAAAGCTGCCCGGTCGCCCCGAAGCTGAGCACCAGATCATGGTCCGTCTCGGCCTTGAACAGCACCGCCAGCTCTTCAGCGACCTTGGTAAAATTGGCAGCGACAGCCACGCTGGCACTGTCGGCGTGGGCGGCGCTAGAGACCAGCAATCCGGCCAGAAGTGTGCCCAGGAAAACGCGCTTCATCGACAGCTCCGATATGTTCTAAAAACCATATCGGTTTTGGCAAAGCCAAGCCCGTCCCGCAAGCGTTATTTCCGCGGCGCCATATCGAGAATGGCGCGCAGCGCCACGACATCCCCGGCAATCGCCGCCCGTGTCTTGTCCTGCATCTGCCGATAATGCCCCAGCACGGCCCGTCCGGCCTCGGTCAACTGCGCCCCACCCTGCGCCGCCCCGCCGCGGCTGGATTCGACAAGCACAATGCCAAAGCCTTCATTGAGCGCCTGCACCAGCCCCCAGGCCCGCTTATAGCTCATCCCCATAGCCTTGCCGGCGGCCGAGATGGACCCGGTGCTGCCTATCAATTCCAAGAGATCCGCCCGGCCCGGCCCCAGATAGGCCGTTTCGCTCAGGGTGACACGGAGATGGCTGAGGCCGTCTTCGGGCACGTCGGCCATGGGTCTAGCCGCGCAGCGCGGCCGCCTCACGCGCCAGCGCTTCGATGCGGGCAAAATCATTGGCCGCCAGCGCATCCGCCGGCATGATCCAGCTGCCGCCCACGCAGATCACATTGGACAGACCCAGATAAATCTTGGCCTTGGCCGGGTCGATGCCGCCCGTGGGGCAGAAGGTGATGTCGGGCAGGGGCGAGGCAAAAGCCTTGAGCACCGGGGCGCCGCCATTGGCTTCGGCCGGGAAGAATTTGAGGAAGCTATAGCCGCGCTCGGCCGCCGTCATGGCTTCGCTGGGCGTGGCAATGCCGGGGAGCAGGGGAATGCCGATATCGTCGGCGGCGTCGAGAATGCGCGGGGAAATCCCCGGCGACACCATGAATCGGCAACCGGCATCCACCGACTGCTTCATATGGGTCGCATTGCGCACGGTACCCGAGCCGACAATGGCGCCGGTGACCTTGGCCATTTCTTCCATCACCTTGAGCGCATTGGGCGTGCGCAGCGTGACCTCGAGGATCGGCAACCCGCCCGCCACCAGCGCCTCGGCCAGCGGCCGTGCCTGGGACACGTCATCGAGAATGATCACCGGCACGACCGGAGCCAGCGACAGGATGGAACGGATGGCGGACGCGTCTTGCGGCATGGCTCGGCCTCTCGAGGGGAACGTTGAGGAACGGTTAGGCGCATGGAAAAATTCCCGCAACCCCGTTCATTGAAAAGCCGTCAAATAATCCCTAGGTTCCGCCCCACCATTGGGAGGCCAGTATGGTTCAGACGATCAACGCTACAACGCCGCTGGACGAAGCGCGCGCCATTCTGGCCCGGAATTTCGATCTCAAGTTTTCCAAGGCCGTCGAGCAGGCCACGGAAAGTGTGTTTGATCGGGTCAAGGACAAGATTCCCGCCATTGAATGGCCCTTCTATGCGCCGCTGATTTTCGAGATCAACCGGCTCAAGAAGGAAAAGGACGCGGTCATTCTGGCGCATAATTACCAGACCCCGCAGATCTATCACGGCGTCGCCGATATCGTGGGCGATAGCCTGCAATTGGCGATCGAGGCAACCAAGGTCACCCAATCGGTCATCGTGCAATGCGGCGTGCACTTCATGGCCGAGACGTCAAAGCTGCTCAACCCGAGCAAGACGGTGCTGATCCCCGATAGCCGCGCCGGCTGCTCGCTTGCCTCCTCGATCACCGTCGAAGATGTCATGGCCATGCGCGCCATGTATCCCGGCGTGCCCGTGGTGACCTATGTCAACACCTCCGCCGCCGTCAAAGCGGTGACCGATGTGTGCTGCACTTCCTCGAACGCGCTCGACATCGTCAATCGCGTCGAGGGCGACACGGTGATCATGATCCCCGATCAATATCTGGCGCAAAACACCGCCAAAAAGACGCATAAGAAAATCATCACCTGGGCCGGCGCCTGCGAAGTGCACGAGACCTTCACCGCCGACGACATTGCCGAATTGCGCCACGCCTATCCCACGGCCAAGATCATCGCCCATCCCGAATGCCCGCCCGAAGTGATCGACGCAGTGGACTTTGCCGGCTCGACCGCCGCCATGATCGATTGGGTCAAGACCGAACGCCCCGCCCGCGTCGTCATGGTCACCGAGTGCTCGATGTCGGACAATGTGGCCAGCGAAACCACCGGCGTCGATTTCCTGCGCGGCTGCAATATCTGCCCCCACATGAAGCGGATTAACCTCGAAAACGTGCTCTGGTCGCTCCACACCATGACCGAAGAAGTCACTGTTCCTCTCGACATCATTCCCCCAGCGCGGCTGGCGGTGGAACGCATGATCGAGATGAGCCGAAAGGGCGACTAAGCGCCGAGCACGCTGCGCCGATGAAACGCCAGATGGGCGGGGCTCGGCTGGAACAATGGTTCGACAGGCACCACGAGGCGCCCGCTGGTGTGCAGGCGGATCGCGAGTGCGCGGGGCAAGGCATCGGGATTGGGGACGACGACGGCGTAATCGTCTTCGACGAGAAACAGCCCGGCCCGGAAGGCGCGGGCCGCGTGTTCTTCAAGGGCCAGGTAATTGTTGATCTGCAGCGGCCCGCCGGCATCGCGCGGGCGGATGGCGATGACTTCGAGATGGGGGTGAATGAGACCGATATCGGGCTGGAATTGCTCGCCGGTCAATGCGCAGCGGTAGCTATACGCGGTCAACACCAGCCGATACACAGATTCATAGGCATCCAGAGACGGCGCAGCAGCAAAACCCTGCTGGGCGAATTCACCGAACGCATTTTCCTTATCCGAACTTGCCATCTGTCGCGGTCCCAGCCCTGCTACGGACCTGACCTTAGGCAAGAATACGTATCTTGAGAACAGGGCGGAGCCCGGCCATGACCACCTTTGACAACACGCTTAACGCCGATGGCGCACTCATCGTCGGCGCCGGTCTGGCGGGTCTGTTCACCGCGCTCAAGCTGGCGCCCCGGCCGGTGACGGTGCTTTCGCCCAAGCCGCTCGGCACCGGGGCCTCCTCGGCCTGGGCACAAGGGGGCGTCGCGGCGGCCGTGGGCAAGGGCGACAGTTCGCACGCCCATGCCGTCGATACCGAAATGGCTGGCGCCGGCATTGTCGACCATGGCACGGCCGAAAGCGTTACCGCTGAAGCTGCCGCGCGCATCGAGGATCTGGCCCGCTGGGGCACGCCCTTTGACCGCGATGATTTCGGCAATTTCGCGCTGGGCCGCGAAGCCGCCCATTCAGCCAATCGCATCGTCAAGGTCGAGGGCGATCGCGCCGGCTGGGCCATCATGCAGGCGCTGATTGCCGAAGTGCGCCGCACCCCCTCGATCCGCGTCGTCGAAGGCATTACCGCGCTCAGCCTCGCCCGCGACAATGGCCGCATTGTCGGCGTCTTCTGCCGCAAGCTGGGCGACCGCTATTCCGAGCCTGTCTTCATCCGCGCCCGCGCTACCATCCTCGCCGCTGGGGGCCTGGGCGGGCTTTATGCCGTCACCACCAATCCGCCCGGCGTGCGCGGCCACGCCATGGGCATGGCGGCCCGGGCCGGGGCATTGATCGCCGACGCCGAATTCGTGCAATTCCACCCCACCGCCATCGCCACCGGCGCCGATCCGGCCCCGCTGGCCACCGAGGCTTTGCGTGGGGAAGGGGCAATCCTGGTCAATGATCTGGGCGAGCGCTTCATGCCCGCCATCCATCCTGATGCGGAACTCGCCCCGCGCGACATCGTCGCCCGCGCCAATTTCCGCCAGATCCAGGCCGGCCGAAAGGTGTTCCTTGACACCCGCAAAGTGCTGGGCGAGGCCATCCTCACCCGCTTCCCCACCGTCGCCAAATATTGCCTCGATGCCGGCATCGATCCGGTCGCTGGCATGATCCCGGTCACCCCGGCCGCCCACTTTCACATGGGCGGCGTCAAGGTCGATGAACGTGGCCGCTCCTCGCTCCCGGGCCTCTGGGTCTGTGGCGAAGCCAGCTGCACGGGCCTGCATGGCGCCAATCGCCTGGCGTCCAATTCCCTGCTCGAAGCCACCGTTTATGGCGCCCGCATTGCCGAGGATATTGGCGGGCTCGAACCCGTCCGCTCGCTCGCCCCGTTCAAGGGCATCGAATGGGATGAAGCCGAAGGCGAAAAGGCCGAACAGGTGCTGCGCAACCTGCCTGCCGTGCAGCAATTGCGCCATATAATGACCGATCTGGTCGGGGTCGAGCGTGATGCCGAGGGCCTGAAGCAGGCCCTGCGCGCCATTGCCACGCTCGAAGCCAATGCCGAGCACGTCACCCGCGCCTATCTCAATATGACCACCTCGGCCACCATGGTCGCCGCCGCGGCCCTCAAGCGCACCGAAAGCCGGGGCGGCCATTTCCGGACCGACTATCCCCAGACCAATGAAAGCTGGGAGCACCACACCACGATGACGCTGGAAGAAGCACTGGAAATCCGGTCCGGCGCTTAGGTTCGCAGTCCCGGACGCAAAAAAGCGCGGCCCTTGCGGACCGCGCTTTTTCTCGTCTCGGGAGGAGGCGATTAGTTGACGGACTTGTCCTCGATGGAGGCGGCGGCGCCGTTGATCGCGATCTGGCGCGGCTTTTTGCTTTCGGGCAATTCGCGCTTCAGTTCGAGATGGAGCAGGCCGTTTTCGAGCGTGGCGCCCTGAACCTCGACATAGTCGGCCAGCTGGAAGCGCAGCTCGAAGGCGCGCTCGGCAATGCCGCGATGGAGGAATTCACGGGCCTTCTCGGCGCTCTCCTGGGGCTTGGCGCCCTTGACCACGAGGCTGTTCTCCTTGGTTTCGATGGCGATATCGCCATTGGAGAAACCGGCCACGGCGATGGAGATGCGATAGGCATCCTCGCCGGTGCGCTCGATATTGTAGGGCGGGTAGGTCTTGGTTTCCTGGCCGCTCAAAGTATCGAGGCGGTTGAACAGACGGTCAAAGCCGACCGTGGAACGGTAGAAGGGGGAAAAATCGATGGTCTGCATGTCACATTCTCCTGTGAGCAACGTGGATCTCCCGGTGGTCTGCACAAGCGTTCCCAGCATTAGGCGAACGGCATGATCGGCAGGTCGGGGCCCCCGGATTTCCGGCGGGCCAACAAGATGTAGGGAGAGGGCGAAATGGTTCAAGAGCCCCGAAGCTGAATGAATTATGAACCGAAAATGAACGGGCCCGTCCGGTTTGGTTCAGGCAGGGGGGCGTAGAGCTTATCTCGTGTTCAGGAGACATCTTGAATACGCCCCGCGGTCCATCATCCGCCCCCCGCATGGACCGCACCTAAAAAAAGAGACCAGCGTCCCCCACCAGGCCGCTGGTCTTCTTTTTTTGCTGGGTGCCTTTCTGCTTTTGAGGGTCTGCAAATAGCGGTGCTCTGCGCTTCCGGTGCTCACGTACCGATGTACGCTCCGCTCCGGTTCTCGATCACCACCATTTTCGGCTCGTCCAAAGCAGAAATGCTTCCCAGCAATGGTGGTCTGCCGCTATGCAGGATGGACCAGAGAGGTGATTGTTCTTCATGACCATTACTGTCGATCCCGATGGACCCGAGCTGGTCAATATTGCGTCCAATCCGGTGCCGGACGGCGTGCGGGCGGGGTATTTTGCCACTGAGGACAAGGTGCGGCTGCGCTATGCGATCTGGCCCAAGGGGCAGGGCGCGCCGCGGGGCACGATATGCCTGGTGCAGGGGCGGGCCGAATTCATCGAAAAGTATTTCGAGACGGTTGCGGATTTCCGCAAGCGGGGCTTTGCCGTGGCGACCTTCGACTGGCGTGGGCAGGGCGGCTCGGAGCGGCTGATCGGCAATCAGAGCCTGGGCTATGTCGACCGGTTCGATGATTACTGGACCGATCTCAAGAGCTTTCATGGGCAGATTCTGCTGCCCGATTGCCCGCCGCCCTATTACCTGGTGGGCCATTCCATGGGCGGGCTGGTGTGCCTCAATGCGGGCACGCGCGACCGCATGATGTTCGAGCGCATGTTCCTGTCGGCGCCCATGCTGGCGCTGGACAACCAGCCACTGAGCATGGCGGGCATGGCGCGGCTGACCGAGACGCTGAGCTTTGTGGGGCTCGGGCGGCTGCCGGTGCGGCGCCGGGCGGACAGGCCGGCAAGCGAACTGACCTTTCCGGGCAATCCGCTGACCTCGGACATGCTGCGCTATATGCGGATGATCGACGCGCTCAAGGCGCAGCCGGGATTGGAGACCGGATCGCCCACCATTCGCTGGGCGGCGGCGGCCATGGGGGCGATGGCGAAGGCGGGCCGGGACGATTTTCCGGGGCAGATAAAAATCCCGGTGCTGATGCTGGCGGCAGCGCGGGACGAAGTGGTGTCGACTGCGGCGATCGAACGGTTGGGGCTGCGCATGCGCACGGGCCACCATCTGCTGGTGGGCGGTGCGCGGCATGAATTGTTCATGGAAAACGACACGATCCGCGGGCAGGTTCTGGCCGCGTTCGATGCGTTTATTACGGATTTAACGGTTTAGGTTTCGGCCGTTGGCATCAGGCTGGACGAGGCCGTGCCCCTCAGGCCGCGTTGATCAATTCCAGGGCTTTTTCCAGAAGCTCGGGAGTAGCCGCGGCCACCACATCGCCGCCGCCGGTGGGTTCGCTGCCGTCCCAGCAGGCGATGGCGCCGCCGGCTTGCCGGATGATGGGGACGAGCGCGGCAATGTCATAGGTGTTGAGGGAGGGCTCGATGACGAGGTCCGCGTGGCCGGCGGCGAGCAGGGCATAGCCGTAGCAATCCATGCCGAAGCGTTGCAGGCGCGTGGCTGACTCCATGGCTTGCCATTTGGGCCAGTGTTCGCCGAGGAACAGGTTCGGCGTGGTGGTGAAAACACGAGACTGCGCCAGTTCGGTCTGGCCGCTGGTGCGAATGGGTTGGGCTGCGCCAGCGCGGCGATAGGTGGCGCGGCCGGGCACGGCGAGGAAGGTTTCGCCAATGAAGGGCTGGCTCATCAGGCCGGCAATGGCGACGCCATTATGGGCAAAGCCGATCAGCGTGCCCCAGACGGGGGCGCCGGAAATGAACGAACGGGTGCCATCGACCGGGTCGATGATCCAGCAATATTCGCTGTTGCCCGAGGTGCCCCATTCTTCCCCGATAATGGCGTGATCGGGGAATGCCTCGGCGATGACGGCGCGGATGGCGGTTTCGGCTGATTTATCGGCCTCGGTGACGGGGTCGAAGCCTTGGCTGAGCTTGTTGTCCACGGCCAGCGACGTGCGGAACAGGGGCAGCGTGCATGTTGCGGCGGCGTCGGCGGCGGCGAGCAGGGTGGCTTCGATTTTGGCGAGGTCGGGGGGCATGAATGGGTCCGGGGATCGTGCCACGACCTCGTGGTTCGACAAGCTCACCATGAGGTCTACTGAGGGATTGGGGGCGTTGATAGCATGGTGGGGGTGAGGTGGGAATTGCGCCGTGCGGGACGGAAGAAAACGGAGGTTTCCGCTTTCGCGGGAATGACATTGTGGGAGGAATAGGAGTTTGCGGAGCGGGTGGGAATAGGGGGCGGAAACTATTCTGCGGCGGTTTTTTCCGGGAGGGGTGGGGTGCCGACCAGAGCGGGGAGGTCGAGGCCGATCAGGGCGAAGATCAGGCGTTCGAGCAGGGCTCTGGTGGCATCGAAATCTTCGTTTTTGGCCAGAGTCACCTCGTTCATATAGAGGTGGCGGCTGATTTCGATTTGCAGGGCATGCACGCCATGCTGGGGGCGGCCGTAGGAGCGAGTGGCAAAGCCTCCAGCATAGGGGCGGTTGCGGGCGACCTTGAGGCCGGCGCCGGCAAAGATGGTTTCGACCAGATCGACCAGTCCCGGCGCGCAGGTGGTGCCATAGCGATCGCCCAGCACGATATCGGGCGCGGCGCGCTCGGCGGTGCGGGTGATGCGGGGCATGGAATGGCAATCGATCAGCACGGCCACGCCAAAGGCTGATATGGCCTCGCTGAGCAGCTTTTGCAGGGCGGCGTGATAGGGGTGGTAAATCCCCTCGATGCGCATGCGCGCATCATCCAGCGTCAGGCGCTCGCGATAAATGGGTTTGTTCTCAGCGACCACGCGGGCCAGCGTGCCCAGGCCCGCCGCAACGCGGGGCGAAGTGGTGTTGAACCGGTCCGACAGGGGCTCGACGAACATGGTGGGATCGAGCTCCCAGGGTTCGCGATTGACATCGAGATAGGCACGCGGGAAATGGGCGCGCAGCATGGGAGCGCCCAAATGGGGGGCGCGGCCGAACAATTCATCGACCCAGGCATCCTCCGACTGGCGGATGGAGAGGTGATCGAGCCGGGTCATGGCGAGGAAGCGGTCGGGATAGACGCGGCCAGAATGGGCAGAATTGAACACGAGTGGCGCAACCAACCGCCTCGGACGGATGGTTTCGAACGCCGGCTGATCCCAATAGTCGGACCGCACTATGCCTCCCCCAATTGTCTGCCCCCGCAAAAGTTACGGGGCGCAGCAATGATTTGCGGCCAGTTTGGCGCTTTGTCGGGGAATTGTCCAGATTGTCGCAAAATTGCGAGCTGAAATCGTGCTGTGGTTGTCAAAGCGCAAAACTCGCTTAAACATCGTGGCATATTTTATGGGGCAGCGCGGATTCGTCCGAAAGGTGATATCACCTTGAGCCAGTTGCCCAGAAATGCCACCCAAGCCGGACTGCCGGAGAGATTTGATGAAGCGAATCCTGCTCGCCGAAGATGACAATGACATGCGCCAGTTCCTGACGCGCGCGCTCAAGAACGCGGGCTATGACGTGGTGAGCTTCGATAATGGGCTATCGGCCTATGAACGCCTGCGCGAAGAGCCATTTGCCCTGCTGCTCAGCGATATCGTGATGCCGGAAATGGACGGAATCGAACTGGCCCGCCGGGCGACGGAACTGGACCCCGATCTGAAGGTGATGTTCATCACCGGGTTTGCTGCGGTGGCGCTGAACCCTGATAGCGACGCGCCCAAGGATGCCTCGGTATTGAGCAAGCCGTTTCATTTGAAGGATCTGGTCAATGAGGTTGAGCGGCTGTTGGCCGCTTGAAACCAAGCACTGTTGATTTGAGTAATCCCCGCGAAAGCGGGGATTTTGTTTTTGGGCTTAGACTGGTATTTGCGGGGAGATCGCACCCCTCACCCTGACCTTCCGCTGAACGCGTCAGGTCGGTCCCTCTCCCACAAGGGGCGAGGGTTGGCTGCGCGTTTAACCCAACCACGGGGCCTTCCTTCTCCCCTTGTGGGAGAAGGTGCCCGAAGGGCGGATGAGGGGGCGTGCGCCAGCAATGCGAGGGATGGCTGCAAAAATCAAAAGAAGGGAAATGGTGGGAGTAACAAGGATTGAACTTGTGACCCTTCGCGTGTGAAGCGAATGCTCTCCCGCTGAGCTATACTCCCATCGCCATCAGGCGAAAGTCTTTAGAGAGATGGTGGGCGTAACAAGGATCGAACTTGTGACCCCCTCGATGTCAACGAGGTGCTCTCCCGCTGAGCTATACGCCCATCTCTCCGGGAAGGAAAAGCCGTAAAGCCTGTCCAGTGGCGCGGATAGACCATAAAACCCCGACAGGGGTCAAGAGGCTAGTTTGGGCTTTGTGGAAAGAGGGTGAGGCGGGGATGGTTTTGCATCGTCGATTGACGTGTGGCGGTCGCCCGTATCCCTCAGCATGGACCCCGGCCTGCGCCGGGATGACATGTGGTTGGGAGGGATACGGACGAAAATAATCACTCGCGAACCGTATCGATGATTGCATTGCCGTTGATGAAATCGTCGAACAGCACGGTGGTGCGGTCTGGTGTGCCGACGACGACGGCCATCTGGCCGGGGCCTTCGAGGCGGTGGAGCGGGGCCTCGGGACGGTCGACGTCGAAGCTGACCGAATAATGTCCGCCGGCCAGGGTGGTGAAGGGCAGGCCGTGCCAGATGGCGGTCGAGGTCAGATGCACATGGCCGGCAATGACCTGGCGGATATCGGGATGGGTCTTGAGGGCGGCGATGAAGGCATCGGGCTCGAGAATGCGGATCGTATCGGCGTGGATATGCAGGGCATTGGCATTGTGATGCAGAATCACGATGATCGGGCGGTCCTGCGCCTCGGCGAGGCGGGCGGTGAGCCAGTCGATCTGGGCGGCTTCGAGCACGCCATCGACCCGGCCGGGTTCGGACGAATCAAGCAGGATGATGCGGTAGCCCTTGATGTCGATGATCTTGTCGACCTTGCCGGTTTCGGCGGCGAAATGGGCGCCGAAACTGTCGAGGAAGGTGGGGCGGTCGTCGTGATTGCCCAAGGTGATATGCACCGGGATGGGCAGGCGCGCGATAATGGTTTTGAGGCGCTGATAGGCGGCCGGATTGCCGGTATCGGCGAGATCGCCGGCCAGTACGCAGAAATCGGCGTCGCCATAGCGGGCGATCACTTCATCGACCGCGCGTTCGAGGCGCGCGGAGGTGTCGAGCGTCAGAGATAGTTCGCCCTCGGGCAGCAGATGCAGGTCACTCATCACCACGAATTTCAGGGTCATTCTTTTTGCCTTTTGGTCGGTTTGGCGACCTCGTAGCTGGAGAGGATGACTGGGGCGTGACAGTTGGCTTCTGCCGCTGCGGCGGCGGGTCGGATCAGGCGACGCCGCGCTCGGCGGCATAGCGGGCGCGGGACGCCGCGATGGCGTCGCCGTTGCGCTCGGTCCATTCGGCGATCGCTGCAAGGGGCCCGCGCAATTCCATGCCGATTACGGTCAATTCGTAATCGACACGTGGCGGAATGATCGGGGTGACCTTGCGGGTTACCAGGCCGTCTTCCTCCAGGTCGCGCAGCGTTTGCGTCAGCATCTTCTGGGAAATGCCGTCAACCTGCCGCCTGAGGTCGGAAAAGCGCATGGGGCCACGGGTCAGCGCCATGATGACATAGATCATCCACTTGCCGCCGATCCGGCTGAGTACGTCAGCAACGGGCACCGCGGCCTGGTTGCATTCGGCAAAGCTATGCGGTTCCCCGCGGGTGACCAGACTAACCATTGCGTGCCTCGGGTGAAGAAATAGTGCCGTCTTGTGCGGGTATTGGACAAGCACGATTATAGGGTCGGTTACCCTTTGTGACCAGCTTCCCATTCGTACCTTCACTGAAAAATAGAGACATTTCATGACCCAGCCCAAGATCGGCATCATCATTTCCACGACCCGCAAGGGGCGCCTGGGCGAGCGCATCGCGCGCTGGGTGCATGAGCTGGCCCAGGGCCGCACCGACCTGTCGTTCGAAGTCATCGACCTGCGCGACTATCCGCTGGGATTCTACGAGGTGGAGGTATCGCCCCGCTTTGCTCCACTCGACGGCGCTGTCGAACAGGCCTGGGCCGGCAAGATGGCGAGCCTTGATGGCTATATTTTCGTAACGGCCGAATATAACCGGTCCATCACCGGCGTGCTCAAGAACGCACTCGACCATCTCTATTACGAGCCGGGTCGCAAGCCGGCAGCCTTTGTAGGCTATGGCGCGGCGGGCGGCGTGCGGGCGGTGGAACAATTGCGGCTGATGGCGGTGGAACTCAGCATGGTGGTGACCAAGAACGGCGTCCACATCGGCATGGAGCCGATGCTGGGGCTGATGCGCGAAGGCAAGGAACTCGCCGATTTCCCCTATCTGAGCCCCACCGTGGTGACCATGCTGGACGAACTGGCCTGGTATGCCAAAACCCTCAAGACCGGACGTGACGAAGAGGCGCAGAAGACTGCGGCCTGACGGACCTTGTCCTCACCACATGGTCTGTTTGGCCCGCTCCGGCCAGGCCTGGTCATAGGTCTGGCCACCCACCTGATTGTCGGTCATGGCAGCGAGGATGTCGCCGGGCGTCGGGAGGGCCTTGGGATCGATGTGGCGGGCCGGGTTCCACAATTCGGAGCGGATGATGGCGCGGGCGCATTGGAAATAGAGCTCGTCGATGGCCATGACGATGACCGAGCGGGGCGGTTTGCCATCCACCGCAAAGCTCTCGAGCAGATCAGGATCGGTGCTGAGATGGGCACGGCCATTGGCGCGGAACGTGGTGCCCGAGCCGGGGAGCAGGAAGAGGAAGGCGACGCGCGGATCGCGCACGATATTGCGCAACGAATCGATGCGATTATTGCCGCGCCGATCGGGCATCATCAGCGTGGTGTCGTCATGAATGCGCACGAAGCCGGGATGGTCGCCGCGCGGGGAGCAATCAATGCCCTCGGGGCCGATGGTGGCCAGAGCGGCAAAGGGGCTGGCCTCGATCAGTCGGCGATAATGCGGCGTCATCCTATGCGCCACTTTGACGGTGGAGGCGGCAACGGGAGCAGGGGTATAGAGCGCTTCGAGCTCTTCGATCGTGCGAATCGTGGTCATGATTGTCTCGAAAGGTCACGCCGCCGTGATGGGGCGGATGGGTGTCGGCGCGGGCAAGAAGATACTATATCTGTGCCCAGTGACAGACAGACAAAAGGGGAATGCCATGGACACCCACGCCTTCAAGGTGACCCGTACCGATGCGGAATGGCGCGCCAAGCTGACGCCCGAGCAATATCAGGTGATGCGCAATCACGGCACCGAACGGCCGGGCAGCTGCGCGCTGCTCTATGAAAAGCGGGCAGGGGTGTTTTCCTGCGCCGGCTGCGACACGCCGCTGTTCGAATCGACGCTGAAATTTGAGAGCGGCACGGGCTGGCCCAGCTTTAACGATCCGCTGCCGGGGTCGGTGGAGACCACGACGGACCGCTCTCATGGCATGGTGCGGACGGAATGCCATTGCGCGGTGTGTGGCAGCCATCTGGGGCACGTGTTCCCCGATGGTCCGCCGCCGACGGGATTGCGCTATTGCATCAATGGGGTGGCACTGGAGTTTAGGCCCAAGGCGTGAGCCATTGTTATTTGAGTGAGATTGGGAACCCCCGGGGCGTTAGCCCTGGGGGTTTTTATTTATCTGGGTGTGGGTGCTTTCTTCCTTCTCCCCTTGAGGGAGAAGGTGCCCGAAGGGCGGATGAGGGGTTGTTGCTGTAAGCACCCAAGCATGGGCGGGCGCAGAACCCCTCACCCTGGCATTTCTGCTGAACGCAGAAATGCCGTCCCTCTCCCTCAAGGGGCGAGGGGAAGAGGGGCTCTCGGCCTCGTGCGCCCCGCGTCCTTACTATGTGCCTCGTGGCTTTGCCCTCGCAGTTGCTGCTGCGTTG
This sequence comes from Devosia neptuniae, assembly GCF_025452235.1. Lineage (NCBI taxonomy): Bacteria > Pseudomonadati > Pseudomonadota > Alphaproteobacteria > Hyphomicrobiales > Devosiaceae > Devosia > Devosia neptuniae. Next base: position 1,799,232 of record NZ_CP104965.1, read on the forward strand.
ATTGGGTCTTCGGGCCAGAAATGTCTTGGGTATCTCCCCTTTAAATCCTTGGCGACGTCTTTCCAGGAACCGCGCCAGAAGCCGGGGAGGTCTCTTGTGGTCTGGATGGGGCGGTGGGCGGGGGAGAGGAGGATGAGGAGGAGGGGGATTTTGCCGTTGGCGATCGAGGGGTGGCGGTCGAGTCCGAAGAGTTCCTGCACGCGGACTTCCAGCGCCGGGCCGTTTTCGGCGGCGTAGTCGATGGGGAGGTGGCTGCCGGAGGGGGCGGCGAAATGGCTGGGGAGGAGCGTATCGATCTGCTGGCGTTCGGACCAGGGCAGGAGACTGTCGAGGGCGGCGCCGAGGTGTTCGGCAGTGATGGCGGCGAGGCGGGTTTCGCCCAAGAGATGGGGGGCGAGCCAATCGGTGCTGGTGGCGAGGGCGTCGGCGGAGAGGTCGGGCCAAGGGGCGCCGATGGAGTGGTGCAGGAAGCTGGCGCGGGCGCGCAGGGCGCGTTGATCCTTGGACCAGGGGAGAGCGTCGGGGCCGCGCCTGATAGCGGCTTCTGCGAGGAGTCGCGCGGCGGCCTCCAGGTCTTCGACCGGGGCGGGGTCGTCGGCGAGGCGTAGGGCGTCGAGGTGTTTGATGCGGCGGGCGCGGACGGCGGAGGAGGCTTCGTCGAAGGCGAGGGTGGTCTCGGTCGTGATGTGTTGGGCAAAGAGGGTTTCGAGATCGTCACGGGAGAGCGGCGCGGCGGCGCGGATGCGGGAATTGGCGGCGGCGCCGGTCAGGTCGGTGACGACGAGGAAGGGGGCGCTGGCGAGGGCATCGGTTTGCTCGAGGCTGGCCTGGCGACCATTGGCGAGGCGGAATTTTCCGCGGGGGCCGGCCGCCTGGGCGATGCGGTCGGGGAAGGCGCGGGCCAGGTGGTGGCCGGCGGGGAGATTGCCGCCAGACTTGCCGCCGGCGAGCTTGGCCCAGCGCTGGGCCATGGCGCGGGCATCACTGGCGCGTTTGGAGCGGTCAGTACGGAAGCGGTCGAGGCGGTGGCTGAGATCGGTGCTGTCCCCGCCCAGGCCCCGTTCGCCGATGAGCACGGCGAGTTCGGCGGCGGTTTGGGCATCGTCTTCGAGGGCGGCGGCGACCACCATATGGGCCAGACGTGGATGGAGCGGCAGGCGGGCGAGGGCTTTGCCATCGGCGGTTAGGTGGCCGGTGGAGTCGATGGCGTCGAGGCGTTGCAGCAGCGCGGTGGCTTCGGCCCAGGCGGGGGCGGGTGGGGCGTCGAGGAAGCGCAGGGCGCTCGGTGTCGTGATGCCCCAGGCGGCGAGATCGAGGGCGAAACCGGCAAGGTCCGCAGCGAGAATTTCGGGGGTGTCGAAGGGTTCGAGCGCGGCGGTCTGGCCCTCGTTCCACAGGCGGATGGCGACGCCCGGACTGGTGCGGCCGGCGCGGCCGCGGCGTTGGTCGGCGCCGGCGCGGGAGACGCGGCGGGTTTGCAGAGTGCTCAACCCAGTCGCCGGTTCATATGCAGAGACGCGGCGGAAGCCGCTGTCGATGACGATGCGGACGCCATCGATGGTCAGGGAGGTTTCGGCAATGGAGGTGGCGAGGACCACCTTGCGGCGGCCGGGTTCGGCGGGGCGGATGGCGCGATCCTGCTCGGCTGGGGTGAGCTGGCCGTACAGGGGGGCGATATCAATATTGGCGGGAACGCGGGGGGCGAGGCGTTCGGCGACGCGGGTGATTTCGCCCTGGCCGGGCAGGAAGACGAGGGCGGAACCATCGTGCCCGCGCAGGGCGGCGAGAATGGCCGCGCTGACTTGGTCTTCGAGGCGCTGGAGCGGGTCGGGCTCGGCGTAGTGCGTTTCTACCGGGAAGGCGCGGCCCAGACTTTCGATGATGGGGGCATTGTCGAGCAGGGTGGCGACCTTTCCGCCTTCGATGGTGGCGGACATGACGAGGACGCGCAGATCGGGGCGGAGGGCTGCGGCGTCCAGCGTGAGGGCAAGGCCCAGATCGCCATCGAGGCTGCGTTCGTGGAACTCGTCGAACAGCACGGCGGCAATGCCGGTCAATTCGGGATCGTCGAGCAGCATGCGGGTGAAGACGCCTTCGGTGACGATTTCCACGCGAGTTTTGGCGGTGATGCGGGTGTCCATGCGGACGCGGTAGCCCACGGTTTCTCCGACTTCCTCGCCGAGGAGGCGGGCCATCTGGCCGGCGGCGGCGCGGGCGGCCAGGCGCCGGGGTTCGAGGACGATAATGCGATTGTCCTGGCGCCAGGGGGCAGAAAGGAGGGCGAGGGGGACACGGGTGGTTTTGCCGGCGCCGGGTGGGGCGACGAGGACGGCATAGGGGCTCTGCGCCAGGGCCGTCAGGAGGGCGGGGAGGGCGTCGTCGATGGGCAGGGGCGGCAGGGACAAGCGGAGCTCCGGGTTGGCGGAGGCTTACCCCCAACGTTACCCGCCCCACAAGTGGGAGGGGCGGACTGACGGATTGCGGGCGAGTGGGGGTGCGGGTAGCGTGCGTGGGTATTCAGGAGTGCGGCATGAGCAATATCAGGATCGGCAATGAGCATTTGAGCGTCGAGGTTTCCGCGCTTGGGGCCGAGATGCAGTCGCTGACGACGCGGGATGGGCGGGATTGGTTGTGGAATGGCGATGCCGCGTTCTGGACCGGGCGGTCGCCGATCCTGTTTCCCATTGTGGGAAAGGCGCCGGAGGATCATGTCAGTATCGGGGGCGTGCGCTATCCGATGGGGCAGCATGGTTTTGCGCGGCGGAGTGAATTTGCGCTGACCGAGAGCGGCAGTGATTTTTGCCGGTTCGAGCTGACGGCGAGCCAGGCCACCCGGTCGATCTATCCGTTCGACTTTGTGCTCAGCCTGGAGCACCGGGTTGTGGGATCAGCGATAGCGGTGACGGCGGAGGTAACCAACAGGGACACTCGGCCGATGCCGTTTGGCATCGGGTTTCATCCGGCCTTTCTGTGGCCGCTACCGGGCTGCGAAGGGCAGGATCACACGATCCGGCTCGATAGCGGCGGGTCGCCGGCTTTGGCGCGGCTCGAAGGTGGGCTGGTCGATCCGCAGCCGCGACCCTCGCCATTTGTGGATGGCGTGCTGGCGCTGGACCGGAGCCGGTTTACCGGCGACACGATGATCTTTTTAGAAGGGGCGGGGAGTGGGCTGCGCTATGGCGCCGAGGGCGCGCAAGTGCACCTGACCTGGGAGAATTTGCCGAACCTGGCGTTCTGGAGCAAACAGGCGGATGCGCCGTTTTTGTGTCTTGAGCCGTGGCATGGCACGGCGGCGGCTGTTGGACGCGGGGACGGGATCGAGGCGCGGCCGTCGACGGTGGTGTTGGGGGCCGGGGAGACGGGGCGGTATCGGTTTGTGGCGGAGGTGGGGTAGGTTTTTGCTTCAGCATTGAAGCATGGGCTAGCTCCCAACCCCTCACCCTGTAATTTCTTCTGGACGAAGAAATTACTGTCCCTCTCCCTCAAGGGGCGAGGGGAGAAAGAGGCGCCTACTCGGCTGCGCCGCGTTCGTCCACCATGGTGTCGGGGCCGTTGGGGTCGCCGGCAGCGGTTTCGGCGTTGAGGTCGGGGAAGGCGACGACGCGGTTGTTGCGGAAGTCGAGGCGCACGACAAGGAGGCCCCGTTCTTCGAACCAGGTGAGGAGGCGCCTGGCGCGGCTGGCCGAATGGGTGCCGTAAAGGCGCGCCAGGGTTGCGTCGGAGGGGCAGGGGGCATTGGTGAGGGCGGCTTGGGCCAGCACGAGGAAGACGCCCTGCACGTCATCGGAGAGGGTTTCGGATAGCGATAGCGCGGTCTGCCAGCCATCGGATTGGGCGGTTTCGGTGTCGGGGGCGACGCGGGCGACGGCGAGCTTGCGCTTGAAAGCCGGCAGAGCCGGTGGCTCGCCGGGGACGCGGCGGATGCGGCAGCGGACAAGAAAATCCTGATAGAGCACGGCGACGGTGCGGAAGCTGGCGTCGGGATCGCCGAGCAACTCGACCATGATGGCGTCGATCTGGCTTTCGCGTTCGGCCTCGTCGATCTCGGGGAACAGGCTTTGCGGCGCAGCTTCCACTTCGGGGCGGGCGCGGGCGACCTGGGCCAGCAGCTCATTGGTCGAGGGCGGCGGTGGTGGGGCCGGGCGGCGCACCACGGGCCGGACGATCTCTTCGGGGCTGGCGGTGAAGATCAGGTCGGCAGCGTCAACTGGCGCTTCGAAGGGGGTCAGCTTGGGGCTGGTGGAGCGGGCCGAGGTTTCGACCGCGCCGATGGTGACCGGCATGGGGCGGCGGGAAATGGCGGGGCCGAGGGCGACGAAATGGCCGCGAGCCAGATCGCGGAACTGCTCGGCCTGGCGCTTTTCCATACCCAGGAGATCGGCGGCGCGGGCCATGTCGATATCGAGGAAGGTGCGGCCCATGAGGAAGTTACTGGCCTCGGCGGCGACGTTTTTGGCCAGCTTGGCGAGGCGCTGGGTGGCGATGACACCGGCCAGACCCCGCTTGCGGCCGCGGCACATGAGATTGGTCATGGCGCCGAGCGAGAGTTTGCGGGCTTCGTCACTGACTTCGCCGGCCACGGAGGGGGCAAAGAGTTGGGCTTCGTCGACGACGACGAGGACGGGATACCAGAAATCGCGATCGGCATCGAACATGCCGCCGAGGAAGGCGGCGGCGGCGCGCATTTGCTGCTCGACGTCGAGGCCTTCAAGATTGAGCACGACGGAGACGCGGTGCTGGCGGATGCGGCCGGCAATGCGGGTGAGTTCGGCTTCGGTGCGGGTGGCATCGACCACGACATGGCCGAATTTATCGGCCAGGGTGACGAAATCGCCCTCGGGATCGACAATGCATTGCTGCACCCAGGGAGCGGATTGCTCGAGCAGACGGCGCAGCAAATGGGATTTGCCGGAGCCGGAATTGCCCTGCACCAAAAGGCGCGTGGCCAGCAATTCCTCGAGATCGAGCGTGGCGGGCGCAGACCCCGTCGTCGCGCCCATGTCGATTGCTACCTTCATCAAATCTCCAGGCCGGCCAGTCACGTCTCGGTCGGAGACTCAGGCAGATGGTTGACCTAGCGTTAGCATGATTTTGGGCGCGCGGGGGTAGGGCTGGCCGGGAATTTCACAGGGCGATGCGCTCTGGCTCGCGTGGAATGCATAAGGGCCCGGCACAAAAGCGTGCCGGGCCCTCGTGGTTCAGAAGCGAACCAGTTTGCGCACGTCCACCGGCAGGCCGGTGGCGAAGGACTGGTTGGCGGCGATGCCGGTCAGGATCGATAGCGCGCCGTCGCGATGGTTGGCGCCATAGCCGGGCCTGGGCGTGGCGTCGCCGAAGATTTCGTTGAGCATGATATTGTCGCCGCCGCCATGCCCGCCTTCAGCATGCTTGATCGGGATGACGCGGGCTTCGCCGTGCAGGGGGAAGTGATAGAGATCGATACCCTTGGCGGCGCCTTCGGCGGTCGAGGTGGAGCCGGCATTGATGTAGGAGGTTTCGCGCACCATCAGCTCGAGGCGCCCGCCGGTGCCGTTGATGGCGACGTTGAAGCCTTCCCAGGGGGCATAGGCATAGAGCGAATAGGTCATCACCGCCTTGTTGCGGTAGCGGACCATGACATTCATCGTATCCTCGATGGAGATGCCGTCGCCAAACACGTTCTGGTCGCGCTGGTAGCCGTCTTCCTTTTCGCCGTCCCAATAAAGGCCCTTCTGGACCGGGTTGGCGGTGAGGTCGATGGCGAAGGGATCATCCTTGGCCGCTTCGACGCCGGTGGTGCGGGTATAGGGGGTGAATACCCCGCGCTCCTCGGCATTGGCGCGGCCGTAGAATTTGAGATCGCCCATGGCAAAGACCGTGTCGGGCTGGCTGCCGAGCCAGAAATTCACGAGGTCGAAATGGTGGGTCGATTTGTGGACCATCAGGCCGCCACTATTGCGCTTATCGCGGTGCCAGCGGCGGAAATAGTCGGCGCCGTGGCGGGTGTCGAGCAGCCATTCGAAATGCACCGAAGTCGGGGTGCCGATGGCGCCTTCGGCGATCAGTTCGCGCAGGGCAGAATTATGCGGGGCGTAACGGTAATTGAAGGTCACCCGCACCGAACGGCCGGTCCGCTCGACCGCGTCCAGGATGGCCTGGCACTTTTCGGGATCGGTGGTCATCGGCTTTTCGGTGATGACGTCACAGCCGGCTTCGAGCGCCGCAATGATATATTGGTGGTGGGTGCGATCGATTGAGGTGACGATGACGGTATCGGGCTTGGCCTCGGCGATCATCGTGGCAAAGTCGGCGGCCTTGTAGGTGGGGACGGCCTTGCCGGACAGCTCTTTTTCGATCGCGCGATTGGTGTAATCCATGCGGACCTGGTTGGTGTCGCAGAGCGCGACGAGCCGGGAATGTTCGCGATGAGGACCCAGGATGGCTTCATAAAACATCCGCGCCCGACCCCCGGTTCCCACCAGTGCATAGGTCTTGGCCATTCGATTTTCTCCAGTCTCGATGCGATTATTGCGCCCATGGACAGGCAACGACGAAGCATCTACCATACAAGATTGCGAGGGGCACTAGTTCTTTTGATTATTTTGAGAGTGGGAAGCTCCGTCCTCCATTGAGGGGCCGGTAGACGGGCCGGGCAGGCAAAAGACCAAAAACCTGTGGATCGCGGCCGATTGGGGGAATTGGGCGCGATCAAAGCAGGCATGGTTGGGGAGAAACAACGAGACGATGGCCCAGGTGCTGGAAACGAACGAGGAAACCATTGCGCTGCGCGTGGTGCGCGCATTGCGCGACGAGATTGTCACCATGGCCCTGCGGCCGGGCGATGTGATTTCCGAAAGCGATATTGCGGGGCGCTATGGGGTGTCGCGCCAGCCGGTGCGCGAGGCCTTTATCCGCCTGGCGCAGCAGGGATTGCTGCTGATCCGGCCCAAGCGGGCCACCGTGGTCAAGAAAATCTCGCCCGACGGGGTGCGGCAATCGCGGTTCATCCGCGAATCCATCGAGGTCGAGATCATTCGGCGGGTGGCGGCCAAGCCGGGCAAGGATGCCCTGGCCGTGCTCAACGGGTTGATCGCCGATCAGGAAAAGGCCTCGGCGGCCAATGACCGGGCGGCGTTTCATACGCTGGATGAATTGTTTCATCGTACGCTCGCCCGGCTGGCGGGTGTGGAATATGCGTGGCAGTTGATCGACGATCACAAGATCCAGCTCGATCGGGTGCGCTATCTGACGCTGGGCGTCTCCTCGAGCCAGCGCGCCATTGCCGAGCACAAGGAAATTGCCGCTGCGGTGGGCAAGGCCGATGTGGCGGCGGCCGAGCAGGCTATGCGCGAACATCTGGAACGCGCCGAAGTGCTGCTGACCCAGACGATCGAGGATTTCCCGGATTATTTCGAATAGGCCTCGGGGCCAGCCACGCTGAACCATGTCGGGGGTCTGTCGTTGAGACAGGCAAGGAGAACCGACATGAGCGAGAGCTGGCAGGCCGAGCGGCGTAATCTTGACCGGTTGACCAAGCATCGGCGCATGGACGTCGATGGGGTCGATGTTTTTTATCGCGAGGCGGGGCCGGCCGATGGCCCGGTCCTGCTCTTGCCGCATGGCTATCCCGGCTCGTCGATGGAGTTTCGCGGGCTGATGCCGGCGCTGGCCGACCGCTACCGGCTGCTGGCGCCGGATTTTCCCGGGCAGGGATTGAGCGCCACCCCGGAAGGGTTCGATTATAGCTTTGACGGCTATGCGCGGTTTCTGGAGCGCTTTGCCGAGAGGCTGGGCGTGCAGCGGCTGGTGCTTTACCTGCACGATTTCGGATCGCAGATCGGGCTGCGCCTGGCCATCTTGCGGCCCGAATGGATTGCCGGGCTGATCATTCAGAACGGGGACATCTACGAGGACGTGCTGGGCCCCAAATATGGGGGGCTCAAGGCCTATTTCGCCGACAAGAGTCCCGAGCACGGCAAGGCCATCGAAGATGCGGTGAGCCAGGAGGGGTTCAGGGAAGAATATCTCAATGCGCTGCGGCCCGAACTGGCCGAAACCCTGCCGCCCGAACTCTGGCTCTATCACTGGTCGCTGATGACGCCGCGGCGCAAGGCCATCATGGTGGATATCATCAAGGGGCTGGAGCAGAACCTGGACTGGTTCGGGCGTTACCAGTCCTATCTGCGCCAGCACCAGCCGCCGGCGCTGATCCTGTGGGGGCCGCAGGACGGCTATATGCCCGAGGAATCCGCACGCGCCTATCAGCGCGACCTGCCGCGGAGCGAGCTGCATCTGCTCGATGCCGGCCATTGGGCGCTGGAGACCAGCCTTGACGACATGGTGCCGCTGATCCGGGACTTTCTCGGACGGGTCTGGGCGGACCGCGTTACAAATGCGTAATGGAGTGGCAGCGGGGGCTGGCGGATCGGGGTAGGGGTGCCTACCTTGGAGGCAATCGATAAGAACCCTGCCGAGTATTCCTTATGTCCCATCCCGCATTCGAGCTGATCCGTGACGAGCATATCGCGGAGGTCAATTCGCAGGCGCAATTGTTCCGGCACAAAAAGACCGGGGCGGAGGTGCTCAGCCTCGTCAATGACGATGAAAACAAGGTGTTCGGCGTAACCTTCAAGACGCCGCCGCAGGATTCGACCGGGATTGCGCATATTCTGGAGCATTCGGTGCTGTGCGGATCGCGCAAATATCCGGTCAAGAAGCCGTTTGTGGAACTGCTCAAGGGCAGCATGCACACATTCCTCAATGCCATGACATTTCCGGACAAGACCGCCTATCCGGTGGCCAGCCAGAATCTCAAGGACTTTTACAACCTCGTCGATGTGTATCTCGATGCGGTGTTTTTTCCGCTGATCAGCGAAGACACGTTCCGCCAGGAAGGCTGGCATTACGAACTGGAAAATGTGCAGGCGCCGCTGGTTTATAAGGGTGTGGTGTTCAATGAGATGAAGGGCGTGTTTTCCTCGCCCGACGCGGTGATGCGCGATCTCAGCCAGCGCTCACTTTATCCCGATATCACCTATGGTAAATCGTCCGGCGGCGATCCCAAGGCCATTCCCGAGCTGACCTATCGGCAGTTCAAGGAATTTCACGACACCTTCTATCATCCGTCCAATACGCGGGCGTTTTTCTCGGGGGATGATGATGCGGGCAAGCGCCTCGCCATCCTCGACGAATATTTCAGCCAGTTCGAACGGCTGGACGTGGATGCCGAGGTGCAGTTGCAGCCGCGGTTCAATGCGCCGCGGCAGATCGTGGCCACCTATGCCGGGCCCAAAAGCGAGGGCAAGGCGCGGGATGGCATGGTGTCGGTCAACTGGATGATCGATCCGCCGGCGGACCGCACCGAAGCACTGAGCCATTCCATGCTGAGCTATCTGCTGGCGGGGAATCCCGCGGCCCCCCTCCGCAAGGCGCTGACCGAATCGGGGCTTGGCGAAGGCATGACCGGAGGCGGCATTGGCTCGGGCCTGCGCCAGCCGATGGCGAGTTTCGGCATGAAGGGGATCGATGCGGCGGATGCCGAAAAGGTCGAGGCGCTGATCCTGTCGACGCTCAAAGATGTCGCCGACAAGGGGTTTGCCGAGGACCAGCTGGAAGCGGCGATCAATACATTCGAGTTCTCGCTGCGCGAGAACAATACCGGATCTTACCCGCGTGGCATGACCTATATGTTCACCGCCATGAATGGCTGGCTGCATGGCGGGGACCCGCTGGAGCCGCTGGCTTTCGAAGGTCCGCTGGCGAGCCTCAAGGCCAAGGCGGCAGAGGGACATTTCGCCAGGGAGATTTCCCGGCTCTTCCTCGACAATACCCACCGAACCACGGTGACGCTGAGCGCGGATCCCGACCAGGGGGCGCGCGAAGCAGCCGAAGAAGTGGCGAAGCTGGCCGCTGTGCGGCAAGGGCTGGACGAGGTAGCGCTGGCAGCGGTGGTGGCCGAGACTGAAAAGCTCAAGGCCTTGCAGGAAAGCGTGGATGATCCGGCGGAACTGGCCAAGATTCCGACGCTGACACTGGCAGATCTGCCACGCGAAAGCCGGACGGTGCCGATCGACATCGGCACGCTGGCCGATACCAGGCTGTTTTATCATGACCTGCCCACGCTGGGGATCGTCTATCTCGATCTGGGCTTTGACCTGCATGTGCTGGACAAGGAGCTTCTGCCCTATCTGCCGCTGTTTGGACGGGCATTGTTGCAGACCGGGACGAGCAAACAGGATTTCGTATCGCTGACGCAGCGGATCGGGCGCGCGACGGGCGGGATTGCGCAGCATCGGGGCCTCTCGGCTCGGCAGGGGAGCGATGGCAGCGCGGCGTGGTTTTTCCTGTCGGGCAAGGCCGTGCCGGACAAGCATGAGGAAATGCTCGCCATTATGGGCGATGTGCTGCTCGATGCGCGGCTGGATAATCGCGAGCGGTTCCGCCAGATGGCGCTGGAGGAAAAGGCCGGGTTCGAGACGCGGCTGGTGCCGGGGGGCAATGCCATTGTCGACACCAGGCTGAAATCCGGGCTGACCGAGGCAGGCTGGATTGCCGAGCAATCGGGTGGCGTCAGCTATCTGGGCTTTCTGCGCGAATTGGTGCAGCGGATCGATAGCGATTGGGCCAGTGTGGAAGCGGCGCTGGTGCGCATTCGCGATACGCTGTTCCAGCGCGGGCATATGGTGGTCAATGTCACGGCCGATGGTTCGCTATGGGATCGAGCCAAGGTGGAGATCGGGAGCTTCCTCGGGCGGCTGCCCAATGGCACGCCGGCCTTTGCCGATTGGTCGGTGGACCTCGCGCCCAAGTCGGAAGGGCTGATCATTCCGGCGCAGGTCAATTATGTGGGCAAGGGCGCTAACCTGCGGGCGCTCGGGTTCGAGCTGACCGGCGCTTCCAGCGTGGTGCTGAAGTTTTTGAACACCACTTATTTATGGGACAAGGTGCGGGTGCAGGGCGGGGCCTATGGCGGCTCGAGCCGGTTTGACCTGACCTCGGGCAATTTCTCGTTTCTGTCCTATCGTGATCCCAATCTGCTCAAGACGCTGGATGCCTATGATGGGGCGGCCAAGGCGCTGAACGCCGGGATTGGCGAGAACGATCTGACGCGTTCGATCATCGGGGTGATCGGGGATATCGACGGCTACGAATTCCCCGATGCCAAGGGGTATTCCTCGATGTGGCGGCAGTTGACGGGGACGACGGATGCAATCCGGCAGCAGCGGCGCGATGAGGTTTTGGGCACAAGTGCAGCTGATTTCAAGCGACTGGCCGAGGCGGTGGACGCGGTGGCGCGGCACGGCCATGTCGTGGTGCTGGGCGGAGAAGCGGCAATCACCGCAGCCAATGAGACGCGGCCGGGACTGTTGAAGGTCAGCAAGGTGCTTTGAGGAAGCGGTTTAGCGCCCACTGCTTCCTTCTCCCCTTGTGGGAGAAGGTGCCCGTAGGGCGGATGAGGGGTGTTTTTCTGAGCTTCTGGCATGGGATGGCAGAACCCCTCACCCTGATCATTCTGCTGAACGCAGGATGATCTGTCCCTCTCCCACAAGGGGCGAGGGATGATGACTGATGGGGTTGTGTCAGAATCTGAACCAGGTCTGCCCGCCTTGCGTTATCATCGCGCCATGGCCAGTCCGATCCTCGATCGAAATCTGCATATAAAGGCGATCGATGCCTATATCGATCCGAGCGTGCCGCGGGAGCGGGCGATTGTTACCCATGGGCATGCGGACCATGCGCGGGCGGGGCATGGGGCGGTGCTGGCGACGCCCGATACGATTGCCATCATGAAGACGCGGTATGGCGAGGATTGTGCCGGGCGGTTCGAGCCGCTGGATTTTGGCGTGCCATTGCGGATCGATGAAGTGACGATCACGCTGCATCCGGCGGGGCATATTCTGGGTTCGGCGCAGGTGCTGGTGGAGCAGGCCGGGCAGCGGGTGGTGGTGACCGGGGATTACAAGCGCCTCAGAGACCGGACGGCGCAGGCTTATGAGCTGGTGGAATGTGACCTGCTGGTCACCGAGGCGACGTTTGGGCTGCCGGTGTTTCAGCATCCGTCGCCGAGCGTTGAAATCGGGCGACTGCTGAAATCGGTGGCGGACAATCCCGAGCGGGCCCATCTGATCGGCTGTTATGCGCTGGGCAAAGCCCAGCGGGTAATCGCGCTATTGCGGGATGCGGGTTATGACGCGCCGATTTATCTGCATGGCGCGATGCTCCGGCTCTGTGCGCTTTATGAGGAACTGGGCGTGAGCCTGCGGGAATTGCGGCCGGCGCTGGATGTGCCCAAGGCGGCTTTTGCCGGGCAGATCGTGATGGCGCCGCCCTCGGCTATTCGCGACCGCTGGAGCCGGCGGTTTCCCGATCCGGTGACCTGCCAGGCCTCGGGTTGGATGAGTGTGAAACAACGCGCAAGACAGGCGCTGGTGGAATTGCCGCTGGTGATTTCGGACCATTGCGACTGGGGAGAATTGCAGCAGACGATCCGCGAGACTCAAGCCGAAACCGTGTGGGTGACGCATGGGCGGGAGGATGCGCTGGTCTATTGGTGCCAGACGCAAGGGCTGACAGCCGAACCGCTCAATATCCAGGGTTTTGAGGACGATGGCGGGGAGGGCGAGGCGTGAAGCGGTTTGCCCAATTGCTGGAGCTCTTGGCGCTGACGCCGTCGCGGACGCGAAAGCTGGCCGCGCTGACGCAGTATTTTCGCGAGGTGCCCGACCCGGACCGGGGCTTTGCGCTGGCGGTGCTGACCGGGGCGTTGAGCTTTCGCAATGTGAAGCCGGCTTTGCTCAAGGAAACCGTGCTGGCCGAGGTGGACGCGACGCTGTTCGCCATGAGCTACGATTATGTTGGAGACCTGGGCGAAACGATTGCGCTGATCTGGCCGCATCATGGGGCGCAGGAAGATCTGCCGTCGCTGACCGATCTGATCGAGCTGTTCAATACGACCTCCAAGAGCGAATTGCCCAAATTGATCGCCTCGCTGCTGACGCGGGCGGGGATCAATGAGCGCTGGGCGCTGGTGAAGCTGGCGACGGGGGCGCTGCGCATTGGCGTGTCGGCGCGGCTGGCCAAGACGGCGTTAGCCGAGATGAGTGGCGTCGAGGTGCAGGAAATCGAGGAAGTCTGGCACGGGCTCAAGGTGCCTTATCTCGACCTCTTCGCCTGGCTTGATGGCAGAGCGGGGCGGCCGGATATCGATCAATCGGCGCGGTTTCATCCCTTGATGCTGAGCAATCCGATCAACGAGGAAAAGGACCTCGCCAAGCTCGACCCCAGGGATTTCTCGGCCGAGTGGAAGTGGGACGGCATTCGGGTGCAACTGGTGTTGGGCGGGGGGACGGTGTCGCTGTTTTCGCGCACGGGCGATGATATCGCGACGGCATTTCCCGACATTGTCGAGAATGTGCATGGGCTGGCGGTGCTCGACGGAGAACTGCTGGTGGGGCGGGATTTCGAGCCGGGTTCGTTCAACGACCTGCAACAGCGGCTGAACAAGAAGGTGGCGTCGGCCAAGCATCTCAAGGAATCACCCGCGTTTATTCGCGTTTATGACATGCTGTTCGATGGGCGCGAGGATGTGCGGGTGCTGGGATGGACGGAGCGCCGCAAGCGGCTCGAGGCGTGGTTCGCGGCCAATCCGCAGACGCGGCTGGACCTGTCCGAGGTGCTGCCGTTCGCCGATTGGGACGACCTGGCGAGGCTGCGGCGGCAGGGGGCGGACGAGCACGGGCATGAGGGGGTGATGATCAAGCTCCGCACCTCGCCTTATGTGCCGGGTCGACCCAAAGGCTATTGGTTCAAGTGGAAGCGCGACCCCAATGTGGTCGATGCCGTGCTGATGTATGCGCAGCGCGGGCATGGCAAGCGGAGTTCGTTTTATTCGGACTATACGTTTGGCGTGTGGAAGGGGAACGAGATCGTGCCGATCGGCAAGGCCTATTTCGGCTTCACCGATGAGGAATTGAAGCTGCTCGACAAGTGGATCCGGGCCAATACATTGGCCTCGTTCGGGCCGGTGCGGGAGGTTCGCAAGGAACTGGTGTTCGAGGTGGCATTTGACTCCGCGCAAGTGTCGAGCCGGCACAAGTCGGGCGTGGCGCTGCGGTTTCCACGGATCAGCCGGATCCGCTGGGACAAGCCGGCGGCGGAGGCAGGGACGCTGGAGGATATGGCTGTTTTTATTGGAGCGACTTAGCCAAAGACCCTGCGGGCTGGATAACCAGGAGAGCAAAACAATGTCATCGCGATCCAATCATTTGCGGCTGGTGGCGCTGGAGAAGCAGATGGCGGCGGCGGCCGAGGCGATGGATTTCGAGCAGGCCGCGGCGCTCCGCAATGAGATTGCGCGGCTCAAGGGGGAGACGCCGGTGGTGAGCGAGGATGGGGCGGTGAGTGTCACCGTCAGTCAGCCGCCGCCCGGCGCTATGGGGCTGGGCACGCAAGTGCCGGTGCGGCAGCCGCCCAAGGGCTGGGTGAAGCCGAAAAAGCCGGATTTTTTGACCAAGAATGTGAAACCGCGAGGCGGGCGGTAGGACGCCTATCCCGCCTGCTTGATACGTTCGTCGGCGAGTTTCTTGATTTCCTTGAGTTCGCTGATCGTCGTCTGCAGGTCCGAGAGCTGGGCTTGCAGGGAGGCGAGGCGTTCGTCGACCTTGCCGATGAGGAGGCTGACTTGCTGGCTGCGGTCGGCGTCGTAGAGGCTGAGATAGTCGGAGATGTCGCGGAGGGAGAAGCCGAGGCGCTTGCCGCGCAGGATGAGGATGAGGCGGGCGCGGTCGCGGCGGCGGAAGATGCGGGTGGCGCCGACGCGCTCGGGGGCGAGTAGGCCCTTGGCTTCGTAAAAGCGGATGGCGCGGGTGGAAATGCCGAATTCCTTTGCCAGATCGGCAATGGCAAAGAGATCGCGGCTGTCAGGCTCTGGGCGGTTCACGATTTTTTGGCCTTGGTGGCGGCGTAGTCCTCGCGCAGCTCTTTTTTGCTGAGCTTGCCGATCAGAGTCTTGGGCAGGGCATCCTTGAAGATGATTTCGCGCGGCATTTCGATCTTGTTGAGTTTGTCGGCGAGGAACAGTTTGAGTTCGGTATCGGTGACCGATTTGCCGGATTTGAGCTTGATATAGGCGACGGGGGCCTCGCCGCGATATTCGTCGGGTACGCCGATGACATTGTTTTCTTCGACCGCCTCATGAGTCATCAGCGCTTCCTCGATAATGCGGGGATATACGTTGAAGCCCGAGCAGATGATGAGGTCCTTGGTGCGATCGACTAGGAAGACATAGCCGTCTTCGTCCATATGGCCGACATCGCCGGTGCGCAGCCAGCCATCGTGGAAGGCTTCCCCATTGGCTTCGTCATTGTTGAAATAGCCGGTCATGACCTGGGGGCCGCGGACTTCAAGCTCGCCATTCTCGCCAATGGCGGCGACTTCCCTGTTGTCGATATCGACGAAGCGAATATCGGTGCCGGGGAGAGGCAGGCCAATGGAGAGGGGTTTGCTCGGCACGCGCAGGGCGGCGCAGCAGACCACGGGCGAAGCCTCTGTGAGGCCATAGCCTTCCGCCAGCAGCGCCTTGGATTTTTTGGCGAAATTGGCGCGGATTTCATTGGGCAGAGCGGCGCCGCCAGAAATGGCGACTTCAAGGCTCGCCAGCTTGGCGGAAATATTGGGGTCTTCGGCGCGGGCTATGGCCGAGAGCAGGGTGGGCACGGCAGGCAGCACATTGGCCTTGGTGCGGGCGAAGAGGTCGAGTAGCGCCTTGAGCTCGAAGCGGGGCAGCATGACCACCTGGGTGCCATTGCAGAGCGGCACGTTCATGCAGACCGTCATGGCGAAGATGTGGAAGAAGGGCAGCACGGCCACGACCTTGGCGGGCGGGTAGAACAGCCCGCATCCCCATTGGTCGATCTGGCTCATATTGGCGGCGATATTGGCGTGGCTGAGCAGGGCCCCCTTGGGCACGCCAGTGGTGCCGCCGGTATATTGCTGGACGGCGATGTCCTTATAGGGATCGATAACGACGGCGCTGGGGGTTTCCTTGCGGTCGATCAATTCGTTGAAGGCGGCGATGCGGTCGCGGACCGGGGATTTGCGCAGCTTGGCGAGGTCTTTGCGCTTGGCGATGGAATAGAGGATTTTCTTGGGTAGCGGCAGCGCGTCGGGGAAGTGGCAGACCACCAGCGATTTGACATGGCCGAGCTGGACCAGCTGTTCGGCCTTTTCGAAAATCTGCTGCAGATCGAGGGTGATCAGCAGATCGGCGCCGGCATTGGCGGTGATGTGACTGAGTTCCTTGACGGTATAGAGCGGGTTGCAATTGACCACGATGCCGCCGGCCCGCAGCACGCCGTAATAGGCGATGGGGTAGAAGGGGGTATTGGGCAGCATGATGGCCACGCGGCTGCCCTTTTTGACTCCGAACTGGGTCTGCAGCGCGCCGGCAAAGGCGGTGATCTTGCGGGCCAGTTCGCCAAAACTGGTAGTGCCACCCATGAAATCGAGCGCCGTGGCGAGGGGGTTTTTGGCGCAGGCGGCCAGCACTTGTTCGTGCACCGGGCGGGTATCGATCTTGACGTCCCAGGCAATGCCATCGGGGTAGCTGGCGATCCAGGGGCGCATTGCCCGCTCGTTCCGCTGGTCCATCAATGTCCCTCCTCGTGCCGTTCGGCTTGGGCTTTGCCCTTATCACGCAGTATTCCATGGCTTTACGTTAGCGTCAAAGGGGTGACGGAGGATTTTGAACATAGGCCGCGACCTCGGCTTACGTGAACGTAATGTGTCGTTAGTTGACGTTTACGTAAAGAACGGTAAAGTGCGGCCTCAACACTGGGGATATGGTGCGCTATGGTTTGAGCGCGGCAGGCCCAGCAGGAAACCGGAGGACCGGGAAACGGTCTGACGTTTTGGGAGGAGGCCGCCGTGACACTTGCGCTTTTCGTGATCAGCCTCATTATTTTTGGCGTGCTGGCCTGGCGGGAAAGCCCGCTCTGGCATTGGGGCGTGGCGGTGCTGGTGATCGGGCTGCTGAGCCGGCTCGATGTGGGCGGCAGCGGGCTGTCGCTCGATGGCGGGTTTGGCGGCCTGTTGCTGGCGCTGGTGCCGGGCGCGGTGTTGTTGCTGCTCAGCGTTGAGGCCATTCGCAAGCCGGTGCTAACGCGGCCGGTCTATGGGGCGGTCAAATCGATTTTGCCGAAGGTCAGCAAGACCGAGCAGGATGCGCTGGATGCCGGCACAATCGGCTGGGATGCGGAATTGTTTTCCGGCAAGCCGGACTGGAGCAAGCTGACCGATATTCGGCCGCTGACGCTAACGGCGGAGGAGCAGGCCTTTATCGACGGGCCGACCAATGAGGTCTGTGCCATGATCGACGATTGGGACACGCGCAACAATCGCGCTGATCTGTCGCCCGAGGTCTGGCAGTTCCTCAAGGACAAGGGGTTCCTCGGCATGCTGATTGCCAAGGAATATGGCGGGCTGGGCTTTGGCGCGCAGGCGCAGTCGATGATCGTTTCCAAGATTTCGAGCCGGTCGGTGGCGGCGGGGATCACTGTCATGGTGCCCAATTCGCTCGGGCCGGGCGAGTTGCTAGAAAAATACGGCACGCAGAGCCAGAAGGACAAATATCTCGGACGGCTGGCCAAGGGTCTTGAAGTGCCGTGCTTTGCGCTGACCGGCGTGCATTCGGGGTCGGATGCCGGTGGCATGCGCGATATCGGCATTGTCACCAAGGGGACCTATCAGGGCGCCGAAGTGTTGGGCATCAGGCTGAGTTGGGACAAGCGCTACATTACGCTGGCGCCGATCGCCACGCTGGTGGGCCTGGCCTTCATCCTCAAGGACCCGGATAATCTGCTGGGCAAGGGCGAAGAGATCGGTATCACGCTGGCGCTGGTGCCGCGCGATCACCCGGGTGTTGAAATCGGGCGGCGGCATTTTCCGGCGCGGCAGGCTTTCATGAATGGGCCGACGCGCGGTACGGATGTGTTCATTCCCATGGAGTTTTTGATCGGTGGCGTGGACCGGGCCGGGCAGGGCTGGCGCATGCTGATGGAGTGTCTCTCCACTGGGCGGGCGATTTCGCTGCCGGCGATTGGGACGACCTCGATCAAGCAGGCTTTGCGGGTGAGTTCGGCCTATGCGCGCATCCGGCGGCAGTTCGGCATTCCGGTGGGGATTATGGAGGGCGTGGCCGAACCGCTCGGGGAAATGGTCAAGCGTGCCTATACCTATGAAGCGAGCCGGCGGCTGACGGCTTCCATGGTGGATGAGGGGCAACGGCCGGCGGTGATTTCGGCGCTGCTCAAATATCGCACCACGGAGGCCATGCGCGAGAGCGTGGATGATGCCTTCGATATTCATGGTGGGCGGGCCATTCAGGACGGGCCGGGCAATTACCTGTTCGGTGGCTATATGGCGACGCCGGTGGCCATCACGGTGGAGGGCGCCAATATATTGACGCGCACGCTGATGACCTTTGCGCAGGGCGTGCTGCGGGCGCATCCCTTCCTTTATAAGGAAATTGCGGCGGCGCAGAATCCCGACAAGGCGGCCGGGCTCGACCAGTTCGATCTGGCCTTTGGCGGGCATACCAAATTCATGCTGCGCAATATTGCGGCCAGTTTCGTGCATGGGGTGAGCAATGGAGCTTTTGCCTCGGCGCCCGCGCAGTCGGAAATGGGGCATTGGTATTGCAAGCTGCATCGCTACAGCCAGGATTTTGCCCTCGTGGCCGATTGGACCACGGTGGTGCTCGGCGGGGCGCTCAAGCGCAAGCAGAAGATTTCCGGGCGGATGGCCGATATTCTGGGCGAGCTCTATCTGATGTCGGCCGTGCTGAAGCGGTTTGAGGAAGAGGGGCGCTTGGTCGAGGATCGCGAGCTGGTCGATGCGATTCTGGCGGACCGGATCGCGGCGATGGAGCGGACCTTTGGCGAGGTATTTGCCAATTTCCCCAATGGGCTGCTGGCCAATGCTATGCGGTTCCTGTGCTTCCCGCTGGGACGGCATGCGAGACCCGCCAGTGACCGGGTAAATTACCGCTTCGTGCGGGCCGTGCTGCGGCCGGGGGCGTTTCGTGACCGGCTGACCACAGGCGTGTTCGTATCGATGGACCCCAATGATGTAACCGGCGTTCTGGAAGACGGGTTGCTCAAGGTGACCGAGGCCGAGGAGATCGAGGCGCGGTTCGTCAAGGCGGCGCGCAAGGGCGTGATCGAGCGGCGGCTGGATCGCGATGCGATTGCCGATGCCGTGGCGGCCGGGGTGCTCAATGAGAATGAAGCGGGGATCATGCGGGCGGCGGATGAGGCGACCGACCGGGTGGTGAAGGTGGATGATTTTGCGGCCGATGAACTGGCGGCGGAGCATAAGCGGGCGGCCGAGTAAGCCGGCGGAATATGGCGACAAGCCAAACGATTTGAGGAGGCAAGATGATTGCGCTGCAGGAGACGGTGACCAAGCATTGGAGCTTTCACACCGATGTGGAAAGGCTGGGCTGGCTGACGATCAACACGCAGGGGGCGGGGGTCAATACGCTCAGCCGCGAGGCGATCATGGAGCTCGAAACGCTGGTGGCGCGGATCGAGGACCTGGCGAGCTCGGGCGAAGTAATCGGGGTGATCCTGCTCAGCGGCAAGGATAGCGGGTTCATTGCCGGGGCCGATGTCAGCGAATTCGATGCGATGAGCGATTTTTCGGTGCTCCCGGAGGCGCTGAAGCGCACGCATGCGCTGTTTACGCGGATCGAAAAGCTCAAAGTGCCGGTGGTGGCGGGGATACACGGCTTTTGCCTTGGCGGCGGGCTGGAGCTGGCGCTGGCGTGTCACTATCGCATCGCGGTCAATGACGAGAAGACGCGGATCGGGTTTCCGGAAGTGAATCTGGGGATTTTTCCCGGCTTTGGTGGCACGGGGCGCTCGATAAGGCAGGCGGGGCCGGTCGATGCCATGCAGATCATGCTGACGGGCAAGATGCTGAAAGCCGGTGCGGCGCGGGGCTTGAACCTGGTCGATAAACTCGTGCGGCATCGCGACATGCTGGCCTGGGAGGGGCGCAAGGCGGTGTTGCAGAAGCGCAAGAGCGTCGCCGCGGCGCCGGTCAAGCGCTTGATGGCGATGGGGCCGATCCGCGGCTATGTGGCGAGCAAGATGCGCGAGCAGGCGAGCAAGAAGGCGAACAAGGCGCATTATCCCGCCCCGTTTGCGCTGATCGACCTGTTCGAGGCGCATGGCAATGATTGGCAGGCGATGAGCCGGGGGGAGATCGACGCTTTCGTGCCGCTGATGGGCACGGAGACCGCGACCAATCTGCGCCGGGTGTTTTTTGCCTCCGAGAGCCTCAAGAAACAGGGCGCTAAGGGCGCCAAGTTCGCGCGGGTGCATGTGATCGGGGCGGGGGTGATGGGCGGCGATATTGCGGCCTGGTGCGCCCTGCGCGGCATGGCAGTGACGCTGCAGGATATCGAGATGGAGCGCATCAAGCCGGCGCTGGAGCGAGGCAAGGCGCTGTTCAAGAAGCGCCTCAAGAGCAAGCGCGAGGTCGATACGGCCATGCTGCGGCTTGAAGCGGACCCCAAAGGCAAGGGCGTGGCGCGGGCCGATGTGATCATCGAGGCGGTGGTGGAAAAGCTTGAGGTCAAGCAGGCGATTTTCAGCGGGATCGAGGATCAGCTCAAGCCCGGCGCCATTCTGGCAACCAATACATCATCGATTGAATTGGAGCGGATTGCCGAGGGGCTGAAGGACCCGGCGCGGCTGATCGGGCTGCATTTCTTTAATCCGGTGGCGCAGCTGCCGCTGGTGGAGGTGATAAGGTCCACGTTCAATTCCGATGCGGAAATCGGCAAGGGCGCGGGTTTTGCGCTGGCGATCGGCAAGTCGCCGGTGGTGGTCAAGTCGGCGCCGGGGTTCCTCGTCAACCGGGTGCTGATGCCCTACATGCTGGGCGCGGTGAAGCGGGTTGAGGCGGGCGAGAGCAAGGAATTGCTGGATGCTGCCGCGGTGGCCTTCGGCATGCCGATGGGACCCATCGAGCTGATGGACACGGTTGGACTCGATGTGGGGCAATCGGTGGCGCGGGAATTGGGGCAGGCGGTGCCGGCGGAGTCCAAATTTGCCGGGCTGGTGAGCGCGGGTAAGCTCGGGCGCAAGACTGGCGAAGGCTTTTACAAATGGGTCGATGGCAAGGCGCAAAAGGGCGAGACGCCGCCCCATGCCGACCTGGCCGGGCTGGGGCGTGAGCTGGTGCAGCCGCTAGTCGATACAACCGAAGTGGTAGTGGCCGAGGGCGTGGTCGCCAATGCAGGCCTGGCCGATATCGGGGTGATCCTGGGGACGGGCTTTGCGCCGTTCCTCGGTGGCCCCCTCAAAGCACGTGCGGATGGGAGGGCTTGAGACATGGCCGAATTGCGGAGAGTTGCCATTGTCGGGTCGGCCCGGACGCCGTTTGCGCGGGGGCATACGGCCTATGCCGATGAGACCAATCTGTCGCTGCTGGCGACGGCATTGGGTGGGCTGGCGGACAAGTTTGGCCTCAAGGGCGAGAAGATCGATGAGGTGATGGCCGGCGCCGTCATCGGGCATAGCCGGGATTTCAATCTGGCGCGGGAGGCGACGCTCGATGCGGGGTTTTCGCCCCGCACGCCGGGAACCAATACCCAGATCGCCTGTGGCACGAGCCTGCAGGCGGCGTTGGTGTTGGGCGCCAAGATTGCCACTGGCGAAATCGAGAGCGGCATTGCGGCGGGCTCGGATACGGTCAGCGATGCACCGGTGGTGTTCGGCAATAAATTCCAGCACCGGATGATCGAATTGTCCAAGGCGCGCTCGGCGGGCGAGAAGTTCGGAGCGTTCAAGGGATTTTCGTTTGGCGAGTTGCGGCCGGTGGCGCCTTCGACGCAGGAGCCGCGCACGGGCCTCTCCATGGGCGAGCATTGCGAGCTGATGGCGCGCAATTGGGGAATTTCGCGCCAGGCGCAGGACGAGCTGGCCGTGGCCAGTCATCGCAACGCGGCCAAGGCTTATGACGAAGGGTTCCACGACGACCTGCTGGTGAGCTGTGCGGGCCTGGTGCGCGACAATAATGTGCGGGCCGACACCAATATCGAGAAAATGGCCAGCCTCAAGCCGGCCTTCGACAAGAGCTCGGGTCTGGGCACGCTGACCGCCGCCAATTCGACGCCGCTGACCGATGGAGCCAGCGCGGTGCTGTTGGCGAGCGAGGATTGGGCGCGGGCACGGGGATTGCCGGTGCTGGCTTATCTGACCATGGGGCGGGTCGCCGGCAATGACTTTGCCCATGGCGAAGGATTGCTGATGGCGCCCACCATTGCGGTGTCGGAACTGCTGGCGCGGGCCGGCATCGGGTTTGACGATATCGACTATTTCGAGCTGCATGAGGCATTCGCCGCGCAGGTGCTGTGCACGCTCAAGGCGTGGAACGATCCGGCGTATTGCAAAGATGTGCTGGGGCGCGATGCCGTGATGGGCGTGATCGATCCGGCCAAGATCAATGTGAAGGGGTCGAGCCTGGCCTATGGGCATCCCTTTGCCGCCACCGGCGCGCGGATTTTGGGGCTTACGGCCAAATTGCTGTCGACGGAACCGGGAAAACGGGCTTTGATTTCGGTGTGTACGGCCGGCGGCATGGGTGTCGCGGCTTTGGTAGAGAGCCCGCTATGAGCGACAATGTCGTTAAATTCCGCCGCATCGAGAAACAGCCCGAGCCGCCGGTGAAAAAGCCACGCGGTCCGCTACCGGGCTGGGTGCCGTTCGTGGCGCTGGTGGCGATCGCGGTTGCCATCTACTTTATCCGGCAAGCGGGCCTGCTGGGCGGCGCTTGAAGAGGCTGTGTCTCTCAGGCTTCACAGCATGTTAATAATTCCGGCGGCCTTGACGCTTAGGTCAATGTTTTACTTGTCAGTGGACGGAATTGCGTAATACCGTCCAGCAATCTTGACCGTCGGGTCAAATCTGACGGCCACAAGACTACCCACCCGCTGCAACAAACGCGCGGGACAAGAAAAAACTCAGGAAACTCCAAAAGGAGATGGGAACGAGCATGAAACTTCACAAAACCCTGACAGCGGTAGCGGCCGCCGGCGCCGTGGCGCTGATGATGAGCACGGCCGCTTCGGCCGTCACGCTGCAGATGCATAATGGCGGCGATCCGGGTTCGCTTGATCCGCACAAGGTGTCGGGCGACTGGGAAAACCGCATTGTCGGTGACTATATCGAAGGTCTGGTCACCGAAGACATCAAGGCAGACGCCATTCCGGGGCAGGCCGAGAGCTGGGACATTTCCGAGGACGGCACGGTCTATACCTTCCATCTGCGCGAAGGCATCAAGTGGACCGATGGCGAGCCCGTCACGGCCGAAGATTTCGTGTTCGCCTTCCAGCGCCTGATGAACCCGGCGACGGCGTCCGAATATGCCTATCTGCAATATCCCATCAAGAATGCCGAGGCCATCAACTCGGGCGAAATCACCGATTTCAGCCAGCTCGGCGTCAAGGCCATCGACGACAAGACCGTCGAGATCACCCTGGAAGCGGCGACCCCGTTCTTCCTGCAGGCGCTCACCCATTACACCGCCTATCCGGTGCCAAAGCACCTGGTGGACGAATATGGCGATGCCTGGACCAATATCGAGCATATCGTTGCCAATGGTCCCTACAAGATTACCGAATGGCTGCCGGGCTCCTATGTCCATTCGGTCAAGAACGAAGATTACTACGACGCAGCGAACGTGAAGATCGACGAGGTCTATTACCACGTACTGGAAGATCAGGCTGCGGCGCTCAATCGCTACCGTGCCGGTGAATTTGACATCCTGACCGATTTCCCTGCTGACCAGTATCAGTGGATCCAGGACAATCTGCCGGGCCAGGCCCATGTCGAGCCGTTCCTGGGCATCTATTACTATGTGCTGAACCAGGAAAAGCCGCCGCTGAACGATCCCAATATTCGTGAAGCGCTGTCGATCTCGGTGCTGCGCGACGTGATCGGCCCCGATATCCTGGGCACTGGCGAATTGCCGGCCTATGGCTGGGTTCCTGAAGGCACCGCCAATTATGAAGGCGAAGTCTATCTGCCCGAATGGTCCAAGCAGCCCTATGAAGAGCGTGTCGCCAAGGCCAAGGAATTGATGGCCGCGGCCGGCTATACGCCGGAAAAGCCGCTGACCCTGCAGCTGCGCTACAACACCAATGACAACCACCAGCGTATCGCCGTGGCGATTGCTGCCATGTGGGAGCCGATCGGTGTGAAGGTCGAGCTCTTCAATGCCGAAACTGCCGTGCACTATGATGCACTGCGTGCCGGTGACTTCAATGTCGGCCGCGCCGGCTGGCTGCTCGACTATTCCGATGCCTCCAACACGCTTGATCTGCTGCGCACCGGCACCAAGCAGGGCGACACGATCAACTGGGGCAACAATTACGGCCGCTATTCGAATGCCGAATTCGACCGCCTGACCACCGAAGCGTCTTCGGAGCTGGATCTGGTCAAGCGCGCCGGCCTGCTGCACCAGGCCGAAAAGCTGGCCATGGACGAGTTCGCGGCCATCCCGATCTACTGGTATGTGTCCAAGAACCTGGTATCGCCCAAGATCACCGGCTTTGAAGACAATGCCAAGGACATCCACCGTACGCGCTGGTTGACCAAGGCCGAGTAAGCCCAAGGGCTTGATGATCGTGGGGGCCCGACCGGCTCCCACGATCTCTTTTATTCCGGCGAGCGCGCGTGGACGCAGCGCCCTGGATAGCAAAGGTTTACAATCATGTTGGGTTATGCCCTGCGGCGCGTGCTATCGGCCATTCCGATCGCATTGATTGCCGTAACCGTCTGCTTTTTCATTCTGCGCCTGGCACCGGGCGGTCCGTTCGATGGTGAGCGTGCGCTCCCCCCCACGGTGCTCGCCAATCTGCGGGCGCATTACAATCTCGATCAGCCCCTGATCAACCAGTACTTCATCTATCTGTGGCGGCTGCTGCATGGGGATCTGGGTCCGTCCATGGTGATCGACGGCTTCAATGTGAGCCAACTGATCCGCATCGGCTTTCCCTTCACCCTGACCGTGGCGCTGACCGCCTTCGTGATCGCCACCAGCATCGGCATTGTCGCCGGCATGATCGCCGCGGTGAACCAGAACAAATGGCCCGATTATGTGCTGGTGCTGGTGGTGATGCTGGGCGTGGTGGTGCCGAACTTCCTGATGGCGGCGATCCTGCAGCTGTGGTTCGGCGTCTATCTGGGTTGGCTGCCGGCGGGCGGCTGGGTCAATGGTTCGGCCTGGCATCTGGTCTTGCCGGTGACGGTGCTGGCCTGGCCACATGCGGCGCGTATTTCGCGGCTGATGCGCGGCTCGATGATCGAGGTGCTGGGCACCAATTATGTGCGCACCGCCAAATCCAAGGGCCTGGGGCAGCGGCTGGTGCTGGCGCGCCATGCCATCAAGCCGGCTTTGTTGCCGGTCGTGTCCTATCTGGGGCCGGGGCTCTCCTATTTGCTCACCGGCTCGCTGGCTGTCGAACAGATTTTCGGGCTGCCGGGGATCGGCAAATATTTCGTCACCGCAGCGCTGAATCGCGACTACGGCATCGTTCTGGGAACGACTATCCTTTACATGTTCATTATCCTGGCGCTCAATCTTCTGGTCGATCTCCTCTATGCCTGGCTTGACCCCAAGGTGAGGTATCGCTGATGGCCGGGATTACTGGAAAAGACGAAGTCCTCAGCGCCTATGCGCGCAAGCTCGAAACGCTGGACGCGCCCAAGGGCCGCTCGCTGACGCAGGACGCCATCAGGCGCCTCAAGCGCAACAAGGCTTCGGTGGTGGCGATCTTCCTCGTCATCTTCATCGTGCTGGCAGCGTTTATCGGGCCGTATTTCCTCACCTGGGGCTATGCCGAGGTCGATTGGACCGCCATTCGCAAGCCACCCGATTTCGCCAAGGGCCATTATTTCGGCACCGACCAGAATGGCCGCGACATGCTGGCCCGCGTGCTGCAGGGCACCCAGATGAGCCTGATCGTGGCGGGTGTCGCCACCATCGTGTCGGTCTCGATCGGGGTGGTTTATGGCGCTGTGGCCGGCTATTTCGGCGGCCGGGTCGATGCGGTGATGATGCGCATCGTCGATATCATGTATGCGCTGCCCTATATCCTGTTCGTCATTATCCTCGTGGTGATGTTCGGGCGCAATCCGGTGCTGCTGTTCGTGGGCATCGGGGCGATCGAATGGCTGACCATGGCGCGCATCGTGCGGGGGCAGACCCTGTCGCTGAAGGAAAAGGAATTCGTCGAGGCGGCACGCGCGGGCGGGGCCAAGCCCTGGACGATCATCCTGCGCCATATCGTGCCGAACCTCACCGGTCCGGTGGTGATCTATGCCACGCTGACCATTCCCGAAGTCATCATTGCCGAGAGCTTCCTGAGCTATCTGGGCCTTGGCGTGCAGGAGCCGCAGACCTCGCTGGGCACGCTGATTTCGTTCGGCGCGCCGGTGGCGGAAGTGCTGCCCTGGATGCTGCTGGCCCCGGCCGGCGTGCTGGTGACGCTCCTGCTCTGCTTTACCTATATCGGGGACGGCTTGCGCGACGCGCTCGACCCCAAGGATCGCTAACATGAAACAAGTCCTTAAAGTGGAAGACATGTCGGTGACCTTCGCTCTGCATGAGAGCGAAGTGCATGCCGTGCGCGAGATGAATTTCGCCCTGTCGGAAGGGGAGACCCTGGCCGTAGTGGGCGAGAGCGGGTCGGGCAAGAGCCAGGCCTTTCTCGCCATCATGGGCCTCTTGGCCAAGAATGGCCGCACCGGCGGGCGCGCCATGATGGGCGATGTCAACCTGATCGGGCTGGCGCCCAGGCAGCTGGATATCTATCGCGGCAAGGATATCGCGATGATCTTCCAGGATCCGATGACCTCGCTCAACCCCACATTGCGGGTCAAGACGCAACTGGCCGAAGTGCTGGTCAAGCATCGCGGCTTCGAGAAGGGCAAGGCGATCAAATCGGCCGTGGAAATGCTCGAGCGGGTCGGCATTCCCGAACCCGCCAAGCGCGCCAATGCCTACCCGCATGAGCTCTCGGGCGGCATGCGGCAGCGCGTGATGATTGCCATGGCCCTGCTCTGCCAGCCCAAGATCCTGATTGCGGACGAGCCGACCACGGCACTGGACGTGACGGTGCAGGCGCAGATGCTGGACCTGTTCAAGACGCTGACCGACGATTTTGGCACTTCGCTGGTGCTGATCACGCACGATCTGGGCGTGGTGGCCGGCATCGCCGACCGCATGATGGTGATGTATGGCGGGCGCGCCGTGGAAAAGGGGGTGACCGACGATCTGTTCTACGATCCACGCCATCCCTATACGCTGGGCCTCTTGCATTCGACGCCCCACATCGCCAAGCGCGCCGAGCGGCTCGACCCGATCCAGGGCCTGCCGCCCAGCCTTGAACACCTGCCCAAGGGGTGCTCGTTCAATCCGCGTTGCGCCTTTGCGTTCGACCGCTGTCTCAATGAACGCCCGCCTTTGACCGATACCGGCAATGGACGGGAAAAGGCCTGTTTCTATGAAGGCCCGATGACTTACGGAAAGGTCGCATGATGGACCAGACCCCGATCAATCTGCTCGAAATCAAGAATCTCAAAAAGACCTTTGCGATTTCCTCGGGCCTGTTCGCACGGCCGCTGACGCTGACGGCGCTCGAAAATATCAATTTCACCATCCGCCAGGGCGAAACGCTGGGCATTGTGGGCGAGAGCGGTTGCGGCAAGTCCACGCTGGGCCGCTGCATCCTGCAATTGCTCAGCCCCGACGAGGGACAGGTGCTGTGGCTGGGGCAAGACCTGACCAAGCTGCCGGCCGAGGAAATGCGCAAGCGGCGGCAGGACCTGCAGATCATTTTCCAGGACCCGCTAGCCTCGCTCAATCCGCGCATGACGGTGGGCGAAATCATCGCCGATCCACTACGCACGCTGCGGCCGGAGCTGAAAAAGGACGAGCGGCGCGCCCGCGTGCTCAAGACCATGGAAGCGGTGGGGCTCTTGCCCGAAATGATCAACCGGTATCCGCACGAATTTTCGGGCGGGCAGGCGCAGCGTATCGGCATTGCCCGGGCGCTAATCACCGAACCCAAGCTCATCGTGTGCGACGAGCCAGTTTCCGCGCTCGACGTGTCGATCCAGGCGCAGATTCTCAACCTGTTGAGCGAACTCAAGGACGAGTTCGGCCTGACGCTGATTTTCATCTCGCACAACCTCTCGGTGGTGCGGCATGTGTCGGATCGCATTCTGGTGCTCTATCTGGGGCGGATCGTCGAACTGGCAACGGGCGACGAGATTTACGAAGAGCCCAAGCATCCCTATACGCGGGCGCTGCTGACGGCGGTGCCGATCCCCGATCCCAAACTGGCGCGACAACGCAATATCGATGCGCTCAAAGGGGAAATTCCTTCCCCGATCAATCCGCCCTCGGGCTGCACCTTCCGCACCCGCTGTCGCTTCGCTAAGCCCTTCTGCGCCGAACAACGCCCGCCGCTCGAAACCATCGATGGCGGAAGGCTGGTAGCCTGCCACCGCTGGCGCGAAATCGAAGTGCCGGAAGAAGCGGTGCTGGGGGTTTAGTCTCCCAGCGCTGCCAGAGTGGCAGCAATTCGCGCGGCGATATCGCCCATTTCGGCGTCCGGAAGTTTGAGGACGCCGTTTTCTGCCATCAGCGCGTGATATTGCTGTTGCTCATAGGGCACGCCCTTGGGCAGCGGCACCACGTGCCAATGGATATGGCTATTGCCCGATTGGCTACCGAGCGAGAGCACATAGATCCGCTCGGCATCGAAGACCTGTTTAAGCGCACGGGACAGGCGGTGCACATGTGACTGAAGCTTCAGGTAATCATCCGGCGTCAGGCCCTCGGCCAAGTCTTCGATATGGGCCTTGGGACAGACGATCGTGTAGCCGGGCAGGGTGGGATATTTGCTAAGAAAGGCGACGACGAACTCGTCTTCGGCAATGACGTGGTGCCGGTATCCCGGATCGCCCGCCAGCATTTTGCAGATAAAGCAGGGGCCGGTCTGGCTGGCTTTGGTGAGGGAGGCGAGGTCGAAGGGCTGGCGATCCATCAGCTGGCCTGCTGTTTTTAGCGATTTACCATAATAGCTTGGTTTGCTCGGATCGGCGTTATCGGTGATTTTTTCGGTGCTGTTCCAGATGTGCCGATTTGCGGTGAAAACCATGGCTTTGGCGCGTTGACAGGGCGGGGCATTTTCCCTATGTATGCCCCCAAGTTTCCGGGCGGCGCTTAGAGAAAACTCTTGGGCGCCCTTTTTGTTTGACCGAGGATACCAAGATGAAGATCCGCAATTCGCTGAAGGCGCTGATGACTCGCCACCGCGCGAACAAGCTCGTCCGCCGTCGCGGCCGGGTTTACATCATCAACAAGGTGGACAAGCGCTACAAGGCCCGTCAGGGCTAAGCGTTTCGACCAATGTTGAGTTGACTCAAGCCCGCGAAAGCGGGCTTTTGTTTTTCTACCCCATTTGTGTTGCATAGAAAGCCGATGCGCCGCTCGCATACGATCAGCATCCAGATCGAGTATCCCTACGAGGCGACCTACCGGTTTCTCTCGCAGCCGCGCAATTATGGCGAATGGGCCGCGGTGGACAAGGCGAGCTACAAGCCCGTCGGCAATGGCGATTGGCAGGCCGACACGCCCTTTGGCAAACGCCATTTCCGCTTCACCCCGCCCAATACATTCGGCGTGCTGGACCATGCCGTCTTCGTGCCGGGCGAGCCGCTGCTTTATACGCCGATGCGGGTCATGCCCAATCAGGACGGCACCGAGCTGACCTTCACCTTCTATCAGCGGCCGGGCATGAGCGAGGCTGAATTTACCTCGGCGGTGGAGTGGATCACCACGGATTTTCTGACGCTGAAGAGCCTGCTGGAGGCGCGCAGGACGTAGTCACTCGTGCAACTGGCGCATCATCCGTTGGGAGAGTCTGGCGTCCTGCAGCAGCGGCGTCAGGTCGCTGACCTGATCGAGCGCGCCGACAATCGGCAGGCGCTTGATCGCGGCATCCGATATCGCCGCCTGCGCCGCCGCCACGGCATCGTCAGCATTGATGGTCGTAAACGGCCGCTCATGGTATGGGCCGACAATCGGCTCGAACCGGGCAACGCCGATGGCGTTCTGGTGCCGCGCCAGTTCCAGATAGGCCGCAGCAAGCGCGTCCTGGCACTCGGTCCATTCACTCGATAGCAGGGCCCGCTGCAGGTGAGGCGACAGCGACGCTGCAATGGATAGCCTGGCAAAACTGCTACCGAACCATTTTGCATAGGGCGGGTAGCGCCGCTCGAGCAGGAACCCCAGTCGCATCACGTCGCGCGCCAGCCGCGCTGCGATGACCCGTGAACCGAGGTCGTCGCCTACCTGTCCCGCGCGGCCGACAAAGGCCTGCTCCTCCGCAATGCGCCGCCACTGGCAGGTAATTTTGTAGAGCCATATGTCATCGGGAAAATAGGCCAGGCGGTCCTGGGCCTGACGCAGGCGACCATCGTCATCGTGAAAGACGGGAGCTGAGGTAAAGGCGAGCAGCTTCTGTTCGGCAAAGCCCAGCCATTGCAGGGGATCGAGCCCTTCCGCCGAGCGTATTGCGAAATGCCCTTCGAGGAGGGCTTCGAGCGTATGAAACTCCAGCCCGTGTTCCAGCGCTCCCGCTGCTTCCATGCCATTGGCCGGCGGATGCGGCCGGCTGCGCCAGCCGATGGGCTCGCCGCGATAGCTGGCCGGCGCAATCTTGGAAAATTGCTCGACCAACTGGCGCGCAAGCGCATCGAACTGTGCCCGCGTGACGATGATATGGACACGCGGCCCCCAATTGTGGTCACGGGAGGTCTCGTCGTCAAAGCCCAGCAGCTCCGAGCCGTAGGTGGTCAATGATGCCGAATAGCGGAGGTTCGGCGCGATCCGGCCCAACCAGGGCTGAACGATATCGGTATAGAAACCGCGCGATAGCTCGATGCCCTGCATGCCTTCTCCCCCCGCTTGCAAGGCCAACATGGTTGATCCGCTCTGGAAATGCAAAAGGCCCGCACAGGGCGGGCCTTTTCGATTTGAAGCAGTGATCGGATAGCCTCAGCTCGAGCCGGCGCCGTCCTGGCGGACGAAGGCGATGCGCAGCATATTGGTGGCGCCGGGCGTGCCCAAGGGAATGCCGGCGGTGATGGCCACGCGGTCGCCGGGGCGGGCAAAGCCCTCCTGATAGGCGATAACGCAGGCGCGATCGACCATGTCTTCGAGCGAAACCGCATCTTCGGTCTGCACGCAATGCACGCCCCACACCACCGACATGCGGCGGATGGTGCGCATATTGGGCGAGAGCACGATGATCGGCTTGGCCGGCCGTTCGCGGGCAGCGCGGATGCCGGTGGAGCCCGAGGCGGTATAGGTGACGATGGCGGCCAGATCGAGAGTTTCGGCAACCTGGCGGGTCGCCGCTGAGATAGCGTCGGCGGCGGTGGCCTCCGGCTCGGTCTGGGCAGCGCGGATGATGCCGCGATAATTGGCGTCGCCTTCAACGGCCACGGCCACCTTGTTCATGGTGGCGACGGCTTCGACCGGGTATTGACCCGACGCAGACTCGGCCGAGAGCATGATGGCGTCGGCGCCTTCGAATACGGCGATCGACACGTCCGAGACTTCGGCGCGGGTCGGAACGGGCGCCGTGATCATGGATTCGAGCATCTGGGTGGCCACGACCACCGGCTTGCCATAACGGCGCGCCATGCGGATCATGCGCTTTTGCAGGCCCGGCACGGTTTCGAGCGGCAGTTCGACGCCCAGATCGCCGCGCGCCACCATGATGGCATCGGAGAGCTTGACGATTTCCTCAAGGCGATCGATGGCCTGGGGCTTTTCGATCTTGGCCATGACGCCGGCGCGACCCTGCACGATCTTGCGGACGTCGATAATGTCTTCAGGACGCTGCACGAAGCTCAGGGCAATCCAATCGGCTTCAGCCTTGAGGCCTTCGAGCAGATCGGCGTGGTCCTTTTCCGTCAACGCGCCGGTCGGCAGGAGCGTATCGGGCAGGGAGACGCCCTTCTTGTCGGAGAGCTTGCCGCCATAGATGACTTCGGTTTCGATAGCGCCATTACCCACCTTGGTGGCCTTGAGCGCGATCTTGCCATCGTCGAGCAGCAGACGGTCACCGACCGAGACGCTTTCGATGATTTCGGGATGCGGCAGGTAGACACGCTGCGCATTGCCGGTGTCGTTCTTGTCGCTGTCGAGGGTGAATTTCTGGCCCGCGACGAGCTGGATGGCGCCTTCAGCGAATTTCCAGACGCGCAGCTTGGGACCCTGCAGATCGACCAGAATGCCCAGAGGATGCTTCAGCCGCGCCTCGACGCTGCGAATGCGCGCAACGGTCTGGTGCAGCAGCTCGTGGCTGGCATGGCTCATATTGATGCGGAAGACGTCGGCGCCGGCCTTGGCCAGTTCCTCGATCATCTTCTCGTCGTGGCTGGCGGGCCCGAGGGTGGCGACGATCTTTGCCCGTCTCATGCGTCTCATTGCGTATCCATGCCTTCGCTATTGGGTTCGTCCGGCGGGGGAGGCTCGTCCGGAGCTGGAATGTCGTCTTGCGGTGGAGCGGCGTTCACATCGTTCGGATCGACCAGAAATGAGGGATCTTCCAGATCTTGCCCGCCGGGAGCGGTAACCGAAGGCTCGACGCCGCTCTCGGTGAGCTGCAACGTCCAGTCCGAACGGTTCTGTGTATCGATTTCAAAGAACCCCGTGCGCTCATAGCCCCGCGCCAGGCAATCCTCAACCCCAAAGATGGTAAAGGTCTCGTCGCGCGTGCACATGAATACCGAACCATCCCAGGCCCCACCGCCGATATCATCGACTGCGAACATGTAATAAAAGCGACGCTGCAGATCGCCCTGGTACAATACACGGCAATCGCCGGGCGGGGCCTGCCACCAGCCTTCGCTCATCCAGCCGCGATCGGCCCGATAGCCGATGGCCACCGAAACCAGGTTGGCGGTTTCGTTGCAGATGCGCAGATCGGCCTTTGCCGGAATGGCAAAAAAGGCCAGGCTTGTCAGCGTCGCGCCGACCAGGGTTAGACCGAGACGGAGAGTTCGCAAGAGCGTGCCGGAAATCATCGGGAAAAACGAGCCTGTTTGATAACAAGGTGGTGCCAAGGTCAATGGCTAAAGCCGCGATTTGACGGAATTGCGGGCGCAGATAGGGCCAGACTCGCAAGGATGTGACCGCATTGCGTCCGCCGGGCATTTTCAAGCCCGTTCCGGGTGTGGATTGACCCACAAAAGGCTTGAACCGGAGCGGGGTCTGGGTTTGAACCAAGCCCAACACCGCGCGGCTATCTGTGCGGGTGAAATTTTGCTCGCGCGGCATGCGCGCGGGCGGGGGCAGCCGCGGAAGCTGCATGCTCCCAACCAGAAGGATAAAAGAATGGCCGAAGACAGCGTTGCCCAGGACCAGCTCCGCGCGTTCATCGAACGCATCGAGCGCATGGAAGAAGAAAAGTCCGCCATCGCGGCCGATATCAAGGAAATCTATGCCGAAGCCAAGGGCAATGGTTTCGACACCAAGATCCTGCGCAAGATCGTGGCGATCCGCAAGCAGGACGCCAATGAGCGCATGGAGCAGGAAGCGCTGCTCGAGCTCTATATGAGCGCCCTGGGCATGGTGGCGGCGCCGTCGGACGACTGAGCGCAAGGCGGGGAAAGCCCCGCTTTGTAGAGCTCCACCCCCCTGCCGTTCACGGAGCGGGGATGGCGCTGCGCACCATGCTCAATTCCTCTTCGAACCTGGCCCGTTCGCGCGCCTGGTCGGCCTTGTCGCGGATGCGCAACAGGTAGGAGGGGTGGTTGGTGACAAATAGCGTGGCGCCGTCATCGCGCTTGATGGGCGCGCCGCGCAGCTTGCCGATGGTGACGGTTTTGCCGAGCAGGCTGCGAGCGGCGGTGGCGCCCAGCGCGACGATGATCTTTGGCTTGATGAAGGCGATTTCCAGCTCCAGCCAGAATTTGCAGGCCTGGATTTCCCCGCCATCGGGCCGCTGATGCAGGCGCCGCTTGCCCCGCGGCACGAATTTGAAATGCTTGACCGCATTGGTGACATAGACGCGGCGGCGGTCGATGCCGGTCTTTTCCACCGCCTCATCCAGCACCTTGCCGGCCGGACCGATAAAGGGCTTGCCGGCTAGGTCCTCCTTATCGCCCGGTTGCTCCCCCACAAACATCACCAGCGCATCACGCGGACCTTCCCCAAACACTGTCTGGGTCGCATGCTCATAGAGCGGGCATCGCGTGCAGGAGCGCGCCGCCGCACGCGCCTGGGCAAGGGAGGTAATCTCGGTTTCTGCTGGGGAATGTTCGGCCATAATCTGCTCGGATGTCTTGGCTTGCTCGTTGAGCAACGCCGCGCACGCCGCTGGGGTTGCCGGCGCAACTGCGGGGCGGTTCAGGGGTTTTCCTCGTGGAAGGAGAGCCACCATGACCAAGGCAAAACAGAAATGGTCGGCCGATGTGACCGAACATAGCGACGCGATGGATCTGGAGGATCACATCTTCAAATCCGATGATCCGCGGGAGATCGCCGCCTCGCTCAAGCACTCCGCCGAGCGCTCGCACCGGCGCAAGGCCGAGCCGTATCAATCGGCAATGTCCATGCTGACATTCTACATCAACCGGGCCGGCGACAATTTGAGCCAGAAGGAGCGGAAGGTGCTCGAACAGGCCAAGCAGGAATTGCGCAAGGCGTTTGGCCGCGACGAAGAGTGAGGCGCAGAGCAAGCGGAGACGATCGATGGACCATTCCAAGCCGTCAAAGTCCGCCTATGGAATGCTGGCCCTCAACCTGATCCTGAGCGGCATCATCATGTACCTGGTGATGTTCTCGATGATTGATGGCTGGGCCGATTTCCGCAATAATATCAACATGGGTTACATGGCGGTCACCATGGTGGCGCCGATGGCCATCATCATGCTCGCCACGATGGGCGGCATGTATGGCAACCGGGCGCTCAATCTGGTGCTTTATGCGCTTTTTGCCCTTCTGTTCATGGGCGCATTCCTTGCCATTCGTGGCCAGACGCTGGTCGATGACCGCCAATTTATCAGCTCAATGATCCCGCATCACTCGGGGGCGATCCTGATGTGCCGGGAGGCCCAGCTCGAAGATCCCGAACTGCAAACGCTGTGCGATGAAATCCAGGCCGGGCAACGCCGCGAGATCGAACAGATGGAGGCTATAGCCGCGCGGTTGCCGTGACACAGTCAGCCGGGACCCAATAAGCCCATGAAATTATAGCCGGCCAGGACGATGACGATCACCGCGACGATGCCGATCAACAGGCGCTGCGGCAGCACGCGGGCGAGAAAGCCGGCAAAGGGCGCCGCTATCCCGCCACCGATGATCAGGCCCAGCACGATCTCGCCATAGCGGCTGAAATCGAGCGTGGTGATGAAGGTGATCGAGATGGCGAGCGTCACGAAGAATTCCGAGGCGCTGACCGAGCCGATGGATTGGCGTGCCGCGTCGCCGCGGGCGATCAGGGTCGAGGTTACCATCGGCCCCCAGCCGCCTCCGCCCAGGGCGTCGAGAAAACCGCCACCCAGGCCGATGGGAATGACGCTGATGCGGGGCCTGGGGGCGGCCGAGCCGCGGAAGAGCCGCCACAGGATCAGCACGGCCATGGCGCTGAGATAGAGGACGACGAAATATTTGACCGGCTGCTGGGGCAGGTTGGTCAGGAGATAAGCGCCGACCACGCCGCCGGCGACACCGGCCGGCACCAGCCGCCGGAAGATGCGCCAATCCACATTCTTGTTCCAGACATGGGAGCCTGCGGCCAGCCCGGTGGTGACCATTTCGGCGGCGTGAACGCTGGCGCTGGCAATGGCCGGCGGCGCGCCGGTGGCCAGCAGGACGGAGGTGGAAATCAGCCCATAAGCCATGCCCAGGGCGCCATCGATGAGTTGGGCGAGGAAGCCCAGGGCGATGTAGATGGCGAGCGCGCTCAGATCCAATTTTCAAGGTTCCATGCGGGGGGCGGTCTTGACCCGCTTGCCAAGCCCGCGCGACCCGCCGTTACGGCACGGCAACCATGTCATCTCCAACTCGTTGCCCTCAAAAGGAGTTCCGACATGCAATCTGGACCAGCATTCTGGCTCGTGCTGTTGACCTTGGGTGTTGTCGTGCTGGCCGTGGCGATCGGCTATGGCATGATGCGCAACCGGGGGCGGACGCGCCTTGAAAAAGCCCATACCGAAATCGAGACCCGGCGCGAATATCAGCGGGAAGACCAGGACCACAGCTAGGGGGCGGAACAAAGCTTTTGGCTGGCCGTTGCACCTGTGCACGCAGTCAGCACCGAGCCCGCCATGCCCACCCGTCCGATATGGAAAGGCCAATTGCGGCTTTCCCTGGTCTCCATTGCCGTCGAGCTCTACACGGCCACCAAGGCCAATGCGAAGCCAAGCTTCCGCCAGATCCATGAGCCGTCCGGCAAGCCGATCCATTATGAAAAGGTCGTCGACGGCATCGGGCCGGTCGACAAGGACGAGATCATGAAGGGTTTCGAATATGAGAAGGGCGACTATGTCCTGCTCACCGACGAGGAGATCGACGCGGTCAAGCTCGAGACGCGCAAGACGCTGGAGCTGACCCAATTCGTGGGCAGCAACGAGATCGATCCGCTGTATTTCGACAAGCCCTATTACATGGTGCCGGCGGATGAGCTGGCCGAGGATGCTTTCGTGGTCATCCGCGATGCCCTGCGCAAGAGCGAACGGATCGGGCTGGGCCAACTGGCGCTGCGGGGCAAGGAATATCTCGTCGCCGTCAAACCGGCCGGGAAGGGCCTGCTGCTCGAAACCCTGCATTACCAGGACGAGCTGCGTAAGGCGGACCCGTATTTCTCGGATATTCCGGCCAAGAAGGCCGATGCCGACCTGCTCGACGTCGCCACTGCGCTGATCGAGAAGAAGACCGACAAATTCGATGCCGGGGTGTTCAAGGATCATTATCAGGCCGCCTTGCGCGAGCTGATTGCCCGCAAGCTCAAGAGCAAGGGCCGCAAGATCAGTACCGAGGATGAACCGCGCGAAAGCCGGCCGGCCAAGTCCAATGTGGTCGACCTGATGGACGCCCTCAAATCCAGCCTTGAAGGCGGCAAGAAAAAGCCGTCTGCCAGCAAGGCGGCGCGCAAGAAAGCGAGCTAGCTCATGGCCCGTCAATCGGATGCCTTGCTCAAGGATTATCGCGCCAAGCGCGACTTCACCAAAACCCAGGAGCCTTCGGGCGCGTCTGCCGCTGACAAGTCCACGGGCTATCGCTTCGTCGTGCAGAAGCATGATGCGACGCGCCTGCACTATGATTTCCGCATCGAGCTGGATGGGGTGCTCAAGAGCTGGGCGGTGACCAAGGGACCGTCCGACAATCCGGAGGACAAGCGGCTGGCCGTGCGCGTCGAGGATCATCCGCTCGATTATGGCGGCTTTGAAGGCACCATTCCCGAGGGCGAATATGGTGGCGGCACGGTGATGCTGTGGGACGAGGGCACCTGGGAGCCGATCGGGGACCCGCATGCGGCCCTTAAGGATGGCGACCTCAAGATGGTGCTGCATGGGCAGCGCATGAAGGGGGAATGGGTGCTGGTCCATATGAAGGGTCGCGACAGCAAGCGCAAATCCGGCCCGCCACGCGAGAATTGGCTGCTGATCAAGCACCGGGACAAATACGCCAGGGACAAGGAAACCCTGGTCGATCGCTTCACCAATTCGGTGTCCACCGGCCGCGATCTGGCCGGTATCGCCAAGGGGCTCAAGCCCAAAAAGCGCACCTCCGTTGCGGCCGACGCGACCTGGCATTCCGACAAGGACAAGGCCGTCGACAATCCGCTGCCGGCCAAAACGGGGCGGAGCAAGCGAACGGCGAACCTGCCGGAATTTCGCGCGCCACAATTGGCCACGCTGGTCTCGGAAGTCCCTGCGGGCGGCGATTGGCTGTTCGAAATGAAATATGACGGCTATCGGTGCCTGGCCGCCATTGCCGGCGAGACGGTTCGCCTGTTCACCCGCACCGGCAAGGACTGGACCGAGCAGTTCGGGGCCATCGTGCCCCCGCTGTCACGGCTCACCAAGGGCAGCGCGCTGATCGACGGCGAATTATGCGCCTTCGACGCCAAGGGGCGCACCGATTTTTCCACCCTCAAGGCGCATCTCTCCAATGGCGGGCCGCTGACCTATTTCGCCTTTGACCTGCTGGAGCTGGATGGCGAGGATCTCACCAGGCACAAGCTGATCGACCGCAAGGCGCGGCTCGAAACGCTGCTGGGTAAGATCGAGGCGTCCTCGCTGGTGCAATTTTCCACCCATGTCACCGGCAATGGACAAAAGGTCTTCGACGCTATTTGCCGGGAGGGTCACGAGGGCATTATCGCCAAGGAGGCGCACGCGCCCTATCGCAGCGAACGCACCAGAAGCTGGCTCAAGATCAAATGCGTGCACCGCCAGGAATTCGTCATCGGCGGCTGGTCGCCCTCGAGCAAGAAGAAGAGCTTTGCCTCGCTGCTGCTGGGCACCAAGGAAAAGGGCAAGCTGATCTATCGCGGCCGGGTCGGCACCGGCTTCGACACTGACAGTGCAGAAGCCTTGCAGCAGCAGCTCGACAAGCTGGGGCGCAAGACCAATCCGTTCGACGCCGTGCCAAGGCCCGTCGCCCGCGCCGCCAATTGGGTGGCCCCAGAGCTGGTGGCCGAAATCGGCTATGCCGAGTTCACCCCCGATGGCGTGCTGCGTCATCCATCCTTCCTCGGCCTGCGCGAAGACAAGCCGGCAGGCGAGGTGGAGCTGGAACAGCCGGCGGCCGCGCCTCAAAAAGGCAAGCTCGATGCCCAGGCCGGGATTGCGGCCGCGCAAGCTGCGGGGATCAAGCTCACCAGCCCCGATCGCGTGGTCTATCCGGGCCAGGGCGTCACCAAGGCAGATTTGGTGGCATACTATGCCGCCGTGGCCGAGCGGATGCTGCCCTATATCGCCAAACGGCCGCTGAGCCTGCTGCGCTGCCCGCAGGGGCGGGCCAAATATTGCTTCTTCCAGAAGCACGATACCGGTGGCTTCCCCGACGCGATGAAATCGCTGCTCATCACCGAGAAGGATGGCAGCCGGGAAGACTATTTCTACATCGAGGACCTGCCCGGGCTGATCGCCGGTACGCAGATGAATGTGCTCGAATGGCATTTGTGGGGAGCCGATATCGACCAGGTCGAAAAGCCCGAGCGGATCATCTTCGATATCGATCCGGATGAAGGATTGGGCTTTGCCGAGGTGCGCTCGGCGGCGCGGGATATCAGCAAGGCATTGCAAGCGCTGGATCTGGAAAGCTATCCATTGGTCACCGGCGGCAAGGGCGTGCATGTCATCGCGCCGTTGCGCCCAAGCATGGAATGGCCGGAGGTCAAGGCGTTCTGCAAGGCCTTGGCCCAGCGCCTGGCCGATAACGAGCCCGATCGCTTCGTCGCAACGATGAGCAAGGCCAAGCGCAAGGGCAAGCTGTTCATCGATTACCTGCGCAATGAGCGCGGCTCCACGGCCATCGCCCCCTGGTCGAGTCGCTCCCGGCAGGGGGCACCGGCGGCGGTGCCGGTCAGTTGGGACGAGTTGGAGACCATCACGGCCGCCAATCAGTTCACCCTGGCCGACGCCGCCGCACGGGCTAGCCTGGCCGACCCCTGGAAGGGTTATTTTTCGACCAAGCAGTCGATCACCAAGGCCATGCTGCGCGCCGTGACGGACGAGACCTAGCGCCGGGCCTTACGGCATCGGTCCGATGATTTCGCCTAAATCCGCACCGCCGTCGGCCATGGTCAGCCGATCCAGATGGGTATGCAAGGTCCAGCGAACCCGTCCATTTTCGCGCTCGACGCTTGCCTGCCCGCCTAGCGCGATGGGAACCACCCGCTCCAGCACCACGCTGCCAAAGCCGCGCCGCGTGCTCGCCTGGGCGGGCGGGGCGGGTTCGCTCCCCTTTGCCTGCTCATCCCAGGTTAAGGTCAGGCCGCGCACGCCATCGTCGAACTCCTCGATTTCCCAGGACAATTGCACATGGCCGCCGCGCGGCGAGAGGGCGCCATATTTGGCGGCATTGGTGCCCAGTTCATGAAAAGCCATGCCCAGGTTTTGCACCGCGCCCGGCTGCAGCATAATCAGCGGGCCCGACAGGGTCACCTGCTCGGCATTGGCAAAGATGCTCAAATGCTCCTGCGCCAGCTCGAACAGGCCGGCGCCTGACCAGTTGGAATTGACCAGCAGGTCATGCGAGCGGGAAAGGGCCATGATGCGGGCCCGCACCTGCTCTTCGAAATCCTTGGCTGACAGCGCGCGATTGCTCGATTCCCGGATTATCGAGAGGATCACCGCGAACTGGTTCTTCATGCGGTGGTTGACCTCGCGCAGCAGCAATCGGATGCGCTGCTCGGACTCGCGCGTCTGGCTGATATCCCGCGCAATCTTGGACGCGCCGATAATGCTGCCGTCGGCGTCCTTAATCGGTGAAACGGTGATGGACACGTAGATGGTCGAGCCATCCTTGCGCAGGCGCGTCGTGTCATAGCTTTCCACGCGCTCGCCATTGCGGATGCGCGAAATGATGTCGGTTTCCTCGCTGCGCAGATGCTGGGGAATGAGCATCAGAATGGAGCGGCCGACAGCCTCTTCGGGCGTATAGCCGAACATGCGTTGGGCCGCGATATTCCAGCTGGTGATGACGCTGTTCAGATCCTTGCTGATGATCGCGTCAAAAGAGCTGTCGATGATCGCTGCCAGGCGCGCGGCCGCAGCGAAATCTGGTCTGGTGTCCACGAAGGTACTCACTTGATGGAGGGTTGATCAGAGGTTTGACGCCAGTTGCATTCTTGCCCGTCGGCCCTTGGGCTGGCAATGGGCCGGCGCGTTTTGCCAACCAACAAATATCGTGCATGACGGGGCCCGTGGGGAACCTCAGCCAAGGCGGCTCGTTTTCCGAGCAGCGTCCAACCTCATCACGGAGAATAGACAAATGGCTGAGCAGAAAACCCTCGACGATCTGTTTCTCGATACGCTCAAGGACATCTATTACGCCGAACGGCAGATCGTGAAGACGCTGCCGAAAATGGCCAAGGCGGCGACAGCATCGGAACTGAAAGCCGGTTTCGAGCAGCATCTGAGTGAATCCGAAGGCCATGTCGAACGCCTCGAACAGGTATTCGAGCTATTGGGCAAGACGCCGCGCGGCAAGACCTGTGACGCCATCCTGGGCATTATCGAGGAAGGCAAGAGCATCATGGAAGAATTCAAGGGCACGCCGGCGCTCGATGCCGGGCTGGTCTCGGCGGCGCAGGCGGTGGAGCATTACGAGATTGCCCGCTATGGCACGCTCAAGAGCTGGGCGGAATTGCTTGGCCTGAAGCAGGCCGTGGCCCTGTTCGATGCCACCCTCAAGGAAGAAATCGCCACCGACAAGAAACTGAGCCAGGTGGCATTGGGCGCGGTCAACAAGCAGGCAGCCTAAAACCAGAATGGCGCGAACCCTGGGGTTCGCGCCATCTCACTGCCGGCATATCCCAGGTTAGTCGGGAAATCTGAACAGCGCTGCAAGCAACCTGCCGCTGCGAATCCCGGCTTGCTGTGGGCTGGCTTCTTTTTCGCGGCGCTCCATCCGCTCGGTCTTGTAAGCCCGGCCGTCATGGCCCCGCACAGTCATCGGCTCATAGGCCGGCGAGAGGGGCTTTTCTTGATCATTGGACATGTCAAACCTCCCAATGCCCCGATAACGGGGCGATTGGGAGAAAGGTTGCGGCGTCTCAGCCCCGCCGCTGGCGCAATAATCGGCGATGCGCTCCCGCCACGAGCGGGTGCGCAATTGCCCGATCAGCAATTGCCGCACGCTTTCATCATGACCACGATCGCCGACCGGCAGCAGGATAGTTTTGCCGTCGATATTGGCGTGCAACACGCCGCGCTCGACGAAATAGGTCGCTCGCAGGCTGGCATGCCCATCCGAGACTTCGAGGTCCCGCACGATATTCTCGTTCCGCATGTTCTGGCCTCCCTAAGGGAGACTAACGCGGTTGTCTGAGGTCGGTCCAGTAGCGTTCAGGCGAGCAAATCGGCGCGAGCCAGCCGGCCTAATGCGGCTTGGATTTGTGCTCGGGTTTACCCTTGCGCTTGGTCGAGGCCATTTTCTCCAGCTCGGACTCGCTCATCGACAGCATGGATTTGGACGCGCCCTTGAGTTCGCCCTTGGGCGTATCGCCGCGTTTGGCCGAGAGAGCCGCGCCGGCGGCTTTTTGTTGAGCAGCTGATTTGGCAGGCATGGTGAAATCTCCGAAAAGAGGTTCAACCAGGGCAACGCGTGGAGCCTGCGACGGTTCGATCACGAAACAGGGGAGGTCAGGAGGCCGGTGTCAGGCTCACCATGACCAATTTGATCGAGCGCTTGCGCACATTGGACTGGCCGGGGCTGGTGGTTACCGCATCGGGCAGGTCTAGGATGATGTCGGCGCGGCCATTAACGATCGCGCTGGCGGGTAGGGGAAAGCTGAAGCGGCCAGTTCTGCCGGGCATCACCATGGCCCGGCCCAGCGGTGTGCCATTGGCCGAGACCACAACCCGCTGCTGGGGGGGGCCGGGGAGGGTGACGCCGGTCAGCTCCAGGGTCAGCGTCAGGTTTTGCGCGGGCACCGTAAAGGCCAGCTGGGCGCTTTCACCCAAAGCATGCATGCCGTCCCCTGCCGGGCCTTCCCAGCCACACGGGCGCAGCTCGCGCGTATCGGGGCCGCCGGAGCGGAAATCGATGCTGGTGCCCAGCGTATAGGCGGCCGTGACGGGCTGGGGCAGGCAGGTCGTGGTCCTGTCGATATAATAGGCCCGATAATCCGGCGGCACATTGGGGTGCAGCATCAACCAGACGACGGCCAGTTCCCCCAGAGCGAGCACGCCCGCCAGGGCATAAAGCGGAATGGCCCAGGGGCGATCAGACCAGCGCAACATTGCCTCCGAACCAGGCCAGGGTCGTGGTGTAGGCACCCAGCAGGATGACGGCAAGGCTCAGCCAAAACAGCCAGCGGCGGCGGGCAAGGATCGTCATCAGCGTGATGGTGAGCGGCGTTAATGCCGACATGAAGCGCAGCATGGAGGCAAGCCCGGCCGCCAGCGGGATGATGATGGCGAGCAGGCAAAACAAAGCTGCGGGCCATTGCCGCCGCCAGGCGAGGACGCCAGTCAGAATGAGCCCGGCCAGCGCGACGGTGGCCAGAATTTGCGAGCTGGTCGGCGCCCAGCCTTCATCCGGCCGATTGCCGAAGCCCTGCCAGAGATAGGTCAGCGGATTGGCAATGGTGCGGGCCCAGGCACGCTGCACATGACTGAAGGCCAGCGCGTCGCCCACCCAGAAATGGAGGAACGCCATATAGGCAAACAGCCCGAGCGGGGCGACGAACAGGGCAAGCACCAATTGCGGATTGCCCAGCAGCGCCGGGATGGCGCCGCGCCAGGTGCCGGCGTTGCGGCGATAATCGAGCAGGGCTTGCAGGCCGATGGCGAGCGAGGCGAACACGCCGACAATGCGGGTGGCCGACAGGATGGCAGCAGCGACGCCGGCGCTGAGATAGCGCGAACGGGCCAATTGGGCGAAGACCAAAGTGGTCATCAGCACATAAAGCGGCTCGGTGAAGAAGCTGGTGAAGTAGAACGAGACCGGC
The DNA here is from genome assembly GCF_025452235.1 of Devosia neptuniae. Taxonomy (NCBI): domain Bacteria; kingdom Pseudomonadati; phylum Pseudomonadota; class Alphaproteobacteria; order Hyphomicrobiales; family Devosiaceae; genus Devosia; species Devosia neptuniae. Next base: position 1,842,991 of record NZ_CP104965.1, read on the forward strand.
CCGCTCAGCATGAAGGCGGCATAAAGCGCATAGGCGGCGCGGTCGCGGTTCAGCAGCGGCCAGGCGGCGAGGACCGCCATGTAAGTGGTGACCAGCGAGACCAGGCTTGCCGTAACGATAGTGGGGAAGGGCAGCAGCGCACGCACGCCGCCGACCAGCATGGGGAAAGAGGGAAAGAAGGCCCAATTGCCGGCATTGATGCGCCCGGGCACGGGAAAGCGGTCATAGCCGGTTTCGGCCATCTTGACGTACCAGCTGCAATCCCAGCGGCAGAGTTCGTCGAAATATTCGGTGAACTCGGCCGCAGGCATGGCGGTGCGGAAGGCAAGGAAGCGCAGCAGCAGCCCGCTGAGCAGGAAGACCAGCGGCAATAGCAGAATGTAGGAGAGCGCCGGGGAGCGGGGGATGTCGAAAACGCTTGTTGCCGGCAGCGTCAGGCCAGCCTCTACCGGGGCGGACGTGGCCGTAGCTTCTCGATATATGTCGGTGCCGCGGTTCTCGAAAATCGCCATGGGCTCACCCTGAAACGCCAAGCAAGATTGGTTGACATAAATCCATGCGTGGGGACATCTGCGTCAATTGCAAGGCAGCCATCCGTTATTTGCGTGCAACCAATTGGCGATCTCGTGCTTTGTAGCGCTTCGCGGGTGGTGGTATAAAATTAAGCAACAGGTAACACCCATGTCGGTCGGCCCCGCTATCGATACTCCTACCGTACAGACCACCACTTTCAGCCCTGCCCAATTGGCGGTTATTGTTCCCAGCTACAATGAGCGGGGCAATATTGAGTTGCTCTATGAAAAGCTCGCCATAGCTTTAGGCGATACGGCCTGGGAGATGATTGTCGTCGACGACAATAGTCCCGATGGCACGGCCGACGTGGTCAATGAGCTGTCGCGTGTTTATGCCAATGTGCGCTGCCTGCGCCGGTTTGGCCGCCGGGGCCTGGCCTCGGCCTGTATTGAAGGCATGGCCGTGACCTCCGCGCCCTATGTGGCGGTCATCGATGCCGATCTGCAGCATGACGAAGCCATCCTGCCCAAAATGCTGGAAGAGGCGCTGAATGGCGCCGATCTGGTCATCGGGTCGCGCTTTATCGGCGGCGGTTCAGCCGGGGATGGCCTGAGCAAGACGCGGCTATCGGGCAGCCAATTGGCGACCAAGCTGGCCGTGATGATTGCCGGGCAGGATGTCAGCGATCCGATGAGCGGCTTCTTCCTGATGCGGCGCGATGCGGCGCTGAAGGCCGCGCCGAAGCTGGCCAGCGACGGCTTCAAGATTTTGATCGATCTGATCGTCACCTCGGCCCGCACGGGCAACCCGCTCAGAATCGCCGAAGTGCCTTACGTGTTCCGGCCGCGCCATGCGGGCGAGAGCAAGATGAACCCGCTGATCGTCATCCAATATCTGGGGCTGTGGTTCTCCAAGCTGACCGGGGGCGTCTTGCCGCCGAGCTTCTTGCTGTTCGGCCTGGTCGGCGGCACGGGCGTCGTGGTGCATCTGGCGAGCCTGTGGCTCTTCACCTCGGCGATCGGGGCCAATTTCGTGGTGTCGCAGATTGCGGCCACGCTGATCGCCATGACGTGGAATTTCTTCCTCAACAACAACCTGACCTATGCCGATCGCAAGCTGCATGGGATGAAGCTGATCACCGGGTTGATCGGCTTCTGCGGCATCTGCGCACTGGGCGGCATTGCCAATATTTCGGTGGCCAATGCGATCTACCAGGCCAATCACCAGACCTTCATCGCCGGCCTCTCGGGCGCGATCATGAGCTCGGTGTTCAACTATGCCGTGACGCGGGCCTTTACCTGGAAGTAGGTGCTTGGGGCGTCTGTCCCACAACACCGTAAAACCCACGGTGTCATTCCCGCGAAAGCCGGAACCTCTGTTTGCTAAAGCAGCATCGTAAAACAGAGGTTCCGGCTTTCGCGGGAATGACACCGGGATGGAATATCCGTCGGGGATAGTTCTAGCTAATCTGACCCAATGCCGCCGCCATGGCGGCTTCGTCGTAGCCCAGCGTCGTCAGCGCCGTAGCGACGATACCAGCACGATCAAGCCCTGCGGCTGCATACATATCAGCCTGCGTGGAATGCTCGTCAAACCGATCGGGGATCATCAGCGGGCGGAAGCGGAGCTTGCCGTCGAGCAGACCATTGCTGGCGAGGAACGTCGCGACATGGCTGCCAAAGCCGCCAATGGCGCCTTCTTCGGTGGTGAGCAGCACGTCATGGGTGCTGGCAAGGCGGGCGACCAATTCCTCGTCGAGGGGTTTCAGGAACCGCGCATCGGCAATGGTGGGGTTTAGCCCCAGGGCCGCCAGCTTGTCGGCAGCCGCAAGCACTTCGCCCAGGCGTGTGCCATAGCTCAGAATGGCAATGGTGGCGCCCTGGCGCACGATGCGGCCCTTGCCGATGGGCAGGACCTGGCCGCGGGCGGGCATATCCACACCCAACCCCTCGCCGCGCGGATAGCGGAAGGCGATCGGGCCATTGTCATAGGCGGCGGCGGTGGCCACCATGTGGCGCAATTCGGCTTCGTCGGCTGCGGCCATGTGGACCATGCCGGGAATGACTCCGAGATAGGCGCTGTCGTAATTGCCGGCATGGGTTGGGCCATCGGCGCCGACAAAACCGGCGCGGTCGATGGCAAAGCGCACCGGCAGATGCTGGATGGCGACATCGTGCACAACCTGGTCATAGGCGCGCTGCAGGAAGGTGGAATAGATGGCGCAGAACGGCTTCATGCCCTCGCTGGCCAGACCCGCCGCGAAGGTTACCGCATGCTGCTCGGCAATGCCGACATCAAAGACGCGGGTGGGGTGGACTTCACCGAATTTGTCGAGCCCGGTGCCCGAGGGCATGGCGGCATTGATCGCCACGATGCGCGGATCGTCATTGGCTTCCTGGATCAGGCTTTCGGCAAAGACATTGGTATAGGACGGCGCGTTGGAGACCGCCTTGGCCTGGGCGCCGGTGACCACGTTGAACTTGGACACGCCGTGATATTTGTCGTCGGCATCCTCGGCCGGGGCATAGCCCTTGCCTTTTTTGGTGACGATGTGGATCAGGATCGGGCCTTCGGCCGCCTCGCGCACATTGTCGAGAATGGGCAGCAGGTGATCGAGATTATGCCCGTCAATGGGGCCGACATAATAGAAGCCCAGTTCCTCGAACAGCGTGCCGCCGGTGAAGAAGGAGCGGGCGAATTCCTCGGTGCGGCGGGCCGGCTCGTGCAGGAAGGGCGGCAGCTTGCTGACGAAATTCTTGGCCGCTTCACGCGTGCCGCGATAGACGGGGCCCGAGACCAGCCGCGCGAGATACGCGCTGAGCGCGCCGGTGGGCGGAGCGATCGACATGTCATTGTCGTTGAGGATGACGATCAGCCGCGCATCCATGGCGCCGGCATTGTTCATCGCCTCATAGGCCATGCCAGCCGACATGGCCCCATCGCCGATAACCGCCACCACATTGCGCGGCACGCCCTGCAATTCGCTGGCCACGGCCATGCCCAGGCCTGCCGAAATCGAGGTCGAGGAATGGCCGGCGCCAAAGGGGTCGTATTCGCTTTCGGCGCGGCGGGTGAAACCGGACAGGCCATTTTTCTGGCGCAGGGTGCGGATGCGCTCGCGCCTGCCGGTCAGGATTTTGTGCGGATAGGCCTGGTGGCCGACGTCCCAGATGATGCGATCATGCGGGGTATCGAACACGGCATGCAGCGCCACGGTTAGTTCGATCACGCCCAATGCCGAGCCCAGATGCCCGCCGGTCACCGAGACGGCGTCGATCACTTCGGCGCGCAATTCGTCGGCCACCTGGCGCAGTTCGGTGCGCGGCAAGGCGCGCAGATCGGCGGGGGTGTGGACAGTGTCGAGCAATGGTGTCGAGGGGCGGTCGGCCAAGCGGCAATCCTTCGCCAGAAACGGCAATATATGAACTCTTTAGGCCCGCTGCAGAGGCTTTGCAACATGGCCCGCTCGCCACGCTTTATGCAGGCGCGGCGAGCGATAGGGTCATATCGTGCCCGAAATGAGGCTTTGGCCGGAGCTTTTAATTGGTGGCGGTGACCACGAAGCTGGTGTGGCTGGGCACGGCGGGGAAGTCGCCGGCGCGCAGCGTGGTGACGTATTCGCCCATCTCGGTGGCGGGGCTGAAATCGGCCTCGTCATGATCGAAGATCACCGCGAAATGGTCCGAGCTCATCGTGGAGGGCGCGGTGAAGATTTCGGCGACATGTTCGAGATCGGGGGCAACCAGATCGGGCTTGCGCATGCCGCCGGGCGGGGTGCGATTGGCCAGATGATTGGCCAGAGCGGCCGCCACGGGAGCGCTATTGCTCTGCTGGGCGGCGCCAAAGGTGCCCGAGAAGAAGCCGGCCAGCGCCGCGGTGGCCGGATCATCGCCCAGTGAAGCGGTGCGTACCCCGGTTGCGGCCGTCAGTGGTGGCAGGATGGGCAGGCGATCGGCCGGCTGGGGCGGCACTGCGGCCGTCACGGTGGTGTCGCGCTCAATGATCATTTCCAGCGCCCGCTGTGAATCGGGCGTCTGCGGCATGGGCGGCATATAGGCGGTGACCGCTTCGGGCGGTTCGGACATGATGAGGCGCGGCTGCGGCATCGGCGCGGTAAAAGAGGCGAGCGCGGTGACAGCGTCGCCCGAGGGCATGGCTGCCGCAGTGGCCACGCGAAGGGTTTCCGATTTCATGGCCGGCATGGGCGCAGTGGTATCGGGCAGCAATTCGGCCGCGTCGAGCGGCGCGCTGCCGCGGGTCGAGAACGGGATGGGAATGGCGCCGGCGGCCGCTGGTTGCGGCGCGACATCGGCGACGGCCACGGCAGCGGGTGCGCCACCCAGATCGGCCGGGCGCATCATCGGCATGGGCGCTGCCGCGGGTGTCGCGGTCTGCTGCGGCGCCACGGCTGCCATCTGCACGGGCGCCGAGGCGGGGGCGGAAGCCGGCTGGCTGTCATTGCCGCCAAAGAACATGTCCATCAGCGTGCGGCCGCTGCCGCTATTGCTGGCGACGCGAGTGCCCGCATTGCTGCCGCCATTGCAGGGATAGGCGTGGCATTGCTTCCATTCGGCCAGGGCGACCTGATAGCCCTCCTGCGACAGCGGCTTGCCATCGGTGGGCAGATGCATGGTGCGTCCGTCGGGGAAGATTTCCTTGAGCTGGGCACGGGTCATGCGCGGCCAGGCGCGCACCGAGCCGGTGTCCAGATGCACGAAGGGGCTGCCCGAGGTGGGATAGAAGCCCACGCCGCCGACCTGCTTGCGCATGGCCACGGCCCGCAGCTTGGAGAGCGGAATGCCCGGAATGAAGAAATCCATGGCATGGCCTTTGGTGTGCTGGGAATTTTCAGCAACGCCGGAGGAGGTGGCCCGCAGCATTTCATTGGTCTTGGGCGAACGATAGGCCGACACGACATTGATGGGCTGGGTGGCGCCCACTTCCTGATAGACTTCCCAGACCAGATCGAACAGGCGCGGATCCATGCGGGCGGGCTCGTTGCGGCGCCAGTCGCGCAGGAAATAATTCAGCTCATTGAGGCCGGATTGCACATATTGCCCATTGCGCTTGAAGACGATGCGGGCCGTCTCCTTGGTATGGGTATAATACAGATAGATCGCGCGTTCGCTCGCTGCCTGCGCCGGAATAACCGCCTGCGGCAGGATCACGGTGATGCTCATAAGGGCGGCCACGCAGGCGCGCACGATATGGTGCCGTATCAAAAGGTAAGTCCCCGTCACGCCAAACTCTGCCCGGTTGATTGCCAGTTGTCGTCCGACATTAGCGTGAAAATCGCTCGATTTTATTAACGCTAACGAGATGTCAAATGGCCCGCACCCGGACCCCTTCACGGCAGTGTTATTACGGGGAAAACCCGGCTGAACCAAGGCGAAATTGTAAAGCGGGGGTTAAGAGGGGCGGCCCGAGCCTCCCCGTAGCGCCACTCAGGGGGAGAGCGTGGTGTCAGCCGGGGCCGCGTCGGCAATCACCGGGGCGGCCGCGTCGCCAAGGCCCAGCGCCTTGATCAGCTTGGCATTGTGCCCATAGACGTCGGCATAGGAGCGCAGTTCGCCATCGGCGCCGACGCGCAGGGTGAAATAGGCCAGATGCACGGGCACCTGCTGTTCCGGGTTCACCCAGCGCTCGGACGAGCCAAACATGGCCTCAAGCGAAGCGCGGTCGATATTGGGCTCGTTGGCGGTCAATGCGGCGGCAAATTCCATCGGGTTCTGCACGCGCACACAGCCATGGCTGGCGGCGCGGAAGGCGCGGCCGAACAGGCTTTTGGATGGGGTATCGTGCAGATAGACGTCGTGCTTGTTGGGAAACAGGAATTTGATCTGGCCCAGCGAATTGCTGGGGCCGGGCTTTTGCCGCACGCGGAAGGGGAAGCTGTCGCCCACGGCGGCCCAATTGACCTGATAGGCGCTGACCACATTGCCCTGATAGATCAGTTCCATATTCTGGCTGGCGATATAGCCCGGATTGGAACGCGTCTTGGGGGCGATCTCGTTCTTGATGATCGAGGAGGGCACGTTCCAATAGGGATTGACCACGATGTGGCGGATATTGTCCGAGAAGATCGGGGTCTGGTTCTTGGTGCTGCCCACCACGACGCGGGTGGCATAGGTTTCCTGCCCGTCGCGATTGATGGTCAGGCGATATTCGGGAATGTTGACGAAGACGTTGAACTTGCCCAGGTCGCGCGGCATCCAGCGCCAGCGTTCCATATTGGCCAGAATGTCCTCGCGGGTCACCGGCGCACCGCCATTGAGCGCAGTCAACGTCGCCGGGCCCATCACGCCGTCGTCTTCCAGACCCGCGCCGGCCTGGAAGGTCTTGATCGCGGCAATCAGCGCCTCGTCATAGACCAGGCCATCGACCGCCGGCAGTTCCAGGCGCTGGCGCAAGGCGGGCACGCGCGGATCGCTCATGCCGGGCTTGAGCGTGGCGCCCGCCTCGATGGTGATCGGGCGTTCGGCCTGTGTCGCATCGAACGTCGCCAGCCGCGCCTTGAGGGCAAGGAATTCGGGATGGGTCGGCTCGAGCTTGGCCAGCACCGCAGCGGGATCATCGCTCGTCGCCAATTCCAGCATCAGCGCCGATTGGTCGAGCTGCTTGGGCTGGATATCGAGATTGGCATCAATCGAAAGGGGTTCGATGCGGCCGGTATAGATATGGGTGGCATAGCGCATGGTGGCCGCCGAAAAGGCGGTTTCGAGCGCCGCCAGCTTGGCCGGGTCATTGCCGACGGCGGTAACGTCGAGCGCTGAGGTCAGATAGTCGGAAGGGCGCAGGCCTTCGCTGGCCGCGGCGCCAAAGAGTTTCATGATCTTCTGTGCTGCGGCCGAATAGCCGACGGCGCCGTTGGCCTCATCCAGCCAGATGGGCTCGAAATGGCGTGCACCATAGAAGAAATAGAGCTTTTGCGCCTCCCGATAGGCCAGCGAGTCCTTGCGCGCGCCGTAATAAGTGGCGGCGAGCCCGGATTTGATGGTTCTGGCGAGATCCGATTGTGCCGGCGCAATCACCACCGGCGTGACGGCCAGGCTCGCCACATCCTGGGCGACCGCAGGCAAAGCCACACCCGCACCGGCAAGAGCGGCGAGCAAACCAACCAAAATCCTGTTCATGCGAGCTCCATGCACGGCGACGCGGGCCGCGCCTGAACCCGATTCGGCAGGCTGCGGAGTAAAGGAGCAATAACTTGCAAACCTTAACGGGAGCAATTGCTCGCAAAGTTGTGAGCAGGATTTGTGGCAGGGGAGCAACGTTACCCCCTTCCAAGAAGTCGCGTAAATTTCTTTCATTGGGCGCGTGATTTTTCGTTGGGTGCGGACGCGCAGCGGGCGATTGCCCCGGGCGGGCGATATCAACGACGGCCATGCCAATCGCGGCAGGATCCGAAATCGGGTGGCACGGCATGCGCCAGGGCAGCCCGAATGCGATCTGCAAAGCTACTCGGCCATGCTTTGGTACACTCGGTTACGGTCGCCTGATCTTCCGGCTCGCCCCATGATTTGAATTTTTGAATCGGCTAATCGCGCCGGAAGAAAATCATGCCGCCGTGGTGCAGTTCATCGTCGGTGACGAACTCGCCATCAGCGGTGAAGCCGGTATCGTCCCAGTAAAAGATCATGTTGCCCTCGACCTCGTAGCGTCCCTGATAGGCGCTCTCCCGAGAGCCCCGCGCTTCGTCGTAACGTCCGTTGGGGAGTAATTCCTGACGGATGACACCGTCAGCGGTGACCCACATGCCGATATAGGGATGCTGCTGCATGGGACGTTGTTCCTCTGGTGATCCGATCGGGGTTGGGGCGGTCTCCTGGGCCATCGGCCCCGGGTGAGTGAGAGCCGCTGCTGCCAGAACCAGTGTGAGCTTTGTCATCATATTCTCCTTGGTGACCTCGATGACGAGGCGTTGTCGAACTCGACTGCATCAGAGCTTTTGCGGTTCGAACTTGCCGAGCAGTGCATGCACCTCTTCGACCGGCACGACGCGGCAGGATGTGTGTTCGCGGATGATCGTCCACCGGCCATCCTTGAGGCCCCAGACGTGGGAGGTGCGGCACACCGCGCCGGTGACCTTGCCGTCGGCGGCCTCAAGCCGTGCGCAGAATTCGAAGGTGGCCGAAGCCATGTCGCCGCTGACCAATATGTCGGGTTCGTCGGTCACGGCGTGGAGCGCGCTCTGCATGGAATCAAAAGATGTCTCGAACGCCTCGGCCCATTCGTGAGGGCTGTGGGCAACGCGCAATTGCGGATCGAATGTGTCGTGAAGCGAGGTGGCAGGGTGGTCCCAGTCGTAGAAATGGCCGACCTTGTCCTTGAACACGAAGCGCTCGCCCGGTTGCTTTTCCCAACCCTTGAGAATCCAGCGACGCTGCAACTGGCCGACGGTCTGTTCATGGCTGCTGGCCGAATGTTGATCGGTGGTCATGGGTGTTCTCCTTTCATGTCTGCCAGATTGGCCGGCAGGCTTGGGCAAGGTAGTTCTGCGTTGCACGCTGGACAATTCGCTATATTCTTACGTCAATGGTAAGTGGAGTTAACCAATGGCGGTAGATGTCAATGCGATCGAGCTGTTCTTGTCGGTCGCGCAGGCCAAGAGTTTTCGGGCGGCAGCGGATCGTGCCGGCGTTACCAGGTCGGCCGTCAGCCAAGCCATTGGACGGCTTGAGGCGGAGCTGGGTATTGCGCTGTTCGTGCGGACGACGCGCAGCGTGAACCTGACCGAGGCGGGGCAGCTTCTGTTGGACCGCGTCGCGCCGGCTATGGCGGACCTGTCGGCGGCCATTACCAGCACCCAGGAACTGGCCGGGCGACCCAGTGGCCTGCTCCGGCTCGCAGTATCCTCGATAGCCGAGCGGTTCATTGCCGGGCCGTTGCTGGCCAGTTTTGTCGAGATTTATCCGGAAATTGAACTGGACGTTTTCATCACCGATGACGAGTTCGACATCGTTGCTGCAGGCTATGATGCCGGCGTCCGCCTGGGCGAAATCATCGAACAGGACATGATCGCTATCCCCGTTTCTGATGACCAGCGCCAGGCAACCGTGGCATCCCCGGCCTATCTCGCGCGACATGGACGCCCGCTGCATCCCAAAGACCTGACCGGGCATCGCTGTATTGGATGGCGCCCCGCGCCCTCGGTGGCCCCCTATCGGTGGGAATTCGAGGAAGATGGACAGGCCTTTGACGTGGCGGTCGCGCCGCAAGTGACGACCAATGACATGGGCCTGATGCTCCGCATGGCACTTTCCGGGAGCGGCATCACCTGCGGAATGGAAGAAACCTTCCGCCCCTTTGTCGAGCGGGACGAACTCGTGCCGTTACTCGAGGAATACCTGCCCAGTTTTGCCGGTTTTTTCCTCTACTTTCCGAGCCGCAGAAATCTCGCACCTAAATTGCGCGCGCTTGTGGACCATGTGCAGGTGAGCCGTAAGCGGTGACGGGGAGATTGACGGATCAAGATCGCTGTCCCGGACCATTGGTCCTGACCTCGCGCGTGAGAACAGCTTTCAACCACCTGGTTGAGGCATTCGACACTCTGAGCGGCTGAAGGGCTGGATTTGTGACTGTCTGCTTCTAGGCAAGACAACAGAGGTCCAACGCTGGTCTTCGATCAGGTGATATCGGTTTCAGCACCGACACTATTCGCTTTGAGGCGACCGGACACGCAAGGCCTCCATGACCACAGTAAAGGCGGGAGAATTCTGCCGCTTGCTGGGATAGTACAGGTAATAGCCCTGGAAAAACGGCGACCAGTCGTCAAGAACCTGCACAAGCCCGCCGCTTGCAATGTCTTTGATCACCAGATTTTCGGGAAGATAGGCAATGCCGTAGCCACTTTTTGCGGCTTCGATTTGGGGATAGGAGCCATTGAAAATGAACTGCCCATCCACGCGCACTCGAAGCTCGCGTCCGTCTTTTTCAAACTCCCAAGCATAGAGACCGCCTGACCTGATATGACGTTGGTTGATGCAATTGTGCCCGACCAATTCCTGGGGGTGCTGCGGGACGCCATGCGCCTCAAAATAGGCGTGCGCACCCACGGCAACCAAGCGCCAATCAGGGCCGATACGGACCGCGATCATGTCCTTGTCGAGGCTTTCGCCAAGCCGCACGCCGGCATCGAAACGCTCCTCGACGATGTTGCGAAAGCCATTGTCGCTGTTCAGCTCGATCTTGATGTCCGGATAATCTTGCATGACCGGCTGCAGCTTCGGCCAGACCACGCTTTCCAGCGCGTGATCGGAGAGGGTGATCCGCACCGTCCCGGAGGGCTTGTCCCGGATCTCCAACACGGCGTCGATGTCGTGCTCAATCTCAGAAATACGCGGCGCCAACGAGCGCAAGATCTTCTCGCCCGCTTCGGTTGGTGACACGCTTCGGGTGGTGCGAGTGAGAAGCCTGAGGCCCATTCGCGTCTCAAGACGTTTGATGGTGTGACTCAACGTGGATTGCGATGTGCCCAGCCTAGCGGCCGCTCTGGTAAAGCTGCGCTCTTCGGCAACCGCCATGAACCAAAGCATATCGATGAGGTCTTCGCGCTTCATACCGCATCTTCATCCGATTTATGTCGGCAGGCAATAAGTCTTTGCCGATTGCGGGGGCTAATCAGGGAAACGGTTAGGGCCTAGTTTCCCGGCATGACACAGCATTCTGCCGCCACCTACGATGAAAACCTGGTCCGAAGCCCTGCTGCCTGGAGCGCCGTCCTCTCGATGTCGCTTTGCGTCGCGGTGTTGATCGCATCCGAGTTCATGCCCGTGAGCCTTCTGACGCCGATCGCGGCCGAACTGGGGGTCACCGAAGGCCAGACCGGGCAAGCGATCTCAATTTCAGGCGTGTTCGCTGTCATAACGAGCCTGTTTATTTCCGGCCTGACCCGCCGGCTCGATCGCCGCATCGTGTTGATCGCCTTTTCTGCGTCCTTGGTCCTGTCGGCGGCGATCGTCACCTTTGCTCCCAATTATGCGGTGCTGATGATCGGCCGTGCCCTGCTGGGCGTCGCCATCGGCGGCTTCTGGTCGATGTCGACGGCAATTGTCATGCGCCTCGTGCCCGCAGATTCGGTGCCCAAAGGCCTCGCGATGATCAACGCAGGCAACGCGATTGCGGCGACGATTTCGGCACCGCTCGGCAGCCTGCTTGGTGACTATATCGGCTGGCGTGGCGCCTTCTTTCTGGTCGTGCCGCTCGCTCTCGTGGCTCTGCTCTGGCAGTGGGTCAAGCTGCCCTCGTTGCCACCAGAACGTGCCGAAAGCTCTCCCAATGTCTTCCGGCTCCTGCTTCGTCCGCAGGTGGCCCTTGGCATGGCCTCGATCTTCCTGCTGTTCATGGGCCAGTTTGCGCTCTTCACCTATCTTCGGCCATTTCTGGAAACCGTCACGGGCGTTCCCGTAACAACCCTGTCGCTGCTTCTTCTGCTGATGGGGCTTGCCGGTGTCGTCGGCACTTACCTGGTCAGCCGGCTCTTGGAAAAGCGTCTGTTCAGCATTGTCGGCACGATCCCGCTCGTCATGGCCGCGATCGCTCTCGGGCTGATCGCCTTCGGACCCTCGACCGTCTTAACCGCGATCCTGCTGGTCGCATGGGGCCTCTTTGGCACCGCTGCGCCTGTTGGATGGGGCACCTGGCTCAGCCGATATCTCGCCGACGATGCCGAAGCCGGCGGCGGCCTGCAGGTCGCAATCATCCAACTCGCCATCACCACGGGCGCGGCCCTCGGGGGCTTCCTGTTCGACACGGCAGGATGGTGGAGCACCTTTGCCTTCGCCGCTGCCACTCTGGGCGCCTCGTCGCTTCTTGCGGTCGTGGCCTGGCGCTCAACCCTCAAACTCAACCAAACCTCATAGGAGATTTCAGATGAGCAATTTCGACAACGAAACCGACTTCTCACAGGCAGGCATGTCCCGGCGCAATCTCCTTCAGGCAGCCGGTGCCGGGGCCCTCGCGGTGAGTGCCCTCGCGATCGCCGGCTGCCAGCTGCAGCGCAGGAAGGAACCACCATGACTACAGACTGGGACAAGGTTTTCCCGAAAAGCGAAAGCGTCGATCACCGCAAGGTCAGCTTCAAGAACCGGTACGGCATCACCCTGGCGGGGGACCTGTATTCTCCTCAGGGACGCTGGGGTGAACGCCTGCCGGCAATCGCGGTGAGCGGCCCTTTCGGGGCTGTCAAAGAGCAGTCGTCAGGCCTTTATGCCCAGACCATGGCTGAACGTGGGTTTATCACCCTGGCCTTCGACCCATCCTATACCGGGGAAAGCAGCGGCGAGCCCCGCAACATTGCATCGCCCGACATCAACACTGAAGACTTCAGCGCAGCAGTCGATTTTCTGGGCCTGGAACCTGACGTTGATCGCGAACGGATCGGCATCATTGGCGTCTGCGGCTGGGGCGGCATGGCTCTAAATGCCGCAGCGATCGACAAGCGCATCAAGGCGGTTGTGGCGAGCACGATGTATGACATCAGCCGCGTCTCAGCCCATGGCTACAACGACAGCGTGACTTTGGAACAGCGCACCCAGATGTTGGAGCAGTTGGGTGAGCAGCGGTGGCAGGATGCGGAAGCCGGCGTTCCGGCATATGGCTCGGCGTCCAACGAACTCAAGGGCGGGGAAGCGCAGTTCCTGGTGGACTATCACGACTACTACATGACGCCGCGCGGCTACCATCCGCGCGCAGTCAACTCGGGCAATTCCTGGGCGATGACATCCGGCTTGTCGTTCATGAACATGCCGCTGCTGACCTACATCGCAGAGATATCCCCGCGGCCGACGCTGCTGCTCCACGGTGAAAATGCGCATTCTCGCTATCTCAGCGAGACGGCGTATGCAGCTGCGGCGGAGCCGAAGGAACTCCTGATCATCCCGGGCGCAAGCCACACCGATCTTTACGATCAAATGGACATCATTCCCTTCGACAAGCTGCAATCCTTCTTCGAGCAACACCTGGTCTGATGTCAGCCGCGCGCATGAGCCTGCGAAAGTTCTGGTGCCGCACGCTCGCGGGCGGCATCGGCGCTCAATTCGACTGGCTTGCCATCAGCCTGACCGGAGGCTTCGACGAGCAAGCCTGTGGCGGCAGGCCGATCAGAAATGGGCAGGAGGAGGCGGCCTTGCTTCCGGGCGGGGACGCCTCCCAGACCAAGCTGGAGCCGTCGAGATGAGTCCGATCAATCGCCGAGCTCTGATCGCCGCCGGCGTTGCCACAGTTCTATTGCCCGCCCTGGCGAGGGCCCAACAGGGGGTGAACCGGCAAGCCAGAGGAGGACCGACATGAAAATCAGGATGAGGTTTGACGGTCGAACCATGATCGCCACCCTGTACGACAACCCGTCCGCACAGGACTTCTACTCGATGTTGCCGCTCGATCTCACGGTCGAGGATTTTGGGCACAACGAGAAAATAGTGCACTTGCCGCGAAAGCTCACCGAGGAAGGCAGCGGGCCGTTCGACAACGAACAGGCATATGACCTTTGTTACTACAAGCCCTGGGGCAATCTGGCGCTGTTCTATGCCGATTACGAGCATCCCGGCCTGATCCGCCTCGGCCGCTTCGATGAAGGCTACGAGGCTCTCCACGTCAGGGGCGAATTTCCAGTCCTTATCGAGGCGGTTCGATGAGCCAGGCCATGTTGGCTATCGCCGCGAGGATAGTTCAGCACTGCCATCGCAAACAGCTTTTGAAGATCGCGGCAAGAGCTTGACGATCACGGCCTTGCCGACATTGGCCTCAGCAGAACACGGGGCGCGACAAGGGAGGAACCTTGCCCGGCCGGCCGGCGGCAAGAAGGATTCGCATGCAGCCCCGAGGTCAGGTTGCGGCAGGACTGTTCGCAACAATGCGTCGGACTTAACCAGCCTGTTTGGCAATGGCATGACGAAACCGGCCGCCTGAGTCATCAGACCACCGCAGGTTGAGCACTCGCGCTGGCCGGGGCGGAATTGCCCGCAGCCATGTCGGCATCGAGGCGCTTGCCGGTGACGCGGTCAAAGCCTTGCAAGGCCTGGGGCGGGAATGTCAGCCACACGGTTTCGCCTTCAAGGTTTTCGTCACCGGGTGGCAGGACGACGGACAGCTCGCGGCCGGCCAGGTTGCCATAGGCGACGCGGGAGCCGCCCAGTTCTTCCACGAGGTCGATCGTGACCGGCAATCCCTGGTTGGGCCGGGTGGAGAGCGTGATGCTTTCGGGGCGGATGCCGATGGTGAGCGGGGTGCCCTTGGCCAGTTTGGATTGGGCGATGGTGGCGTTGGCTGCAACACCATCAAGCGTTACGGCGCCATTCTCGCCAATGGTGGCGGGCAGCAGGTTCATTGCCGGCGAGCCCATGAAGCCGGCAACAAAAACCGAGGCGGGCTTGCGGTAAATCTCGGCGGGTGAGCCGATCTGTTCGACACGGCCGGTATTCATGACGATGAGCGTATCGGCCAGCGTCATGGCTTCCACCTGATCGTGGGTGACGAAGATGGAAGTGGCTTTGAGGCGTTTGTGCAGGCGCTTGATCTCGATGCGCATCTGCACCCGCAACAAGGCATCAAGGTTGGAAAGCGGCTCGTCGAACAGGAAGACATCGGGTTCGCGCACAATGGCGCGGCCCATGGCGACGCGCTGGCGCTGGCCACCCGAGAGCTGGGCGGGGCGGCGGTCGAGATACTCGGTGAGGTCGAGGATTTTGGCGGCCTGGTCGACGCGAAGATCGCGTTCGGCAGCGGGGAGTTTGGCGAGGCGGAGCGGATAGGCAATGTTCTGTCGCACACTCATGTGCGGGTAGAGGGCATAATTCTGGAACACCATGGCGCAGCCCCGATCGGCGGGCTCGATGTCGTTCATCACCGTGCCGCCAATGGCAATTGTGCCCGACGTAATATCCTCGAGCCCGGCAATCATGCGCAGCAAGGTTGATTTGCCACAACCCGACGGGCCGACGATGACCACGAAATGACCGTCAGGCAGGGCCACGTCGATGCCGTGCAACACGGGCTTGCCATCATAGGTTTTCTTGACATTGGTGATCGTGACATCGGCCATCAGAACTCTCCCAGAAGACGGTTGCGCAGGCGTTCGATCGTGACCTGGTCCAGTCCAATCCGTTCCACATAAGCTGCGATCGAGCCGAACTCGGCCTGGATGAAAGCAAGGGTCGCCGCCATAGTGGCGGGCTCGGATGCCAGCAGGCGTTGAAAGCTGGCGGGGTCTGCCCCGCGAGCGACAGCGCCGGCGGTGATATCAGCGATGATCGGCGCGATGAGGTCGGCGGTCAGCGCATAATCCTCGACGATGAGCCCGGCTTCGACACCCGCGACGCCAAGCAGCAGGGCAGCGACGATGCCAGTGCGGTCCTTGCCGGCGGTGCAATGGAACAGCACGGCGCCGGGCGGCGCGTCTGCGATGATGCGCAGCACCTGGGCCAAAGCCGGCTGGCGCTGGGTGAGGGCGAGCTTGTAGAGCTCGAGCAGCACATCGCCCTCGCCCATCAGGCTGGGTGCCAGACCATCGAGCAGCGACACATTGTGGTAGACCACGGCGCCATGTCCGTTGAACGGGTTGGGCTGGTGGGTCAGCTCGTCGCCATGGCGCAGGTCGATCACGGTGGTAATGCCGGAAGCCAGCATCGCCGCAACCCCGTCGCCATCGAGCCGGTGCAATGCGTCGGCGCGCAGGATGCGGCGCCATTGGGTCTGGCTGCCGGCAGCGGCATAGCCGCCCAGGTCGCGAACGTTATAGGTGCCCTTGATGGGCAGGTGACGAATTGGTGCAGATTGCATCAGCGGATTCCGGATTTCATGAAGGATTGGACGACCTGGCGCTGCAGGGCGACATAGATGACGAGGACAGGCAGGCTGGCCAGGGTGGACGCGGCCATGAGCGGTCCCCATTGGTTGCCTTCGGCGGTTATGAACATCTGGATGCCGATCTGGATGACGCTGTTCTCAGCGGTGCGGCTGAGCAGCAGCGGCCAGAAATATTCATTCCAAGTCGAGATGAAGATGAGGATGGCCAGGGAGGCGATGGTGCCGCGCAGATTGGGCACCAGCACTTCCCACAGAACCCGCCAATTGCTGGCCCCGTCCATGCGGGCCGCTTCGATGACTTCCCTGGGGAAGCCGCGCATGGCCTGGGCCAGCAGCATGATGGCGAGCGCCGCCGCGAGATTGGGTAGGATCAGTGCGAGCACGCTGTCGAGCAGGCCCATTTGCGCGATCAGCAGGTAATTGGGGATCATCACTACCTGGAACGGCACCAGCCAGGTCAGCGCGACGCCGGTATAGACCAGCTTGTCGAACGGGAACTTCCAGCGGGCGAAGGCGAAGGCGGCCAGAATGCCGGTCAGCAGTTGGAAGATGGTCGACACCGCCGAGAAGACCAGCGTGTTGACCAGCATGCGGGCGATCGGAATGGCGTCCACGGCCCGCGTGTAATTGTCGAGCGAGGGCTGCGTCGGCCACAGGCTGGTTTCGAACAGCGTATTGGCCGGGCGGAACGAACTGACCAGCATCCAATAAACCGGAAACAGACAGAAGATCGACAACAGCACCATGAGCAGGTGACCTGCCGCCGTATTGAGACCGGACCGGTTCGAAATACGTCGCAGCGTTGCGGGCCGGGCGCGGGCCGGACGGGCAAGGACATCAATTGTCATGGAAGGAATACCTGTCGATCAGGCGGAACAGCACGAAGGCCAGCACGCCGAAGCCGAGAAAAAGGATAACCGCCGAGGCCGAGCCCCAACCCACCGACATGGTGGAGAAGCCGAAATCCCAGAGCAGGTAATAGATATTGGTGGTGGCGCCGAGCGGGCCGCCGCCGGTCAACACATTGATATAGGTGAAGCTCCACTGCGCTCCGAGCAGGATGGTCATCACCACGAGAAACAGCACGGTGGAGCTGAGCAACGGCAAGCGCACGTCGCGGATGATTTCCCACTTGCCGGCGCCATCCATGCGGGCGGCCTCGATCAGCGTGGGATTGATATTGGCATTGGCGGCCGAGAGGATGAGGGTGGAAAAGCCCATCAGCTTCCAACCGGTGATGGCGATGACCGTCCAGATGGCGACGTCGGGGTCGGAGAGGAACTTCACCGGATCGAGCCCGACGCCCTTGATGGCCTGGTTGGCAAGGCCGTAGGCGGGATCGAGCAGCCAGCGCCAGACGGCAGCGGCGACAACCGGGGCGATGATCATCGGCACGAAGATAATGGCGCGGTAGATATTGCGGCTCCGCTCCGGCAGGTCATGGGTATAGATGGCTATGGCCAGCGGGATCAGCACAGCGAGCGGCAGCAGGCCCAGGATGTAGACACCGGTATTGCGCAAGGCCTGCCAGAATTTGGGGAGGGCAAAGATGCGCTGATAATTCTCCCAGCCGACAAAGGTCTGGGGAGAATTGGGCAGCATGTTCCACTGGAAAAAGCTGAGGCGCACGGCGTCGACCAGCGGCCAATAGATCCACACGACCAGGGTGATCAGGGCCGGCGCCAGATAAAGCCAGGGGACCCAGCGCGCCTTGCTGATGCGTCGCAAACGGGTGGGGGCGTGGGCAGCAATGGCCATTTCGCGCTCCTCCAAAGAGAGTGAACGGCCCGCCCCGCTGGGCGGGCCAAAGGGTCAGGGCATCAGCGCCTGGGCATTGGCTTGGGCGTCAGCCAGGGTGGCCGCGACATCGGTGCCGCCGAACACCGACATTTCGACGGCGTCCATCATGGTCTTGCCGATCTGGCGGTAGTTCGGTCCCGGCATCGGATCCCAGGGTTCAAGACGATCCAGCTGCTCCAGATTTGGGGCAACCAGCGGATGCTCGGCAACCCAGCCGGCCAGGTATTTGGGATCGGTGACGATGGCCGGACGCAGCGGTAAATAGCCGATTTCCGAAGTGATGACGGTATAGCCATGCTCGGAGGTCAGGAACTTCATCAGCTCCCAGGCAGCGCGCTGCTTGAGCGGATCGGTGGTGTGGATGGTCAGGGCACTTCCCGAATTATTCGGGCGGGTTGGCTTGTCGCCGAAGCGGGGCATGGTGGACGAGCGCAGCTCGTAATTGCCGTTGGCCCCGGCCACCAGCGAGCCCTGGAGCGCGCTGGTCTGCAAATACATGCCCAGACTGCCCGAGGCCATGGCATCGACGGCGCCGGCAGAGTCGTAGTTCTCATAGACGCCGGCGTCGTAGAGGTCGCGCAGCATGGTGACCGCCTCTACCGCTTCCGGCTCCGCGAATTTAAGCGTCTTGCGATCACGCGAAATCACTTCGCCATTGTTGGAGCGAACTACGCCCTGGAACAGCCAATCGACCGCACCAGGACCGGTAATGCCCGCAGTAAAGCCTTCAGCGTCGGTTTTTTCCTCGATGGCAAGGGCGGCCAATTTGACGTCTGCCCAGGTCTTGGGCGGATTTTCCGGATCAAGGCCCGCCGCGCGGAAGAGATCGGCATTGTAGAACAGCACCGGCGTCGAGAACGTATAGGCCAGCCCGTAGGTCTTGCCGTTCAAAACACCCAGCTTGGTGCCGTTGGGATGCATGCCTTGCAGATGGGCCGCGATTTCGCCGGCGGGGACGATGTCCTCCAGCGCCTGGGCGCCGAAATTGGTCACCGAGAAGTCGAGATCGCTGAACACGGTCTGGACCACGTCCACCGGCAGGCCGGCGGCAAGATCGGCCTGGATGCGGCTGCCATCGGCGCTGCTATAGGGCACGCCGGTAACGGTCACATTGGGATTGGCCACCATGAATTCGTTGATCAGCTTCTGGGTGGCTTCAGCGCCCAGACCTGCGGCAGCGAGGTTGTAGTTGTAGAAGGTGATGGTGACTGGCTGCTCGATGCTGGGCGCCATGGTTTGGGCAAGCGCAGGAATGGCCGTGGAGAGTGCCAGCAAGCCGGCAAGGATACTTGTGCGGAGCATGGTGTGGTTCCTGTCACTCAGCGGCGGCCGGAGCGGCCTCGTATTTCTTCAGCATCTCGGCCATGCCGGAAAAGCTGAAGCTGTGCAGTTCGCGGCGAGTAGCCGGCTGCGGAGCGAAGGTGATGGAAAGACCCGAGGGGCGGACCGTGCCGATGGCAAAGGCGGCGCCTTCGAGCATGCGCAAGCCTTCATGCAGCCAGAGAACGTCGGTGGCGGCATGCTGGCCGATGCCGACCACGGCCGGGATGCCATACCAGTTGGAGACGCGGTCATAATGGATATGGCCTGACAGGATGCCGATGACGTTCTTCCCGGCAACGAGCTGACGCAGCGCCTCGGTATCGACATAGGACAGGGATTCCCACTCCATGCCCGGATCATGCGTATCGAGCGCCGGCGCATGGTGCATGACCAAGAGCTTGGGCAGCTCGGCGTGGTTCTCGATCTCGGCCCTGAGCCAATCGAGCTGGCCCGGCTCGAACGCGCCGCCAACCTTGTTGGGCACGCTGGAGTCGAGGGTGATGACATGCACGCCGGCAATGACCTCGGCGTGGTCATAGGGGGCATCGACGTTGTCGGTGCGGCCGAGCATGACCGGATAGAAGCCGTCGCGGCGGTCGTGATTGCCCAGGGCATAGAGGATGGGCATGTCGAGGCCGGATTCGGCAATGAGCGACTTGAGGTTTTCGTAGCTGCCCGCGTCGCCGCGATTGGTCAGATCGCCACTGGCGACGATGAATTTGGGTTGCGGCACCAGCGTCTTGATATCAGCCAGAATGGCACGCAGCGTCGTCGTGGTGTCGGAATAAAGATGATCATCCGGCACGGCCGGATTGCCGACATGCAGGTCAGTCAGATGGATGAAGGTGACGGGTTCGGACACGAGCGCTCTCCTTGCTCTGGCGGGGGCCAAAACGGCAAAGTCCCACTGTAACTATTTGTTTCGCCATAGTTTTTTCAAAAACGTCTTGTGCGGCGACATGGACAGGGTTATCGTCCCTGCATGACAGGTGAATGAAGGTTCATTCAGTTTATGGATATTGTCCTCGACAAGCGTGAGCGCATCCTGGCGGCGGCCGCCCGGCTCATTGTCCGCAACGGCTTGCAATGTTCCATGGCCGCCATTGCCGAAGAGGCAAATGTGGCCACCGGCTCGCTCTACAATTACTTCGACTCCAAGGAAGCTCTGGTGCTGGGCGTTTATACGCGTGTCACCGAATTGATGACCGAGCGCCTGGTGACCCCACCTGATCCGGCTAGCGGCGGAGAAGAGCCGATACGCCGCTATATCGAGAACTATATTGACTTCATCTGGGAGGACGCCGATCGCGCGGTTCTGTTCGACTATCTCGACAATAACCCGCTCATCACGCTGAGCGATGCCAGAACCATTTTCGGCGCCTTTGTCGAGCACGGCATTGCCATGATCGAGACGGCGCAGGCAGCCGGATTGGTTCGCGCCGGGCCCGCCACCATGATCACGAGCTTTGTGCGCGGCTCCATCCGCAATACGCTCAAGCGTCGGCGCATGACCGAGACCACGCTGAGCGCCGCCGACCGGCAATTGGTGGCGGATATGTGCTGGGCCGCCATCGCCGCTTGAGCCGGTCAGCCACATAACCGATTGGCCAGCAGCGCCACCTCGGTTTGGGACAGGCCTATACCGGCCAGATAGGCGTCAATGCCGCCATGGGCGGTTTCGAGATGGTCGAGCATGGCCAGCATGGTCGCGCCATCGCTGGCGAGCACACGTTCGACATGTTCGGGACGGCCGCCGGCGGCAAGCGCCCGTTCGCGCAATTGGCCGATCAGACCGTCCGCTGCGGCGGTGAGCGCATAATCGGCAACGATGTCTGTGCGGTCGACACCGGCAACCAGCAGCAGGAGCGCTGCAATGATGCCGGTACGATCCTTGCCGGCCGTGCAGTGAAACAGCACGATCCCCGGCGGCGCGGCGATGATGGCGCGTAGCACCTCGGCCAGTTGGGCGCCGCATTTGTCCAGGGCGTCGCAATAGCGCTGCGCCATGTCGAACGGCGTCTCGCCCATGGCAATTGGCGCCAGGGCGTCGAACAGGACAATGTTGCGGTAGGCAACCGTGTTATGTTCGCGAAATGGATGGGGCGTTACCCCGGCCTCATGGGGGCCGCGCAGGTCGATGACCAGCGTCAGGCCATCATCGATGAGCCTGCTAACACTGTCGTCGCGCAGGGGATGCAAGGCCTCGCCGCGCAGGATGCGGCCCCATTGGGTGGTGCCGCCATTGCTGCGGGCATAGCCGCCCAGGTCACGGATATTGTGGGTGTCCGGCAAGGGCCAGTGACGCGTCGCTGCCAGGCTCATGGCGGCCTCCAAACAGTGCGAAGAAATGGGCGCGGCGGCTTGGCCGCGCCCGGCAGGGATCAGGGCATCAGGCTCTGGGCATTGTCCTGGGCAAAGCTCAGCACTTCGGTGACATCGCCATCACCGAGTACGGCTTCGACAACGGATTCCTTCATCATCGTTTCGGCCTGGCGATAGTTCGGGCCGGGGAAAGCGACATTGGGGGTGAGGCGCGACAGCTGTTCCAGGTTCGGGCGGATCAGCGGATGGGTCTGCGTCCACGGACCAAGGAATTCCGGATCGTCCACGATATCGAGGCGCAGCGGCAGGTAGCCGATCTTGCTGGTGATGATCGTGTAGCCGTATTTCGAGGTGAGGAACTTCATCAGCTCGTAGGATGCGCGCTGCTTGATCGGGTCCTTGGAGAAGACATAGAGCGCACTGCCCGAATTGGTCGGCGCGGTCGGCTTGTCTCCAAAGCTCGGCATGGCGGCGACGCGGAGCTCCCAATTGCCCTCCGAAGCGGTGGAGAGGCTGTTTTGCACCGCGCTGGTATAGAGGAACATGCCGAGCTGGCCCGCGGCCATGGCCTCGCTCGGATTGGTCGGATCCAGCCGCGCATGAGCGCCGCTATCCACCATGTCGCGCAGCATCTGCACGGCCTCGATGCCCTCGGGATTGGCAAAGGTCAGCGTATTGCCATCGCGGACATTGCCGCCATTGGACATCAGGATCGCCTGGTAGACAAAGGTGCCATCGGCCGGGCCATAGGCGCCGGGGAAGAAGCCTTCGGCATCGGTCTTGGCCACGATGGCTTCGGCAGCTGTCTTGACCTCGGCCCAGGTCTTGGGCGGATTGTCAGGATCAAGACCCGCCTGCCGGAACAGGTCGGCATTGTAATAAAGGATCGGGGTAGAGAAGGTATAGGCAAGGCCATAGGTCTTGTCGTCGATCTTGCCCAGGTCCAGACCACGCGGGAGCATGCCATCGGTGAGCGCGGCATATCCCTCGGCGCCCGCCATGTCCTCCAGCGCGTTGGCGCCCAGGTCGCTGGCAATGTAGTAAAGGTCGCGGAACACCAATTGGGCCACATCCGGCTGCCGGCCTGCGGCCATATCGGCCTGGAGCCGCGTGACGATTTCGTTGGACGGCACGCCAACGGTCTCGACCTTGATGTTGGGGTTTTCTGCCTCGAATTTCGCCAGCAGTTCGCGCGTGGCATCCGCGCCGGCGCTCGCGGTCGCCAGGTTGTAATTGTAAAAAGTGATGGTCACCGGTTCGGTGATCGCATCGGCCATTTGCGCGAAGGCCATGCCGGAAAGGGCGGTAAAGCCCAGGCCGGCCGCGGCCAGAAGCTTGAGGAAATTGCGTTTGATCATGGCGGTTGTCCTTGGGGGGAGGGATCAGCTTGCAGCGGCCTCGGCGAGAGCCGCTTCCTGCTTTTGCCGGAGCAGTTTGAGGTCGTAGCGATTGAGTTCGGCCCGGGTCTGGGGCAAGGGCACCAGCGCCATGGTAAGGCCGGAGCGGCGGATGGTGCCGATGCCGAACGAGGCGCCTTCCACCATGCGCAGTACATCAGAGGTCAAAATATCGGTGGCCGCGTGCTGGCCCATGCCGACAATGACGGGAATGCCGTGCCACACCGAGAAACGGTCATGGTGGATATGGCCGGAAAGAATGCCCAACACATTGCGACCCTTGAGCAGTTCGGCCAGCTTCTGCGACTGGTTGAATTCGATGGTGCGCCAATGATCCCAGGGCGGCGTATCGCCGAGTGCGGGGGCGTGATGCGCCACGATCAGCTTGGGCAGGTCGGGATTGGCGGCGAGTGCCGCTTCCAACCAGGCGAATTGTTCCGGCTCGATAGAACCACCGATCTGGCCGGGAGTGCTGGTATCGAGCGTGATGACATGCACGCCCCCGATCACCTGTTCATGGTCATAGGGCATATCGAGATCGACGTTTCGATCCAGCATGCCCTGATAAAAGCCGGGACGGGTGTCGTGATTGCCCAGCGCGTAGACCACGGGCAGATCGGTAGCCGACATGATCGAGCGGAGTTGGCGATAGCTGTCGGCGTCGCCGCGATTGGTGAGATCGCCGCTGGCGATGATGAATTTGGGCGCTTGGTCCATGCTGCCGATGAGCTCAAGCACGCGGGTTAGTGTTGCTGCGGTGTCGCTGAACAGATGATCGTCGGCGACAGCCGGATTGCCGACATGCAGGTCGGTGATGTGGATGAAACTGGTCTCGCCCATCGGCCATGCTCCCTTTGCTGGAACACGACCTATGCCGGTCTCGTCTCAGTGACGTGACGAGTTTGGAACAGTGTTTGAATGCGTGGGAGGCGCGGTGAACATGGGCGCTGTCGCAGCCACGACTTGAGCCAGCACGACATTAGGATCGCTCAGGTCAAGCCTGTGGTCGGTCAGCTCATCCGTCCGCTGCCGGCTGCGCGTCATCTGCGAGCGCACCCCCAAAAGGCACGAGATGCGAAAGCCAATGTCGACGTCGCTCAGCCAGGGCGCAATCTTGCGAAAATGCGGGATGAACAGGCGATGGTGGTCGATATCCTCGACCATCGGCCGGAAAATCTCGGGATGATCGCTCGATTGGGCAATCGTGGTCATATGCCTGAGCACGCTATAGCTCGAGCGTGGATCCAGGCTCCAGCGGATCGAGGGACCGATCAGCGCCACGATAATGTCCTCGACCGGCGCAGGGGCAGGGTGCGCGCGCTGTACCGCGGCCTGCAGCAAGGCCAGGCGCTCGGCATTGAGCCTGAGATAGACCCGTTCGGCGGCGGAAAAGATCAACTGCTCGACGCTGCCGAAATGATAGCTGACCGCACCAATGCTGGTGCCCGCGCGCTGCGCTATGCTGCGCACGGTCACGACTTCGGGGTGAGTGGCCGTCCTGAGCAAATCTTCGCAGGCGCTGCGAAGCCGGTCGGGTGTTGTGCTTTTAGCCATATTGCGCTGCATGAAGGCACTATGTCCCAGCCCCGTGACGGCATGGTGACCCTCCGGCCCAGATGCTGTTGCGCCTGAACAATTGAACTTGGCAGGGACTTCCCGGTGGCCATGGCTGCCGACACCTACTGCCGACGGCCTCGGTGCTCGCCCTGACGGCGCCATCCATTGCCCGTGCTCATACCGTGCAGGCGGCAAGCGTGCTGCCTGGGCTGTGGCGAAATGTCGGGTCTCGTGGGCGCCGCTAGCGTCGCGGCTCGTAGCGTAGCGCCACAGCGCCTGAGCTGAGCTCCTTGCGATCAACGAGCTTCAACTCGATGTATTTTGAGAGCCCGGCGAACAAGGTGGGCCCGTGACCGGCAAGTCTGGGTTGCACCACGAATTCGTATTCATCGATCAGGCCCAGTTCTGCCAGCGCCATCGGCAGCTTCACGCCGCCCGTGAACAACGCCTTGCCCGGTTGCTGCTTGAGCTGCTGGACGGCCTCGCTCAAATTGCCGCTCAGCAGCTCCGCGTTCCAGCCGACTTGGCCGAGCGTGCTTGAAACGACGTATTTCTTCATCGCGTCGATGGTGCGCGCGAAAGGTTCGGTCCAGTCGGGCGGCGTCATGGTTCGCGTCTCCAGGCGCCACGCCGCTTCCATCATCTGGTAGGTGACGCGACCAAAGAGCAGCGCATCGGCCCGGCCAATGGTTTCGGTGGCGTGCAGATGGGTGGCCCGCAGCATCATCTGCTGCAGCGTCGGGTCCGAGGGGATGGCGCTGTGGTCGACGCAGCCATCGAGGGTGACGTTGATGGAGTAGAGGAGGGGGCGCATTCCGGTCGCTCCTTTGTCGCTCGTCCTGCTGGGTAAGATCGAACCGTTGCCGTTGACCTGTGTCAAGCCGCGTTGGGCCGGCGTGCGCCGCGTTCTGCGACCGGCAAGATGGTTGGCCCCGGGGCTGGCGCATTTAATCCGCTTTGATCCTCCCCCAGACCAATTTGGTGCGCACGCAATATGTCAGCCGACCGCCACTGGCATGGGGCCGCAGGATTTGCTCGAGCTCGCGGTCAAAGTCCGGGAGCCGGGCGCCGAGCTTTGAGGGGGCGAATGTATCGCGCGAATGCTGGCAGGCAATGAACGCTGCCACGCTCTGCTCAAATGGGGCGGAGACGAAATACTCTTCGCCCTTGATGTCGAGGTGCGCGGCGTAACGATCCCATTCCCGCGGTTTGCCAACGGGGTCGAACCGCTCGCCCGTGACGGCAAGCACCCAGCGCTCCAGGAAGTTGACCCAATCTGCTCGCCATGGCGGTTCGAACGCATCGTCGCCCGCAACCACCGCCACGACATGGCCGGGACGTCCATGCGCCACGAGGCGGGAAAACAGCCGCTGGTGATCCATCCAGTGGATGCTCGCCGCTGCGACCGTCAGGTCGAACCTCCGGTCCGCGATCGGAAAGTCCTCGGCAAAGCCTTCTACCCATTCGATATTGGGTGCATTGCCGTCCGGCATGGAGCGGCCGAGCGCGATCATGGCCCGGGAAGGATCGACGGCGGTTACCGTCTCGAAGTGCCGGGCCAGGGGACGCGAGATTTTGCCTGGGCCGCAGCCGATGTCGAGCAGCGCCGTGCGGGCTGGCGCGATCTCGACGAGCCTTTGGAACAAAGCATGCGGATAGGGCGGCCGAAAGACGTAATTTTCGACGACCTCCGCTTCTTCAAAGGAAGCCCCGGCGCGCATGTTCATGAGACCCCGAATTTTGGTGCCGCACTCTTATCCTGTCCATATCAGCTTGATGACACAAGGCCCGGCCCGTTCACCGCTGGTCTGGATGCAGGAATGCGGCAAGGAACGTCGCCACCGCCGCTTCGGCGTGGCGGCGGATCTCCGCCTGGCTCGGCAGCGCCGCATCGCCCAGCATCATAACGCGGTTGACCGGATCGGCCATGACCAGCCAGTTGAACTGGGACGCCGCCATGTTCGCATCGGAGAATTGCAGCAGGTTTTTCGCCGCCAATTGCTCGAAAGCAGCGCCCATGGCCTCGACCGCCCGAGCCGGGCCGCGGGCATAAAGCTGCCTGGCGAGTTCGGGGAAGCGCTGGGCTTCGGCAATCACCAGCCGGCGCAATTGCATCAGTCCGGGCGTCAGCACGATGGCCAGCTGGCGCACCGCATAATCCAGCAGATAGGCCTCAAGCTGGGCGCGATTCTCCACCCTGGGCAGGCCCTGATGCACCGCGATATCGGCCTCGCCCATCATCTGGCCCATCACCGCAATGAACAGCGCCTCCTTGCTGGTGAAATGCTTGTAGACGGTCTGCTTGGACACCCCGGAGCGGCTGGCGATTTCGTCCATGCTGGCGCCGGCATAGCCCGTGCTCAGAAAGACTTCGGCCGCCGCGCCGACAATGGCCGCCTGCTTGCGCTCCGAGCGCGTGCCGGCCGGGATCTCACTGTCTGTCGTCGGCATTGTCGCTCTCCATCGCCAAATCCTGCTTGACACAATCAAACTGTACAGTCTAGTTCCTATTTACGGAACCAAACCGTCTAGTTTGATTGTGGAGGAGGGCTATGGCCATGAAGACGACCCAGCTGAGTTGCGCCTGCGGAGCCGTGCGCCTCGAGGTGCACGGCACGCCTATCATCAGCACGGAATGTCACTGCAGCAGTTGCAGCGAGGCGGGCAAAAGGCTTGGAGCACTCGATCTGCCGCAGCCTATTCTCACGCCGCAGGGCGGTACGCGCTATGTGCTCTACCGCAAGGACCGGGTCAGTATTCTTGCCGGCGCCGACAATCTCAGCGCATTCCGGCTTGGCCCCAGCGCGACGACGCGGCGGGTGCTGGCCTCCTGCTGCAACACGCCGCTGTTTCTGGAATTCAAAGGCGGCCACTGGCTCAGCCTCTACGGCAATCTGTGGCCATCCGGCGAACTGCCGCCACTGCAGCTGCGCACCATGACGCAGGACGCCCGCGACCGCTCAAGCGTGCCGGATGACGTGCCCTCGGGAGCCCTCGCCACCGCCGGTTTTTACCGCAAGCTGCTCATGGCGTGGATCGCCATGGGCTTCAAGGTTCCCCAGATCGTGGTCAACGGCGCGATCGACGCCTGAGGACCACGCAGGCTTATTCCCCGAACACCAGCACCTGTAGCCGCGGCAGCAGTGGCCGCACGGCGTCGGCATTCGCCTGCCCGCTCTCCCGCGCCGCCCGGGCCGCGGCGATTTCAGGTTCGAGATCGGCACGGATGGCGGCTTTCTGTTCGGCGGAAAGGCTGGTGCTGGCGTCCAGCTGCGCCAGCGGTCCGGCAAAGATGGCGTTGAATTCGGGCTCCGGCATGCTCGCCATGAAGCCGGTCAGCACTGCGTCATGGGCGGTGATCCAGCTGTCATGGTCAAAGCCCGCGGCGGGGATCAGCTCGCCGTTCTGGGTATCATAGTCAAACACTTCGCCGCCTCCGCCGTAATAAATGGGCTCGCCGCTGATGGCGGCCACTTGCTCCATGATGCCCACGACAATTTCGGCTTCCCGCTGGTCGAGGGCCCAGCCCGGTCCGGTCAAAGCCAGCACCGCAAGGAAGCCCAGCGATACCGATCTGAACATTGTGATCATCGTGTTCATCCTCAAAATACCGCCTTGAGGCCAAGGCTGCCGCCAATGCTGGCATCTTGGCCACGGGTTGCCGCATTGACCGATAGCGAAAGGCCGACATTGTCGCTCAGTTTGTGATCGAGATCGGCGCCGATCCGCAGCCAGGTCTGGCCCTGCTGGCCGCCGCCCATGCTGAAGTCGAACAGCCCGATCACATTGCCATTGGCTGCCGCCCCATCGCCGACACGGTGGGCGACTTCCAAAGTCGTGCTCAGCGCGGTGCTGGCCGAGAATTCGGTCACCGCCGTCAGGCCCAGCCGCGCCTCATAGGAGGTCAGCGATTGTCCATCGAAGCGAGCGGGGAAGGGGCCACCGCTTTCGACGAAACCGTCAATATCGGTGCGCCCGGCCGCGATGGAGGCCCATGGGTTGAGCGTCGTATTGCCGATGGTGGCCGCTTCCAGCCAGTCGGCACGCAGCCGGATGACGCCGCTGCCCAGATCGGTCTGGCCGTCGGAATAGGCCGTCGCCGCGCCATTGCTATAGCCACGCTGCAGCTCGGCCTGCCAGCCGCCCAGCATGCCGGTGAGCGAGAACAGCAAGGGCGTGCCATCGGGCTGCCAATCGACCTCGCCCAGCAGATATTGCCCCGATAGATCGCTGTGGCCGCCATGGGCCAGATCCTGCCAGGAATGGCTGGTGCCCACGCTGATGCCGGCGCGCACCGCGCCACCGAACAGATCGGTACAGGCGCCGATCTCGGCCAGGCCGAGGCCCGTGCCACTATCGCCGTGCCGGGCTAGGTCGCCCGTCGCCCAGACGCAGGATTCCTGCGACAGGCTTTTCTGGCTCAGCAGCGGCCGGTGATGGGCGCCATTGAACGGCAACCAGGCCAGAAACTGGCCGGCATTGGCAATCTGGGTGCTCGAGAACAGGGAGCGATGATACTCCTCGATGTCCATCAAACCACCGCCGGGGCCAGGCCCCGGGCCGGGACCGGGGCCAGGACCGGGATCGGGCGGAATGACCCGGGCGATATAGCCCCTGAGCTCGCCATCCGGCGTGGACATCCGGCCCACGATGACATTGCCGTCGCCCGATACGTCGTTGGCGTTTATCAGGTGATCCGTGCCGACATCGACACCGGCGGCCTCCAGCCATTCAGAAACAGCGATCATCCCGGTCGCCTCGCTCCACCGGAACGCCGTATTTTGTCCGTCGGCGACCAATGATTCTCCGACCACGACGTCGCCAGTGCCCGATAGGGCGTAGGCCCAACTGTGGTCGCCGCCCAACGTTCCCAGATCGTACATCTGCATGTTGGCGGCCACGCCGCCGGTGGCCCCCTCGACCCAGCGAAAGGCGTGATAGTTGCCGTCGCCGTCGTCGCTGTATCCCACCACCACGCTGCCGTTGTCGGAGATATCGGAACCGAAGGCGGAGTCGCCGGCCGTGCCGGTCAGGGTGCCCAATCCCATGACGTCGCCATTGCCATTCTCGATGTCGTCGACATCCCAGCGTATGGGTTGCCAGCCATCGGCGCCGTTCTCGCTGCCGATGACATAGCGGCCGTCGCGGGAGATGCCCTCGACATAGTGATCTGTCGCGAGATCGCTGAGTTCCTGCAACTGATACATCTGGGCGTTGCCGGCAACGCCGGTCGTGGCGCCACTGATCCAGACAAACCCCCGAATGTCGGCATCGGCGCGGCTGGCGCGGCCGACCACGATATTGCCGTCACCGGACACGTCAAAGGCCCAGCTTCGATTGCCGCCGAGTGTGCCGATATATTCGATGCCTTCAGTGGCGCTCCAGCGGAACGCCCCGGCCTCCGCCAAGGCGGTATTGTAGCCGACGACCACTGAAGCATCGTCCGAAATACCGCTGGCGTAAGAGCTGGAGAAGACATCCGTGTCGAGATCCACCGGCAGCCCGTCTGGCCCCCACACTGTCGCCCGGAACAGACCGGACGATTCTCTGGACCATTGTCCGATCACATGGGTGCCCGCCCGGTTTATCCCGGATAGATAAATTCCCCCTGGACCCGCCTCGGGTGAATAGACGTAGTCGATGCGGCTTTGCGCCTCAGTGCGCGGCATCCCGATCAGTACACCGGTCCCGGCAATTGCCACCAGCGCCGTGCCACGCCGCAGCGCTGCCAGCCGTTTCCGTCTCGTCTTCATCCCCTGCAGCCCCTTGCCCTCGCTCCCAAATCGGGGAGCCTCAAGGCTGCGGTAGTTGCCCGCGCGCCCGCGATCAACGCGGGGAACGCTGCGGCATAACATTTGCCGTTCCGCATAATCGGCGCAAGGCAGGCGGCCGCTTCCCTCCCCTTGAGGGGTGTTCATTCTAGACTGCTTGCAGCTATCGGCTCTTTCCTTCGCTCTCCCTTGATGGGGAGTGTTTACTCGGGACTCGCCCCACCCACGGTGTCACCCCGGCGCAGGCCGGGGCCCATCCCGAGATGCTGCGGCGGCCGCAAGGTGTGTGAGCGGGGTGCCGGGATGGCGCTTATCAGGCGATCTGGCGGCGAGTTTGGACAGCTCAGGATGGGTCCCGGCCTGCGCCGGGATGACACCGCGTTCTTGAAGGCGTCCGGAGCGAACACTGCCCCTTGAAGGGGAGGGCCGGCGTGGGGGTGGTTGCCGCTTCGGCGCTAAGCTC
This sequence comes from Devosia neptuniae, assembly GCF_025452235.1. Taxonomy (NCBI): domain Bacteria; kingdom Pseudomonadati; phylum Pseudomonadota; class Alphaproteobacteria; order Hyphomicrobiales; family Devosiaceae; genus Devosia; species Devosia neptuniae. The sequence goes on from NZ_CP104965.1 coordinate 1,873,941, forward strand.
GCCTAGCGGTCGCTCTCGCGGACGCGGCGGTAATAGCCGGGTGGCACGCCGAAGCGGCGGCGGAAGGCGGTGACGAAATTGCTCGCCTGGTTATAGCCCAGCTCCCAGGCCAATTGCTTGAGCGGCAGGGTGGAGCCGGCCTCCAGCGCCGCCCGGGCGGCATCCAGCCGGGCATCGCGCAGATAGTCGAAAATCGTGGTGCCGAACAGCAGCCGGAAGCTGCGGTTCAGCCGCCGCGGCGTCATGCCCACCGCAGCGGCCAGGCTCGCCAGGTCCGGCGGGTCGCGCAGGTCGGCCAATAGCCGCTCGCGCGCTTCGCGCACCCGGCGCAGTTCAGGCCCCAGCGGCATGGCGAGGCCGGTGCGCATTTCACCCAGAATATCGAATTGATGGGCCAGCAATTCGAGCACCTTGGCCTGCCGGTAGATATGGGCCATGGCCCCGCCATAAGCGGGCCGCAGCAGCGCCTGCGCCAGCGTGCGCATGGGCGCGGGCAGCGGTGCCGTCGCCGCCATGTCGTTGCGCTTGCCACTCAGGGCCTCGCGCACCGCGGGCGGCAGGTCGTTCTCGGCGCCCAGGAAATCGAGCGCCTCTTCTTCCAGCCGAATGGCCACGGCCTGCCAATCGCCTTGCGCCCGCACGTCATAGACAACCCGGCGCTCGATCGGCGTCAGCGAAAAGAAGCGGCCCTCCTCGCGCCAGCTCTGCTCGTCGCAACCCTCCATGGCCACGGTGCCAGCACCACCCAGCATGCCGCCCAGCACCATCTGGCCGGTATTGGACACGCCCTCCATGGCAATGCGAAAGGCGCTGCTGCCATCGGTTCCGGCGCGATAGAGCAGGATGCCGGGGAACATCTGCTTTTGCTCCATGAAGGCTCGCACCGGCCCGGCGGCGAAATTGATCCGCTCGTGCCGGCCGAAATCATGCCTCCATCTGCTATCGCCACTGGCAAACAGCCAATCCTGCATCCACCCGCCCCCAGAAGGTCAATCCGCGCCCCAAGCCTTTGCCGCATGGCGCGCGGGCCTTCACCAATAACGGCTTATGCGATTGTGCCATTTATTATGCGCAAAGGCACGTCTGGACTGTGGGGTGTTAATCCTGCTGCAGCCGGAACACGGATTCCCGCTCGATCAGCTTGGGCACGATCATGACGCGCTGGGGCGGCAATTGGCGGCGGGAACTGTTCATGCGTTCGAGCAGCAGGCGGAAGGCGGCTATGCCCATGTCCTCGCCCGGCAGGCGAATGGTGGTGAGAGGCGGGGAAATCTGCAAAGCCGCGGCGAAATCGCCATAGCCGATAATGGAAATATCCTCGGGCACCTTGTAGCCGAGCCGGTGCAGTTCGGAGATAACATGCACGGCCAGCCCGTCATGCGAGCAGAACAGGGCCGTGGGCCGATCCCCCTGCTCCAACAGGGTCTTGAAGGCGGTGGCAAAGCCTTCTTCGCCATATTGGATTTCATGCACCCGCGCGCCCGGGCAACCGACATAGGCTTCATTCAGCCCGAACAGGCGCTCCATGCGGCCGCGCAGCACGCGCGTGCCATGCACGAAGCCGACAATGCGGTGGCCCCGCTCGCGCAGATATTGGCCGATCGCGCTGCCCGCTTCGTGGTCGGCGCCGGTGACCTGGTCGACCGGATCGAGCGGGGACACCCAGCCCAGCCGTACGACGGGCTTACGCGTGCGCCGGAGCGCAGCCAGGGTTTCCTCGCCATGCTGGCCGACCAACACCATGCCCGCGCTGGCCCGGGCGACGTTCTCGATCTGCTCGGCGCTGCGCGTCCAGTGCAGTTGCACTTCATAGCCCGACAGGGCGGCTTCGGACTGGATGCCGTTCTGCATCTGCATCCAGAGTTCACTGTTTACCGGGTCATGATCGTGGAAAACGATATGGATCGCGGCGCGCGGCGCGGCGCCCGCGCCCTTGAAATAGCCCAGCTCCACCGCCTTGCTGCGCACCAGCGCACGGGTCTGTTCGCTGACGCCAACCTTGCCGGACAAAGCGCGCGAGACGGCGAATTTGGAAATGCCCAATTGGTCGGCGATAGCCTGAAGGGTGATTTTGCTCACGGATGCCTTCCTAAGATTTGTTAGGTAATAGCATGCCGCTTATTTATTGCAAGTTGCGAAAGTTGCATCATAAATTATGATTGTATATCAATATGATGGATGAAATTTGTAAGAATAAAAAATTCTTGAACGAAGGTTATTGACCTAACAGACGCAACTTTGCACGTTATCGTTATCCCAGAATAAGCGCTCGAAAAGAGCGTCGCGGATGAGGAGGAAAACGATGACCAGGATTTCCCGCAGAACCTTTCTGGCCGCCAGCGGTGCGGCGCTTGTCTTGCCCGCCATGCCCAGTTTCGCCCAGGCTGCGGCAAAGGAGGCGCCGGCTTTGGCCGAGGCCGTGGCAGCCGGCACCCTGCCGCCCGTGGCCGAACGCCTGCCGCTCAATCCCATGGTGGTCGAGCCCTTCGAGGGCGTTGGCCGTTATGGCGGGGATTTGCGGACGGCTTTGGTGGGCGGCGGCTCGCTCAACATGATGCATCGCTACCAGGGCTATGAGCCGCTGGTGCGCTACACGCCCGATTTCCTGGGCGTCATTCCCAATGTGGCGGAAAGCTTCGAGGCCAGCGCCGACGCCTCGGCCTATACGTTCAAGCTGCGCGAAGGCCACAAATGGTCCGACGGGCAGCCCTTCACCACCGATGACATCATGTTCTTTTATGAAGACGTGATGCTCAACGAGGAGTTGACGCCGTCTCCGCAGGGCCATCTGCGCTCGCCCGATGGCACCCAGGCCAAGTTCGAAAAGGTCGATGCGACCACGTTCCGCATCGTCTTCAGCCAGCCCAATGGCCTGCTGCCGCTGCGCCTGGCCTGGGCCAATGACGACCGCACCACACGCACGCCGCGCCATTATCTCGAGCAATTCCACATCAAGTACAATCCCGATGCGGACCAGATTGCGCGGGATCAGGGCATGACCGGCTGGGTGCAGCTGTTCCAGATCAAGAGCGGCATCGCCGTCGACGGCGAAATCTTCAAGAACAAGGAGATGCCGACCCTTTATGGCTGGACCGTCACCCAGCCCATCGGCGAGTCAGCCGAATTCGCCATCGCCCAGCGCAATCCCTATTATTTCAAGGTCGATACCGAGGGTAATCAGCTGCCCTATCTCGATCGCATCACCTATGCGGTGGCGGCCGACAATGAAGTGCTGTTGCTCAAGGCGCTGCAGGGCGAGATCGACCTGATCGATCAGTGGATCTGCACCCCCGCCAATCGCGCCGTGCTTTATGACGGGCAGGAAACCGGCCAATACGGTTTTTACACCACTACCTCGACCGAGCCCAACGAGATGGTGTTCCAGCTCAACCTGACCCACAAGGATACGGTCAAGCGCGCGCTGTTCCAGAACAAGAATTTCCGCGCCGGGCTGTCCCACGCCATCGACCGCCAGGCGGTGATCGATACGGTCTTCATCGGCCAGGGCGCGCCCGCCCAGCCTTCGGTGCGGCCGGAAGATCCGCTCTATAACGAGCAATTGGCCACCCAATATACCGCGTTCGACCTGGCCAAGGCCAATGAGCTGCTCGACAGCGTCGTCCCCAACAAGGATGGCGAGGGCTATCGGCTCGATGAAAACGGCAATCGCATCACGCTGATCTTCGAGATCGACCAGGTCCGCCAGACCTTTGTCGACAGCTTCCAGCTCGTGCTGCCGATGATCCGCGCCGCCGGTATCGATGCCCAGATGCGCACCATGGACCGCTCGCTGTGGGAAGTCCGCGTCCGCCAGGGCGGGGAATATGACGCCACCGTGCACAAGTTCGGCGGCAATGGCGGCATCGTCGCCATTCTCGATCCGCGCTACTTCTTCCCCAATACCACCGAGGCCATGTACGCCAAGGGCTGGCAGATCTGGTACAATGATCCGTCCTCGCCCGATGCGGTCGAACCGCCCGACGCCACCAAGCGCCAGTTCGAAGCCTATAACGAATTGCGCCAGACCAGCGACACCGCCAAGCAGCAGGAGCTCATGAAGGAGATCCTGCAGATCGCCGCCGACGAATTCTACGTCTTCGGCGTCACCCTGCCGCTCGATGGCTATGGCATCGTCGCCAACCGGCTCAAGAACGTTGCGCCGTCCATGCCCAATTCCTGGGGTTATCCGACCCCGGCGCCGACCAATCCCGAGCAATATTACATCAGCTGACCCCAGCCATCCGCCGGCGGTGCGATGCCGCCGGCGCCTCCCACACCTTTCCCGGATTGCCCCGATGCTCAAGATCGAAGACAGCCCAGCTGCGCCCAGCCTGCGCACGCCCGACTGGTACAAGACCGCCACGCGCTGGACCCAGCTCACATTCGTCGAGGACGATCCGCAGCGCTATGATCCTGCTTTCTGGGTCGATGTGTTCAAGCGCACCAAATCCAATGCCATTTGCCTCTCGGCCGGCGGCTATATCGCCTACTACCCCAGCGAAATCCCGCTCCACTATGTGTCCAAATTCATCGGCGATACCGATCCCTTTGGCACGCTGGTGGCCGAAGCGCGCAAGCTCGACATGCATGTCATGGCCCGGGTCGATCCGCACGCCATCCATGCCGATGCCGCCGAGGCGCATCCCGAATGGGTCTCGCTGACCGTGGACCGGCAGCCGCGCGAACACTGGGCCATGCCCGGCATTTTCGTCACCTGCGCCTATTCGAGCTACAATTTCGATTTCATGACCAAGGTCATCGTCGAGATCGCCGAAAAATACGATATCGACGCGCTGTTCGGCAATCGCTGGCAGGGCCATGGGGTCTGCTATTGCAAGGCCTGCGAGGACAATTTCCGCGCCGCCAGCGGGTATGACCTGCCCGAAACCAGCACCGCTTCGGACCCCGTTTGGCAGGCCTGGGCCGCCTGGCGCCGCACCACGCTGACCCGCCTCGTCGCCCATTGGGACAATGAGGTCAAAAAGGTGCGCCCGCATGCCAGCTTCATTCCTAATATGAGCGGTTCCTCGCTCATGGAATTCGACCTCTCGGTCATCAAGAAGCACTGCCCGATCCTGTTCGTCGATCACCAGGGCCGCCGCAATGTCGAGCCCGCCTGGTCGGCCGGCCGCAATGGCAAGCGCATCCGCGCCACCTTCCGCGATCGTCCGGTGGGCCTGATCACCTCGATCGGCCCCGAGGAAATTCCGCGCTGGAAGGATTCGGTGCAGACCGGCCCCGAAATCGAGCAATGGGTGCATGCCGGCATCACCCAGGGCCTCTTCCCCTGGTTCACCAAGTTCAATGCCTGCATCCCCGACGATCGCTGGGTGCAGCCCGTCGCCAATGCCTTCAACCTGCATGCCGAGGTCGAGCCGGTGATCGGCTCCATGCTGCCATCGGCCGAGATCGCCATCATCGATCCGGCAACGACTTTACGCCATTGGGATCCCGACAAGCGGCACCTGGCGGAGCTCAACGATCTGGGCTTCTACCACGCCCTGGTCGAGGCAAGGCTGCCCTTCGAATTCCTCTCCGACCAGATCATGAGTGCCGAGACGCTGAGCCGCTACAAGCTCGTCATCCTGGCCAATGCCACCTATCTGTCCGACGCCCAATGCCAGGCGCTGCGCGACTTCGTCGCCGCCGGCGGCAGCGTGGTCGCCGCCCACCAGACCTCGCTCCATAACGAGAAAGGCGCCGCCCGCGCCGATTTCGGCCTGGCCGATGTGTTCGGCGTCACCATGAAAAGCCCACCGCGCAGCGGTGTGCGCAATTCCTATATCGCCCTCAACGGCAGCCACCCCATCAACCAAGGCTATGACGGCGCCCAGCGCATTATCGGCGGCACCGAAGTGGTGGAAGTCGCGCCCATTACCGAGATCGAGCAGCCCTTCCTCGCCATCCCCGATTTCCCTGATCTGCCGATGGAGGAAGTCTATCCGCGCCTGCCGCCGCAAGGCGTTGGCGTCGCCGCCCGCACCACCGAAGCCGGCGGGCGCGTGGTCTATATCCCCTGGAATATCGGGGAAGTGTTCTGGACCTATATGGCGCCCGATCAGGGTCGGCTGATCGCCAATGCCGTCAAATGGGCGCTGGGCAAACGGCCCGAAATCGAGGTCACCGGCCGCGGCGTCTTCGATGTGGGCCTGCATAGCGACGACAAGGGCCGGGCGCTGTGCCTGCTCAACCTGACCAATCCGATGATGATGAAAGGCCCGCTGCGCGACACCTGGCCGGTCGGCCCGCTCACCGTCAGCCTCGAAATCCCCCAGGGCAAAAGTGTCAAATCCGCCCGCCTGCTGGTCAGCGGCCAGGCTGTGCCATTCGACATCGCCGATAACCGCGCCACGGTCAGCGTGCCTGATATCGAGACCATGGAGGTGGTCCATCTGAGCTGGGAATAGAGGGGCGCGGCTGAGATGAAAGCACAGAATAGACGGTCCGACGCTCACCGCGCCGGGCCACCCGCAAAGCCGAACGAGGAGCGGCAATGCTGAATTACATACTCAAGCGCCTGGTCTACATGATCCCGACCCTGTTCGGCATGTCGATCATTTCGTTCGCCATCATCCAGCTGCCGCCGGGCGATTATCTCACCTCGCTGATGTCGACGCTTGCCGATGGCGGTGCGCCGATCGATGCGGCGACGGTGGAGCGCCTGCGCGGCCAATATGGGCTCGATCAGCCCATCTGGGTGCAATATGGCAAATGGATGCTGGGCATCCTGACGCGCGGCGATTTCGGCTTTTCCTTTGAATGGAACCAGCCGGTTTCCGAGATCATCTGGTCGCGCATGGGGTCGACCCTGGCGATTTCCTTCGCCGCGCTGCTGCTGGTCTGGGGTGTGTCCCTGCCCATCGGCATCTATTCGGCCGTGCGCCGCAATTCACTGGGCGATCACGTCTTCACCTTCCTTGGCTTCATCGGCCTCGCCGTGCCCAATTTCATCCTGGCGCTGACGCTGATGTATGTCTCCTTCCGCGTCTTCGGCCAATCGGTGGGGGGTCTCTTCTCGCCCGAATATGTCGAAGCGCCCTGGAGTTGGGGGAAGCTGTGGGACCTCATCATGCATTTGTGGATCCCGATCCTGGTCATCGGCATGTCCGGCACGGCCTCGATGATCCGCATCCTGCGCGCCAATCTCACCGATGAGCTGTCCAAGCCCTATGTCACCACCGCCCGCGCCAAGGGCCTGCCCGAATACAAGGTCATCGTGAAATACCCGGTGCGGATTGCGCTCAATCCGTTCATTTCGGCCATTGGCTGGGTGCTGCCCGAGCTGGTCTCGGGCGTCACCATCACCGCCATCGTCTTGAACCTGCCGACCGCCGGGCCGTTGCTGCTGCGGGCTCTCGTCGCGCAGGACATGTATCTGGCCGGCAGTTTCATCCTGCTGCTGAGCGTGCTGACCCTGGTGGGGATGCTCATTTCCGACATCCTGCTGGCGCTGCTCGATCCGCGCATCCGCTATAATTGAGGTGATGGAATGACCACGTCTCCCGCCCTCGACGCCAAGCTTGCCGAAGATGGCCCAGCCATTTCCGGCCTCAAGCCCGGCATGGACCCCATTTCCGATGCCGCCGCCGGCCAATGGACGCTGATCTGGCGCAAATTCCTCGGCCAAAAGGTCGCCCTGTTCTGCGGTGGCGTCATTTTGGTGCTCTATCTCATCGGTGCCTTCGCTGAATTCCTGGCGCCGGGCCTGCCCGATACCAGCCGCGCCCAATACACTTACGCCCCGCCGCAAAGCATTGGCCTGTTCACCCCCGATGGCCAATTCCAGCTGCATGTGAAGGGCTATACAATCGCCATCGACAAGGCTGCGCTTCGCCGCACTTTCGTGGTCGATGAGAACGTCATCGTCCCCGTCGGCCTCTTCGTCGAAGGCCCCGCCTACAAGTTCTGGGGCCTGTTCGAATCCAACCGGCACCTCATCGGTCCGCTCGACCCGACAGAGACCATGTATCTGCTCGGCGCCGATCGCCTCGGCCGCGACCTGCTCAGCCGGCTGATCTATGGCACGCGCATTTCCATGTCGATCGGGCTGATCGGGGTGTGCGTGTCGCTGTTCCTCGGCGTCGTGCTCGGCTCCATCTCGGGCTATTTCGGCGGCTGGGTCGATACGGTCATTCAGCGCGTCATCGAAGTGGTCAGCGCCATGCCCACCATTCCGCTCTGGCTCGGGCTGGCCGCCGCCATCCCGCTCACCTGGTCACCCATCAACGTCTATTTCGTCATCACCATCATCGTCTCGCTCTTGGGCTGGACCGGTCTGGCGCGTGAAGTGCGGGGGCGTTTCTTCTCGCTCCGCAACGAGGACTTCGTGACCGCCGCCAAGCTCGATGGCTCGTCGGAACGCCGCGTTATCTTCCGGCATATCCTGCCGTCGCTCACCAGCCATATCCTGGCTGTGGTAACGCTGGCCGTGCCCTCGATGATCATTGCCGAAACCTCGCTCTCCTTCCTCGGCGTCGGCCTCAAGGCGCCCGTGGTCAGTTGGGGCGTGTTGCTGCAGGACGCGCAGAATATCCGCTCCATCTCGACCGCCCCCTGGCTGCTCATCTGGCCCAGCCTTGCCGTGGTGATCGCGGTGCTGTCCTTCAACTTCTTCGGCGATGGCCTGCGCGATGCCGCCGATCCCTATGAGACCTGAGGAGCACACTATGGAACAGCCAGTCCTCAGCGTCGAAAACCTGTCGCTCGATTTTCACCTGCGCACCCATATCCTGCATGCCGTGCGCGATGTGAGTTTCGAGCTGCATCGCGGCCGCACCCTGGCTCTCGTGGGTGAAAGCGGCTCAGGCAAGTCGGTCACTGCCCGCTCGCTCATGCGCATTGTCGACCGGCCCGGCGTGATGGTCGGCGGCAAGATTATGCTGCGCACGCAGGGGCGCGAGGTCGATCTGGCGCAATTGGCCGCCAATAGCCCGGAAGTCCGCGCGGTGCGCGGCGCCCGCATCGGCCTGATTTTTCAGGAGCCGATGTCCTCGCTCTCGCCGGTCCACACCATCGGCAGCCAGATCGATGAAGTGCTGCGCCTGCATGCCCGGCTCGACAAATCCGCTGCCCGTGCCCGCACCATCGAACTGCTCGGCCAGGTCGAAATTCCCAATCCGGCCGAAATGGCGGATCGCTACACCTTCGAATTCTCCGGCGGCATGCGCCAGCGCGCCATGATCGCCATGGCCCTGGCCTGCAATCCCGATATCCTGATTGCGGACGAGCCGACCACAGCGCTCGATGTCACTACCCAGGCCGAAATCCTCGACCTCATCAAGCGCCTCCAGACCGAACGCGGCATGGCCATGCTGCTCATCACCCACGATATGGGCGTGGTGGCCGAAGTCGCCGACGATGTCGCCGTCATGCGCTTTGGCCGGATCGTGGAAACCGGCAGCGTCGACGACATCTTCCATGCGCCCCAGCACCCCTATACGCAGCGCCTTCTCGCTTCGACCCTCAAGCTCGAGCAACCCGCCGACGCCCGCGCCGAGGCGGTGGTCACCCCGCAACCCATTCTGACGGTCAAAGGCCTCACCAAGGTCTATGGTGGCTCCAAGGGTTTTCTCGGCACCAAGAAGTTTGCCCTCAAGGCGGTGGATGATGTGAGCCTGGTCCTCCATGCCGGCGAAAATCTCGGCGTGGTCGGGGAATCCGGCTCCGGCAAAACCACGCTGGGCCGGCTCATCCTGCGCGTTGTCGAACCCACCGCCGGCCAGGTGCTCTACCGCCAGAAGGACGGCACGGAGATCGACGTCACCGCGCTCTCAAAATCCGAGCTGCGCAAATTCCACGCCGATGTCCGTCTGATCTTCCAGGACCCCTTCGCCTCGCTCAACCCGCGCATGACCATCCGCCAGATCGTCGGCGACCCCCTGGTCGTCGAGGGCCAGCTCAAGGGCAAGCAGATCGAGGAGAAGGTTGCCGAGCTGCTCCGTCTCGTCGGTCTCTCGCCCGATGTCATGGAGCGCTATCCGCACGCCTTCTCCGGCGGCCAGCGCCAGCGCATCGGCATTGCCCGCGCCCTGGCGCTCGATCCGCGCATCATCATTGCCGATGAAGCGACCTCGGCGCTCGACGTGTCCATCCGCAGCCAGATCCTCGACCTGCTGCTGGAGATCCAGAGCCGGCTCGATCTCTCCTTCATCTTCATCTCGCACGACATCTCGGTCGTCCGCTATTTCTGCGACCGGGTAGCCGTCATGCATCGCGGCAAGCTGGTCGAAGTCGGCCCCGCCGAAAAGATCTGCACCGCCCCCGATGCCGACTATACCCGCGCGCTGATTTCGGCCGTGCCCAATCCCGATCCGCGTCACAAGCGCATGTTGCACCGAACACGCCTTTCCGCTCTCTCAACGCTAACAGTCCGCTAACCAAATGACACTTAATCAGCGTGCCGTGCTCACCGGTGCCGGCGCCATGAGCCGCAAATGGCTCGAGGCCATCAAGACCATCGGCAGCGTCGACATCGTCGGCATTGTCGATATCAATCCGGCCAATGCCGAGGCCCGCGCCGCCGAGCAGAACATCAATCCCGAGATCGGCAGCGACCTCAAGACGATGTTGGATAAGTTCTCCCCGGAGATCGTTCTCGACGTCGCCATTCCCGCCGTTCGTCACGGAATTGTCTCCACCGCCCTGGCCGCCGGCGCCCATGTGCTGTCGGAAAAGCCGATGGCCGAAACCCTTGATCAAGCTCGCGATTTGGTCGCTCGCGCTGAGGCTGCCGGGCGTCTGCACGTCGTCATCCAGAACCGCCGTTATCTCGCCCAGCTGCGCCGTATCCGCCGCCTCGTCGCCTCCGGCGCCATCGGGGATATCACCGGCGTGCATTGCGATTTCTTCCTCGATCCGCACTTCGGCGGCTTCCGTGAACAGATGCCTCATGTCCTCCTGCTCGACATGGCCGTGCACACCTTCGACGCCGCCCGCTTCGTCATCGACGACGCCGCGACCTCGGTCTATGCCGAGGAATGGAATCCCGCCGGCTCCTGGTACCAGCGCGACGCCTCGGCCTTTGCCAGCTTCCGATTTTCGCAAGGCGCCGTAATGACTTACCGCGGCTCCTGGGCGGCGCCGGGCTTCCGCACCAGCTGGGAAAGCGCCTGGCGCATCACCGGCACAATCGGCTCCATCCTCTGGGACGGCGCCGACGACCTCCGCGCCGAGCGCTCGCTGCCTCTCGTCGCCGGCAAGCTGCTGCCTGACACGGAAGTCATTGAAATTCCTGCGCTAGATCCCGCCGACCGCATCGGCGGGCATCTCGGCGTCATCAGCGATTTCATTGCCGCCACCCGCGGCGGTCCGGAGCCGGAAACGGTGGGCCGGGAAAATATCAAGAGCCTCGCCATGGTTCTCGGCGCCATCGACAGCGTCGGTCAGGGCAGGCGTGTCGAAATTATAATTTAGGAGATATTTCATGGCATTAGACCCCAAAGCCATTCGCATCGGCACCATGATCCGCGGCCACGAACCCGATCCGGTCGGCTATCTCGAAAAGATCCTGCCGCACGGCTTCGAGAGCATCGAGCCCTATTTCTGGCAGACCGTGAACAAGGACCTCCCCGAACTCGCCAAGCGCCTCAAGGACGTCATCGGCGACCGCGACGTGACCATCTCGACCCTGGGCATGTTCGGTAACCCATTGGAAGAACAGCCGAAAGACCTGGAGACGCTACGCGGCTGGGAAGCGCTAATCGACAACGCCCACCATTTCGGCGCCACCTGCGTCGCCGGCTTCACCGGCCGCATCCGCAATCGCCCGCTGCCCGAAAGCCTGCCGCAGTTCAAAAAGGTCTGGACCGAACTGTCCAAGCGCGCCGCCGATAAAGGGGTTCGGATCGCCTTTGAAAATTGCGCCATGCGCGGCAATTGGGAAACCGGCGACTGGAACATTGCCCACAATCCCGACGCCTGGGAAATGATGTTCAACGAGGTGCCGGAAGACAATATCGGGCTCGAATGGGAGCCCTGCCACCAGATGGTCTATCTCATTGATCCCATTCCGCAAATCCGCAAATGGGCGCACAAGTTCTTCCATGTACACGGCAAGGACGCGACCATCCGGTGGGATGTCATCAAGTCGCAGGGCTATGGCGGCAAGGAGAAAGCCGTCTGGATGCGCACGCCGGGTTTCGGCGATACCAATTGGACCGACGTCATTTCCGAATTGCGCCTGGCCGGCTGGTCCGGCTCGATCGACATCGAAGGCTGGCACGATCCGGTCTATCGCGAAGAGCTGGAAATGGTGGGGCAAGTGCACGGCCTGAACTATCTCAAGGCCTGCCGTGGCGGCGATTTCATTGCCTATCCCGGCCCGCTCAAGGGAGCCTGATCCATGCCGCGTTTTTCAGCCAATCTTTCAATGCTTTACCCCGACCTGCCTTTCATGGACCGCTTCGCGGCAGCGGCCGCCGATGGGTTCAAGGCGGTGGAATATGTCGGCGCCTACGACCAGGATCCCGCAGCCTTGCGGCGCCTGCTCGACCAGCACGGCTTGGTGCAGGCGCTGTTCAACCTGCCGGCGGGTGATTGGGCGGCGGGTGAACGCGGCATTGCTTGCCACCCCGATCGGGTCGAGGAATTCCGCCGCGGCATCGCCAAAGCCATCGACTATGCCAAGGCAACGGGCTGCGATCAGGTCAATTGCCTCGCCGGCATCGCTCCGGCCGGGCATGATCGCGCCATACTGGAGCAGGTGCTGATCGACAATCTCGCTTATGCCGCCCCGCTTCTGGCCGAGGCCGGGATCAAGCTTTTGCTCGAGCCGATCAATACCCGCGATATTCCGGGCTTTCTGATCAATTCTACCGATGATTATGAGCGGATCGCGGCGGCGGTCGGCACCGACAATCTCTATCTGCAATATGACTTTTACCACATGCAGGTGGTGCAGGGAGACCTGCTGCCCAACTTTAGCCGGCTGCAATCGCGCATTGCTCATGTCCAGGTGGCGGACAATCCGGGGCGCCATGAGCCGGGGACCGGCGAGATCAACTATTCCAACATTTTCGCGGCACTGGACGCGGCTGGCTATGCCGGCTGGGTCGGCGCCGAATACAAGCCGAAGGCTGCCACCAGTGCGGGCCTCGGCTGGTTTGCACCCTGGAGGGAACGGGCATGAAGATCGGTTTTATTGGGCTGGGCGTCATGGGGCGCCCGATGGCAGCGCATCTCATCGCTGCCGGGCACGATGTCTTTCTGCATCGCGTCAAGGATGCGTCGCAGCCTCTGGTCGAGGCGGGCGGCAAGGCGCTGGGAACTGCCCGCGCCGTGGCCGAAGCGGCTGAAATCACCATTCTCATGCTGCCCGATACGCCGGACGTCGAGGCGGTCCTGTTCGGGCCAGATGGCGTTGCCGAGGGCTGCGCGCCCGGCAAGCTGGTCATCGACATGAGTTCGATTTCGCCCGGCGCCACCAAGGCTTTTGCCGCTCGGATCGCCGAGACCGGCGCCTCTTATGCCGATGCACCGGTGTCGGGCGGCGAAGTGGGCGCCAAGGCTGCGTCCCTCACCATCATGGTGGGCAGTTCGGAGGCCGATTTCGCCCGAGCCAAGCCGCTGTTTGAGCTGATGGGCAAGAACATAACCCGCATCGGCGGGGTGGGGGATGGGCAGACGGCCAAAGTGACCAATCAGGTCATTGTCGGCCTCACCATCCAGGCGGTGGCCGAAGGGCTGGCCCTGGCAAAGGCGGCCGGCGCTGACGTGGCCAAGGTGCGCGAGGCGCTGATGGGCGGCTTTGCCGCGTCGCGCATCCTCGAAGTTCACGGTGAGCGCATGATCAAGCGCACCTTCGATCCCGGCTTCCGGATCCGCCTGCATCGCAAGGATATCGGGCTGGCGATGGAGGCCGCCAAGTCTCTCGAGCTATACCTGCCCCATGCCGCCAGCCTGCAGCAATTGATGAACAAGGCGCTGGCCGATGGCCTTGGCGACAAGGACCATTCGGCCTTGATCAGCTTGCTGCAGGACTAGGCTATTCCACGGCCGCCAGGGGCAGGCCGTTGGATTGCCAGGCCTCAATGCCGCCGCGATACCAGAAGGCGTTCCAGCCCAGGGCGCCGGCGCGCAGGGCGCCGTTATAGGATGAGCGGTCCTGCCGATCGCGGCCGAAGAAGATGACGGGCATCTTGGCGTCGGTGGCGGTTTCCTCCTTGAGCCAGCCATCGACGGCGCTCTGGAAACGGTCGGTCAGGCTGCCATCCTTGCCGGCATCGGTCACCGAAAGCGCGCCGGGAATGGTTTCGGCCAAACCACTGGTATCCACCAGCAGCATCGGCGTGCCCTCGTTCAGCGCGGCGGCCAGGTCTTGCGTGGTCAGGATCTGGGCCTTGCTATGGCTGGCCGGGGTGGGTCCCTTGTAGGGCGCAGGAAACAGCACGCTGGTGACCGGCACGCCCAGATCGGCCAATTCGTCGGCCGAGGTGGCATTGCCTACCGATGCGGTGCTGGTCTTGGCGACATTGCCGGCGCTGCTGGTCGGCTGGGTCTGCGTCGCGCTGCCGGTGTCGCCGGTGCCCATTTCGATGTCGGAGATCATGAGGGCCAGGTGCTCGATCAGATCGTAGCACATGGTGATGGTCCCCTCGCGGGGATCGTACCAGGCATTGAGCTCGCCACAATCCTTGTAGGTGACGGCGATTGGGCGGGGCAGGGCATAGTTCTTGGACAGGTTGTCGGCAAAGCCACGCAAGCCGTCGCCGAATGTCGTGGCCAGGAACGTGCCGATCTCGCTGTTGGATGGCTCAAAGGTCACTTCGACCTTGGCGCCGGGCGCATCGGCCGGCAATTGCCCTTCGGGGAACCAGGTGTCGACCCTGGTGTGCGGCGCCAGGATGGTGCGCCAGGCGCGGTTCTGCTTGGTGAATTCTTCCTCGCAACGTCCCAGGGTGCGCTCGTCGAACTTGATCTGTTCGGCCATGTCGGTGAAGATTGCCGGATTGCCGCCATACATCACGCAGAACACATTGCGGAACCGCTTGAGGTCGGGGGTATGCTCGTCCTGCCAGGGGGTTTCGCCGCCGCCCTGCTGCTGGGCCAGCATGCCGCTATAATACCATTGCAGGGCCGAATAGGTCGCCACTTCCCGGCCGATCGCGTTGATCCCCTCGTCTTCTGTCGGGTACATGGTGGGTTCGACCACCTTGAGCGCCGAGAAGATGTCGACGGAATCTTCTTCCGGGCCGGTGGAGGGGATCTGCAATTCCCCGATCAGCGCATGGCCGAATTCATGCATGAAAATACTGTTGGTGAGGCCCAGATAAACCCCGATCAGGCGCGCTTCGTCATGGCCGAACATCGGCACACCAGCGCCCACCGATGTCGTGCCACCCGAAGAGGGTGTTCCACTGGAGGCAGGCGTTCCGGCCGATGCCGTGCCGGCGCCTGAGGAGATGGTGAAGCCACCGACATAGAATTCGCCGCGTTCATAGGCCAGAATGCCGATATCGCCGCCAAGGGCGGGATCGTCCTGAAGCTGGGCGATGACCTGGCCATTGAGCCGGAATTCGCCAAAGCCGGGGCGCTCGACAAATTGCAGCACGTCCTTGCCGCCACCTTGGGCGGCGCCCGCAAGCCGGCCGACTTCACGCCCCTTGCCGTCGGCGCCAAAGCACAGCACCAGCCCGTCGCGGGCGGCGGTGATTTCCCCGATGCAGGAGGCGCTGCCATCGCTGCTTTCGATCAGGATGCCGGCTGCGGATTTGGTGAAGTTCGCCGCATCCTCGCCCTGTGGCGGCAGGATGCCGATATCGAGGCTGGTGACGCGTTCGCCCGAGGTCAGCGGGCCAACCGGCATTTTGTAGACCAGCTCGCTCGAGGCGGTCGCGGAATTGACCAGGACCAGCCAATTGTCCTCGAAGAACAACTGCCAGCCTTCCTTGTCATCGCTGCCATTGATGGTATCGGCCAGCGGACCCATGATGGCCGCCATTTTATTGTCGCCGCCACCTGAATTTTCCCCCGTGCTGCCACCGCCGCTGCTGGGCGCGGTGCCCGATCCCGAGCCGCCGGCGCTGGCGCCGCCCTTGGGTGGCAGGCCGGTGCCGCCCGAGCCGCCTTTGGGTGGCAGGCCCGCGCCGCTGCTGGCCTCGGGGCCGCTGATCTGGAAATCGGCCAGCCCGAAAGTGCCGCGTTCATAGGCCATGATGCCGATTTCGGCGCCAAGCGCTGTGGCATAGGTGACGTCACCGATCTGGGTGTCGTTGATGAAGAAGCGCGCGGCGCCGGGGACTTCGACCATGGTGATGATGTCGCTGCCATCCATGCGGGCGGCATTGGGCACCGAGGCGATAGACTTGAAATCGCCCTCGATGACGCAGAACAGGTTGCCCTTGGCCTCGGCGGTGATTTCCATCAGGCAGACGTCATTATTGGTGGCGCTGCGGGCGAGCAGGCCAATGGCGGCTTCCGGAATCTGGGATTTCAGCGTGACGTTGACGGTGATTTCCCGTCCGTCCGTGGGCGGCGGGCCGGCATTGATCGCCAGTGTCTGCTCGGAGCCTTCCAGCGTGTCATTGCGCAGGACGAACCAGCCGCCTTCTTCCCCGGCCTGCCAGCCTTTCACCAATTGCTGATCCACCGCGCCGGCAAGCGGGCCGAGTACATCCTGCGCCCACACCTGCGTGGCCGAACCGAGCGCCACTAGTCCCAGCGCCAATACCAAGGATTTGCAATTCATTTCAGGTTTCCAGAAGAGACGGTTCCCGGCAGCCACAGCGGTTTATAGCCATCTTTGACCATCATGCCTGCCAAGACTCTGTCAAGCGGCAGAGCATGCTCGAATCTGCCTAGAGGAGGTCCATATCCACCTTGACATGCCCTTGGAGGCCACGTCTGCGGAGAAAAAATGCCGTCACCTCGATGCACTGGGGCCCCCATTTGTCCTGTCATTGCTGTTTTGACGCTTGAGCCTGGGCGGTCCTTGGGTGCCGATGCAGATTATTTTTGCACTGTGACCGGAGGCTGACGCCGAAAGCTTCTGCGTGCCTGCCAGCCATGCTAGATGTGCCGGATGCAATCGTCGTTCCGACGCAATTTGGGCCTTAGCGTGCGTTCATGAGCCTGTTCAGCCCATTGCACAAAATCTTCGAGTCCTGGCTCGATCCGTTCCGCCACGCCGACAATCTGCAGCCGCCCGCCACCGGCCCTCGGTTTTTCTGGCATTATATCCGTCAGGCCAAGCTGCCCTTCCTGTCGCTGCTGATCCTGGGTGGCGCGGTGGCTTTGGTCGAGGCCGCACTATTTTATTATGTGGGGCGGCTGGTCGACATTCTCGATGCGGCTAATCAGGGCGAAGGCTGGGGCGGGCTGCTTGCCGCCAACGGCACCGAACTGGCGTTCATGCTCGTCGTCGTGCTGGGCGTGCGGTTCATCGTGACGTGGCTCTCCGCCGTTGTGGAAGAACAGACGGTCAATCTGGGCTTTTACAATCTCGTACGCTGGCAGGCTTATGCCCATGTCATCCGCCAGAGCCTGAGCTTTTTCCAGAATGACTTTTCCGGCGCCATTGCCAGCAAGGTGTGGCAGAGCGGCGGGGCGGTGGGCGATTTCATGGTGGCCCTGCTCCAGGTGGTCTGGTTCATCGCGGTCTATGCCATCACCACGCTGGTGCTGGTCGGCCAGCTCGACTGGCGACTGGGCGCGGCCGTGGCTTTGTGGATCGTCGCCTTTGCTTTTCTCGCCTGGTATTACGTGCCGCGCATGCGCAAGCGGTCCACATTGGCCGCCGAGGCGGCCTCCGCGCTAACCGGGCGCATTGTCGACAGTTTTGCCAATATCCAGACCCTCAAGCTGTTCGGTTCAAGCGACGAAGATGACCGCTTCGTGCGGCGCGGCTTCGACAATTTCTTGGGCGCTATGACCACTTTGGCGCGCACGCTGGTCGGGGTGCGCTCGGCGATGGGCATGCTGTCGGGCGTCGCCATTGCCGGGATTGGTGCGCTCTCCGTGCATTTGTGGACGCAAGGGCTGATCTCGGTGGGTGGCGTGGCCTTCACGCTGGGGCTGGTGTTGCGGCTCTATAATCTGCTGGGCCGCATGATGAACCAGCTCAATGGACTGATGCGCAATTACGGCACGGCGCAGAACTCGGCCGAGTTGATCGCCCGCCCCTTGGGGCTGGTCGATGTGCCCGCCGCGCCGCCCCTCGTGGTCACGGCGGGCCATATCCATTTCGACACTATCGATTTCCACTATGGCAAGCCGAGCGGGATCATCGATCATCTCGATCTCGATATCGCGCCGGGCGAGCGGGTCGGACTGATCGGGCGCTCGGGCGCGGGTAAATCCACGCTGATGAGCCTGCTGCTGCGGTTTTATGATCTGGAAGGTGGCCGCATCACCATCGATGGGCAGGATATTTCCAAGGTCACCCAGGCGTCGCTGCGCGCCAATATTGGCGTGGTGACGCAGGACACCGCGCTGCTGCATCGCTCGGTGCGGGCCAATATCGTGTTCGGCCGGCCCGATGCTAGCGAAGAGGAAATGGTCAGCGCCGCGCAGATGGCGGAGGCCGACGAATTCATCGACACGCTAGTCGATTTCAGGGGTCGCACGGGCTACGACGCGCAGGTGGGCGAGCGCGGCGTCAAGCTGTCCGGCGGCCAGCGCCAGCGTGTGGCCATTGCCCGGGTGCTGCTCAAGAATGCGCCGATCCTGGTGCTCGACGAAGCGACTTCGGCACTCGATAGCGAGGTCGAGGCGGCCATTCAAAGCCAGCTGGAGCGGCTGATGGCGGGCAAGACGGTGATCGCCATTGCCCATCGGCTCTCGACCATCGCTGCCATGGACCGGCTGGTCGTGCTGGAAAAGGGGCAGATCGTCGAGCAGGGTACCCATGCCGAGCTGCTGGCGCTGGGCGGCCAATATGCCCAGCTCTGGCACCGGCAATCCGGAGGGTTCCTCGATCTCGATGTCACGGCCGCGCAATAGAAAAGGCCCTCCCGCGAGGAAGGGCCTTTCTGGTTCAGTCTAGGGACAGATCAGAAGCTTTCCCAATCGTCCATCTTGATCGCGGCATTGCCCTGGGAGCGATAGGCCGTCGGCGCAGCCTTGCGGCGGGGCGGGGCGGCGTGGCGGATGGGCTCGGCCGGCGCCTGATGCACCGAGAAGATCTCGACAATGCTGTCGAGCTGGATGGCCTGGCCCTCGGTCTGCTCGATCGAGGCATTGATTTCCTCGACCAGGGCGGCGTTGTGCTGGGTCATCTCGTCCATCTGGCGGACGGCAACGCCCACTTCCTGGATAGCGCTGGCCTGTTCCGAGCTGTCGCGGGCAATGCCTTCGAGCAGTTCGGAATTGGCGCGCACGCCGTCCAGCATTTCATCGAGCTTGGCAGCCGCATCGGCCACGAGCTTGGTGCCGCCACGCACTTCGAGTGCTGATTGCTCGATCAGCGCCTTGACCTCGGTCGAGGCCTGGGCGGAGGACTGGGCCAGGCGCCGCACTTCGACGGCAACCACGGCAAAGCCCTTGCCGGCTTCACCGGCCCGGGCCGCTTCCACCGAGGCGTTGAGGGCCAGCAAATTGGTCTGGAAGGCGATGTCGTCGATCATGCCGATAATGTTGGAGATTTTCGACGAGGAGGTCGCGATGCGTTCCATGGCCTGGGTGGCTTCAGCCATCACCACGCCGCCTTCTTCGGCCGAGCGGGTCGAAGCGATGGCATTGTCGCTGGCGGATTTGGCGCGGGTCGAGTTCTGCGTGACCGTGGCGGCCAGCTGTTCCATGGCGGCCGAGGTTTCCTCGATGGTCGCCGCCTGCTTGGTGGTGCGCTCGGAGAGATCGTTGGCGCCAGAGAGGATTTCCCCGGTCGCGAGCTTGAGTTGACCGGAAGTGTCGCGCAGCCGCCCGACAATGTCGGAGAACTTGATCGCAACAGCATTGGTGTCGTCCTTGAGGCGGCCGAAGGCGCCTTCATAGAGGCCTTCGACCCGCTTGGTCAGGTCGGCATTGGCGAGGGCGGAGAGCACCTGGCTGGTTTCGGCCAGGCCAGTATCGACGGTCTTGACCAGGCTATTGACGCTGCTGGCCAGGGCATTGAGTTCGGGATCGGGGAAATCGGCAGTGACGCGCTGGGAGAAATCGCCTTCGGCGGCGGCATCGACCACCGAGCCGAAGGCGCTTTGCAGCTCGGTCATCATTTCCTTGCGGGTTTCCTCGTCGCGAATGATGCGAGCGGCTTCGGCCTGCGTCATGTGGGCGATCTTCTCGCCATTGTCGCGGAACACGTCCACGGCCCGGGCCATGGCGCCGATTTCGTCGGCCCGGTCGGTGCCCTGGATGGTGATGTCGAACTTGCCATCGGCCAGTTCGGCCATCTGGCCATTGAGCGCGGTGATCGGCTTGGTCAGGCTACGCACGATGAGCCAGCCGGCCAGCACCAGAACGGCGATGACACCGAGGGCGATCAGCGCGCTGCTCAGCGCATTTTCCTGGTAGATGGCGTCGATATCGGTCTGCAGCACGCCCGTGCCGATGGCCCAGGACCAGGGCGCGAAATTCTGCACATAGGTCAGCTTTTCGATGGCCGGCGCATCGGGATTGGCGCCCGAGAACATGAAGGTGGTGAAGATCGAACCCTGGGTGCGGGCGCCATCGGTATATTCTTCGATGAAGCGCTTGCCATTGGTGTCGGTGCGGTCGCGCATATTGGTGTCGACCACAGCCGGGTTGGCATTGACGATCATGACATAGTCATGGGTCACCGCGAACACATAGTCATCGCCTGAATAATTGATGGCATGCAGCATGGCCTTGGCTTCGGTCTGAGCTGCTTCCAGCGTCATTTCGCCGGCCTGCACGCGCGCATCGTAATTGCCGAGCATGGTCACCGCAGTTTCGATGACGCTCTTGATCTCGGCCTTTTTGAGATCGATGAGATTGTTGTGAATATTGGTCAGCTGATAGGCGGTCAGGCCGGCAAAGCCGACGACGAACAGGAGCAGCAGCGCGGACATCCGGCGCGCAATGCTGCCAGTCACGATCTTGAGCATGAAATGTGTACTCTGATGGGAATCGAAGAGGGAAGCGATCGGCTTCAGGAGCCGGGTGGGAAATCCGGCTAAGGCGCGGCGCGCGCGAATGCGATCAAGGCAGTGGCCTCCTGGCAGAGCATCAGCCGTTCTGGCTGGATGGGTCATGTCGTTCAGGCAAAACATGCCGCCCTTAGGTTAATTTACTGACAAGCCGGATGGGTCTAGGGCTCTGTGAGCGCTCGAAAAATTCGACCTCGTGCTCAAACAGCCTGAGTAAAATTGTCGCACAATCGCGGGCCGTGCCCTTGTCCCCACCAGCGGATCGGGTCATAGTCGCGCTGCTATCAAAGCCCGTATCAGGAGAGCGAAATGAAAGCCGCCATGTCCAATCAGAAAGGAAAAGTTCAACAGGACATGAAGCTTTATGCAGATCCGATTTCCACGGGTGAGGGCGCATGCACAGCCACGCCGTAGCCATTCTCTAAAACACTTCTTCGCCGGGTTTTTGCCGCAACCGCACAGCAGCGGGGGCGACAGTTTTGCGCGTGCGCGGAAATTTCTCTCCTATTACAAGCCGCATCTGCCGCTGCTGGCGGCTGATCTCGTCTGCGCCCTCTTGGTCGCGGCGACGGCATTGTTCCTGCCGCTGTGCGCCAATTACGTCACTAAACAGCTGATCGAATTGCCCAAGGTGCCCGAGGCGATCGGGCAGATCTATGCGATGGGCGGCTTGATGCTCGGGGTGCTAGCCGTGCAGGTGCTGGCGATCTTTTTCGTCGATTATCAGGGCCACATGATGGGCGCCAAGATCGAGGCGTCGGTGCGCAAGGAATTGTTCGAGCATTGCCAGAAGCTGTCCTTCAGCTTCTATGACCGGCAACGCGTCGGGCAATTGATGAGCCGGATCACCAATGACTCGCTGTGGCTGGGCGAGCTGTTCCACCATGGGCCAGAGGATATTTCCATTGCGCTGCTCAAATTCGGCGGCGCCATGGTCATCCTGTTCTTCATCGATCCGGTGTTGGCGGGGCTGATCGCGGCATTGACGCCGTTGGCGGTGCTCTATGCGCTCTATTTCAATCGCCGCATGAATATTGCCCTGCGGCAGAGCAAGGAGCGGATCGCGTCGGTCAATGAGCGGGTGGAGGATGCCTTGAGTGGTATCAGGGTGGTGCAGTCCTTCGCCAATGAGACGATGGAATCGAGGCGCTTCGAGGCAGAAAACCAGCGGTTTCTGGACAGCCGCCGGGAGGGGTATCGCAGCGAGGCCTATTTCTCCGCCGGCACCGAAACCTTCGCGCAATTGGTGACCGTGCTGGTCATCGTAGTGGGGGCCGTGCGGGTACTCACGGCAGGGCTGGGCGTGGCCGACATGCTGACTTTCCTGCTCTGCGTGGCGGTTTTGGTCGATCCGGTGCAGCGACTGGCCAATTTCGTGCGGCTTTGGCAGGAAGGTTATACCGGCTTCGTGCGGGCCATGGAGATATTGGACGTTGCGCCCGATATCGAGGACCGGCCTGGGGCGGCGGAACTCGACCATGTGGTCGGGGCCATCGCGTTCCGCGATGTCAGTTTCCGCTATGAGGAGAGCGGGCCGCATGTGCTGAGCAAGCTGTCGCTCGACATTGCGCCGGGGGAATTCGTGGCTTTGGTCGGCCCGTCCGGCGTGGGGAAAAGTACGCTTTGTGCTTTGATTCCGCGGTTTTATGAGGTGAGCGGCGGGGCGATCCTGATCGATGGCAAGGATGTGCGGGATGTCACCATGGCCTCGCTGCGGCGCAATGTGGGGGTGGTGCAGCAGGATATCTACCTGTTCAGCGGCACGGTGACCGACAATCTGCGTTATGGGCGGCCCGATGCATCGGTCGAGGAAATCGTGGCGGCGGCCAAGGCGGCCAATGCGCATGATTTCATTGCGGCGCTGCCGCAGGGCTATGACACCGATATCGGGCAGCGCGGGGTCAAGCTCTCGGGTGGGCAGAAGCAGCGGCTGACTATCGCACGGGCATTCCTCAAGAATCCGGCGGTGCTGATCTTTGACGAGGCCACCAGTGCGCTCGACAATGAGAGCGAGCGGGCGGTGCAGCAGGCTTTGCTCGAGCTCACAAGGGGGCGGACCACGATCGTCATCGCCCATCGCCTGTCCACGGTGCGCAATGCCGACCGTATCCTGGTGCTGACCGAAGATGGCATTGGCGAAGAGGGGACGCATGAGGCGCTGATGGCGGCTGATGGGCTCTATGCCGGGCTGCATAAGGTGCAGGCCAGCATCTAGCGCGATCCGGCCCGCGCCTTTGGGTGCGGGCCGGTCTATAGCGGTGCGGGCGAAAAGTGCTTATACTTGATAATATTTATTGATAGTATTAGCGACGAGCAGGGGTCTGGGGCCAACTTGTATGACAAGGCAAACCGATGATGGGAGTGTTGCCGGCGCGGGTCGGGCGCGGCGGGGGCAGTCGCGGCGGGTGACCATGACCGATGTGGCGCGCGAAGCGGGGTGTTCGCAGGCTACGGTATCATTCGTCCTCAATCATGCACCGGGGATAAAATTGTCGGCCGAGACGCGGGAGCGGGTGTTCGATGCGGCGCGGCGGCTGGGTTATGCGGCGGGGGGCAATGGGCGGCAGGCGCGGGCGGTTGGTGGCGGGCGAAGGATCGGGTTCATTGCCGATCAATTGGCGACCAGCCCCGAGGCGGCGATTGCCATTGAGGGTGTGAGCACGGCAGCGCGGGCCAGGGGCGATATGGTGCTCGTGTCGCAGAGTTTTAATGATGCCGAGACCGAGGCGGGGCTGGTGCAGGCCTTTGTCGAGCAGGGTGTCTCCGCGCTGGTCTATATGACGATTTTCACCCGCGAGGTGGAGCTCAATCCGGCGCTGCTGGGGCTCGATATCCCGGTGTTTTTGCTCAATTGCTATACCGAGGGCCAGTCCCATCCTGCGGTGGTGCCCAGCGAGATTGCGGGCGGGCAGCGCAGCACACGGCACCTGATCGAGCATGGGCATAGACGCATCGCCACCATTACCGGGGAAATCTGGATGGAGGCGGCGCAGGACCGGCTCAAGGGCTATCGGCGGGCGCTGGCGACGGCCGATATTCCGTTCGATGGGGCGCTGGTGGTGGAGGGCGATTGGTCGGCCAGCGCGGGCTATGCGGCGACGCGGCAATTGCTGGCCTTGGCCGAGCCGCCGACGGCGATTTTTTGCCAGAACGATCGCACGGCCATCGGATGCTACGAGGCGCTGAAGGAAGCCGGGCTCGACATTCCGCGGGACATGTCGGTGATCGGCTATGACGACGAAGAAATCTCGCGGCATCTGCATCCGCGGCTGACCACGTCCATCCTGCCGCATCGGGCGATGGGGCAGTGGATTGTCGAGCAGATCGACGAGCTGGCGGGGCAGGCGGCCGGGCGGTATCCGCTGACCAAGCTGGAATGTCCGCTGGTGGAACGGGATTCGGTGGCGGGGCCGAAGGGGTAGGGAGCCACCGGCCCGCCACCTTCCCCTTGAGGGGAGGGTGCCGCATCGCGTTTGTGGCTGCGTGCTGCGCAATCTTGCCCACCCTCTGGGTTCACCCTCCCCTTGATGGGGAGGGAGGGGGTGGGGTGATGGGAGCCACGAAGGTTCGTGTTTGCGGAAGCACACCCCCACCCTGCTCGATCACGGACTTAGCTCACGCTAAGTCCTATCTCGCTTCCCTCCCCACAAGGGGGAGGGGTGATCCCGACTGAGGGCATGATGGTTGGTGGTGGTTGGTCGCCAGGCCCGAGATAACGGCAGGTGACGTAAACGGAGGTTCCCGCTTTCGCGGGAATGACACCGTGGGAGAACGCTAACCCCTTGGGGGAGCGATGGATTCTCGTTCGATGAATTCGCATTCGATCTTGATCTTTTGCAGGCGCTCGTCCTGGTCGGCGGCCTGGTAGCCGTCGAGCAATTGGCCGACGGCCCAGCGGGCCATTTCGTCGTGGGGGAGGACCATGGTGGAGAGGCGCGGATCGAGATAGGCGGAGAGGTCTTCATCGTCGAAGCCGATGATGGAGAGGTCCTGAGGGACACGCATGCCCAGGGTGCGGGCGGCTTCGTAGCAGCCGATGGCCATGCGGTCGTTGAAGCAGAAAATGGCGGTGGGCGGATTGGGCTGGGAGAGCAGTTCCAGGGCCCGTTCGCGGCCGGCGCGGATGGTCCAGCCGCCCAGGGTGACCAACTGGTCCTGGGGCGGAATGCCCCATTTGTCCATGGCCTGGCGGAAGCCTTTTTCGCGATCGACCGAGGCCTCGAGAATGGTTTCGCCGGCCAGGTGCGCGATGCGGCGATGGCCTGCCTTGAGCAGGGCTTCGGCCGCCGTGAAGCCGCCCACCAGATCGCCCGGGACCACCGAGGGATAGCGCAATTTGCGCTCGTAACAATTGAGCAGGACCAGGGGCAATTCCCCGAACCTGTCGGGCACGCTGACCTGCCGGGTGATCAACGAAGCATAGAGAATGCCGATGGTTTTCTGCGACACCAGCAGATCGATGGCGGCCTGTTCCAAGGCCGGATCGGAGCGGGTGCAGAAGGTGGCGACGGTGACATCCTGCAGAGCGGCTTCGTCGCGGGCGCCGACAATGAAGGGCGGGGCGAAGGGGGTGGTGGAAACTTCGTCGATGATGAGGCCGATGACACGCTGGCGACCCTCGGGCACCGGATGGGCCTTGCCGCGGCGATAGCCCAGCGTTTCGGCGGCATCGAGCACGCGGCGGCGGGTAAGCTTGGAGATGCGGGCATTGGTGACGCCGTTGAGGACCAGGGACACGGTGGCCTGCGACACGCCGGCCAATTCGGCCACATCCACCATGGTCGCGCGCTTTTCCAAGATTTCGGCCCCTCAAATCACAACGGCATTGAGCAGCCTTTTAGCCGAATTCGTGCACGGACTGTTAGCGTTGAGACTCGCAAATCGTGCCCCCTTGCCAGCACCGCGGAAGGGTCATAAGGTGATAATAATATAACTAATACTTCGAGGGATGAGGATGGAACGCGCTCAAGCCAGAGCCGAGCAAACACGACCGGCGGCACGCCGCAGCCTGTCGCTGGACGGGGTCTGGCAGTTCCGGCATGAGGACGGGCCATGGCGGGAGGCGCATGTGCCTTCGCCGTGGCAGGCCGAATTTTCCGACCTGGTCGATACGAGCGGCCGGGCCGTCTACAAACGCAGTTTCACGCTGCCCGAAGGCTGGGGCGCGGGCGAGCTGGCGCTGAAATTCGGGGCGGTGAGCTATTTCTGCGAAGTGCTGCTCAATGGCACGCCGGTCGGCAGCCATGAAGGGGCGTTTCTGCCGTTCGAAATCGTGCTGCCGGGCAAGTTGCTGAAGGCGCAGAACGAGGTCGAGGTGCGGGTGACCATGCCTTCGGCGGATCAGCGGGCCTATCCCGATTTTCCTTTTGGCGAAGTGCCGCATGGCAAGATCAGCTGGTATGGCCGGATTGGCGGGCTATGGCAGTCGGTGTCGCTGGAAGCGCGGGATGCGCGGCATGTGCAGAGCGTGGCGATATCAGCGGGCATTGATGGCGCGGTCAGTGTCGATCTCGGCTTTGCGGCGGCGGCTACGGGACTGCCGGTTCGGGTTGTTGTCGAGGATGCCGATGGCGCCGTGGTGGCGGAAACCGAAGTGGCGGCGGGCGAGGCTGTTACCGCCAAGCTGTTGGTGGCTGATCCAAAGCTGTGGTCGCCGGACAGCCCCAATCTTTATGCGCTGACGGTGGAACTGGGGGATGCCGATGCGGCGACGCATAATTTCGGTTTCCGCAGCATCGAGGCGCGGGACGGCAAGCTGCTGCTGAATGGCGAGCCGCTTTATATGCGCGGGGCGCTGGACCAGGACTATTATCCCGACGGCATCTATACGCCGCCGTCGCTGGAATTCCTCGAGGACCAGGCGAAGAAGGCCAAGCATCTCGGGCTCAACCTGCTGCGCTGCCATATCAAGGTGCCGGACCCGCGCTATTATGACGTGGCGGACCGCTTCGGGTTGTTGATCTGGACCGAAATTCCCAATGTGGCCAATTTCACCGCCAAGGCGGCAGCGCGGATGCGCGCCACCATGGAGGGCATCCTTGAACGCGACCGCAATCATCCTTCGATCGTCGCCTGGACGATCATCAATGAGGATTGGGGCACGCGCATGCTCGAAAATGCCGAGCATCGCCAATGGGTGAAAGACACTTATGACTGGCTGAAGGCCAAGGACACGACGCGGCTGGTGGTCGACAATTCGGCCTGCTTCCCCAATTTCCACGTCAAGACCGATATCAACGACTACCACTATTACCGCTCGGTGCCCGAGCGGCGGCAGGAATGGGACGACATCACCGCCCAGTTTGCCGCCGGCGCCGACTGGACCTTCTCCTCCCTGGGCGACGCCGAACGACGGGGCGACGAGCCACTCATCGTCTCCGAGTTCGGCGTCTGGGGGCTGCCTGACCCAAAGAAGCTGCGTCGCAAGGACGGAAGCGAGCCGGACTGGTTCGAGACCGGTTCGCTGTGGGGCGATGGCGTGGCGCTGCCGCATGGCATCGAGGAGCGCTTTGGGGCGCTGGATCTGGACCGTACCTTTGGCTCGTTCGACGGGTTCATCGAGGCGGTGCAATGGTATCAGTTCATGAACCTGCGCTACGAAATCGAGACCATGCGCGAGCATGCCTCGATCATGGGCTATGTCATCACCGAATTCACCGATGTGCATTGGGAGGCCAATGGCCTGCTCGATATCGAGCGCAATCCGCGCGTGTTCCACGATGTGTTTGCCACGATCAATACCGATATCGTCATCGTGCCGCGGCCGGCGCGGTATTCGGCCTATGCCGGAGAGCATTTGCGCTTTGCCATCAAGGTGGCGACCGGTGGGCTGAGCATTCCCGAGGGCGCGGTGTTGCGCTGGAGCGGGGCGGTGAGTGGCGAGCTGTCGGTGGGGGCGACGGGGGCGGTTTCGACATTTGCTATCGAGGCGCAGCTGGCCATGCCGGCGGCCACGGCAAACCAGATGGTGCGGATCGATTTCGTGCTGGAGGCGGGCGGGCAAGAGCTGGCGCGCAATTCCTGCGATATCGCCCTTTATGCGGCGCGCGGGACGAGCGAGTTGCCCAGCATTGCGGCGGCTGATGCAAAGCTGGCGGATTACGCCAAGGGGCTGGGCTATCGCGTGGTGCCGGCGGGTGAGGCCGATGTCGTGCTGTGCCACGCGGTGGATGGCGAGGACGTGGAAGCCATCAAGGCAGGCGCGCGCTATGTGATCCTGGCCGATGGCACGGTCAAGACCAACAATAACCTGCGCACGGATATGCCTGATGGCGAGCTGCCGCATCGCAGCATCGTGGCGGATGGACGCAAGTTCCGACCGAGTCTCGATCAGCATTTGCCGGGGATTAGCCTGGTCGAACGCGATGGCACGATCTGGCGGGGCGACTGGATTGCGGGCTTTTCCTGGGTGCGGCGCGATGGTCCGTTTGCCAATATTCCGGGCGGGCCAATCTTTGATCTGAGCTTTTCGGATGTGGTGCCGCATCACCTGCTGACCGGGTTCCGGCCCTGGGAATATGGCTCCAACGTGCATGCCGGCATGGTGGTGGGCTGGGTGCATAAGCCCGCGGCCATTATCGGGGAAAAGCGCGTGGGGCGCGGCGGGGTGGTGGCCACCACATTCCGGCTGACGCGGGAAGCGCCGGGCGCCGATCCGGTGGCGGCGGCCTTGTTCGATGCGGTGGTGCAGACGGCGGTGGAATTGCAGGTGGATCGTGGGGTTTTTGGGTGAGTGAGAGCTAGGGCTTTCGCCTCCCTCCCCCTTGAGGGGAGGGATCGAGGGTGGGGGTGCTGAGATTTCCGGCAGCGCCGAGCGTTTGGAGGTCGCAGCACCCCCACCCCTAACCCCTCCCCTCAAGGGGGAGGGGAACGAAGAGCCGGGAAACCGGTGCGGGTTGGAAGACGGCAAATATGCCGCGCCAGCCACAAGAGGAGGAATGATATGGCCGATATCGTGCTGAACGAGGTCAGCAAGTCCTATGGCGCGGTGAGCGTGCTCGAGAAGGTGTCGATGCACATCAAATCGGGCGAGTTCATCGTGTTTCTGGGGCCTTCGGGCTGCGGGAAATCGACGCTGCTGCGCATGATTGCCGGGCTTGAGGCGGTCAATGAAGGGGAGATCCATATCGGGGACCGCCGGGTCGACCAATTGCCGCCCAACCAGCGCGGCGTGGCCATGGTGTTCCAGAATTATGCGCTTTATCCGCATATGACGGTGCGCGCCAATATGAGCTTCGGGCTGCAGAATATCGGCACCGACAAGGCGGAAATCACCCGCCGGGTGGAGGATGCGGCGCGGATGCTCGAAATCGTGCCGCTGCTGGAGCGGCGGCCGGCGCAGCTTTCGGGCGGGCAGCGGCAGCGCGTGGCGATCGGCCGGGCCATCGTGCGGGAGCCCGAAGCATTTTTGCTCGATGAGCCGCTGTCGAACCTCGATGCGGGGCTGCGGGTGCGGACCCGGGTGGAGCTGGCGCAGCTGCATAACCGCATCAAGGCGACGATGATTTTCGTCACCCATGACCAGACCGAGGCCATGACGCTGGCGAGCCGGATCGTGGTGATGAACAACCGTAGGATCGAGCAGATCGGCACGCCGATGGAGGTCTATTCGCGGCCGGCATCGCGCTTTGTCGCGGCGTTTGTCGGTTCACCGTCGATGAACTTTTTGGCCGTGACGGGAATTGCCGACAAGGGCGGCAAGGCGGCGGTGAGTGCGGGCGGTTCGGTGATCGACACGGGCATTGCGTTTGGCGCGCTGCCGGGGGCGGAGGGGCTGACGCTGGGCGTGCGGCCGGATGCCTTGCGGGTGGCGGCGGATGGTTCGGGGAGCCTCGCGGGCACGATCGATATCGTCGAGCGGCTGGGTGACCGGACGCTGGTGCATGTGCGGCTGGGCGATGGCGCGCTGGTGGTGGCCGAGGATGCCGGCAACAGCGCGCTGGAGCCGGGCATGGACGTATCGCTGCGGGCGGATGGGGCGGCGACGCATATTTTTGGCGCGGATGGGAGAGCCTATCACGCCAACTAATTTTTCGCATAACGGCGGCCGGGTGAGCGCTCAATGCGCCGGGCTGCCGATAGGAGGAGACATTGGGCATCCATTTCGGGAGGAGTGAATCATGCTGAAATCACTGAGACGGTTGGCGCTGGTTTCGAGCGCTTTCATGGCCCTGGCAACCGGTGCCATGGCGCAACAGAACGTGGTCTGGTGGGATTTTCTCGCCGGGGGCGACGGCATTCGGATGAAGGCGCTGATCGACGGCTTCAACGCCGAGCATCAGGGGGAAATCCAGATCCAGGGCACGACGCTGGAATGGGGGACGCCGTTCTATACCAAGCTGCAGACCTCGGCGGCGATCGGGGAGGGGCCCGATATCGCCACCTATCACCTCAGCCGCATTCCGCTGGCGGTCGATAGCGGCACGCTGAGCGAAATCACCGACGAGGATATGGCGGGCGCCGGCATTGCCGATGGCGACTTCACCGCGGCGGCGTCGGACGCCGGCAAGGTCGATGGCACCCGCTATGCCGTGCCGTTCGACCAGCATGGCCTCATTCTCTACTATAATAAGGACATGCTGGGGGAAGCCGGCATGCTCGACGCGAATGGGCTGCCGACCGGGCTCGATGGGCTCGAGAATTTCGATGCCGTGCTCGCCAAATTTACCGGCGAGGGCAAGTATGGCATTTCGACGCCAACGGGCGACCGCTATCGCACCATCTATAGCCTGTTCGGCCAGCAGGGCGGCACCATGTTCGACGAAGCGGCGGGCGGGTTCTTCCCGACTGACGAGGACCTGACCAAGCTGACCAATGCGATCGAAGTGGTCAAGGGCTGGGTGGACAAGGGCTATACGCCGGTGCAGGTGGAAAGCCCGGCGGCGCTGGCGCTGTTCACCTCGGGACAAGCCCCCTTCTTCATCATGGGCAATTGGGAAGTTCCCACCTTTGTCGATCTGCATGCCAAGGGAGAATTGTTCGAATGGGGTGCGGTGGAACTGCCGACGCTGTTCGAGAACAAGGCCGCCTGGTCTGACTCGCATGCCTTCGTCATTCCGGCCAATGCCGGCAAGGAAGCCGATCCGGCCAAGCGGGAAGCGGTGATGAAGGTCATCGCCTGGATGGATCAGCACTCGCTCGACTGGGCCGGCGCTGGCCATATCCCGGCCTATAATGCGGTGCGCGACAGTGCCGAATTCAAGGCGCTGAAGCCGCAATCGGACTATGCCGGCTTTGCCGATACGGCGGTGTTCGATCCGCGCACGATCCTGGCCGGTCCTGCCGCGCCGCTGGGCGATGCGTGGACCAATTACATCAATCCGGCCACCACGGGCGATCTCGAACCGGCCGATGCCGCCGCGCAGATGCGGGATGATCTGAACGGGCAGTTGTAGGAACCACGGGCGCAGGGCTTTCGCCTCCCTCCCCCTTGAGGGGAGGGATTGAGGGTGGGGGTGCTGAACTCTCAACAGGCATTGAGTTTGTTGAGGCCGCAGCACCCCCACCCCCGCTTTTCGCTAGCGAAAAGCTGAGCCCTCCCCTCAAGGGGGAGGGGATTGGATCGGGACTCTCCCCGTTGAGTGAAAAGTCTCGGTTACTGCAAGCGGGAGGAGACCGCCATGCTCAGGGATAAACGCCAGGAATATCTCACAGCCTTCATTCTGGTGGGGCCGTTCGTGCTGATCTATGGCGCGTTGTTCGTGTGGCCGACCATTCAGATGGCGCTGCTCAGTTTTACCAAGGCGCCGCTGATCGGGCCGGGGGAATGGGTGGGGTGGGACAATTACGTTAAAATCCTCAGCCATAAGCTGTTTCATTCAGCGTTCTGGAATACCGCCTATTTCGTTTTGCTGACGGTGATTCCCAATACGCTGATCAGCCTCGCCATTGCGCTGGCGGTCAATCGGCTCAAGGGGTGGCAACAGGGCTTTGTGCTGGCCTGCTTCTTCCTGCCCTATATCCTGCCCGTCTCGGTGGTGTTTCTGGCATGGAACTGGATCATCGATGTGCAATATGGGTTGGTGCAATATGGGGTGCGGCTGTTCAATGGCGGCCAGCCGATTTCGCTGACGCGCACCATTCCGCTGTTCATGCCGACAGTGGCTTTCGTCACCATCTGGTGGACATTGGGCTTTAATGTGCTGCTGTTCATTGCCGGCCTGCGCAATATTTCGCCGGAAATCTACGAGGCGGCGGCGCTTGATAGCGCCGGGCGGTGGCGGCAATTCACCCGCATCACCTGGCCGCTGATCTGGCCGGTGACGGCTTTGGTGCTGACCATTCAGCTCATCGCCCAGCTCAAGATTTTCGACCAGGTCTATCTGTTCTCGATCGGCGGGCGGCAGGATGCCACGATTGTGCTGGTGCAATATGTCTACAAGCTGGCCTTCCAGCAGAACAAGGGCGGGGAGGCGGCGACGGCGGCCATGCTGCTATTCGGGATGATCATCATCCTGAGTGTCCTGCAATATCAATTGCTGCGCGCGCGAGGCCAGAAATGAGTGTCGAGGCTCTTCCCCGAGTGGCCGAGGCCAGCGCACCAGGCGGCCGCGACCGCGCCATCGATATTGGCGGGCTGATCCTGACGATCATCACCTTCGCTGCGGCGCTGGCGGCGTTTTTCCCGATCTATTGGGCGATCATCACTTCGGTAAAGCCGGATGGCGAGGTGATTTCGGGCAGCAATAGCCTGTGGCCCAGCCGGTTCAGCTTCGACAGCTATATCCATATCTGGAACAACACCAATATCGCCATCTGGTACGTCAATTCCATGGTGACCTCGCTGATCATCACGGCCCTGGTGATCGTCAGTTCGGCCGGCTGCGCCTATGCGCTGAGCCAGCTCGATTTCCCGGGGCGGCGGGTGATCTATGTGCTGATCCTGGCCTGTTTCATGGTGCCGATGCAGGCGCTGATCGTGAACCATTTCGTGCTGATGGCGCAGTTCAAGCTGCTCAATAGCTGGGCCGGCATCATCCTGCCGCAGCTGATCGTGCCGGTGGTGATCATCGTCTACAAGCAGTTCTTCGACTCGGTGCCCAAGGAGTTCCGCGAGGCGGCGCAGATGGATAGCGCCGGGCATTTCAAAATCCTGTTCCGCATCTACCTGCCGATGAACTGGGGGGTGACGGCGGCCCTGGCCATCATCACCTTTATCGGGGCGTGGAACAGCTTTCTGTGGCCATTCCTGGCGGCGACCGGGGAGGCGACGATGACGGTGCCGGTGGGCATTACCCAGGTCAAGGACGCCTATGGCATTATCTATGGCAAGCAGATGGCTTCGGCGGTGGCGGCGGGGCTGCCGGTGGCGATTGTGTACCTGATCTTCCAGCGGCGGGTGACGCAGGCGATCATGCTGTCGGCTGGGGTCAAGGGCTAGCGGACCGGTCGCTATTCAGCTGAGGCCGGGCTGCAAATGGCGGTGTTCTGCGCTTCCGGTGCTCACGTACTGATGTACGCTGCGCTCCGGTTCTCGAAAACCACCATTTTCGCCTCGGCCTGAGCTGAATATCAACCCGTCCTCGATGGCCGAGAACGGTTGGGTTTCTCGGGTCGAACCCGAGGGAGAGCGGGGGCGGGGCTGGGACACATCTCTCCACATTGCGGTGTCGATGACCTTCAGCATGGATCCCGGCCTCCGCCGGGATGACACGGTGGGTGGGGTGGGTCGGAGGCACGCGTTTAAGTCGCAGCGTAGTCTTGCAGGCCTTGGACCAGGGCGTCGAAGGTTAGGCGGATGCGTTCGACGTGGCGCAGGTCTTCGTGGGTAACGACCCAGGTTTGCAGATCCATGCCGAAGGCGTCGGGGAGGACGTGGACCAGGTTGGGATCGCGTTTGCCCAGGCCCGTGTGGCAGATGCCGATGCCGATGCCGGCGCGGATGGCGGCCAATTGGCCGATATCGCTATTGCAGCGAAAGGCGAAATCCTCGCTTTGCAGGGTGACGCCCTGGTCGCGATAGGCGGCGATGCCAACGGGATCGGTTTCAAAGCCGATCAGGGCGAAGCGCGCTAAATCCTTCATGGTGGCGGGGATGCCGTGGCGGTCGAGATAATCGCGCCGCGCGTGCATGCCCAGCCGGATGGTGCCGATGCGTTTGGCGAGCAGGGCTTCCTGCAGCGGACGGGTCATGCGCACGGCGATATCGGCCTGGCGGCCGAGCAGGTCTTCGCTGCGATTGTTGAGGCCCAGTTCGATCACGAGGCCTGGATGGGCCTCGCGCAATTGCGCGAGGATCGGCGGGAGCACTTCGACTGCGACCACCTCGCTGGCGGTGATGCGCACAATGCCTGAGGCGGAGCCGGCTTCGGCCGAGGCGGTGCGGGCAAAGGCGGCGGCGGCATTGGCCATGGCCTCGACATGGCCGGCCAGTTCGAGGGCAATGGCGGTGGGGATGAGCCCGCTGGAGGCGCGGGTGAACAGCGCCACGCCATGGTCGCGCTCCAAATCCTCAATGCGACGGCGGATGGTGGGTTGCGCCAGATTGAGCGCGCGGGCGGCTCCGGACAGGCTGCCCTCGCGCAGCACGGCGAGGAAGGCGCGCTGTCGTTCCCAGTCAGTTGGTATGCTCATATATTTTGTATGAGCTGGGTGGCACGTATTGTCAATTTATTGCAGGGACCGGAGGGGCGATATTGGGTGGGCCGATGCGGGGCTGGGTAGCTCCACGGCACCATTCAAGGAGAGAAAAAATGATCCTGCTCACTGGCGCGACCGGCACTGTCGGATTTGAAGTTGCCAAGCTGCTCGACCAAAAGGGCGTTTCGGCCAAGGCTTTGGTTCGCTCACCTGAAGCGGCAGAAAAGCTGGCCGGGCTCAGCCATATTATCCCGGTTATGGGCGACCTGGACGATGCCGCCTCGGTGGCGGCGGCGCTGGCGGGGGTGGAGACGGCGTTCCTGCTGACCAAATCGTCCGAGCGGGCCGAGTCCCAGCAATTGGATTTTGTTGCGGCGGCCAAGGCGGCGGGTGTGCGCCATATCGTCAAATTCTCGCAGGTGCATGCCGATGTGGCTTCGCCGGTGCGGTTCCTGCGCTATCACGCGGTGGTGGAGGCGGCGATCAAGGCCAGTGGCATGACCTATACCTTCCTGCGGGCGAACCTGTTCATGCAGGAAATGCTGGCCTTCCGCGAGCCGATCCGGCAGCAGGGCCGCATCTTTGCGCCGATCGGGGAAGCGCCGGTGAGCCTGGTGGATGTGCGTGACCTGGCCGAAGTGGCGGTCGCGGCGCTGACCGGGACGGAGCATGACAACAAGAGCTATGACCTGACGGGGCCAGAGGCGCTGAGCCATGCCGAGCTGGCCGACCAGATCGGGCGGGCCATCGGGCGGCGGATCGAGCATGTGCAGCTGGCGCCCGAGCAGATGCGCCAGATCATGCTGAGCTACCAGTTTCCGGAATGGCAGACCGATGGGCTGATCGAGGATTATGCCCATTACGATCGCGGCGAGGCGGCGGGGATCAGCGGGGATGTCGAGAGGGTGACGGGCAAGAAGGCCCGGAGCTTTGAGGTGTTCTTGGGGGATTATGCGGATCGATTGCGGTAGGGGGGCTTGGGGAAGCACGATCGGCCTCCCTCCCCCTTGAGGGGAGGGATTGAGGGAGGGGGTCCGCCGGGTCTTGCGCAAATCAGACGACCCCCACCCCCCGCTTTTCGCGAGCGAAAAGCTGAGCCCTCCCCTCAAGGGGGAGGGAGGGCAGGAGCCGCGTGTTTTGGGTGTAGTCCCACGCCTCACGTGCATCCAGCGCGGGGATGGCCTTCAGCATGGATTCCGGCCTGCGCCGGAATGACACGATGGGTGAGGCACCTTCAGAGCTGATTACCAGCTTTACCGCGCGGCCCAGTTCATGCCGCGGCGGAGGATGGTGTTCATTTGGGGGACGGCGAATTCGCTCGCGACGTGGCCGAGCGAGGAATAGAAGACGCGGCCCTGGCCGTGTTTGCGCTTCCAGACGACCGGCATGGTGACGCCATCGATCCAGGCGGCGTGTTCGCCGGTGAAGGTGGTGGTTGCCAGCACCTCGTTGGAGGGGTCGACATGCATGTAATATTGCTCGGAATGGTAGGGAAAGCTCTCGATCCCGGCCATCACCGGATCATCGGGGCGGGTGATATTGACCCGGTAGTCGATGATATTGCCGGGGTGAGCCACCCATTGGCCGCCGACCATGAATTGGTAATCGACCGCATCGCGGAAGGCATCGCCCATGCCGCCGTGATAGCCGGCCAGACCCACCCCGCCTTCGACAGCGGCGGTGAGGTTTGACAGCTCTTCCTTTTCGATCTTGCTCATGGTGAAGATCGGCACGATCAGGCTGAGATCGCGGATGGAGGGATCGGCAAAGGCTTCGGTCGTGTTCTCGACATAGACCTTGAAGCCGTCTTCCTCGAGCATGGTGCGGATGATGGCGGCGCATTGTTCGGGCTCATGCCCGCTCCAGCCACCCCAAACGATCAGTGCTTCACGCATTCCATTCCTCCTTGAATTCGATCAGGCCAGTTTGCCGTTGACGAGCGAGCTGCCCAATTGGGCGGGCCGCTCGGCTGGCGTGGTGATGTCGATGACGCGGCCACTCATGGAGGAGGTTTCAAAGGCCTCCATGACTTCGAGCACATGCAAAGCCAGGTCGCCATTGCAGCGATGGGGGCGCCCCTCGAGAATGGCGTGGGCCATATCGGCGAGGCCGATCGAGCGATAATTGCCTTCGGCATAGGGCATGTCGGTGGCGATATCGGTCCATTCGCCGCCCTTTTCGAGCAGCTGGATCTGGCCGCCGAAATGGTTGGGATCGGGCACGATGAGCGAGGCTTCGGTGCCGTAGATTTCGAGCGGCACATGCTTGTGGCCGGCGACGTCAAAGCTCATCGTCACCTGCACCACGGCGCCATTGTGGAACACCAAAGTGCCCGAGACATGGGTGGGGACATGGACGGGGATGATCTCGCCATTGCGGTCCTTGGAGGTGATGGTGCGGGTGTCGCGCAGCTTGGTGCCGAAGCCGGACACCTTGGCGACGGGGCCGAGCAGGTTGACCAGATCGGTAATGTAATAGGGGCCCATATCGAGCATGGGGCCGCCGCCGGCTTCGTAATAGAAGGCGGGGTTGGGGTGCCAGCGCTCATGGCCGGGGCACATGAAATAGGCGGTGCCGCCGACCAGTTGGCCCAGGGCGCCTTCATCGACGAGGCGGCGCGAGGTCTGGTGGCTGCCGCCCAGGAATGTGTCGGGGGCCGAGCCGACGCGCAGGTTTTTGGCCTTGGCGGCCTCGACCAGCTTTTTGCCTTCGGCAAAGACAATGCCGAGCGGCTTTTCCGAATAGACATGCTTGCCCGCTTCGATGGCGCGCAGGCCGACCTCGACATGGGCCTTGGGGATGGTGAGATTGAGGATGATGTCGATAGAGGGATCGGTGAAGATCGCGTCGAGATCGACGGCCTTGAGGCCGAATTCATCGGCGCGCGCCTTGGCGGCGGCGGGGTTCATATCCGCTACGGCGCGGATATCGAGCACCAGGAAATCCTTGCTCGCCTTGAGATAGGCGGCGGAAATATTGCCCAGTCCGATAATGCCAATACCGACCTTGTCCATCATTCACTCCTCGTTCCGGCATTTGAAAAATCAGTGTAGCTGCGGCGCGCCGGGCCTGTCGTGCCCCAAGGCGAGCCATAAAGTTCGCCTAGCGCGACGGCGGCCGCGCCGCGCGCCCAGAGCTCGTCGCTGACCTCGTCGATGACGATCTGGGCGACATTGGCGAGGCTTTCCGGGGTGGCGCGGGCAAAGGCGGTGCGCAGGGGATCAAGCAGATGATCGCCCAGCGCCAGGGTGGAGCCGACGAGGATCACCCTTGGCGGGGCGAACAGGGCGACCAGATTGGCGATGGCAATGCCGAGTGCGGCGCCGGCGCGGCCAGCGGCGTGTTTGAGGCGGTTATCGCCGGCCTCGATCAGCCCGCGCACCCGGCTCATGCCCTGGCCCAGCCGGATGGCATCGCGAATTTGCGGGTCGTTATGCTCGCCATTGAGGATGGCGCGCTCGCTGGCGACTTCGGAGAGCTTTAGCGCGTGATCGGGGTCGGAGCCCATGATCATATCGCCCAAAGTGAGGCTGAGCTCGCGGGCGCCGCGGAACAGCTGGCCGCCATGCATGACGCCCAGGCCCAGGCTTTCCTCGATGGCGACGAGGACGAAATCGTCGCAGTCGCGGCAGCGACCGAACCAGTGTTCGGCCATGGTGATGGCATTGGCGTCGCTTTCGACAATGGTGTCGATGCCCAGGCGCTGCACGATGGCTTCCTTGAGCGGCACATTGGTGTCGCGGAAAATACTGGAGGCGCGGACGCGGCCGGTGCCGTGTTCGACAATGCCGGGCAGGGAGAGGGCGACGGTCTTGATCTGGTCCAGCGCCAGGCCGGCATCGAGCACGCAGCGGCGCACGCCATCTTCGACGAGATCGGCGATGACATCGACCGGCAGGCGATCGACCCGCACCGGGAGCGTCAGATTGGCGAGCACGTCGCCCTGGAAATTGGTGACGGTGAAAACCAGGCGATTGGTTGCGATCTTGGCGCCGACGACGCGGGCGGCTTCAGGATTGAGGGTCAGCATGACGCGTGGCCGGCCACGGCTGCCGCCGCTGCGCAAATCGCCTTCGTGGCGGGTGGAAATCAGCCCGTCATCGAGGAGCGAGGCGGTGATGGCCGAGACGGTCGTGGCCGAAAGCTGGATGCGTTCGCCGATCTCGACACGC
The DNA here is from genome assembly GCF_025452235.1 of Devosia neptuniae. Taxonomy (NCBI): domain Bacteria; kingdom Pseudomonadati; phylum Pseudomonadota; class Alphaproteobacteria; order Hyphomicrobiales; family Devosiaceae; genus Devosia; species Devosia neptuniae. The sequence goes on from NZ_CP104965.1 coordinate 1,912,732, forward strand.
GAAATCGCGCCGAACCGCCTGATGGTATCGAGCACGTGAAAGCGATTGATCGCCCGCATCAATTCGGGATCGGCGGTCTTCACAGACGGGGAGGCTCCTCACGCGTTCATTTCTACGTGACGCGAATTAAGTTTTGCCTTTCTAGGCATGGCAAGGTGGGCAAAGCAAGCGCAAAGCGCTGAAACATGGCGCTTTTGGCGGGCGTTTTGCACACCCTCTTGACAGATGGAAACAGGCGGGCGCTATTTAATACGCATCAAGGACAAATATGTCCGGATCTGGGAGGATCACCATGAATCACGGCTTTGCCCGCCCTTGGCGGGATACGCTTCTGCTTGCCGTCAGCGCTGTGACGCTGTTCGGCGGTGTCACCGCTGGCTATGCGCAGAGCACCATCAAATGGCTGCATCTGGAAGCCAATGCGGACCGGCTCAAGACCTGGCAGGACATTGCGGCGGCCTATGAGGCCGAGCATCCCGATGTCAAAATCGAATTCCAGTTCCTCGAAAACGAGGCGTTCAAGGCCAAGCTGCCGACGCTGCTGCAATCCAATGACGCGCCCTCCATGTTCTATACCTGGGGTGGTGGCGTGCTGAAGGCGCAGTCGGAAACCGGCGCGATCCGCGACGTGACCGCGGCCATGGATGCCGACGGCGGGGCCTGGCGCAATTCGATTTCCCCGGCGGCGGTGGATGGGCTGAGCATTGACGGCAAGGTGTGGGCCGCCCCGATCCAGTCGGGCCTGGTGTCGTTCTTCTACAACAAGGCCTTGTTCGAAAAGGCGGGCGTCGACGCCAGCGCCATCGCCACCTGGGATGATTTCCTGGCGGCGGTGAGCAAGCTCAAGGAAGCCGGCATTACCCCGATTGCCGGCGGTGGCGGGGACAAGTGGCCGCTGCATTTCTACTGGAGCTACCTGGCCATGCGCGAAGCGGGCCAGGACGGTTTTGCCGCGGCCAAGGGCGGCGAGGGCTTTACCGGGGAGGCGTTCGTCAAGGCGAGCCAGCATCTGGTTGACCTGGGGGCGCTGTCTCCATTCCAGGAAGGCTATCTGGGCGCAACCTGGCCCGATACCCAGGCGGTGTTTGCCGATGGGCGCGCTGCCATCATCCTGAGCTTTGAAAATACCGCGACGCCGCAGAACCAGGCCAATGCCGCAACGGATGGCAAGGGGCTGGCCGAGGACGCTATCGGGCGCTTCGCGTTTCCGCTGGTCGAGGGCGGGGCCGGGGTGATCACCGATGATTTCGGTGGCCTCAATGGCTGGGTGGTAACGGCCAATGCACCCCCCGAGACCGAGGATTTCCTCAAATATTTCACCAGCAAGGACAATGCGGCCAAGCTGGCGGAATTCAACAATATCCTGCCCACCACGCTGGGCGCCGATGTCGGGGTGAAGGACCCCTCGCTGGCCGAAAGCGCGGCGCAGATGGCCAAGGCCACCTGGCACCAGAATTTCCTCGATCAGGACCTGGGGCCCAATGTCGGCCGCGTGGTCAATGACATGTCGGTGGAACTGGTCTCCGGCCAGATCTCGCCGGAAGACGCACTGCAGCAGATCGAAGACGCCTTCTCGCTTGAGATGTAAGCGCCGCCGCCGCCTCGCTCACGCGGGGCGGCGGTTTTCTTTCTGGCGAACCAGGAGCCTCGATTTCGGATGAGCCAAGCGACTTCCCTATCAGCAGACGGCCGGGCGGCGGCCAGGGTGCCCAGTGTGGCGCGACGGCGGCGCGGGCAGATGCGCGGCAAATGGCCGGTGCTGGTGCTGTTCCTGCCGCCGGCGCTGCTGCTGTTCACGGTGTTCGTCATCCTACCCATGGGCGAGGCGGCCTGGTATTCGTTCTACAACTGGAATGGCTATGGCCTGCCCAGCCAGTGGATCGGCACCAAGAATTACGAGCTGATCTTCCGCAATGGGGCGTTCCGCACCGCGCTGATCAATAATGGACTGATCATCGTCATCTCGATCTGCGTGCAGATCCCGTTGGCGCTGTGGCTGGCGACCATGGTGTCGCGCAATATCAAGGGCGCGCTGGCGTTCCGGCTGCTGTTTTTCCTGCCCTATGTGCTGGCCGATGTGGCGGCGGGCATGATCTGGCGCTTTGTCTATGACGGCGAATTTGGCCTGGTGGCCGGCATCTGGAATTTCTTCGGGGCGGCGCCGCCGTTCTGGCTGGCCGACAAGCAGGTGGCGTTTTATGCCGTGCTCGGCGTCATCGTGTGGAAATATTTCGGCTTCCACATGATGCTGTTCATCGCCGGGTTGCAGGCCATTGACAAGAGCGTGCTGGAAGCGGCCGATATCGATGGGGCGACCGGCTGGCAGAAATTCTACCGGGTGACCTTGCCGCTGCTGGGCTCGACGGTGCGGCTCTCGGTATTCTTTGCCGTGGTGGGCTCGCTGCAATTGTTCGACATGATCATGCCGCTGACGGGCGGGGGACCCTCGAACGCCACGCAAACGCTGGTGACCTTCCTTTATTCCTTCGGCGTGATGCGCATGCAGGTCGGGTTCGGCTCCGCCGTTGGCGTCGTGCTGTTCATCATCTGCGTCACCCTCGCCTTCGGCTACAAGCGGATATTCATGCGAAATGACTGAAGCAGCACCAATTGATGCGGCAACGGCCGCCAGCAGCGGCAGGCGATTGAGCGCCGGCACGCAGACCTATCTCTATGTGTCCATGCTGATCATTGCCGGCATTGTCATCATTCCCCTGCTGACCACGGCGCTGGGCGGGTTCAAGACGCTGGGCGAATTGCGCGGCAATCCGTTCGGGCTGCCGGCTGAATGGCAATGGAGCAATTACGGTAATATCCTCGCCAGCCAGCGCTATTGGATGCAGATGGGCAATTCCCTGCTGATTGCGGGGCTGACCGTGTTCCTGACGCTGCTGTTCGCTTCCATGGCGGCCTTTACCTTTGCCCATGTCAAATTCTTCGGTTCGGATTTCCTGCTCAATTATTTCCTGATCGGGCTGATGTTTCCGGCGGCGACGGCCATCCTGCCGCTGTTCATCCGCATCCGCGACCTGGGCCTGCTCGATACCTATTGGGGCGTGGTGCTGCCGCAGGTGGCATTCGGGCTGGGCATGAGCATTCTGCTGTTCCGCAATTACTTCAAGAACCTGCCGCCCGAGCTGTTCGACGCGGCGTTTGTCGATGGGGCGGGTTATCTGCGGTTCTTCTGGCATATCTCGCTGCCGCTGAGCCGGCCGATCATCGCCACGGTGGGCATCATCTCGTTCGTGGGCAGCTGGAACAGCTATATCCTGCCGCTGATCATGCTCAATTCGGAGAGCAAATATCCCTGGCCGCTGGGCATCATGGTCTATCGCGGGGAATTCAGCACCGATTGGCAGCTGATCCTGGCCTTCATCACGCTCACCATCCTGCCCACCGTCATCGTGTTCTTTGCGGCGCAGAAGCACATCATTGCCGGCCTTACCGCTGGCGCAGTCAAATAAAGGGCGACGAGCAATCGGCGCTGTAGAGGAGGCATGAATGGCGGGACTGGAACTACGGAATCTCGAAAAGAGCTATGGCTCGGTCTCGGTGATCGAGGACATTAATCTCACGGTCGCGGACGGGGAGTTCGTCGCCCTGGTGGGGCCTTCGGGCTGCGGGAAATCGACCATTTTGCGCATGGTGGCGGGGCTGGAGGAAATCACCGCGGGCGATATCCTGATCGGGGACAAGGTGGTCAACGACCTGACGCCACGCGAGCGCAATATCGCCATGGTGTTCCAGAGCTACGCGCTTTATCCGCATATGAGCGTCTATCGCAATCTGAGCTTTAACCTGGAACTAGCGGGCAAGCCCAAGGCCGAAATCGAGCGGCGGGTGATCCAGGCGGCGCGGATGCTGGAGCTGGAGCCTTTGCTGGAGCGCAAGCCGAGCCAGCTGTCGGGCGGGCAGCGCCAGCGCGTGGCCATGGGCCGGGCCATTGTGCGGGACCCGTCGGTGTTTTTGTTCGATGAGCCACTGTCGAATTTGGATGCCAAGTTGCGGGTGCAGATGCGCGGCGAGATCAAGACGCTGCACAAGAAGGTGGGGGTGACTTCGATCTATGTGACGCATGACCAGGTGGAGGCGATGACGCTGGCGGATCGGGTCGTGGTGCTCAACCGGGGCGTGATCCAGCAATCGGGCTCGCCGATGGAGCTGTATAGGCGGCCGGCCAATCTGTTCGTGGCCGGGTTTATCGGTTCGCCGGCGATGAATTTTGTCGATGCCAAGATGCAGGGCGGGGTGGCGCGGACCGAGGATGGCACGGATTTCGTGTTTACCCCGGGCCAGCAGCTGGCCGAGGGGCAGGCGGTGGTGGTCGGCGTGCGGCCCGAGCATTTGCTGGTGGCAGGCGAGGGAACGGCGGTTACCGGGCAGATCAGCTTTGTCGAGCCGACCGGCGGGCAGACCTTTGTGACGCTGGATGTGCATGGCAAGGCCGTGACCGTGGTGATCAGCGGGGAGGACGATATTGCGCTCGATGGCGCGCTGACGGTGCGTGCGGCGCCGCACCATGTTTATGTGTTCGATGCGGCGAGCGGGGAGCGGGTGAGCGAGAATTGAGGAGCCATCCAGCCATCCAGCGCCGGGATGATCTTCAGCATGGATTCCGGCCTGCGCCGGAATGACACGGTGGGTGGAGGGAGAGCCAGGGTCGCGCAGGGGCCCGCTTAGCCGAACACTGCCATGGTCTGCTGCTTGTCGCGGGTGATGATGGATTGCATCAGCTGCACGGCGGCGTCGCCGTCGCCGCGTTCCATGGCGCTTACAAGGGCTTCGTGCTGGGCGACATAGTCGGCATGGCGCTGGCGGAGATCGGCCGGCGGGGCGAATTTGGCTGATAGCACCATGGTCAGTTCGACCACACCAGTGACCGAGCGGAGCAGGGCATTGCCGGAGCTTTCGGCAATGGCGCGGTGGATCTCGAGGGCGGCGAGCAGATGGGGTTCAACGCCATCTTCGGCGATGTCCATCTGGTGGGCCCAATATTTGAGGATGCGGATTTCATCGGCCGTGCGGCGGTGGCTCGCGAGTTCGGCGGCGCGGCTTTCCAGCGCTTCGCGTACATCGAACAGGCTTTCGTAGAAGCGGCGGTCGGGCTTGGCCTCGAAATGCCAGAACAGCACCTGCGGATCGAAAAAGCTCCAGCGGCTGGCGGGGGAGACTTTGGTGCCGACCTTGGGCCGCGCCTCCACCAGGCCCTTGGCTTCGAGCGTCTTGAGGGCCTCGCGCAAAACGGTGCGCGACACGCCATAGGTTTCCATCATCACCGCATCGCTGGCCAGGATCGAGCCAACGGGGAACTTGCCCGTGACAATGCCATGGCCGATTTCGTTGATGACGAAGGTGTGGAAATTCCGTGCAGCGGATCGCCCGGAAAGCGAGCGAATAAGGCTGCCTGGCTCGATCATGCTACACTTTCTCGGGTGACTTTTCTCCGGGTGCGGAGGCGGCAAATATGATCCGCTGCAGGACGATGAACAAGAATAGCAGCACGCCAATAACGATCTTGGTCCACCAGCTCGATAGCGTGCCATCGAAGATGATGTAGGTCTGTACCAGGCCCAGCAGCATGACGCCGACAAAGGTGCCCAGCACAAAGCCATAGCCGCCGGTGAGCAGGGTTCCCCCGATCACCACTGCCGAGATGGCGTCGAGTTCGACGCCCACCGCCGCCAGCGGATAGCCAGCAGATGTGTAAAGGGAAAAGACGATTCCCGCCAAGGCCGCAAGTACGCTCGAGAGCATGTAAATCTGCACCGTGGTGCGGGCCACCGGCACGCCCATGAGCGAGGCCGAGGTGGCGTTGCCGCCCAGGGCATAGACATAGGAGCCGAAGCGGGTGCGGTGGGCCAGCAGAGCGCCGATGAGGAAGATGGCGATCATCAAGAGGCCAATGAAACTGAGGCGGCCGCCGCCGGGCAAGCGGATGATGAGGCCGGTCAGCGTCGAATAGAATTCGTGATTGATGGGCACCGAATCCTGGGTGATGACCGAGGCGCCGCCGCGCGCCAGGAACATGCCGGCCAGCGTGACGATAAAACTGGGCACTTGCAGATAGTGGATGGTGAGGCCCATGGCGGCGCCGAACAGGGCCGCGACCCCCAGCGCGATGGCAAAGGCCAGGAGGGGATGAATGCCCAGCCAGGAGATCAGCACTGCAACCAATACGCCGGTGAAGCCGATCACCGCGCCGACCGACAGGTCGATGCCGCCCGAGATGATGACGAAGGTCATGCCGACGGCGGCAATACCCAAAAAGGCATTGTCGGTGAGGAAATTGCCCAGCACGCGGGTCGAGAGCAGGCCGGGAAATTGCACGACGCTGGCGGCATAGGCGATGATGAAGATGACGGCGGTGGCCGCCAGGGGGCGCAGGCTGCGTTTCATTTGGGGCCTGCCTTGGCGGGAACGAGGCGCTGCCGGGTGAAGAGGCGCGCGGCAAAGGGCGACTGGATCAGCAGGATCAGGATGATCATGCCGGCCTTGACGATGAGATTGAATTCAGGCGGGAAGCCCGACATCAGGATGCCGGTATTCATGGCCTGAATGATGATGGCGCCGACCACGGCCATGGGCACCGAGAAGCGGCCGCCGAGGAGCGAGGTGCCGCCGATGACTACGGCGAGGATGGCGTCGAGTTCGAGCCAGAGGCCGGAATTGTTGGCATCGGCGCCGCGAATGTCGGCGGCGACGACGATGCCGGCAATGGCGGCGCAGAAGCCGGATAGCGCATAGACCAGGACCAGCAGCATGCGGCTGCGGATGCCGGCCAGGGTGGCGGCGGCGCGATTGACGCCGATGGCCTGGATGAAGAGGCCGATGGCGGTTTTGCGCACCAGAACCGTCACCAAGATCAGCAGGACCAGGGCAATGACCGCGGCCATGGGGAAGCCGAGGAAGGAGCCGGTGCCGATAAAGATTAGCGCGGGGTCGTTGAAGGTAACGATGGAACCTTCGGTGATGAGCTGGGCAATGCCGCGCCCGGCCACCATCAGCACCAGGGTTGCAACGATGGGCTGGATATCGAGGATGGCGACGAGAAAGCCGTTCCACAGGCCACAGGCAATACCGACGGCAAGCGCGGCGATAACAGCGATTGGCGTGGGATAGCCGGCGACCACCATGGTGGCGGCAACGGCGCCGCACACCGCCATGATGGCGCCGACCGACAGGTCCACGCCCTTGGTGGCGATCACCCCGGTCATGCCGATGGCCAGGATCGCCACCGGCGCACCGCGATTGAGCACGTCGATCAGGCTGCCGAACAGGCGCCCATCCTGCCAGGTGATGCGGAAGAAATTGGGAAACAGCAGCCAATTGATGAGCAATACGCCGGCGAGCGCCAGCAATTGCGGATTGGCGAGGCGTTCGAGATGGAGGCGCTTCATGGCTGGGCCTCGTCGGCGGAATTGGCGATGGCCTGCACGATGACTCCGGGGTTGATATTCTTGCCGCGCAATTCGGCCACCATTTCGCGATCGCGCATCACCACGATGCGCGAGCTATAGGCGACCACTTCGTCGAGTTCGGAGGAGATGACGACCATGGCCATGCCATCGTCGCGCAGCCGATTGATGGTGCGCACGATTTCGGCATGGGCGCCCACATCGATGCCGCGGGTGGGCTCGTCCAGAATGAGGAAGGCCGGGTCGGTGGCGAGCCAGCGCGAGAGGATGACCTTTTGCTGATTGCCGCCCGAGAGCAGCTTGACCGGCATGTCGAGCGAAGCGGCGCGGATATCCATGGCCTCGCCGAACTTGCCGGCGATTTCGAGCTGTTCGTCGCGGTTGAGGGCGCGGAACCAACCGAGCTTGCCCTGCAGTGCGATGATGATGTTTTCGCGCACGGAGAGATCGCCGAAAATGCCCTCGGCCTTGCGATCCTCGGGGCAGAAGCCGAAGCCGCGGCTGATAGCATCGGTGGTGTTGCGGATGGCGGTGGGCTTGCCGGCGACAGTGAGCGTGCCCTGATCGGCCGGATCGGCGCCGAACATCAGGCGCGCCATTTCGGTGCGGCCGGAACCGAGCAGGCCGGCAACGCCGATGACCTCGCCCTTGTGGATGGTCAGATCGAAGGGATGCACGCTTTTCTTGCGGCCATAGGATTTGAAATCGAGCAGCACGTCGGTGGTGGGGCGCTCGGGTTCCAGATCAGTGGCGCCGGAAAAGGCGATGTCCTTGCCCAGCATGAGGCGGACCACATCGGTGCGGCTGACGCTGTCGAGCTGGCGGGTATCGACCAGCTTGCCATTGCGCAGCACAGTGACGCGGTCGGAGATGGCAAAGACCTGATCGAGGAAATGGGTGATGAAGATGATGGCAAGGCCGCTTTGCTTGAGGTCGGCAATGACCTCGAACAGGCGCTCGACTTCGTTGCGATCGAGGCTGGCGGTGGGTTCGTCGAGGATCAGCACCTTGCCGGAGAGTTCGACGGCGCGGGCAATGGCGACGATCTGCTGCACGGCGACCGAATGGCTGCCCAGATCGCTGCCGGGATCGATCGCCAGGCCATAGCGTTCGAGCAGGGTCTTGGCGGCCGCTTCCATCTTCTTGTGGTCGACGAGGCCGAAGCGGGTGGGCTGGTGGCCCAGATAGAGGTTTTCGGCCACGGAGCGGTTGGGCAGGAGATTGACCTCCTGATAGACCGTGCCGATGCCATGGGTCTGCGCATGAAGGGGATTATCGAGGGTGACCGGAGCGCCGTCGACAAAGACGCCGCCGACATCGGGTTGGTAGGCGCCGGTCAGAACCTTGATCAGGGTGGACTTGCCGGCCCCGTTTTCACCCAAGAGGGCATGGACCTCGCCGGGCCGCAGGCCGAAATCGATGGCGTCGAGCGCGGTGTGATTGCCAAAAATCTTGGTCACGCCGCGTGCTTCGAGCACGTAAGGGCTATCGGTCATGCGCACTCCCCCGGGCGTCCAGCTGGATGAGATTTTCCTTCCCTCCCCCTTGAGGGGAGGGACCGAGGGAGGGGCTGTTTGGTCAACCACATAACCACCCCTCCCCAGCCCTCCCCTCAAGGGGGAGGGAGGCCCTTCATCAGCATCTTGCCTAAACCGCCGAATACTCGGCGGCACCATAGCTAAGATTAGTAGCCCAGACCCTTGCGGGTGTCATATTCGCCCTGCGGATTGTCGGCAGGGGTGTAGAGCTTGGATTCGGTGATGATGAACTTGGCGGGCTCGGTGCCGTCCTTGAGGTAGGCAGCGAGCGCATCGAAGGCGGGGCCGGCCATGTTGGGGGTCAGTTCCACCGTGGCATTGGCTTCGCCGGCCACCATGGCCGAGAAAATGTCCGGCACGCCGTCGATCGAGACCACCTTGATGTCGGTGCCAGGCTTGAGGCCGGCATCCTTGATGGCCTGGATGGCGCCAACGGCCATGTCGTCATTGTGAGCGTAGACAGCGCAGATATCGGCGCCGCCATTTTCGGCCTTGATGAAGCCTTCCATCACTTCCTTGCCCTTGGCGCGGGTGAAATCGCCAGTCTGGCTGCGGGCGATGGTGATGTTGTCGTGGCCCTTGATGGCCTCTTCAAAGCCCTGCTTACGGTTGATGGCGGGGGTGGAACCGACAGTGCCCTGGAGTTCGACGACCTTGCACGGCTCGGTGCCGACGGCATTGACCAGCCAATCGCCGGCAACGCGGCCTTCCTTGACCTGATCGGAGGCAACCGAGGTGAGGTAGAGGTCTTCAGGCGCATCGACGCCGCGATCGAGCAGGATGACCGGGATTTCGGCTTCCTTGGCTTCGGTCAGCACATCTTCCCAGCCGGTGGCGACGACGGGCGCGACCAGGATGGCATCGACGCCCTGGGCGATGAAGCCGCGAATGGCCTTGATCTGGTTTTCCTGCTTCTGCTGCGCATCGGCAAATTTGAGATCGATGCCGCGCTCTTCAGCCTGCTGCTTGGTGACTGAAGTTTCGGCGGCGCGCCAGCCCGATTCCGAACCGATCTGGCTGAAGCCGACGACCAGGCCGTTCAGGCTATCCTGCGCGATAGCGACAGACGTCAAAGCAGTAGCAAGGCTCGCCGCGACGGCGAGCGTTTTAATGATGTTCACGATGTCCTCCCAATGTGGCCGCCGAGGCGTATTCACCTTCAGCGATGAGGGGACGATATATAAAGTACTATTATATGTAAAGTGAGGACGTGAAGGGGTATTTGTCGTTTGTTTTGCGGTGGCGTGAAGAGGGGTCAGGCCCCGGATTTTCAAGCAAATGCGGCGGTTTCCGCTCGGGACCTGAGGGATGGTCGGGCGGCCATTGGGTTTAGTGCAAGCTGAGAGTGGCCCTCGGGTCAGGCCCGAGGGAGAACGGTGGGGAGGAGAGCTTGGGATCGACCCATTTGCGCGGCGTGATTGCTTGGCGGCGTGGCAGGGAGTGCGGTGCCACGACCTTGTGGTTCGACAGGCTCACCATGAGGTCTACTGGAAGCCTGCCCGCTCAGCTGCGCCATTGGGGGGTGGGTTCGGCCAGGGTTTGTAGCGTCTCTACGGGTTCGCCGTCGATGCGTTTGAGCAGGAGGCGGGTCAGTTCGACGCCGGCGCCGAAGACGTCTTCCTGGATGCTGTCGAGCGTGGGGAAGAGGGTGGGCAGGATGTCGGAGGTTTGTTTGTAGACCAGCTGGACATCGCGGCCCAATTGCAGCCCGCCATCCTGCAGGCCTCCGATCAGGGCGATGGCGCGCATTTCGCTGTCGCTGATAATGCCATCGGGATGGTCGGGCGCGCGGGCCAGTTCCTCACCGAGGCGCCGCACATCGGCCGAGCCGCCCAGCGCGACCGGGCCGCCGAGCACTCTGGCGCGCATGCCGGCCTGGGCTGTGGTGCGGTGAAAGGTGGTGACGATATTGTGGTAATTGGTGGTGCTGTCATCCCCGATCATCAGCAGCACATTCTTGCAGCCGCGCTCGGCCAGGCGCTGCACGGCCATGGCGGCGAAGGTTTCCGAATGGAAATCGTGATAGGGGTGGGGGCTGTAAAATTCGGTGCGGCCGTGGCTGACAAAGGGAAAGTCGGCGTCGATCAGCATCTGTACGCGGCGGTCGCGCGGGCCGGTATGGGTGATGATCACGCCATCGGCGGTGCGATTATCCAGAATGTAGCGGATGGTGTCGGTGGAGAGCTGGCGCTCGAATTCGGGCATCACCGTTAGGTGGTAGCGGGTATTCTTGATGGCCTGGCCGATACCCTGGATCATCCGGCGGGAAAAATCGATGGAATCCTCGGCGCCATCGAGCACGAGGGCGACCACATTGGTCTTGCCGGTGCGCAGGCGCACGCCGGCGCGGTCGGGCACATAGCCCAGCGATTGTGCCGCGTCCATGACGCGCTGGCGGGTTTCCTGCTTGAGCGTGGTGCCGCCGCGCAATGACAGCGAAACAGTGGAAAGGCTGAGCCCGGTCAACTCGGCGAGCGTCTTCAGCGTCACGCGCTGATGGGCGCTGCCTGGCCGCGAACCCGGCTTTGGCGTTTGGTTCATGATTTCATTTGTCCCCGGCCTCTCTTTTACACCGGCTGCCTGATATTCCAAATGCTGTTCAGCTTGCAACGATGCAGAATGTATTCAACAGGCTAAAGCGCTCCAAATGGCCATAAATTCCTACGAAAAACGCCGCATGACGCGGTTCATAAGAGCACGAGACAATTAGGATTTGCAACGTTGCATTTCCTGTGTTTACCTTGGGCCGCGCCGGGGGAGGGTCTGGCGCCGCAAAGCCGCGCAATGTCGCGGCGCGAGCACTCGAGGAGGAGTTGATGCTCAAAAAGAATCTGCTGACGACGGTGGCCGCCATTGCCATGGCCGCGACGACTGCCCTGCCGGCGCATGCCGAAGTGACGATCATGTATGCCGAATGGCTCTCGTCCCTGGTCGAACCCGGCATCAAGAATTTCGAAGCGGCGACGGGGGAGACGGTCAATGCGATCAAGCTGCCCGGCCAGGGCTATGATCAGCGCATTGCGCTCGACCTGAGCGCCGGCACGGCGGCTGATGTGATCCAGATGGACAGTTTCATGGTGTCCGAACTGGCGTCGGCGGGATATCTGCATCCGCTCAACGAGCAGGGGGCAGGCTGGGACCAGTTCCAGTATTATCAGCCCGGCCTGCTTGAAGTCGCGTCCTATGAGGGCAAGGTCTATGGCCTGCCCACCGATACCGACGTGCGCATGCTGTGGTACGACAAATCCAATTTCGAAAAGGCCGGCATTGCCGTGCCGTGGGAGCCCAAGAACTGGGCCGATGTGCTCGACGCCGCCCAGAAGCTCAAGGATGCGGGCGTGCAATATTTCTTCCAGCTGCCCGCCGGCACCAAGCAGGGCGAAGCCTCCACCATGCAGGGCTTCTACATGCTGCTGCTGGGCGCGGATACGCCTGAGGGTGACCGCAACCGCCTGCTCAATCGCGAGACGGGGCAGTGGATCGGCGACAGCCCGGCCATCCGCCGGACGCTGGAATTCTACAAGAAAGTCTATGGCGATATGGGCATGCCGGCCGACCTCAATTATGCGGCCGATCCCGGTGTGGCGGTGCGCGAGGCGCTGGCCAATGACCAGCTCGGCATCCATGCTTCAGGCTCGTGGGAAGATGCGTGCCTGTGGGATTGCAACGGGGTGAACCTGCCGACCCGTGAAGAGCGCGATGCCATGGTAGGGTGGACCCCATGGCCCGGCTCGGGCGAGCCCGGCGCCAAGGCGACCACCAATATTTCGGGTGGCTGGACCATCGGCGTCAACGCCAAGGCCGCCAATCCGGATCTGGCGTTCCAGCTGGTAACGACGATTTTCGACGTCGAGAACTTCAAGGCCTGGACGCTGGCCAATCATCGCATGGCGGTGCGTACCGATATCTCGGACTCGCCCGAATATATGGAAGACGCGTATCTGGCCAAGGCAACGGCGCTGGCCGCCGACACGACGGGCCGCGATACGGTGCCCGGCTACCAGACGGTTTCGGCCCTGGTGCAGCAGATGACGGCCGATATCCTGGACGGCGCCGAAGTCGAAGACGTGGTGCAGGAATATCATGATGCCCTGGTCGACGAGTTCGGCGAGGACAAGGTCATCACCTACGAATAAGCCACACCTCCCCGGTGCGGCGGTCTCCAGAATAGGGGCCGCCGTGACAGGGTGTATTTTGGGTGTCGCATGGTGTCGCGACATCTATCCCCACACGCGATGTCACCCGAGATCGACGACGCGGCAAAATCTCAGGATGGTTCCGGCCGGCGCCGGAATGACACCGAGCAAAATCATGGGCCCGTGTGAATGAGTTTGATGAAAAACCAGGCCAATCCCTGGCTCACCAGCAACCTGCTTGTGCTGGGGCTGGGCATGTTGCCGGCTTTGCTGCTGATCGGGGTGCTGCTCTATTTCACTGCCTGGGCCTTTGCCTTCAGCTTTACCGATCTGGCGCTGGTGGGGCGCAAATCGGTGGAGTGGAGCTGGGTGGGGCTGCAGAATTTCGAGCGGCTGTTCACGCGGCGCGGGTTCCTTGAATCGCTGTGGACCACGGTCATCTTCGTGTTCTTTTCGGCCATTGTGGGCCAATCGGTGCTGGGCTTTCTGCTGGCGGCGCTATTGCGCGGCACGCAGTCGACGATCAAGACCGTGGTCGAAGTCTGCATCATGCTGGGTTGGCTTTTGCCCGATATCGTGGCGGCGTTCCTGTGGTCGGCGACGACGTCGCAGACCGGGCTGGTCAACTCGCTGATCATCGTGCCGCTGGGTCTGCAGCCGATCAATTTCATCAATGATTATGCCCTGCCGGTGGTGACCATCGCCAATATCTGGAAGGGTACGGCCTGGTCCTATCTGCTGTTTTCGGCGGCGCTGGATTCGGTGTCGCGCGAAGTGGTGGAGGCGGCCAAGGTGGATGGGGCGACCCCGTTCCAGCGCATCTGGCTGGTCATGCTGCCGATCATCCGGCCGCATATCGCCACCAATATGTTGTTCATCACGATCTGGACCTTCACCTATTTCCCGCTGATTTTCGCCATGACCGGGGGCGGGCCGGGCACGCAGACGCAGACGCTGGCCGTGTTCCTCTACAATCAGAGTTTTTCGCGCGGCAATCTGGGTTTTGGCAGCGCCATTTCGGTGGCCATGCTGGTCATCGTCGGCCTGTTGTCGCTGGTCTATCTGCGCATGCTGCGGGAGCCGAAATAGATGGAAGCCAATCCCGCTCACTCGCGGCTGACCGCGATTGCCCTCGCCTTCATGGCTATCATCTGGGTCAGCCCGTTTTCCTGGCTCATCCTCAATGCCTTCAACCCGGCGGCGACGGGGAGCCTGGCCATTCCCCAATCGGTGGGCCTGGACAATTTCGCGCTGGCGGTCAGCGGCAATGCTGGGCGGCAATTCCTCAATTCGGTGCTGATTGCGGCGGGTACGGCGACGCTCAGCGTCGTGGTGGGGATTGCCGCGGCCTATCCGCTGTCACGGCTTAAAATCCCGGGGCGCAATGCCTTCCTGTGGACACTGGTGCTGCTGCGCATGCTGCCTTCGGCGGGCGTGCTGGTGCCGCTCTATTTTGCGGCGCAGCGCGGGGGGCTGCTCAACCAGTTCGGCGTGATTATCGCGCTGACGATTCTGAACCTGCCGTTCACGCTGCTGTTGCTGAAGAATTTCTTCGATACCGTGCCGATCGAGCTCGAAGAAGCCGCCTATGTGGAAGGGGCTTCGCTGTTCCAGATCGTGACGCGGATTGTCTTGCCCATGTCACGCGCCGGTATTGCAGTGGTGTGGTTCTTCAGCTTCACGGGGGCCTGGAACGAGTTCCTGTTGCCGCTGATCTTCTCTCGCGTCGAGGCCGGCTTTCCCATGTCGGTCGGTCTTTACGCGGCCTTTGGCCAGCAGGGGTCCGTGCAATACGGGTTCCTGGCGGCCTATTCCATCATCTACGCAGCGCCGGCGGTCGGCGTATATTTTCTATTGCGGCGGAACATGAACACAGGGTTCGCCGGTGTCGGAGTTAAAGGATGACCTATTCCAATCCCCTTTCGTCCAAGCTTGGCTTGCTGGACGATGACCTCAAGATGGAAGGCAAGCTCCTCAGGCTCTGCGCCGATCTCGAAAAGAAGATTTTAACGCCGATCCATGACGCGCCGTTCCAGTGGCATGTGCTGCGCGATGACGTGACGACCGAAACCGCGCTCAAGGCAGATTGGCGCGGTTGGGAGAAATTTGGCTCGCATTCGGTCTGGGCCAAGAAGCAGGGCCATACCTGGTTTGCCGCCGAAGTGACTGTGCCCGAAGCTGCCGCCGGCAAGACGTTTGTGCTCAAATTCACCAGCCAGTGGCAGGATCGGCCGGGCTCAACCGATCCGCAATGCCTGGCCTATCTCGATGGCAAGATCGCCCAGGCGCTGGATGGCAACCACACTGAATTGGTCATCGAGCGCAATGCCAAGCCCGGCAGCAAGCATGTGCTGCTGGTCAATGCCTTCACCTTTTTCGAGCGTCCACTGGTCGGCTTCGCCGTCGATTTCTATACGCGCAGCGAGCGGGCCGAAAAGCTCTATTGGGACCTGCAGACGCCGCTGGATGTGGCGACGCGGCTTTATCAGAACGATCCGCGCCGCCAGGCAATCCTCAACATCATTGATCGCTCATTGCGCGCGCTGGATCGCCGGGGCGGCTATACGGCCGAGTTCGAGGCCTCGCTGGGCGAAGCCGAAAAGATTGCCGCTGAAATCTATGCGCTGGTCGATACCGAGACCCAGCCGCAGATCACGGCCGTGGGTTCGACCCACCTCGATGTGGGTTGGCTGTGGCGCGTGATGCATACCCGCGACAAGACGGGCCGGTCCTTTGCTACGGTGCTCAACCTGATGGAGGAATATCCCGAATTCGTCTTCATGTATAACCAGTCGGTGCTGTTCGACTTTCTCAAGAAGGACTATCCCGAGCTGTGGGATCGCCTGCAGGCGCGGGTCAAGACCGGCCAGTTCGAGATCGAAGGGGCGATGTGGGTCGAGCCCGACGTCAATATCGTTTCGGGCGAAAGCCTGGTCCGCCAGATCATGCGCGGGCGGCAGTTCCATTTGGCCGAATTCGGCGTTGATCCCAAGACCGTATGGCTGCCCGATACGTTCGGCTATTCGGCCAATCTGCCGCAGATCATGGACAAGTCGGGTCTGAAATATTTCGTCACCTCGAAGCTGAGCTGGAACGATACCGACCGGCATCCCTATGACAGTTTCCACTGGCGGGGGATCGACGGCACCGTCACCAAGGCCCAGCTGATCACCGCGCAGCGCTATGAGAGCGAGGCGGTTTACACCACCTATAATGGTGACCTCTCGGTCAGCGAGACCATGGGCGCCTGGAAGCGCTATGAGCCCAAGGCGGTCCATGATGAAGTGGTCATGTCCTATGGCTATGGCGATGGCGGTGGCGGGCCGACCCGCGGCATGATCGAGCGCGGCATTCGTCTCGAACGCGGCATTCCCGGCGCGCCGCGCGTCAAGCTTGAAGGCATCGTGCCGTTCCTTGACCGCCTCGGCGCCAAGATGGACGCGCCGGGCAACAAGTTCCCGACCTGGAATGGCGAGCTTTACCTGCAATATCACCGCGGCACGCTGACTTCGGTTGCCAAGAACAAGGCTAATAACCGCAAAGCCGAGCGCCTGTTGCGCGAACTCGAATTGCTTGGTGCGCTGGCGCTGGCGACGACGGGTGCGCCCTATCCCAAGGAGACGTTGGCCGAGTTCTGGGAATTGGTGCTGATCAACCAATTCCACGACATCCTGCCGGGCACGTCGATCCCCGAGGTCTATGTCGATAGCGACAATGAATATGGCAAGATTTTCTCGACCCTGGGTTCGGCCAATGGTCCCTGGCACAGTGCGGCAGCCGCGCTGAGCAAGGCGGGCGGCGGCGGGATCAAGCTGTTCAACTTTACCGGGCAGACCCGCTCGGGTCTGGTCAGCGTCGGCAGTGATGCGGGGCTCGAAGGGAATTCGCTCAGCATTGGCGGCAATCAGCATAGCCTGCAAAAGGTCACCGGCGCTGGTGGCGAGGTGGCCTATGTGGCGCCGGTTTCCGATCTGGCGCCGCTGGGCTGGACGGGGGCGCAGATCGTGACCGGGGCGACGGCTAATAGCTCGCCACTTTCGGTGTCGACGAGCCATCTTGAGAATGAATTGCTCAAGGTTACGTTCGACGCTTCGGGCGAAATCACTTCGGTGTTCGACAAGACGCGTAATCGCGAAACCATTGCGGCGGGCGAAAAGGCCAACCGGCTCATCGCTTATGAAGACAAGCCGATGGAATGGGACGCCTGGGATATCGATCGTTATTTCGAGGAGCAGTTCTGGCCGCTGGCGGATGCCAAGGCCAAGATCACCGTGCTCGAAACCGGGCCGCATCGGGCTGCCATTCGCATCGAGCGCAAATATCAGGCCTCAACCGTGGTGCAGGTGGTGTCGCTGGCCGCCGGCGCGCGGCAGGTGGAGTTCGATACCTTTATCGACTGGCAGGAGCGCCAGACGGTGCTCAAGGCGCAGTTCCCCTTCGATCTCAACACCTCCGAAATTCGCTCGGAAATCCAGTTCGGCCATGTGCGGCGCCCCACCCATCGCAATACCAGCTGGGACAAGGCGCGGTTTGAAGCCTCGATGCATCGCTGGGTGGATCTGAGCGAGGCCGACTTTGGTGTGTCGCTGCTCAATGACTGCAAATATGCCTATGATTGCCTCGAGCAATCGGTGCGGCTGACCCTGGTGCGGGGCTCGACGTTCCCACATCCCGAGGCCGATCTGGGCGAGCATCGTCTACGCTATGCTTTGTTCGTGCATGACGGCGTGGCCGATCTTGCCGATGTGCATCGTGCCGCTGAGCGCTTCAACAATCCGGTCGCCGTGATCGGTTCGCTGCAGCCGGTGGCCGATGCGGCCGAAGATGCGGGCAGCTTCTCGTTCGCCAGTGTCGATCAGTCCAATGTGACGCTGGAAACGGTCAAGAAGGCCGAAAAGTCCGATGCCATCGTGCTGCGCGTGTTCGAGCACGCCAATATCCGGGCCGAAGCGACGATCACGTTTGGCATTCCGGTCAAGTCGGTGCGGGTGGTCAATCTGATGGAAGAGGGCGCGGGCGACGCGCTGGAGCTGACCGACAACGCGGTGACACTGTCGCTGCGGCCCTTCGAGATCGCAACGCTGCTGATCGAAACAGCCTAAGGGCCATTGGCCATCCCGGCCTTGTGCCGGGGTGGCCGCTATCGAATAGGGAGGAAAATCATGGCTGATGTTACCCTGCGCGGCATCCGCAAATCCTATGGTTCGCTCGAAGTGGTGCATGGTGTCGATCTCGACATCAAATCGGGGGAGTTCGTGGTGTTTGTCGGCCCCTCGGGCTGCGGCAAATCCACATTGCTCAGAATGATTGCCGGGCTCGAGCCGATTTCGGGCGGCGAGATTTCGATCGGTGGCAGGGTGGTCAACGATGTGCCATCGCCCCAGCGTGGCATTTCCATGGTGTTTCAGTCCTATGCGCTTTACCCGCATATGAGCGTCTACGAAAACATGGCTTTTGGGTTGAAGTTGGCCAAGACGCCCAAGGCCGAGGTGGACCAGCGGGTGCGCGAGGCGGCGCGGATCTTGCAGATCGAGGATTATCTCGAGCGCATGCCCAAGGCGCTATCGGGCGGGCAACGCCAGCGTGTCGCCATCGGCCGGGCCATTGTGCGCAATCCCAAGGTGTTTCTGTTCGACGAGCCGCTGAGTAACCTTGATGCCTCGCTGCGGGCGCAGACCCGGGTCGAAATCGCCAAGCTGCATGACACGCTCGACGCTACTATGATCTATGTTACGCATGATCAGGTCGAGGCCATGACGCTGGCTGATCGGATCGTGGTGCTCAATGCCGGGCGGATCGAGCAGGTGGGCTCACCGCTCGAGCTTTATCGCAATCCGGTCAATACCTTTGTGGCCGGGTTCATTGCCAGCCAGCGCATGAACTTTTTGCCGGTGGTGGTGGAAGGCAATCAGTTGCGGCTAGTCGATGGCAAGGCTCTGCCGCTGTCGCATCCGCAATTGGCCAAGGCGGTGACGCTGGGCGTGCGGCCTGAGCATCTGGAACTGGCGAGCCCCGAAGCAGCACATTTCAGCGGGACGCTGTCGGTGATCGAGCAGTTTGGCGAATATGCCCTGGCCTATGTGGAACTGGCCTCGGGCGAGCTGATGACGGTCAAACTGGATGGCGCGCCGGATCTGCAATTGCATGAGCAGGTGCATATCGGCCTGCCGGCGGATGGGGTGCATTTGTTTGACGCTGAGGGGCGCGCCCTGCGTTAGGCCGCGCCCGGTCGCGGTAGCACCGACTTGCGCCAGATGGGGATTGGCTTGATGGGCGGCACGGTGTGCGCCCATTCGTCGGGGCCGGCCTGGGAGAGCAATTGCATGATGTGCTCGACCATTTCTTCCACCGGCTGGCGGAAGGTGGTGAGGGCGTAGGATTCCCAGCCGGCCTGTTCGATGTCATCGAAGCCGACAATGCTGACATCCTGGGGCACGCGCAGGCCGAAGGCGTGACGGGCGGCGTCCATGAAGCCCAGGGCCAGCAGGTCGGTGACGCCGAACACGCCATCGGGGCCGCCGCTGCGGCCATAGAGCTGGCGGGCGGCTTCGGCGCCGGCGGCATAGCCGGTGGGGCCGGCGCGGATGATGGGAACGCTCAAACCATCCTCTTGAGCGGCCGCGACGAAGGCGCTGTCGCGAGCGGTGAGGCTGGGTGTGCCGGCGGTGGAGGAGACCACGGCGAGCCGCTGGCAGCCGGCACGACGCAGCAGGTGATAGGCTTCGCGCGCGGTTTCGGCATTTTCGACCGCCAAATTGGCGGGGCCTTCGATGTGGTCACTGCGATTGATCAGGATGACGCGCTGGCCATTGGCGACGCAGCTGGCGATCAGGGAGGCGTCGGGGGTGCCGGACAGCACGATGACGCCATCGGCGCGGAAATTGAGCGTCTGGCGCAGGGCATTGGCGACGCTTTCCTGGTCGCCGGTGGTGTTGATCACCATGCCGACCTTGCCGATGACCTGCAATTGGCGGGTCATTTCGTCGAGCATGCGCGCCTGGTAGGGCGTAGGAATTTCGGAGACGATGATGCCGATAATGTTGCTGCGGTCATGCGAGAGGCCGCGGGCGAGATGGTTGACGTGGTAGCCAAGCGCATCGGCGGCCTCGAGCACCTTCTTGCGGGTGGCTTCCGACACGCTGGCGCCATCGGTGAAGGTGCGCGACACGGCCGAGCGTGAGACGCCCGCCAGGCGCGCCACCGTTTCGGCACTGACGAAACCTTTCGCCTTGATGTCCATTTGCCCTCCCGCAACGTGCACGCCCGTGCATGGGCAGCTTACTAGCGTGCCCGGCAAAACTTGTCCAACGGGGCCAATGGCAAGATCGACGTTGACGCGTCATCGAAAGGGCGTAGTCTGTTGCAACCGTGTGCAAGCCTTGGTGATCAACAGGTTTCAATGTCGTCAACAATCCATCTGATCGATCTGCTCGGAGCCGGCGCCCTGCTGATCTGGGGGCTGCGCCTGATCAAGACCGGCATCATGAATGCCTTTGGCGGCTCGTTGCGCCAGTGGATCGGCAAGGGCACGGGCAACCGCTTCAAGGCGGCACTGTCGGGGCTGCTGGCGACGCTGGCCCTGCAATCGAGCACGGCGACGGCGGTGATCACGGCGTCTTTTGCCAGCCGCGGCATTATCGAGCAGCGCATGGCGCAGGCGGTGATGCTGGGCGCCAATGTCGGCACGGCGATTGCCGCAGTAATTCTGTCCATGGATGTGCACTGGATCGGCTCGGCCATGATCCTGATCGGGGTCGTGACCTATTCGGTCAGCCAATATGCGCGGGGCAAGGGCGTTGGCCGGGCGGCGCTGGGGCTGGGGCTGATGCTGCTGGCGCTGCAATTGCTGGGGCAGGTCACCGAGCCGCTGCGCGAATCCGACATGGTCATCGCTGTGCTGTCCGGGCTGGGCGATGCGCCGGTCATTGCGCTGCTGCTGGCGACGGGGCTGGCCTTTGTGGCGTCGTCCAGCCTTGCCGTGGTGCTGTTCGTGGCGCTGCTGGCGCAATCGGGGCTGGTGACGCCGACTTTGGCGGTGATCCTGGTGGCGGGGGCCAATCTGGGCGGGGCCGTTCCGCCCTGGTTGGCGGTATCGCGCGAGGGCGTCGAAGCACGGCGGTTGACGCTGAGTAACCTCGTGGTGCGCGGTCTGGGGGCGCTGGTGCTGACGGCGTTTGCCGGGCCGGTGGCGGCGCTTGCGCTGCCGCTGCTGCCCAATGCGCATATGCTGACCATTGCCACCCATATCGGGTTCAGCCTGGTGCTGCTGGTGGTGTTTTTGCCGCTGCTCGATCCGATTGCTGCGCTTGCCACCAAGCTGGTGCCGGCGCGGGCGGCGGGCAAGCAGGGGCCGACTTATCTTGACGACGGGGCGCTCGATACGCCGGCTATCGCGCTGGCCGTGGCGGCGCGTGAAACGTTGCGGGTGGGGGATCTGGTCGGCAAGATGCTGGAAATCAGTCTCAATGGGCTGATGCAGAACGATCCGGCGCTGCGCGACAAGCTGGGCGGGTTCGATGACGATGTCGATGCGCTGCAGGAAGCGATCAAGCTGTATCTCGCCAAGCTGGGCCGGGGCGAACTTGACCCCGATGATGATCGGCGGGCGGCCGAGATCGTGTCCTATGCAATAAATCTTGAACATATCGGGGACATTATCGATCGGGGCCTGTGCGAGCAGGCGACCAAGAAGACCCAGCGCAAGCTCAAATTCTCGCCTGAGGGACTGGCCGAAATCCAGGAAATGTATGCCAAGACCATCGAAAATCTGCGGCTGTCGCAATCGGTGTTTTTCGGGCGTGATCCAGAATTGGCGCGGGCGCTGATGGCGGGCAAGGTCGAAATCCGGCGGCTCGAAGCGGCGTCGAGCGAGCGGCACCTCAAGCGGGTGCGGGCGCTGCGCAGCGAGACGCTGGAAACCAGCACGCTGCATCTCGATATCCTGCGCGATCTCAAGCGCATCAATGCGCATCTGGCTTCGGTGGCCGTGCCGATCCTGGAGCAAATGGGCGAATTGAGCGAAAGCCGGCTGGTACATCAGGCCAGCGCGGCACCGGCTTTGGAGCAGAAGTGATGGGAGCCAAGACGCCGGTGATGGAAAGGACCAAAGTGGATCAGATCGTGGCTGGCGAGACGCCGCTGGATTTTGCGGCGCAGTTTGCCACGGTGCCCTGGCGGATTGGCCGCCGTGGCACGCTCGAAATCCTGCTGGTCACCTCGCGCACCAGCCGGCATTGGCTCCTGCCCAAGGGCTGGCTGGTGCGGGGCAAATCGGCCATGGAATCGGCGGAGATCGAGGCGTTCGAGGAAGCCGGTGTGCAGGGCAAGATGCGCAACAAGCCGATCGGTGCCTTCGCCTATAACAAAATCCTCAAGACCGGCGAGGCTCTGCCCTGCCGGGTGACGGTGTTCAGCCTCAAGGTCAAGAAGCTGCTCGATGACTGGCCGGAGGCCGGGCAACGCGAGCGAGCATGGTTCGACATCGCAGTGGCGGCCGATGCCGTATATGAGCCGCAATTGCGAGATTTCCTCCTCGGCCTGAGCCGGTCGGAGCCTATCGCATTGTTACGGTAACGCTTTCTGCGTTCCCCCAGCGTGATCAGCTTTACCGGCATGGCGGCGCCCCTTAAGGTGGCACCGCGAGTATGCGTTGGGAGAGGGCTGGGGTATGGGCAAGCTGGGGGCGTTGCGCTGGTTGGGCGCGGCTGTGCTGATGGGGCTCAGCCTCGTGAGCGCGCAGGCGGCGGACGTCAAGGTGACGGTGCTGGAAAACACCGACCTGCCGGGGTTCGATTATTCGATCCTCAGGGATACCGATCTCGATGCCTGCCGCAGCGCCTGTGTGGATGACAATATCTGCCGCGCCTTCACCTTCAATGCGCAGTCCAATTGGTGTTTCCTCAAGGGCGACAGCAACGAAATCGCCGAATTTAACGGTGCCACGTCGGGCCGCGTCAGCCGGGCGCCGACGCCCGCTGCCACCGAGGCCGCGCGCCAGGCCGAATTGCCGTTTCCGCCGCAGGATTTGATCTCGCAGGCCAAGAGCTTTGCCACGGGGCTGCCCAGCACAGATACGCCGCCGCCCAAGACCAGCTATGCCGATCTGGTCGCGGCTGCCGAGCAGGCGGTGACCGAGGAAAATCCGGCTGGAGCCATTGTGGCGTTCCGGCAGGCTTTGGCGATCAATGCCAATGACCGGGCCGTCTGGCAGGCGCTGGCCGATGTGGCGCTGGCCCGGGCCAAGGCCGTGGCGGGTCAATCCGAGGGCGACAATAGCTATGATCTGGCCTCGACCGGCACGTCGGCGGCGATGAATGCCTTTCTGCGTTCGACCGAGCGGGACGACCGCGCCGTGGCGCTTAAGTCCCTGGCCGAAGGCATGGCCTATCGTGAAATGTGGCGCGAGGTGATTGCCACCTATCGCGCGAGCCTGGCGCTGGCGCCGAGCAAGCAATTGCAGGCGGAGCTGGATGATGTGATTGCCCAGCATGGCTTCCGCGTGACCAGCCATGAAGTGGATGCCGAATCCGCCTCGCCGCGCATCTGCGTGGTGTTTTCCGATCCGCTGCCCTCGGGCAGCACGGACCTGTCCGGCTATATCGTGGTGCCCAATGCGCCGCAGGCGGCCATTGAAACGGAGCAGAGCCAGATTTGTATCGATGGCGTGCAGCATGGCGCCCGTTATGCCATTCAGCTGCGTGCCGGCCTGCCGTCAGCCGATGGCGAAACGCTGCGCAAGGACGTCAAGCTCGACGTCTATGTGCCCGATCGTTCGCCCTTCGTGGCCTTTGCCAATAATGCCTATGTGATGCCGGCCGGCCTCGGTGGCGGGCTGCCGATCACTTCGGTCAATGCCGAAACCGCTGACGTGATGATCTATCGCATCGGGGACCGGTCCATTGCCGCCGCGGTGCGCGACGGGGTGTTCCAGGGCTCGCTGACCGGCTATTCGGCCGAGAATGTCGCCGACCAATATGGCGAAAAGATCTGGGACGGGAAGGTGGACCTCGCCAAGGGGGCGGCCAATGCGCTGACCACCACGGCCATTCCGGTTGCCGATGTGCTCAAGGATATTCCGCCCGGCGCCTATGTGGTGACCGCCAAGGTGGCCGATAGCGAAGCCGATTATTGGGATAGCCTGGCCACCCAATGGTTCATCGTGTCCAATCTGGGTCTGACCACGATTGCGGGCGATGATGGCGTGCATGCCTTTGTGCGCGGGCTGGGCGATGCCAAGCCGATGGCTGGCGTCGATGTGCGGCTGGTCGCGGTCAACAATGAGATTTTAGGCGAAGGCGTTACGGATGCCGATGGCCGGGCAGTGTTTGCGCCGGGCCTGGCGCGTGGCACGGGCGGCAAGGCGCCGCAATTGCTGGTCGCCGAAACCAAGGAT
Source organism: Devosia neptuniae (assembly GCF_025452235.1). NCBI lineage: Bacteria > Pseudomonadati > Pseudomonadota > Alphaproteobacteria > Hyphomicrobiales > Devosiaceae > Devosia > Devosia neptuniae. The sequence continues at coordinate 1,937,213 of NZ_CP104965.1, forward strand.
GGCGATTATGCTTTCCTTGATCTGTCCAAGCCCGCTTTCGATCTGACTGATCGGGGTGTTGAAGGCCGGCCGTCGCCGGGTCCGCTGGATCTGTATGCCACCACGGAACGCGGTGTCTATCGACCGGGTGAGACGGTTTATCTGACGGCCCTGTTGCGTGATGCGCGGGCGCAGGCGGTCAAGGATATGCCGCTGACCATGGAAGTCGAGCGGCCGGATGGCGTCGTCGCGACCCGGGATGTGCTCCGCGATGGAGGGGCGGGGGGCTATTTCACCGCGCTGCCCATGGTGGGCGACGCGATGCGTGGCTCCTGGACGGTGCGGCTTTATGCCGACCCCAAGGCGGCGGCGCTGACCAGCGTGGCCTTCCTCGTCGAGGATTTCGAGCCTGAGCGGTTGGCCTTTGATATTACTGCGCCCGATGCACCGGTCGAAACGGGCGTCGAGACTGCCATCGATGTCACCGCGAAATATCTCTATGGCGCTACGGCGCCTGGCCTGGCGGTGGAAGCCGACGCGGTGCTGCGGCCGCGCACGACGCTGGAGCAATTCCCCGGCTATACCTTTGGCCGCGAAGACGACACGATCGAAACCAATCGCGAGCCGCTGGGCGTGGTCGGCACGACCGATGAAGCCGGCAAGGCGGTCGCCGCTGTCGTGCTGCCCGAGCCGCAATCCACCACGCGGCCGCTCGAAGCCCAGATCATTCTGCGGCTGGTCGATACCAATGGCCGCACGGTCGAGCGCTCGCTGACCCGTCCGGTGCTTGCCGATGTCGATCGGATCGGCATCAAGCCGGCCTTTACCGACGCGACGGGCCTGGGCGAAGGCAGCAAGGCCGAGTTCGATATCGTGGCGGTTTCGCCGCAGGGCGAAGCGATTGCCAAGACGGGCCTGACCTGGACGCTGTCGCGCATCGAAACCAACTACCAATGGTATCGCGATGGCAGCAGCTGGAAGTGGGAAGCCATTACGACGACGCGCGAAGCGGCCAATGGGACGCTCGACACGGTCGCAGGCGGGCCCGCCCGCATCGGCGCCAATGTGAATTGGGGCCGTTACCAGCTCGAAATCGAAAGCGCCGGGCCCAATCCGACCTCGTCGACCTACGAATTCTATGCCGGCTATTATTATGCCGATGCCGGCAGCGACACGCCGGACACGCTGCAGGTGGCGCTGGACAAGCCGGCCTATCGCGTCGGTGACACCGCCAATCTCAAGCTCGATCCGCAATTTGCCGGCACGGCTTTGGTGATGGTGGTGGATAACCGCATCATCGATATGGTTGCTGTCGAAGTGCCCGAAGGCGGCATGACTGTGCCGCTCAAGGTCACCGAGCAATGGGGGCCGGGCGCCTATGTGACGGCCGTGCTCTATCGTCCGTCCGATGCCAGTGAAAAGCGCATGCCGTCACGGGCTTTGGGCCTGGCCTTTGCCGATGTCGAGCCGGGCGATCTCAAGCTCGCCACGAGCATCGACGCGCCCAAGGAAACGCTGCCGCGCCAAAGCTTCACCGCCACGGTCAAGCTGGGCAATGTGGCCGCCGGGCAGCAGACCTATGTGGCCGTTGCCGCGGTGGATCTGGGCATTCTCAACCTCACCAATTTCAAGGTGCCGGCGCCCGACGACTGGTATTTCGGCCAGCGGCAGCTGGGCATGGAAATCCGCGATCTCTATGGGCTGCTGATCGACCCGACCCAGGGCCTGCCCGGCGCGATGCGTTCGGGCGGCGATGGCGGGGCGTCCCGCCTGGGCACACCGCCGCCAACTTCGGTGCTGGTGGCTTTGCATTCGGGTATCGTCAAGGTCGATGCTGAGGGCAATGCGACCGTCACCTTCGAGATGCCAGACTTTTCCGGCACGGTGCGGCTGATGGCCATGGCCTGGACTGACACGGCGGTTGGCCATGCTTCGGCCGATGTTATCGTGCGCGATCCGGTCGTCGTGACACTGAGCCCGCCGCGCTTCCTGCGCGTGGGGGATGAGTCTCGCCTCTTGGTCGAGGTCAACAATGTCAGCGGCGCCGCCGGGAGCTATGGCATTGCGCTGAGCACCGGACAGGGCATTTCGACCGATGCGGAAAATACCGATGTCGAACTGGCCCAGGGCGCGCGCACGTCGCTCGACCTGAGCCTAACCGGAACGGGGATTGGCGATTGGCCGGTGGTGTTGACCATTACCGCGCCCGATGGTTCGATCCAGAAGAAGGAGCTGACGCTGGGCGTCCGCGCCACCAGTGGGCCGGTGACCACCAGCCGGTTGATTCCGCTGCCGGCGGGGAAAACCGTCAGCGTCGAGGACAGCTATTTCGATAGCTATATGGCCAATACTGGTGCGCTGACGCTCGCCATTGGTCCGCTGGCGCGTCTCGATGTACCAAGCCTGCTGCTCTCGCTCGACCGCTACCCCTATGGGTGCGCCGAGCAGACCTCGAGCCGTGCTCTGCCGCTGCTGTACCTCAACGAAGTGGCCAGCATGATCGGGGTGGGCAGTGACGACAAGCTCAACGAGACCGTGACCAAGGCCATTGCCTCGACCCTTGCCAAGCAGACCTCCACCGGCGGTTTTGGCCTCTGGGGTCCGTTCGATGGCGGGGATCTGTGGCTGGATGCCTATGTCACCGACTTCCTGATCCGGGCCAAGGCGGAAGGCTATGCCGTGCCCGAGGATGCCATGACCATGGCGCTGGATAACCTTTCCAACCAGGTGTCCTACGCCACCGATTTCGACAATGGCGGGGAAGCCATTGCCTATGCGCTGCACGATCTGGCCCGCGCCGGCCGTGCCGCCATTGGCGATCTGCGCTATTACCTCGAAGCCCGGCTCGATGCCTTCGCTTCGCCGCTGGCCAAGGCCCAGCTGGGCGCGGCTTTGGCGCTTTATGGCGATAGCACCCGCTCGGAAACCGCCTTCCTCGCTGCCGTGGAAGATCTGCGCAAGGCCGAGCAACCCAATCGCTATCGCTCCGATTATGGGAGCCTCTTGCGTGATACAGCGGGCGTGCTGACGCTAGCCGCCGAGTTCAAGCCGGCCGGCGTGGATATTGGTGCGCTTACCAGCCAATTGGCCAAGCTGCGGGATCGGGCGCGCTATACCTCGACCCAGGAAGACAGCTGGACGCTGCTGGCTGCAGCTGCAGTGGGCCGCGATAGTGCCGATGGCTCCATTACGGTCAATGGGGAGGCGTTGACCGGTCCGGTCTATCGCCGCTTTGACCAGGAAGAGCTGGAAGCTGCTGCTGTCGAGATCACCAATAATGGTGCGACCGATACGGAAGCCAAGGTGACGGTGACAGCCATTCCGCTGACGCCGCCGCCGGTTTCGAGCAATGGCTTTAGCATCACGCGGGAATATTTCCTGCCTGATGGCACCAGCGTTGATCCGCAGGATGCGCCAATCGCCCAGAATGAGCGGCTGGTAGTGTTGCTGACGGTCAAGCCGCAGCATCTGGGCTCGGGGCAATATGTCATTGCCGATCCGCTGCCGGCGGGTTTCGAAATCGAAAACCCGGACCTGTCGGCGGGCGAGGGCGTGTCCGATTTCGCCTGGCTCACGGTGGATGCGCCGACCCATGTGGAATCGCGCACCGACCAGTTCGTCGCGGCCTTCCGCTATTATTCGGATACCGCCACGTTCAGGACGGCCTATATGGTCCGCGCCGTTTCCCCGGGCAGTTTCACCCTGCCGGGCGCGACGGTGGAGGACATGTACCGGCCCGAATTCCGCGGCAATACCGCCGCGGGCCGCATCGAGGTCACCCAAGCGGGACAATGACCGAGACGGGCGCCAGTGCTGCACGCAAAGCTCCGCGCTGGCGGCGGGTGGCGCTTGTCGCCTGCCTGCTCGCCGGCGGGTTGCTGGCCGGCGGCACGATCTATGTCCGCTCGGTGATCGGGGAGATTGCCGCGACCCTGCCGGTTTTGCCTGATCTGGCCACCATGCCGGTATCGGTCGCGGTGGTGGATCGGGACGGGCAATTGCTGCGGCCGTTCACCACCAAGGATGGGCGCTGGCGCTTGCCCGTCACGACGGCGCAGGTCGATCGGCGGTTTCTCGATATGCTGGTGGCCTATGAGGATCGCGGCTTTGCCGGTCACCATGGCGTTGAATGGGGCTCCATGCTGCGCGCGGCGGGGCAATATGTGGGGGCAGGGGGCAATATCGTTTCGGGCGGCTCGACTCTGACCATGCAGGTGGCCCGCCTGCTCGAGGGCGCGCCCACACGAAATCTCTGGGGCAAGCTGCGCCAGATGGTGCATGCCGATAGCCTCGAGCGGCAATTGAGCAAGGATCAGATCCTCAATCTCTATCTGACGCTGGCGCCCTATGGCGGCAATATCGAGGGCATTCGCGCGGCCAGCCTTGCCTATTTCGGCAAGGAGCCGACGCGGCTGACCACGGCCGAGGCGGCTTTGCTGGTCGCCCTGCCGCAATCGCCCGAAGCTCGCCGGCCCGATCGGGACCCCGATGCCGCCCGCCGCAGCCGCGACATGGTGCTCGACCGGCTGGTCACGGCAGGCGCCATTGCCGCCGAGGAGGCGGAAGCGGCCAAGCAGGAGCCGATCCCTACGGCGCGCAAGCAGTTTCCCATGCTGGCCAGCCACATGGCCGAGCAGGCTTTGCGGGCGCAGCCGGGCATGCGCCAGATCGGCCTGACGGTGGACAAAAGATTGCAGGATGCGCTGGAGCGGCTGGGTGCTGCCCGTGCCCGCCAGATCGATCCCAAAGTGTCCGTGGCGATTGTCGCGGCTGATATCCAAACCGGGGAGATCCTTGCCTCGGTCGGCTCGGCGGGCCTCTTCAATGCCGAGAGCGCCGGCTATGTCGACATGACCAGCGCCATTCGTTCGCCCGGCTCGACGCTCAAGCCGCTGATTTATGGGCTGGCCTTCGAATTGGGCCTCGCCCATCCCGAAAGCCTGATCGAAGACCGGCCGACCGCCTTTGGCGGTTATGTGCCGGTCAATTTCGACGGCTTCAGCCGGGGCACGGTGACGGTGCGGCAGGCACTGACCGAATCGCTCAATATTCCGGCCGTCGTGGTGCTCGACGCGGTGGGACCGTCGCGGCTGATTTCGCGGATGAAGCGGGCATATGCCGATCCGCGCCTGCCGGTGAATACAGCGCCGAGCCTTGCCGTGGGGCTGGGTGGCGTGGGCATTTCGCTGCGCGATCTGGTGTCCATCTATGGCGCCATTGCCCGCGGCGGCTCGCCGGTGCGGCTACGCGATGGGGTCAAGCCCGATACGACATTGGCGTTCGAAAAGCCTGCGCCGGTGCTTGATCCGGTCGCGGCCTGGTATGTCGCCGATATCTTGGCCGATGTGCCGCCGCCGCTGAATGGTTCACCCGGCCGTATCGCCTACAAGACCGGCACGTCCTATGGCTATCGCGATGCCTGGGCCATCGGGTTTGACGGCAAGACGGTGATCGGCGTCTGGGTCGGCAGGCCTGATGGTGCGCCGGTGCCGGGGCTGTCGGGCATTATCGGTGCCGCGCCGATCCTGTTCGAGAGTTTCGATCGGTTGGGAAGTCGCACAGCGCCGTTGCGCAAGGCGCCGCCGGGCGTGCTGTTTGCTTCCAACACCCAATTGCCCGCGCCGCTGCGCCGCTTCCGCCATCCCAATGAAGATGTCGTGGCGCGCGATGCTGCGCCCAAGATCGCCTTTCCGGCCGACGGGGTCGATGTCGATCTGGGGCTGGCTTCGGGCAGCGCGGCTTCGCTCATGGTCAAGGTGCGCGACGGGGTGCCGCCCTTCACCTTCTTTGCCAATGGCGCGCCGTTTGGTCGGTCGGCTTTCGCCCGCCAGAACGCCTGGCAGCCGGATGGAGCGGGCTATGTGACGCTCTCGGTGGTGGATGCCGAGGGGCGAGGGGACAAGGTTACGGTGTTTTTGAACTGAGGGGTGTGTTGGTCCCAACGCCTCCCCAGTGAGTGAGCATGCAAAAAGCCCCGGATTTTTCATCCGGGGCTTTGGTTTTTACCAGTCAAACTGCTTGGCCAGGGTCACCTTGAAGGTGCGGCCGAGTGAGCGGTCGGGGGTCTGGTTGTCGCGGTAATCGACGTTGAAGATGTTGTCGATGCCGAAGCGCAACTCGGAGCCTTGCAGCGGGCCGGTGGTTGGCTTCCAGGAGGTGAACAGATCGAGCGTGCTGTAGGCGGGGGTTCCGCTGGATCCGGCTATTGCCGGCGTCACGCCCGTTTCGGTCGATGCCGCGAACGTGGCCTTGATGCCATACTCAATTCCATATTCCGGCTCGCGACCCCCGACGGTAACCACCAGCTTGTGGGCAGGGATGGAAGTGAGCGCAGCGCCGGTCAAATCGTTCTTGCCGACCGTTGCGGTATAGGCGACGCGGCCGAACAAGCGTTCGGATTCGTAGGCGCCCTCCACTTCCACACCATAGATCGTGGCTTCCCCGATATTGCGATAGTAGGGGTTGCCGGGAACGCTTGGTGAAGACTCGATCATGTTAGTCAATTCGCTATAGAAGCCGGTGACCTTGACGCTGGCCTGGTCGCCGTCCTGGATCAGTTCGTAACCGGACAGCGCGAAGCCGGCTTCGTAATTGTTGGAGCTTTCCTTTTCGAGGCCCAGGCTGGGGCCCTTGGTTGCATTGTATTGGTAAAGCTCATCCAGCGTTGGCAGGCGTTCGGTGTGAGCGACCGAGCCGAAGATCGAGAAATTCTCGTTGATATCGTAGAGAGCGGCGATCTTGGGTGAGAGGGCGACGTCATCGATGTTGCGCTCGCCCTTGGTGGTTTCTTCCGGCCGCTGCCAGACGAAATCGGCACGACCGCCTGTGATGATGGTCAGGCGATCGTCATAGATGGCCTCGTTCTGCACGAAGACGCCAAGTCTTGTGTCGGTGCCTTCCGGATGGGTGGTGATCGGGGTGTCAGTGCCAGTCGCCGTACTGAAGGCAATGCGATCCTGGTAGCTGGTCTGCACGCCATAGGTCAGGTAATGTGTCCAGTCTCCGAGATCGAATTCTGAAGTGTTCTGGATATTGCCCTGCCAAGTGCGGTAGCCGTATTCAGCCTCGGCAAAGCCACCCAACGGGGAGCCGGTCTGGGTCACATAAGTGTCCGAGAATGACAAGTTGGCCTTGAGGTCAACCCAAGGATTGTCGCTGTCGGCATTTTCGTAGCTCAATACGGCTGTTTGATCGACGACCGTGCGATCGACAAGGCCGAACATCGCGGATGTGCCGGTCTGGGCGTAATCCTGCTGGTCCGCATCGCTGCTCCAGCGCTGATAGGAGAGGCGCAGTACCTGCTCGTCATTGTCGCCAAAGCGGGCCGTGCCCTTGATCAGGCCCGACAGCGCATCGAAGTCGGAGCCGGACAGCGTACCGCCATTGGCCAGGTCGTACTCTTCCGAACGGCGCCAATTGCCGGCGGCCAACACGTCGAAGCTTTCATTGACGCGCTGGGCGACAATGCCTGAAACCAAAGTGCCATCGCCATTGGAGCTGTACTGGGTCTTGAGGCGGGCAGCGCCGGTATGGCCCTCGGTAATGAAGTCTGAGGCGTCCTTGGTGGTGAAGTTGATCACCCCGCCCAAGGCGCCCGAGCCATAAAGCGTTGAGGACGCCGGGCCGCGCAGCACTTCGACTTGCTTGTAAAGCTCGGGATCGGAGAAGAACGAGCCCATGCGGTATTGCTCGTAGAACTTCTTGGCGCCATCGACAGTGACGATGATACGCGCTTCGTCGCCCGAGGTTTCGGCCGTGCCGATGCCGCGGATGTTGAAGGATTCGCCGAAAACGCGGTCCGAGCCGATGATGGTGACGCCGGGTACGGTACTCAGCACCTCGCCGATGCTCGTCGCCTGCACGGCGTCGATATCGTCCTGATTGACCACCGTCACGGCCTGCGGGGTGTCGATGGCGATCTTGGGCGCCCCCGCCCCGATCACCAGACGCTCCAGCATCGTTATATTGCTTGCATTCGTGGTGGTGGCTTGGGCGAACGCCGCCCCCATCCCAACCACACTCAACGCCGCGCCGCACATCAGTGCAGCCGCATGCGACCTGACCAGCCCCATTGTTAACTCCAGTAGTCTGTTTTTGGTTTGTCGGTTTTGGCTGGCGGCTGGCTGGCTGTTCGTGACCCGGTCTTTAAGCTGACTCTTAAAATCACCTATTGCGTCCTGTAATTAACATGACTAGTAGAGTCAAGAAACCATGGACAGATCGGCCGCCGCTGTCAGGCACAGCCAAGCCACTGATCCGACGAGACATTAGTGATGCAACGAAGCGATCAATCACCGCCGGGCAAGCCAGCCAATGCAGTGCCGCAAGGCACCAGAACCGTCACCACCGCTGAACTGTTCGGCGGCGGGGACGAAATCGTGCTGCTGCATAACGGGGTGCCATACCGGTTGCGCATCACCCGCCAGGACAAGCTCATTCTGACCAAATAGGCCAAGCCATGACCGAGAAAACTGCCAAGACCCCTGCCCAGATTCGCGAATTGCGGGCGCGCCATCCCGAAATGCGGGAGCGTGATTTCGCCCGTATCCACGGTATTTCCGAGGGCGAGCTGGTTGCTGCCGAAGTCGGCCGCAGCGCCGTGCGGCTGCAGGTCGATCTCGATCTGCTGCTCAACGGGTTGCGGGCCTGCGGCGAAGTGATGGCGCTGACCCGCAATGAAAGCGCGGTGCATGAAAAGATCGGGCCTTACGAAAAGGTGGTGATCGGCCCGCGCGCTTCGATGGTGCTGGGCGAGCAGATCGATCTGCGTATTTTTCCGTCGCGCTGGGCCTTCGGCTTTGCGGTCGAAAAGGCGGGCGAGGAGGGCGCGGTGCGCCGTTCGCTGCAGTTCTTCGACCGGCAGGGCGTGGCCGTACATAAGGTGCATGCGCGGCCTTCGACCAATTTCGAAGCCTGGGACCTGCTGATCGCCAATCTGCGTCATGCGGACCAGTCCGAAGGGATCACAGTGAGCGAAGCTGAAACGCCAGAGCCGCTGGGCGAGGCTGCCGGCATTGCCGAATTGCGCGAGCGTTGGGCCGCGATGACCGACACGCATCAGTTCTTCGGCATGATCAAGGCACTCAATCTACCCCGGCTCGATGCGCTCGAAATGGTGGGCGAGGATTATGCCTTCCAGCTCGATCATGCGGCTGTCGCCAAGCTGTTCGAGGAATCCGCGGCGAGCGAACTGCCGCTGATGGCTTTTGTCGGCAATCACGGCTGCATCCAGATCCATGCGGGGCCGGTCAAGACGATCAAGACCATGGGCCCCTGGCTCAATGTGATGGACGACACGTTCCACCTGCATTTGCGGCTCGACCAGATCGCCGCCGTATGGGCGGTGCGCAAGCCGACTTCGGACGGTCATGTGACGTCGGTGGAAGTCTATGACGCACAGCGCGAGCTGATCATCCAGTTCTTCGGCAAGCGTCAGGAAGGTTTTGACGAGCGCGCCGCCTGGCGGACGATTGTTGAATCGCTGCCGCTCTTTGCCCAAACCCACGCCGCGTGAGATCAGTCATGACTTTGTCTTTCAAGCGCTTCCTGGCTGCAGGCGCGATTGTCGCGCTGGCCTCGCTGCCGACCAATGCGCAGGAGCTGCATCCCTTCGCCGATAGTTCGCGGCTGGTGTCGATCGGCGGTTCGCTGACGGAAATCATCTATGCGCTGGGCGAGGAGGGCAAGCTGATCGCCCGCGACCAGACGGCGACCTATCCCGAAGCGGCGGCGGCGCTGCCCGATGTGGGCTATATGCGCCAATTGGCGCCGGAAGGCGTGCTTTCGGTCAGCCCCAGCGCGTTGCTGGTGATCGAAGGCAGCGGCCCGCCCGAGGCGCTCGAGGTGCTGTCCCATGCCGGGGTGGAATACCAGACCGTGCCGGAAAGCTTCAGCCATGACGGTATCCTCACCAAGGTGCGGGCGGTGGGCCAGGCGCTGGGTGTGCCGGACAAGGCCGAGGCCCTGGCCAATGAAATCGACACGGCGCTCAAGGCCGTCGAGCAGCGCACGGCTGATATCGCCGAGCGCAAGCGCGTGTTGTTCGTGCTGTCGGCCGAGGGCGGCAAGATCCAGGCTTCGGGCACCGGCACGGCGGCCGATGGCATTATCGCGCTGGCTGGCGCGGTCAACGCAATCGACGAATATTCCGGCTACAAGGCGCTGACCGAGGAAGCCATTATCGAGGCGGCGCCCGATGTGATCCTGATGATGGATCGCGGTGGCGACCATAGCGCCAGCAATGCCGATCTGATCGGCAATCCGGCGATCGCGCTGACCGAGGCGGGGCGCAATCACGCCATCATCCGGCTGGACGGCGCCTATCTGCTGGGCTTTGGCCCGCGCACGGCAGAAGCGGTTTCCGACCTCGTCGACGCGCTGTACGGCGAGTAGGCGGGATGAGCCAGGTCATGTCCATCCATGGTGCCATTGCCGAGCGTGCCGAGGGCGACCGCAGTGGGCTTGGCCGCGTGGTGGTAATCGCTTTGGCGCTGCTGCTGGTGGTGACCATGGCCATTTCGATGACCACCGGGGCGTCCGGCGCTTCGGCCTCTACCATTATCGGGGGCTGGTTTGGGCTGGTTCCCGAAAGCGAGGTGCAGGCGGTGCGCGACTATGCGGTGATCTACAATATCCGCCTGCCGCGCATGATTCTGGGCGTGTTGATCGGGGCGGCTTTGGCGGTGTCGGGCCTTCTGATGCAGGGCCTGTTCCGCAACCCGCTGGCCGATCCGGGGCTGGTGGGCGTCTCGGCCGGGGCGGGGCTGGGCGCGGTGGGCATCATCGTTTTGGGCACGACGATGCTGGCGCCGCTGACCGCATTGCTGGGGATTTATGCGCTGCAGATCGCTTCGTTCATCGGCGGGCTCATCACCACCTTCATTCTTTATCGCGTGGCGACGCGCGGCGGGCAGACGGCGATTGCCACCATGCTGCTGGCTGGCATTGCGCTGGGGGCACTGGCCGGGGCAGTCACGGGTGTGTTGGTCTATGTGGCCAATGACGCGCAATTGCGGGACCTGACCTTCTGGGGCATGGGCTCGCTGTCGGGCGCCAACTGGACCAAGATCATGGCATCCGGGCCGATCATCATCGCGGCGCTGGCTGTGGCGGCGTTTCTGGGCAAGGGGCTCAATGCGCTGACTTTAGGCGAGGCGACCGCAGGGCATCTGGGGATTCCCGTACAGCGGTTCAAGCGGGTGGTCATTGTCGCGGTGGCGGCAGCGACCGGGGCGTCGGTGGCGGTCAGCGGCGGCATTGGATTTGTCGGCATTGTCGTGCCGCATCTGTTGCGGCTGGTGATCGGACCTGACCATCGCTATCTGCTGCCGGCTTCGGCGCTATTGGGCGCTTCCTTCCTGCTGATGGCGGATGCCGTCAGCAGGCTGATCGTGGCGCCGGCGGAATTGCCGATCGGCATCGTGACCGCCGCGGTGGGTGGGCCCTTCTTCCTCTGGATATTGCTGCGCAAACGCGCGGTCTTTGCCTGGTGACGCCATGATCCATGTCGACAATATCGCGGTTGAAATCGGCCAGCGGCGCATTCTCGATGGCGTCAGTTTTTCTGCCTATCCGGGGCAGGTGACCGCCATTATCGGCCCCAATGGCTCGGGCAAATCCACGCTGATGAAGGCGCTGTGCCGGGACTATGCGTTCAGCGGGGCGATCAGCATCAATGGTCGCGATGTGGCCAGCATGGATCTGGGTACGGCCGCCACTTTGCGGGCCGTGCTGCCGCAATCGAGCACATTGCCGTTCCCATTTACGGTGCGTGAAGTGGTGGCTTTGGGGCTTACTGCAGGGCGGCCGGGTGTGTCGCTGGCGGCGCTGCGGCGGTTGCCGGACGAGGCGTTGGCGCGGGTGGATCTCGGCGGTTTCGGTGGGCGGTTCTATGGCGAATTGTCGGGCGGGGAGCAGCAGCGCGTGCAATTGGCGCGCGTCATCTGCCAGGTGTGGGAACCGGTGCTCGATGGGGTGCCGCGGTTCCTGTTTCTCGATGAGCCGGTATCGAGTCTGGATATCAAGCACCAGTTGATGATCATGGATGTGGCGCGCCAGTTCGCCGCTTCAGGTGGCGGCGTTATCGCCATCCTGCATGATCTGAACCTGGCGGCGATGTATGCCGACCAGATCGTGGCGATCCGCAATGGCGCGGTGGCCGGCGCCGGTACGCCCGCCGAGGTGCTGACCGATGGCCTGATCGCCGAGGTTTTCGATTGTCCGATGCGGGTGGGCGCACTGCCTGCCGGCAATATTCCCTTCGTCTTGCCGCAGTCGGCGCAGCGTTTCGTCGCTGCGGCACCACAAAGCAAGGTTGCCTGATGTCTAAAATTCCTGCCCTTCTGTTCAGCGTACTCGCTCTGAGCGCCCCCGTTCTGGCGCAAGAGGCTGCGCCCGCGGCGCCATCCCTGGCGCTCGAACTCAATGCTCTTCAGCCTGCCGAGAACGGTTGCCGGGTGACGTTCCTTGCGACCAACACGCTGGGTGGGCAACTCGATCGCGCCGCGGTGGAAGTGGCGTTCTTTACCAGCGATGGCGCCATCGACCGGATCGTGACGCTCGATTTCAAGGCGCTGGCCGAGGGCAAGACCAAGGTGCTGCAGTTTGAGCTCAAGAATCTGGCTTGCGAGGGCATCGGGCGGCTGCTGATCAACGATATCACCGCCTGCGAAGGCACGGACATCGCCGCGGCGGCCTGCCTTGACGGGCTCGTCACCACGACGCGACCCGACATTGCCTTTGGCGTTTGAGGACGGGACCGATGGACGTAGCAGCGCAAGCGCATGATTTTTCCATGTTCGCCCTGTTCATGCAGGCGGACTGGGTGGTCAAGTCGGTGATGATCGGGCTGGTCATTGCCTCGGTCTGGGTGTGGGCGATCATTGCCAATCGGCTGGCCGCCTATGGCAAGGTCAAGAGCGAAATGGCGGCGTTCGACAAGGCGTTCGCCTCGGGCCGGCCGCTGGCCGAGTTGCGGGCCGATTACGCTGGCGCCGGCCAGCATGGGCTATCGGCTGTGTTTCTTGCCGCCATGGAAGAATGGGACAAAAGCCACGCGGTGCAGGCCGACAATGCGGTGGGCCTGCAGAGCCGGCTCGAAATTGCGCTCGATCTGGCGGTGAGCGAGCAGAGCGCGGACCTGGAAAAGCGGCTAGGCTTTCTCGCCACCATTGGCAGCGCGGGGCCATTTGTGGGGCTGTTCGGCACGGTCTGGGGGATCATGAATGCCTTTACCGCCATTGCCGCGGCGGAAAATACCAGCCTTGCGGTGGTGGCGCCGGGGATTGCCGAGGCGCTGCTGGCGACGGCGCTTGGCCTGTTGGCCGCTATCCCCGCTGTTATTGCTTACAACAAGCTCAGTGCGGATGCGGGCAAGCTGATTGCGCGGCTTGAAGGCTTTGCCAACCGGCTGGTGGCGCTGATGTCGCGGCAACTCGATGCCGGAAAGTCGCTCTGATGGGCATGGCGCTGGGTAATAATAAAGGCAAGCGCGGCCGGGGCCGGGCGCCGATCAGCGAAATCAACATCACCCCCATGGTGGATGTGATGCTGGTGCTGCTGATCGTCTTCATGGTCGCGGCGCCCTTGATGACGATGGGCGTGCCGATCGATCTGCCTGAAACGCGGGCGCAGGCCATGCCGCTCCAGACCAAGCCGATCACCGTAACGGTCGAGCCCGATGGCGCGCTGTCCATCGAGGGCGAGCCGGTGACGCCGGACACGCTGGTGAGCAGTGTCGCAGCGCTGGCTGTCGAGGGCACCGACGAGCGGCTTTATGTGCGGGGCGATACGACGGCGGCCTATGGCGCCATCATGGAAGTGATGGGCGAATTGTCGGGCGCCGGCTATAGCCGCATCGGCCTTGTCACCGTGCCGGCGCGGACCCCCTGATATGCGCTACGCCCTGCCAGGTTCACTCTTGGTGCATGCCGGCATTTTCGGCGTGGCCTTTGTCGGCTTTGCCTGGCCGCAACCCGAGGATGCGCCGCCGCCGGGGGCGGTGACGGTGGATATCATTTCGGTCACGTCCGTTTCCACCAATGAGACCTCCAATGTCGAGGATGGCAGTGCGGAAAATCTGATCTCGGCGGGCGGCGAAATCGTCGCGACGACGCCGAGCGAAACGCTTGAGCCGGTCGAGCCCGAAACCCAGGTCGCCGAAGTGCCCGTCGAGCAGGCGGTGCCGCCCGAAACGGTCGAGCCGCTGGAGCAGGACGAAGCGCCGCCGGTTGAGACCGCTGCGGCCGAACCCGTCGAGCTGGTCGTTGAGACGATGGACATGGCTGTGCTGGCGACGCCGGTCACCAGCCCTGAACCCGTCGACACGGTTGCCCCAGTGGCGGCCGAGCCGCTGGAGCCGGTGGAGGTGAGCGAGTTGAACGCCGCTCCCGTGCCCCGGACGCTGAGTTTCGAGCGGCCCAGCGCACCCACGCAGCGACCGCGGCCACAGCAGCAACCGACACAACAGGCCTCGCGCGAAGCCCCGCGGCCACCGCCGCCGACCGGCAATAGCGGGCAGAGCAATGCCGACAGCGCCGCGGCGCGGGCTACGGCCGGCCAACAGAGCCAGGGGAGTGGCGGTGCCGCGGAAGCGGCATCGTGGCAGCGCCAGGTGCAGCGGCGCCTCAACAATGCCAAGCGTTATCCGCGGTCGGCCGGCGGGGCGACGGGAACGGCCCTGGTGCGGTTCACCATTTCGGCCGGCGGTGGGCTGGCGGGCGTGAGTCTGGTGCAGTCCTCCGGTAATCCGGCGCTCGATCAGGCGGCCGTCGATGCGGTCACGCGGGCCGCGCCCTTTCCGCCCCCGCCGAGCGGCGGCAGCGAGACGCTGGGCGTTCCGGTGGATTTCACGCGCGGCTAGCGGCAGTCCCGCTGGCGGTTTCGACCCGGCATTTTTAGCAAGAAAACAGAGGTTCCCGCCTGCGCGGGAATGGTTCCGTGGGGGTGTGGGTCCCGCAGGCAAATCCGTTGATTTAGAGAGGGCACCTCTTTGCAATTTCTTGTCGACAAACTAAATACAACACTCTAAATCTGGCGGCAGAGACGTTATTGCGACGATGAGGAACTAGGCATGCAAAAGAGTGATTTCCGCGGTGTATTGCCCGCGATCACCACCAAGATGACGGCGGACCAGCAGGTTGATCTCGATGGCGTCAAGGCCGATGTGGTGTTTCAGATCGAGGGTGGCGTCGACGCCATCGTGGTCTGCGGCTCGCTGGGCGAAGCCTCGAGCCTGACGGTCGCGGAAAAGCTCGCCATCGCCAAGGCCGCCATCGAAGCGGCAGCCGGTCGTGTGCCGGTACTGCTGACCATTGCCGAGGATTCCACCAGTGTTGGCGCAGCGCTTGCCGCCGAAGCCGAGAAGATCGGCGTCGAGGGGCTGATGGTGCTACCGGCCATGCGCTACCTGGCCGATGATCGCGAAGTGGTCGTGCATTACCGCGCTATCGCCGCGGCCTCGAACCTGCCGATTATCGTCTACAATAATCCCCTGGCGTACGGCATCAACATCACTGCCGAGATGCTCAAGGACATGGCCGACGAGCCCAAATTCGTCGCCATCAAGGAATCGACCGGCGACACGCGCCGCATCAACGAGACCATCAATGCATTGGGTGATCGCTACCAGCTATTGACCGGCGTCGACGATCTGGCGCTGGAGAGCCTGGTGCTGGGTTGCCATGGCTGGATTGCGGGCCTGGTCGTCGCCTTCCCCAAGGAGACCGTGGCTATTTACAAACTGGTGCAGCAGGACCGCATCAAGGAAGCCATGGAAATCTACCGCTGGTTCCTGCCGCTGCTGCATCTCGATATCGGGCCGAAATTCGTCCAGAACATCAAGCTGTGCGAAGCGATTGTGCGTGGCACGTCCCCGGTCGTGCGCCAGCCGCGGTTGGAGCTGGTTGGGGACGAGGAAAAGGCTATCCGTGCGGTGGTCGAGCAGGGGCTGAAGACGCGGCCGGATTTGGCTAAGTACGGGTTCTGATCGGGAGCGCGCGATGCGGGGCAGTGCTCACTTGAGGACTTCTCCGCGTTCTCCCAAGCCCGCCCTTCTGTCGTTGCCCGGCTCGTCCGGGCAATCCATTGTCGCCGCATGTGCTGAAAGATGGATCACCCGGACAAGCCGGGTGATGACGATGAGTGGAGGGAGTCGCGAAAATGACGAAATCCCTCAAATGAACCCTCCCCGCTGGGGGAGGGTATCCCCTCAGCTCACCGTAAACCCCTTCACAAACGGATCGCGGTCGTCGAGGAAGATGGTGTTGTAGCCGGTGATCCAGGCTTGCCCCGCGATCGAGGGCACGATGGCGTCGTAGGGGCCGACCTTGGTGGCGGATTCGACCCGGCCGACAAAGAGGCTGCCGATGATCGATTCATGCACGAAGCTCTCGCCAACCTTGAGCTCGCCGCGCGCGGCTTTTTGGGCGAGGCGCGCCGAGGTGCCGGTGCCGCAGGGGGAGCGGTCGATGGCTTTTTCGCCGTAGAACACCGCATTGCGGGCATCGGCCTTGGGGTTCACCGGGGCGCCGGTCCACATGATATGGCGCAGGCCGTTGATGGTGGGGAATTCGGGATGCTGGAAGGTGTATTTCTCGTTGATCAGTCGCCGCGCCACGGGCGAGAGCTGCTGGATATCGAAGGCCGAGAGCTGATTCATATCAGTGAAGCCGGGCTGCGGCTCAAAGATGGCGTAGAAATTGCCGCCATAGGCGACGTCGAACTTGAGCGGCCCAAGCCCCGGCAGGTCGATTTCGAGCCCGGTGGCATAAAGGAATGAGGGCACATTGGTGATGCGCACGTCGATCACATGGCCCGCATTGTCCATGGTGTATTCGGCCTCGATAATGCCGGCCGGCACTTCGAGCCGCAGCTTGCCTGGCGTCTTGGGCGTCACCAGTCCTTCTTCGATCATCACCGTGACCGTGCCGATCGTGCCATGGCCGCACATGGGCAGGCAGCCCGAGGTTTCGATGAAGAGGATCGAGCCGTCCACATCCTCGCGCAAAGCGGGATAGAGGATCGAGCCGCTCATCACGTCATGGCCGCGCGGCTCGAACATCAGGCCGGTGCGGATCCAGTCATATTCGGCCAGAAAATGCTCGCGCCGTGCATTCATCGTATCGCCCTTGAGGTCGGGGCCGCCCCCGGCCACGACGCGGACCGGATTGCCGCAAGTATGGGCGTCGATACAGAAAAAGCTCTTCTTGCTCATGATGGCCTATTGGAAGCGGGTAATGCTGAAAGGGGCGAGCGCCGGGTCGGGTGGTGCGTCGGCAATAAGGCTAGCGACCAGTCGCGCGGTGACGGCGCTCAGGGTCAAGCCCAGATGGCCATGGCCGAAGGCATAGACGATGCGGTCGTCGCCGGGATGGCGGCTGATGACGGGCAGGGAATCGGGCGTCGAGGGGCGGCGGCCCATCCATTCCTTGCCGCCCTCGGGCAAGGCGGGCACATAGCGCCGCATCTTGGTGCGCATGGCCTTGGCGCGGGCGAAATTGGGGGCGGTGTCGGGCTTGGCCAATTCCACCGCGCCGCCCACGCGCAGGCCATCGACCAGTGGCGAAGCGATAAAGCCATGATCGGCAAAACCTACCGGCATGGGCAGGTTCCAGTCCAGATCGGTGAAGGTGGTGTTATAGCCGCGCTCGTTTTCGAGCAGTACTTTGGCGCCCAGCCCGCGCACCAGATCGCGCGACCACACCCCGGCGGCGACCACCACCTTGTCGAAGGTTTTCTGGCCCGATGGTGTGGCGATGGTGATGCCGTTCTCGCCCTGTACCAGCCGTGTCACCTTGGCCGGCACGAGCTTGGCGCGGCCACTGACGAAGGCCTGATAATGGCGCAAAATGGTCAGGGGATTGGAGGCCGTCCAATAGCTGGGCTGATAGATGGCACCGGCAAAATTGCCCTCCAGTTGCGGCACCAATTGGCGCGCGCGCTCGGGGGTGATGCGTTCGAAATCATAACCGAGTGCAGCCTTGACCACGCCGGCTTCATGCAAGGCGGAGGCGACACTTTTTTCGCTGTCATGCACCGAGACATAGCCGGTCTGCCGCAAATGGCCGGTGAGACCGGCCTTGCGGCCAAGCTCTTCGTGGTCGGCCAAAGCCGTTGTCATCAGCAGCGTCAGTGCCTCGCGGGCCTTGGCGCCGCGGGCCGGGGTGGCCGAGGCGAGGAATGCGAGCAGCCATGGCAGTAGCGCGGGCACATCGGTCCAGCGCAGGGTCAGTGGGCCCAGCGGATCGAGCAGCCAGCCGGGCACGGCCGACAGAATGCCGGGGCTGGCGATCGGCGCGATTTCGGGCAGGGCGATCAGCGAGGCATTGCCTGATGAGGTGGGCAGGCCATCGGGCTCGGGCTCGAACACCGTGACGTCATGGCCCTGATCGATCAGCCAGGTGGCAATGGCGGCGCCGATAATGCCAGCGCCGGCAATGGCAATACGGGCCATTAGCGGGCTTCCGAGAGGCTAATATGGGCGGCGGTGTCGCGGCCGATATAGCTCTGGATCTGCCGCACGATCTGGGCGGCATGTTCGGCACCCAGCCGGTCGGCGAGGTCCGCATCGCCCGCCTCGATGGCCGCAACCATGGCGCCGTGTTCGTCGACATATTGGCGCGGCAGCTTGTCGTCGAAGGAGGAATAATAGAGCCGCAGGATGCGCCGGCCTTCGTCGAGCAGTCTGGCGAAGAGATTGGTGAAATAGATATTGCCGCCGGCTTCGGCGATGGCCATGTGGAAATCGCGATTGGCCTGGATCATGCCCAGCGCATCGCGCCGCGCCACGGCCTCCGAATAGGCGCCTTCAAAGCCGCGAATGGCCAGCAGATGTTCGGGCCGGCGATGCACCGCCGCCGAGCGGGTGGTGACGCGATACATCAGCGTCAGCGCTTCGAAATAGAGCGGCAGCCGCACGAAATCGATGGTTGAGACCACCGTGTTGCGATTGGGGAGCGTGGTCACCAGCCCTTCGCCCGACAGGCGCACCAGCGCCTCGCGGATCGGGGTGCGCGACATTTCGAATTGTTCGGAGAGGCTTGATTCGTCGAGCGGGCTGCCCGGTTCGAGTTCCAGTTCGAGGATGGATTGGCGTAGCCGCTCATAGACGGTCTGGGCGCCTTGCCCGCGCACACGGCCATTGGCGGGGGCTTCGGCCGCCGGCTTGGTTTTCTGGGTCTTGGCCGTGGCCATGTTCAGTGCTGCTCCATAGGCTTGGTGCCCGATCAGGCCGATAGCTTGTCAGCCGGCCGGCCCGGTTTCAAGCGCGCTCGGAACCTACATCGTATTCAGTTTGTCGACAATATGGTCTTTGCACTGCCGGCCGGTTCGCCTTAGCTCTAGCCGCGCGAAAATGGCAAGGGTTGGCGGCGATGGATGATGAACGAGCAGGCGCAAAGATCAAGCGCGCCGGCGGCAGCAAGCCTTCCGCGCGCCAGAAGGTCGGCGAGGTCACGCTGCATCAATTGCGCATCTTTTGGGCCGTGGCCCGTTCGGAAACGCTGACCAAGGCGGCCAAGCAATTGGGGCTGGCGCAGCCCTCGCTGTCCCAGCAATTGAGCAAGCTGGAGGCCAATGTCGGCACGCTGTTGTTTCATCGCCGCTCCAGTGAAATGGAACTGACCGAGGCAGGCGCTTATCTGCTGCCCAAGGCCGAGCAGGTGTTGCGCAATATGCGCGAATTGGAAGATGGGCTGGCTCAGTTCAGCGGCGGCAAGCGGCTGACGCTGCGGCTGGCGGGGATCAATTCGGTGTTGCGCGTGCTGTTGCCCGCGGCCATCGGCAGCATGCAGAGCCAATTCCCCGAGGTCGATTTCGACATTCAGGAAAGCGCCCCCGCCGATATTCTGGAACTGCTCTATGGGCGGCGGGTCAATATCGGTCTGCTCGCGGCCAATTCGGTGGCGCAGGCTGGCGTCGGTTTCGTGCAAATCCCGCTGATCGAAGACCCCTATGTGCTGGTCGTGCCCGAGGCGCTGACGCTCGATGGCATCGCCGACCCGCAGGGTGAATTGCCGGCGGAGCAATTGGGCCTGCTCAACCAAGCCATCCAGTTCACCTTTGGCAGCCAGCAGGCCAATCGGGTGGCCGATTGGTATGATCGGCTGCTGCCGCAGCATCGTGTCGTCGCGCAATGCCGCAGTTTTGAGACGGCCATTGGCCTGGTGCGGGCTGGGTCCGGGGTGTGCCTCGCGCCCGCGCTCGCCACCATTGCGGGCAATGGTCCGGCGGGCGGGGTAAAGCTCTATCGCGTCAAGGCGCCGCCGCGCCGCATCGTGGCTTTGGTGCCCTCGCAATATCGCCGCGCCGAGCCTTATGCGAGCCTGCTCGAGCTGTTGCAGCAGACGTCGGCTGCTTATGTCCTGCCGGGCATCTTGCCGACGCCGCCATTTCTGGCGGTGGACACGGAAGACGATTTCTAGGCGCTACCAGCACTATAGGCAAAAGCTATCGCGGCCATAGAGTGCGCCCGAGCCGCTCAGCCGTCACCCTCACCGCCAGCGGCAATCCCGCCGCCTTCGTGAGGAGACCTGAAATGGCCTGGAAGAAACCAACCATCGTTGAAGTTCCCGTCAGCATGGAAATCAACATGTACGCTTGCGCCACGCGCAAGTAGGGACCGGCCTGCCGCGGACGCCGACATGATCAAAATAGTCATTCTGGGCTCCGCGGCAGGCGGGGGCCTGCCGCAATGGAATTGCGGATGCGACAATTGCCTTACAGCACGACGCGAGCCGGGCTTGCGCGCGAGCCAGGCTTCCATCGCCATAAGCGGGAATGGCGAGCATTGGTTTTTGATCAATGCGTCGCCCGATCTGCGCCAGCAAATCATCGATACGCCGATGCTGCATCCGCGTGCCCTCAGGCACAGTCCGATTGCCGCGGTTATCCTGACCAATGGCGAGGTCGATGCTGTTACGGGCCTGTTGTCGCTGCGCGAGGGCTCGCCCTTTACACTTTACGCGCATCAGCGCGTGCAGGAGATTTTGCGGGCCAACAGCATTTTCAATGCGCTCAACACGGAGAAGGTGACGCGCATTGCCATCGAAACCGGCGTGGCGTTCGAGCCCACGCTGCCTGATGGCTCGGGCTCGGGGTTGCTGATTGAGCCCTTCATCGCGCCGGGCAAAACCGCGCTTTATCTCGAAGGCGTTGCCGAAAATGACGAAGGTGACACGCTGGGCCTGCGCATCACGCGCAATGGCAAGGTACTGGTCTTCCTCGCCGCTTGTGCTGCTGTCACGCCCGAAGTGGCCGAAAAGCTGGCTGGGGCGGATCTGGTGTTCTTCGACGGCACGCTATGGCGCGACGATGAGTTGATCGCCTTGGGCCTCGGGCAAAAAACCGGGCAGCGCATGGGCCATATTGCCATGGATGTGGCTATGCCAGCGCTCGCTGATCTGGGGATCGGTCGCAAGGTCTTCCTGCATATCAACAATTCGAACCCGGCCTGGCGGCGCGATGCGCCCGAGCGGCTGCAAGCAGAACAAGCAGGATGGATCATTCCTGCCGATGGGATGGAGATGACGCTTTGACAGCAATGACAGCTTTTTCGGTCGCGTCCGATGCGGTGCTCGATAGTGCGGACGATCTGGAAGCGCAGCTGCGCGCCATTGGCGCGACCCGCTACCACAATCTGCACCCCTTCCATCACCTGCTGCATGGCGGCAAGCTCAACAAGGGCCAGGTGCAGGCCTGGGCGCTCAATCGCTATTATTATCAAAGCTCGATCCCGCTGAAAGACGCCGTCGTCATCTCGCGCTTCCGCGACCGCGCGACCCGTATCGAGTGGCGCCACCGCATCGAGGATCATGATGGCGATGTGGGGAGCGAAGGCGGTATCGAGCGCTGGCTGCAACTGACCTCGGGCCTGGGGCTCGACAATGACTATGTCGAATCTGCCGAGGGCATTCTGCCGGCCACGCGCTTTGCGGTGGATGCCTATATCCACTTCGTCAGGGACCGTAGTCCGCTCGAAGCCATCGCCTCGTCCCTCACCGAACTCTTCGCGCCCAATCTGCATGAAGAGCGGATTTCGGGCATGCTGGAGCATTACGACTTCATCAATCCGGGCGTCATGACCTATTTCAAGCGGCGGCTGGAACAGGCGCCGCGCGACGCCAATTTCGCGCTCGATTACGTCAAGGCCAATGCCAAGACCCCCGCCGAGCGGCAGGCGGTGTGCAATGCGCTGATCTTCAAGACTAATGTGCTCTGGGTGCAGCTCGACGCGCTTTATCACGCCTATGTCGAGGGGCATGTGCCGCCCGGCGCTTTCGTGCCGGCTCAATCATGAGTGATTATATCGCCCCGGCCACCCGCCGCCGCATGAGCGTCAGCGAAGCCAGCGTGCCCACCCTGGCGCGCGGCACCAAATTGCGGCTCGATGAAACCCGTCAACGCTGGGTGCTGCTGGTGCCTGAGCGGGTGATGGCGCCCGACGAGATTGCCGTCGAAGTGCTCAAGCTCTGCGACGGGCAGCGCAGCGTCGCTGACATTGCCGACCATCTGGCTGATATCTACACTGCCCCGCGCGAGGAAATTGCCGGCGACATTATCGCCATGCTGCAGGACCTGGCGGATTCGGGCTTTCTGGTCGAGGCGGCAAAGCCATGAGCCCGACACTGAGCGATGCCAATGATGGCCTTGCCATTCTGGAAGGCCAGTCCGTCGCGCAGGCCTATGGCATTCCGCTGGCGGTGCTGCTGGAAATGACCCATCGCTGCCCGCTGCAATGCGGCTATTGCTCCAACCCCGTGGAGATGGAGCGGGCGGGCAATGAGCTAACCACCGATGAGTGGAAAAAAGTGCTGACCGAACTGGCCGAAATCGGCGTGTTGCAGGTGCATTTTTCCGGCGGCGAACCCAGCGTGCGCAAGGATTTGGTGGAGCTGGTGCGCCATGCCAATGATCTGGGCCTCTATACCAATCTGATCACCTCGGCGGTGCTGATCACCAAGGAGCGCCTCACCGAAATTGCCGATGCGGGGCTGGCGCATATCCAGATCAGCTTTCAAGCCAATGATCCGGCGCTGGCCAATCGCATTGGCGGCTTCAAGAATGGCCATGCCAAAAAGCTCGACGTGGCGCAATGGTCGCGCGAACTGGGCCTGCCGCTCACCGTCAATGCGGTGATGCATCGGCAGAACCTGCATGAGCTGCGCGACATGATTGCGCTGGCGGTGCAACTCGATGCCGACCGCATCGAGGTGGCCAATGTGCAATATTATGGCTGGGCGCTGAAGAACCGCGCTGCTTTGATGCCCACGATCGAGCAGATCGACGAGGCGACAGCCATTGTCGAGGAAGAACGCGTGCGGCTGCGCGGTATTCTCGACATCGATTTCGTGGTGCCCGACTATTATGCCCTGCGCCCCAAGAAGTGCATGGGTGGCTGGGGGCGGCAGTTTTTCAACATCACGCCCTCGGGCAAAATCCTGCCGTGCCACGCCGCCGAG
Organism: Devosia neptuniae; assembly: GCF_025452235.1. Taxonomy (NCBI): domain Bacteria; kingdom Pseudomonadati; phylum Pseudomonadota; class Alphaproteobacteria; order Hyphomicrobiales; family Devosiaceae; genus Devosia; species Devosia neptuniae. The sequence continues at coordinate 1,960,648 of NZ_CP104965.1, forward strand.
ACCATTACCGAACTCGAATTTGAATCGGTGCGCTCCAACCACTCCATTGCCTGGATCTGGCAGAACTCGGATGCCTTCAATCGCTATCGCGGCACCGGCTGGATGCCCGAGCCGTGTCAGAGCTGCGCCTTCAAGGAGATCGATTATGGCGGCTGCCGCTGCCAGGCATTCGCCTTGACCGGCAGCGCCGGCAATACCGATCCGGCCTGCCATCTCTCGCCCTTGCATGAGAGCATTTTCAAGACGGCCGAGCAGGAATCCAGCGAGGGCGGCGACCGCTTCATCTATCGCAATTTTTCCGGTGGCACGCTGGAGCCGGAGCTGCCATGACGCCACCCGACGGCGGGGGTGATCCCTTCGCGCCGCTCACCAGCCAGATGCTCGATGTTGGCGACGGGCATAGCCTTTATGTCGAGACGGTGGGCCGGGCCGATGGCATTCCCGCCGTCTATCTGCATGGCGGGCCGGGCAGCGGTTGCCAGCCTTCGCACCGGCGGCTGTTCGATCCCAGCCGGTTTCGCGCGGTGCTGTTCGACCAGCGCGGGGCGGGGCGCAGCCAGCCGGCGCATTCGCGGGAGCACAACACCATTCAGCATCTGATCGCCGATATGGAGCTTGTGCGGACTGCGCTGGGGATCGAGCGCTGGCTGGTCGTAGGCGGCAGCTGGGGCGCAACGCTGGGCCTCGCCTATGCGCAAGCCCATCCCGAGCGCGTCAGCGGCATCGTGCTGCGCGCGACGTTTCTGGGAACGCGGGCCGAGCTGGATTGGGCGTTTGGCACGGGGCTCCGAACGTTCCATCCGGGGCTTTACGAGGACTTCCTCAGCGTCCTTACGCCCGACGAGCGCGGCACTCCGCTGGACGCCTATTTTCGTCGCATCCTTGATCCCGATCCGGCAATCCACGGCCCCGCCGCTCGCGCCTGGCATGATACTGAACGAGTGCTCTCCGAGGCTCGACCGGGTACGAGGCGGCTTGATCTGGATGATGTCCAAAACGGCAGCCGGTTGCCGTCGACTGCATTTATGGAAGCCCATTATTTTGCGCAGGGATCGTTCCTGGCGCCCGGCCAATTGCTGGCTGGGGCAGGGCGGCTCAAGCCTATCCCGGGGGTGATCGTGCAGGGGCAGTTTGACCTGCTCTGTCCGCCCGCGATGTCGTATGCACTGGCAAAGGCATGGGGGAATGCGGAGATTGTGCTGGTGGAAGGGGCAGGGCACGCCATGTCGGAGCCGGGGGTGAGTGAGGCCGTGGTGGCGGGGATCGATGCTCTAGCGATCAATCACCCGCGCCAATAGGTCCAGCCAATTCCCATGCGCCAGCCGCTGCACCAGCGCATCATTATACCCGTGCTGTTGCAGGGCCTCGATCAACACCGGCAGCCCAGCCGACGAGCCAATCGCCGCCGGCAGCATGGCCCCGTCGAAGTCCGAGCCCAGGCCCACGCGCGTCTCGCCAACTGCCTCGATCATTGCATCGAGATGCCGCAGCATGACGTCTAGTCCGGTATCCGGTCGCCACGCGCCGTCAGGCCGCAGGAAGCCGGTGGCGAAGTTGAGCCCCACCATGCCGTTGCTGTCGCGGATCGCCTTGAGCTGGTCGGCGGTGAGATTGCGCGGATTGGCGCAAATGGCATGAACATTGGAATGGGTGGCGACCAGCGGTGCGCTGGACAGCTCAGCCACGTCCCAAAAGCCCTTTTCGGTGATGTGGGATAGGTCGATCAATACGCCAAGCCGGTTGCAGGCGGCGACGAGGCGCTTGCCGGCTTCGGTCAGGCCCGGGCCGGTATCGGGCGAGCCGGGGAAATTGAACGGCACGCCATGCCCAAAAATATTGTCCCGGCTCCAGACCGGGCCGAGCGAGCGCAGGCCGGCGGCATAGAGCACATCGAGAAATTGCAGATCGGCATCGATCGCCTCGACGCCCTCGATATGCAGCACGGCGGCGATTTTGCCCCGCGCCATGGCCGCCTTGATCTCAGTCGTGTTGCGGCAGACGGCGAGGGCGCCAGCGGCTTCCAACCGATAGAGCAGGCTGACCTGTTGGATCGCCATGGCCTGAGCGGGAACGAGGTCCAGCGGCAGCGGCGCCATATCGAAGGCCATGCCTGGGGGTAGCGCGCCATCGGGCTTTTTGGGCGAGGGACAGAACACGGCGAATATGCCCCCGGCAAAGCCGCCGGTCTTGGCCTTGATCAGGTCGATATGGCTGGGGAAGGAGCCGGTGAGGAAGGCTTGCACCGGATCGGCGACGTCGGACGTCGCCAGATGGCCCAGAATGTCGTTATGGCCATCAAAGACCGGAATAGGCTCGCTCATTACCCTGCCGTCATGCTGCGTCGTTGATCAATTCCTCAGCCAGACCATATTCGTGCAGCTTGCGGTAGAGGGTGGAGCGGCCAATCTTGAGGGCGCGGGCGACGCGCGACATGCGCCCGCCATGATGCTCGATGGCAAAGACGATGGCGGCGCGCTCGATTTGCGCCAAAGCGGCGATTTCGCCCGAGGCATCGAGGAAGCGGTCGGGCGCGGCGGGTTGTTCCTCGAAGGCCCGCTGGCGGGCGGTTGCAGTGTCGATATGGGTCGGCGCGGCGGGTACCGGCACGGTTTCGATATCGGACAAAGCGGTTTCGCGGCCGGCGGATTGGGCGACGATCTGGGGAAAATCGACGGTTTCGAGGAAGGCGCCGTCGCTGAGCACAATGGCGCGATAAACCGCGTTTTCCAGCTGCCGCACATTGCCCGGCCAGTCATAGCCGAGCAGCAAATCAAGCGCCACGGGGGAGAGCCCCAATACGCGCTTGCCGGCTTCGGCCGAGAAGCGGGCGATGAACATGGAAACCAGTGCCGGCACATCCTCCATGCGCTCGCGCAGCGGCGGCACATAAATAGGGAAGACGTTGAGGCGGTAGTAGAGGTCTTCGCGGAACTCGCCGGATTTGGCGAGATTGAGCAGCCGCCGATTGGTGGCCGAGATGACACGGACATTGACCCGCTCGGTGCGGCTGGCGCCGACCGGCTCGATTTCCCCGTCCTGCAGGGCGCGCAGCAATTTGACCTGGGTGTCGGGCGGCAGTTCCCCGATTTCGTCGAGAAACAGCGTGCCATTATGGGCTTCGGCAAACTTGCCCGGCTGGTCGGCGATGGCGCCGGTAAAGGCGCCTTTCTTATGCCCGAACAATACGGATTCGACGAGATTAGGCGGAATGGCCCCGCAATTGACGGTGATGAACGGCTTGCCGGCGCGGTCACCCGAGCCCTGGATGATGCGGGCAACCAATTCCTTGCCGACTCCGGTTTCGCCTTCGATCAGCACGGGAATGGTCGATTTGGCGGCCTTGGCGCAGAGCGTGAGCACCCGACCCATGGCGGGCGCCTTGGCGATCATGTCGGCGGCGGTGAAAGTGCCAGCCTTGCGGGCATGTTCGGCGCGGATGGCGGCTTCGAGCGTATCGAGCTTCATGGCATTGCGCAGCGAAATGACCAGCCGCTCGGGTGATACCGGCTTGACGAAATAGTCCGCCGCGCCCTGGCGCATGGCCGAAATGACGGTTTCGAGCGATGCATTGGCGGTCTGGATGATGACGGGCGTGGTCAGCCGCTCGCGGCGCATCGCCTCCATCACCGCCATGCCATCGAGATCAGGCATGACCAGATCAAGGATCATGGCGCCGATATTGCGATCCTCGCGCAGAATGGCCAGCGCCTGCTCGCCGCCCGTGGCGGTCAGCGGCTTGAAGCCGGCGCGGTTGGCGATTTCGGCGGTGAGCCGCAGCTGCACCGGATCATCGTCGACAACGAGAACACGCGTCATACTTACCTCAGGCTTGGTCCCGGCACGCGAATCTGGTGTGCCGTTTTGGGAAGAAGATGGGCCAAGGGGTTTAAGAGGGGATTAACTGTGTGGGATTTTGGGGGAATGGCATCGGAGTGGCACTCCGATGGACGACCCGACCACCGCTCGCTAGGATCGCCCTAAACCAAACGAGAAGGCATTATGGTCCTCAGAATCTTCGCAGCGCTGGCAACGATCATCGCCCTCACCCTGTCCGGCCCCGCAATGGCCGACGGCGCTGTCCTCAGCGGCACGGTGTTCTTTCGCGAGCGCATCATGCTGCCCGATACCGCTAAGGTCAGTGTGCAATTGCTCGACACCTCGCTGGCCGACGCTCCCGCCAAGGTGCTGGGGGAGACCGTGGCCAGCGGCAAGTCGCCGCCGTATGCCTATGCCATTGCCTATGATCCCGACGCGATCGTGTCCGGCCACCGCTATTCGGTGTCTGCCCGCATCACCGAGGGCGACAAGCTGCTCTTTATCTCGACCACGCATAACAGCGTGTTCGGCTCGGGCCCCGACGCCACCGAAATCCTGGTCGAGCGGGTTGCCGAGGCTATTTCCGCGGCCAGCGACGGCTGGCCGGAAGGGCGCTGGCTGGCCGAGGACATTGATGGCGGTGGGGTGATCGATAATCTGCAGACCGTGCTGGAGCTGGCGCCCGATGGGCAGGTGAGCGGTATGGCTGGCTGCAACCGTTTTGGTGGCAAGGCCAGCATTGATGGTTCGGCGCTCAGCTTTGGCGATCTGTTTTCGACCGAGATGGCCTGCGCCCCGGCCATCATGGACCAGGAGGGCAAATTCCTCGATGCGCTGAGGCGGGTGGCGAGCTACCGCCTCGACAATGCCCGCGGCAAGCTGATCCTGTTCGATGCAGCTGGTAATGACATCATGGTTCTCGCCCGGATTTGAGCGCGCTGCCCTTCCAATCGCCGTCCTCGCTGGCTAAGGTCCGCGCGCAATTGGACCAGCCGGAGAGAGCACGCCATGACCGAAACCAAGAGCCAGAAGGGCCACAATCAATTCGGCACGCTGCCGGTATGGGACCTGAGCGATCTTTATCCGGGCAAGGACAGCAAGGAATTTGCTGCGGCGCTGGACGAGGCCAAGGCGCTCGCGACGCAATTTGAGGCGACCTATAAGGGCAAGCTGGTCGAGCTGACCAAGGCGGGCAAGCTGGTCGAGGCGATCAAGGCCAGCGAACAACTGGGCGATATCAGCGGCCGCATCGGCTCGTTCTCCTTCCTGCAATATGCGCAGAAATCGACCGATCCGGATCGCGCCAAGTTCATGGGTGATACCAATGAGGCGCTGACCAATCTCTCCACCAAAGTGCTGTTCTTCGAACTCGAACTGAACCGCATCGAAGACGCGGATCTGGAAGCCGCCTTCGCTAGCGATGCGGAGCTGGCGCGCTACCGCACCTGGTTTGCCGAATTGCGCAAGGCCAAGCCCTATCAGCTCGATGACAAGCTCGAAGAGCTGTTCCACGACAAATCGGTCACCGCCTATTCGGCCTGGAACCGGCTGTTCGACGAGACGCTGTCGAGCCTGCAATTCCAAGTGGATGGCGAGATTCTCAATATGGAATCAACGCTGCATCTGCTGTCCGAAAAGGACGAGAAGAAGCGCGAAGCCGCCTTTAAGGCTTTGGGCAAGACGCTCAAGGACAATGCGCGGCTCTTCACTCACATCACCAATGTGCTGGCCAAGGACAAGGAAATCTCCGATCGCTGGCGCGGCTACGAGGATATCGCCGATTCCAGACACATGGCCAATTCGGTGGAACGCGAAGTGGTCGATGCACTGCAAAAGGCGGTGACCGACGCCTATCCCAAGCTCAGCCACCGCTATTACAAGATGAAGGCCAAGTGGTTCGGCAAGGACAAGCTCAATGCCTGGGACCGCAATGCGCCGCTGCCGACCAGCGACGAGCGCACCTGGGATTGGGACAGCGCCGTCTCCACCGTGCTCGAAGCCTATGGCAAGTTCTCGCCCGAACTGGCCGAAGTCGCCAAGCCGTTTTTCAATTCGGGCTGGATCGATGCGCCGGTGGCCGAAGGCAAGCTTTCGGGCGCCTTTGCCCATCCCACCGTGCCCAGCGCCCATCCCTATTTGATGCTCAATTATATGGGCCGCTCGCGCGATATCATGACGCTGGCCCATGAATTGGGCCATGGCGTACACCAGCGGCTGGCCGCGGCGCAGGGCCCGATCCTGTCCAATACTCCGCTCACTCTGGCCGAGACCGCCTCGGTCTTCGGCGAAATGCTGACCTTCCGCTCGCTGCTCGACAAGACCACCGACCCCAAGCAGCGCTTTGCGCTGCTGTCCTCAAAGGTCGAGGATATGCTCAATACGGTGGTGCGGCAGATCGCCTTCTACACCTTCGAGCGGCGCGTCCACACCGCCCGCCGGCAGGGGGAATTGCGCACCGAAGAGATCAACCAGATCTGGCTGGACGTGCAGGCGGAATCCCTCGGCGACGCCATCATTGCCAATGAAGGCTATGACATCTTCTGGGCCTATATTCCGCACTTCATCCACTCCCCCTTCTATGTCTACGCCTATGCGTTCGGGGACTGCCTTGTGAACTCGCTTTACGCGCAGTATGAGAAGGCCGGTGAGGGCTTTGCGGAGCGCTATTTCGAACTGCTCAAGGCCGGCGGGAGCAAGCACCATTCCGAGTTGCTGGCCCCCTTCGGGCTCGACGCGAAGGACCCCAAATTCTGGTCGCTGGGTCTGTCGATGATCGAAGGATTGATCGACGAGCTGGAAGCGACCAGCCCATAAGGCGCCGGTGGCGCAAAGACTTTGAGACGACGCGAATTATTGAGGACGAGAATGGCAGCCAGCAAGCACGAACCGCTTCCGCCCCTGCGCGAAGAATCCCCGATGGACTATGCCCAGCACGAGGCCACCTATAGCGGCTTTGTCACGGTGACCAAGTATACCATCATGGGCATCGCCATCCTGATGGTGGGGCTCTATTTCGCCGTGATCGCCGGCCAGCCGGTGCTGGGCCTGGTGTTGGTGCTCGCCTCTTTCGTCGTGCCGCCAGTGGTGGGCGTGTTGAGCGAGATATCCAAGAAATAGCAGCCCTGCGGCAGGTGCCGCTTCGGGTCAGCAGCGCGTCGGGCCATGGCCCGGCCGCACGTCGTCGGCATGCCGCAGTGCACGCTAGGTGCATTGCCGCCGCAGGAGGTAGTGCATGAAGATCGCCATCGTCCGTGAACGTTTTGAAGGCGAGAACCGCGTCGCGGCTACGCCGGAAACCGTCGGCAAGCTCGTGGGTCTGGGCGGCAGCGTGACGGTGGAGAAAGGGGCGGGCCTGGGCTCGCGCATTCTCGATGCCGATTATGTCGCCGCTGGCGCCACGATAGCGGCCAGCGCCGATGCGGCCCTCAAGGGCGCCGAAATCGTGCTGACCGTGCGACGGCCTGCTGCTTCAACGCTCGCTGGCGTGGCCAAGGGCGCCCTGGTGATTGGGGCGCTCGATCCCTATGGCAATGACAAGGACGTGGCGGCTCTGGCCAAGGCGGGCGTTACTGCCATTGCCATGGAATTCATGCCGCGTATTACCCGCGCGCAGGTGATGGATATCCTCTCCAGCCAGGCGAACCTAGCCGGATATCAGGGCGTCATCGAAGCCGCCGCGCAGTTCGATCGCGCGCTCCCCATGATGATGACCGCCGCCGGCACGGTGCGGCCGGCCAAAGCCTTTGTCATGGGGGCAGGGGTTGCGGGGCTGCAGGCCATCGCCACCGCCAAGCGGCTGGGCGCGGTGGTTTCGGCCACCGATGTACGTCCGGCGGCCAAGGAGCAGGTGGAAAGCCTGGGCGGCAAGTTCGTCGCCGTCGAGGACGAGGAATTCAAGCAGGCCGAAACCGCCGGCGGCTATGCCAAGCAGATGTCGGCCGAATATCAGGCCAAGCAGGCGGAACTGACCGCCAGCCATATCGCCAAGCAGGATATCGTCATCACCACCGCGCTGATCCCGGGGCGTCCCGCGCCGCGGCTGATCACCAAGGCGATGGTGGAATCCATGGCCCCCGGTTCGGTGATTGTCGATCTGGCCGCCGAGCGCGGTGGCAATGTCGAATTGACAGTGCCGGGGCGGGTTATCGAGCATAATGGCGTTGTTATCATCGGTTACACCAATATGCAGGGCCGCATTCCCACCACGGCCAGCCAGCTTTATGCGCGTAATCTCTTGGCCTTTGTCACCACGCTGATCGACGCCAAGGAAAAGGCACTGGCGATCAATTGGGATGACGAACTGGTCAAGGCTACCGTGCTGACCCGCGATGGCGCCGTGGTGCATCCAAGCTTTGCCACCGCTCCGGCGACCGAGGCAAAGCCGGTAGCGGCTGCGAAGGCTCCGGCCAAGGCCGCGCCCGCCAAAAAGCCTGCTGCCAAAAAGGCAGTTGTCGCCGCCATGGCTGATGCGCCCAACAAGGCGGCGCCCGGCGTTGAACAATCCATTCCTTCTGCCGCCGAGCCTGCGCCGACCCCGGCCAAGCGTGCCGCGACCAAGAAAGCCGCTGCCGTGATCGACGCCGCCGCAGCCGCTGCTGCGCCGGCCAAGAAACCGGCGGCGAAAAAGCCGGCTGCGGTCAAACCGGCCGAGGTCAAAAAGCCGGCAATTGCCAAGGCGCCGGCAGCAGCGAAAAAACCTGCGGCGGCCAAGAAGCCGACCACTCCAAAGGGGGCCAAGTAAATGGAAGCGACGGCAGAACAAAGCGCCGATGTGATTGCGGCCGTGGCGCATGGCGCGCTGGGCGGGGCGATCGATCCCTTCACCTTCCGCCTGGCCATTTTCGTGCTGGCGATCTTCGTTGGCTATTTCGTGGTCTGGTCGGTTACCCCGGCTCTGCACACCCCGCTGATGAGCGTTACCAATGCGATTTCCTCGGTCATCGTGGTGGGCGCATTGCTGGCAGTGGGCGTGCATCTGGCGGCTGATGCCAGCTGGGTGTCCAAGCTGTTCGGCTTCATCGCACTGGTGTTTGCCAGCGTGAATATTTTTGGCGGGTTCCTCGTCACCCAGCGCATGCTGGCCATGTACAAGAAAAAGGGTTGAGCCGATGATCTCTGCAGATATCGCAGCCCTGCTCTATCTCGTTGCCGGGGTGCTGTTCATCCTGGCGCTGCGGGGTCTGTCCAATCCCCGTTCGGCCCAGCAGGGTAACCGTTTCGGCATGATCGGCATGGGCATTGCCATTGTCACCACGCTGGCATTGGCTGCGCCCTCCGATTGGGTGAGCTGGCTGCTCATCATCGGCGGCATCGCCCTTGGTGGTGGCATCGGCGCCTATATGGCCCGCACCATCAAAATGACGGACATGCCGCAGCTGGTCGCGGCCTTCCACTCGCTGGTGGGCCTGGCCGCAGTCTTTGTGGCTGCCGCGGCGCTCTATGCGCCTGAGGCCTTCGGCATTGTCGATATCGACCCGCTCACGGGCCTGGCCGGGGCGATCCATGCGCAGGCGCTGATCGAAATGAGCCTGGGTGTTGCCATCGGCGCCTTCACCTTCACCGGCTCGGTCATCGCCTTTGCCAAGCTCAATGGCAATATGAGCGGCAAGCCCATCCTGCTGCCGGCTCGCCATGCCCTCCATATCGTGCTGGGTCTGGTGCTGATTGGGCTGGTCTGGGCCTTTGTGGTCACCGGCAATCCCTGGCTGTTCTGGCTCACCACGATCCTGGCTTTGGTGCTGGGCGGGTTGATGATCATCCCCATTGGCGGCGCCGACATGCCCGTCGTGGTCTCGATGCTCAATTCCTATTCGGGCTGGGCCGCCGCCGGCATTGGCTTCACACTGGGCAATACCGCGCTGATCATCACCGGCGCCTTGGTGGGCTCGTCCGGCGCGATCCTCTCCTACATCATGTGCAAGGCGATGAACCGCAGCTTCATTTCGGTGATCCTGGGCGGGTTTGGTGCCGATAGCAGCGCCGCGGCCTCTGCTGCCGAGGATGATCGCCCGGTCAAGCAGGGCGCTGCTGACGATGCGGCGTTCCTCATGAAAAACGCCGGCAAGGTTATCATCGTGCCCGGCTATGGCATGGCCGTGGCCCAGGCCCAGCATGCTTTGCGCGAAATGGCCGACCTGCTCAAAAAGGAAGGCGTCACCGTCAAATACGCCATCCATCCGGTGGCCGGCCGCATGCCGGGGCATATGAATGTACTGCTGGCGGAAGCCAATGTGCCCTATGACGAAGTGTTCGAGCTGGAAGATATCAATTCCGAATTCGCCCAGTCCGACGTCGCCTTCGTCATCGGCGCCAATGACGTGACCAACCCGGCCGCCAAGACCGACAAGACTTCGCCCATCTACGGCATGCCCGTACTCAATGTCGAAGATGCCGGCACCGTGCTGTTCATCAAGCGCGGCATGGCGGCGGGCTATGCCGGGGTGCAGAACGAATTGTTCTTCCGCGACAACACCATGATGCTGTTCGGTGATGCCAAGAAGGTGACCGAGGATATCGTCAAGGCACTGGGGCACTAGGGGGCGACACCTCTTTCGGTAACCAAAACCAAGCCCGCTTCGGCGGGCTTTTTCTTTGCTTGCCCGCTTGACCTCAACTTTACTTGAGGTTGTAGGCAGTTTCCTCACCCAAGAGGAGCAAGATGATGAACGAACATGCCGCCAGTTTTGCCGATAGCTGGCATCGCAACGCCGTCGAGCAGGTGGTGCGTAGCCTTGAGGCCGCGTTCAATGCGCATAATCCCGATGCCTTGGCCGCGTGCTATTCCGAAAACACGGTCTGGACCAATGCGATGGGAAGGCGACTATTGGGCCGGGCGGCCGTTGCGGAATTCGGTCACTCTGTCATCTCGAGGCTCAAGGACAGCTACGCGCGCTACGAGATAGCATCCATTGTCGCCCTCCGACCTGATCTGCTCGCGGTTGGCGTCGACCAGACTCCGACGGATGCGGATGGAATAGCCATCGATGGCGGCCATGGCGCAGCGCTATACGTGATCGGGCTGGAGATTGACGGCTGGAGGATCGTGGCGGGGCAGAATACGATCGTTGCCTCGTAGACCGGAGTAGCCCTACCTGGGCTCCCCTTGGGGGGTATCTCCACGCTTGGAACTGGATCGCGTTCTAACCACCAGGGCGGTCCCTCCCCTGTCAGGGGAGACTAGGAGGGGGTACCCGTTACCGACTCCAAAAACTCCAACACCACGCGGTTGAACAGATCCGGCCGCTGCAGCGGTGCGAAATGGCTGACGCCTTTTAGCTCGACCAGCTTTGCGCCCGGAATGGTGTCCGCGAGATAACGGGCGTGTTCGGGCTTGATGAACTCGTCGTGCTCACTTTGCACGATGGTGACCGGAACGGCGATCTCAGCGAGATCGGCCGCAGTGTAATTGGGTTCGCTGGCCATCATACGGCCGACGGCACTGACAAAGTTCTGGAACTGGTCGGGCGTAGCCGAAAGAGCAGCATAATCCTTGCTGTGGCGGCCAAAGCAGCGCTCGAGCAGGGGGCCGCCGGCGACTTCCACATTGGAGCCGCTGGGGTCCATGTTGCAGCCGAAAAAGAACACGCCGGCAACGCGCTCGGGCGACTGGTGGCCCAGCACCATGCCGATGCACGCACCATCGCTCCAGCCGATTATGGCGGCGCGGGCAATGCCCAGGTGATCGAGCACGGCAAGCACGTCGGATGCCATCAGGTGATAGGTATAGGGCCGCTCGTCGCGGGTACTGCGGCCATGGCCGCGGCTGTCGATGAGGATGGGCCGGTAGCCGGCTTCGATCAGCGCGGGCAGTTGATAGCCCCAATTGCCCGAATGTCCGAGCCCGCCATGCAACAGCACCACGGGGGTGCCGCTGCCGTATGTCGAATACCAGATGCGGGCGCCGTCATGGGCCAGGTGGCCCTGTTCCAAGGCGGGAGGCAAAGGCGCTGCGCCGTGTTCGGCAAAGGCGATCAGCTCGTCATCGGTAAACGTCATCTGTCGGCTCTCCGTGCGATTGGCTCAGTAATGCGGCGGCGGGGCTTCCGTGCTGGGATCGGCAATCTGGCTACCGGAGCGCATCTGCTCTTCCAGCGTCGTCAGCTTGCGCGTCAGTCCATCGATCACCCGCCATTGCGCCGTTATGGTGGCGTTGAGTTCCTCGATGGTCTGGTCCTGGAAGGCGATGCGAGTTTCCAGGGCCTCGAGCCGCTCGGCGAAATCGCTCATGGGGAATCTCCATCATCGGGGTCGAGCAGCAGGCGGGGGCCGCTGCCCTCTGCGCCCAGCCGATCATGCGGGTTGCGTAGCGGGCAGTGGTCGAGCGACAGGCAGCCGCAGCCAATGCAGCTGTCGAGCCCTTCACGCAGGCTCTGCAGTCTTTCGATGCGGCGGTCAAGAGCCTTGCCCCAGGCGCTGGCAATCACCGACCAATCGGCGCGGCTGGGGGTGTGGTCGCGCGGCAGATCGGCCAGCGCGGTGGCGATTTCGGCGAGCGGAATGCCCAATTCCTGGCCGACGCGGATAATGCCGAGACGCCGCAGCACATCGCGATCGTAGCGGCGCTGGTTGCCCGGCGTGCGATGGGCATGGATCAGCCCTTTGCTTTCGTAGAAATGCAGCGCTGACACCGCCACACCACTGCGCGCGGCAATTTCACCCACGCTCATGCCAAGAGCCATGGCGACCTCCAAAAGCTCAATGTTACTTTAGCTTTTAGGATGTTTGGCTGCTGCCGCCAAGCGCGTCACTGCACGTAAAAAACCCGCCGCTCCGAGTGGGGAGCGACGGGCCCTCTATGGGTTCGTTGTGAGCGCGATGCGCTAAATCATTCTGCCGGCGCGTGGGCCTGGAAACCGGGGGCAGCCGATGGACGCAACACGGCGGCGTGTTCGGAACGCCAGACCCGGTGCACCAGATAGGCCTGGACCAGCAGCAGGGCCAGTTCGCACACCCAGAGCACGCCGATCAGCCCCGGCACACCGTTGAAAATGGCGTTGAGCATGGCGATGGAGAAGAAGGCGCGGACCACCACATCGGTCAGCCCGTTGGCCCAGCTGGGATTGATCAGCCGCAACACGGCCCAGATCGAGATCAGCGAGCCCAAGAAATTGATGAACATTATGGCCAGTGGGGAGAGGTCGCCGACATGGCCGCCCAGTCCGACCGCACCATTGAGCGTATCGAGAATGGTCAGGTAGACCCCGGCAATGCCCGGCAAAGCGAGCGGCAGGCAAGTAACCAGATCATAGACCGCGCTGGTCTTGACCGCGCGCGCCAGTTGGACGTTCAGCTCCGCCATCGACATTCCCCCGAGATGACCGAGGGGATCGTTACATATTTACGAAAGTTTTACCATATCGATGATTCGGCCACAAAAAAGCGCCCCCGCTGGTTAGGCGGGGGCTAGCGGCGGTCAACTAAAGGTCGAGGAAGCAGCACCCATGTGCGGCGGAAAGGCGCCGCTCCCTCGATGGGTGGACAACCAGGGCAACACTGGAAGCCACTTTTCTTTGGACAGCACTGTATTTCGTGCCCCTCGATATATGAAATAGAGGGGCAACGTCATGGCGTCGTGATGCCGGCCAAGTAGATGCGTGATTTACTCGTGATTTTTTCTTGGTTCTGCTAGCGTGCTGCAAGTTGGTAGCAGGAATTGCAACGGCTTATGGACGCGCCGCATCTTTATCTCCGTCTTCTGGGGCCGTTCGAGGCGCGGGCCGATGACGGGCGCCGGCTGGCGTTCAAGCTCAAGCGCGCGCGGATTTTGCTGGCCTGGCTGGCGCTGCGGCGCGGCCAGAGCGGCAGCCGCGAAGAGATCGGCGCCCTGCTGTGGAGCGAGCGCAGCGAGGCCCAGGCGCATCAAAGCCTGCGCCAGACCCTGGCGGTGATCCGGGTAGAACTGGCCGAGCTGGCCGATAAGATTCTAGGGATCGATCGCGAGACGGTGGCCTTTACTCCCGGCGCCGTTCAGTCCGATGTGGGCCTCTTGGTCCGGTGTACCCCCGATAGCCCGATCGAGGAGTTGGAGCGGGCCGTTGCCCAATATGGCGGGGAGTTTCTCGAGGGCATCAGCATTCACGATCCGCTGGCTCAGGAATGGCTGCAGGGACGGCGCGCCGAATTGCGGGCGATTGCCACCAAGCGCTTCGAATGGCTGCTGAGCGCCTATGCGCAGGCGGGGCGCCATGCCGAGGCCGAGCCGGTGGCCACCAGGCTCATCGAAGTCGATCCGCTCGCCGAGGAAGGCCACCGCGCCTTGATCCGGGCGCTGCTGGCGGGGGGCAAGCGCGCCATGGCGGTGCGGCAATATCAGCGCTGCCGGGCCATCCTGGCGCGAGAATTGTCGGTCGAGCCATCGGCGGAAACCAAGGCGCTGCTGCGGATGGCGGCCGAGCCGGTGGCAGAACTGGGTGGACCGGCGCCATTCCTCCACGAACAGTTCCGGCCGCATCGGGCCCATAACCTGCCCCGGCAGATGAATGCTTTGGTGGGCCGCGATACTGCAGTGGGCGAAGTGCTCGACCGGCTGCGCCGCTATCGGCTGGTGACGCTGACCGGACCGGGCGGGGCCGGCAAGACGCGGCTGGCCATCGATACGGGTTTTCGCCTGGTGGGTTCCTATGCCGATGGCATTTGGCTGGTGGAATTTGCCTCCATTGCCGATCCGCAACTGGTGGGCGAGGCCCTGTGCGGTGCACTGGGTGTGCCCGTTGCCGGCGACCGGCCGGCGGTGGAAAGCGCCATCGCCTATCTGGCGCAGAAGGAAGCGCTGCTGATCTTTGACAATTGCGAGCATCTGGTGGCCAATTCGGCGCGGCTGGCCGAGGCTCTGCTGCGCAATTGTCCGTCTATCGCAATCCTTGCCACCAGCCGCGAAAGCCTGTCGGTGGGTGGGGAAAGCCTTTATCGCGTGCCGCGGCTGGCCTTTCCCGCCGATACCGAAGTGATCACGCCCGACGCCGCCATTGATTACAGCGCGGTGCAATTGTTCGTCGAACGCGCCGCTGCCACCATCGACGGCTTTGTGCTCGATGCATCAACTGCGCCTGCTGTAGCCAGCATTTGCCGGCAGGTCGATGGCATTCCACTGGCCATCGAGCTGGCCGTGGGGCGGCTCAAGATGATGCGGCCCGATTGGCTGGCCGCCAATCTCAGCGAATCCTTCCTGACGCTGCGCGGCGCCGCCCAGGCCACCCCGCCACACCACCGCACGCTGCAGACCATGCTCGACTGGAGCTATGACCTGCTCCCGCCGGTCGAGCAGACCTTGCTGCGCCGGCTTTCGGTGTTTGCCGGTGGCTGTACGCTGACCTCGGCCGCCCGGGTGATTGGCGGGTCGCCGGTGGGTGAGCATGACATGTTCGACCTGCTCTCCTCGCTGGTCGAAAAATCGCTGCTGACGGCAGACCTGTCCGAGGCCGAACCGCGCTACCGGCTGCTCGAAACCACGCGCCGCTATGCCATGGACAAGCAGCGCGAAAAGGGCGAGCCGGGGCGGCAGCGCCAATTGACCGAATATCTCATCCACCGTTTTGCCGATGCGGGCGAAAGCTGGCCGGCTACCCCCACGGTGACCTGGCTGGCAAGGTATGAACCCGAGCTCGACAATCTGCGTGCCTCGCTGGAATGGGCCTTTGGCAGCGATGGCGATGCCGTATTGGGCGTGGAACTGGCCGGGCACAGCATGCGGCTGTGGGATGAGCTGTCGCTGTTCCGCGAGCGCAAGCGGTGGACGGAAACGGCAATGGCCCATCGCCAGGCCGATACGCCGCCGGCCATTGTGGGGCGGCTGTGCCTGGCGCGTACCTCCAATAGTGCCCATGGCGATCAATCGGGGTTTTCCTATGCCGACCAGGCCGTGCAGCTGTTTCGCACCAGCGGGCGGGCGCTCGATCTGGGCGAGGCGCTGGCGCGGGCTGGTGCGGCGCTGCTCACCCCGCAGACGATTGCCAAATCGCTGCCTTATCTCGATGACGCGCTGGCCGCATTGGAGCCGCTGGGGCCCACCAAGCCGCTGGCCAATTGCCTGCGCTCCAAAGGGGTCGCGGCCTATCTCGGTGGCGATTTCAGCGCGGCGCGCACGCTGATCGGCCGCTCTATGGCGGTCTGCCGCAGCGTGGGCGATTCTCGGGGCACGGCCAGCGCACAGATCGCTTTGGCTGAACTCGATTTCGGCGCCGGGAAGGTGGAGGACGCCATTGATGGCGTCCGCCTGATGCTGGAAGGCCGCGACCATAATCGCCGCCAGGCCACGCTCGGCCTCGCCAATCTGGCCTCCTATCTGCTGGCGGCCGGCAATGTCGAGCAGGCCGCACAGGCGGCGTTCGAAAGCCTGCGCGAGGCGCGGGCCTTGGGGTGGTCCGGTGCCATCGTGCGCGCCGGCGAGCATCTGGCGCTGGTCGCCACGCTGAGCGGGGATGCGGATCTGGGTGCGCGCCTGCTGGGTTTTTCCAGCGCCTTTTATGCCAGGGGCACGGCCAGCCGCGAATTGACCGAGCAGGTGACGCATCAGCGGCTGAGCGACGAGCTGGCCCGCCGCCTCACGCCTTATCGGCTCAATGCGCTGCTGGAGGAGGGTGCCACGCTCACTGAATTGCAGGCCGCCGAGGCGGCAAGCCAGGCCGGTCGCATGCTGCGGCCGGTGTGAAAGGCAAAAATCACATTGGCGGCCAGACCAGCATGACGCCAAGCCCGATCAGCACCGAACCGCTCACCGCCGGCAAAACCCGGTTGCCTGCGCCGCGTCGGGGCAGATGGCGGGAGATCAGTGATGCAAGCCCCACCGCGCCCAGATCGGCCATGGACAAAGCCAGGTTGACGATCATTCCCAGGCCCAGAAATTGCAGGCTGACCGGCACGCCGGCCAATGGGTTCACGAATTGCGGCAGGAAGGTCAGGAAGAACAATGCGGTCTTGGGATTGAGCATTTCCACCACGACGCTCTGCCGGAAAATGGCGCCGCCATTGCCGGCAATGGCGTGGTCGCCGGCATGCGCCCGGCCCAGCAGCATGGAAACGCCCAGCCACACCAGATAGGCCGCGCCCAATAGGCGGATGGCGGCATAAAGCCCGGGCAGATGTTCGAGAATGGCCGCAAGCCCCACCGCGGCAGCGATGATATGGACATAGCAGCCGACGTGAATGCCCAAAGCCGCCATCACGCCCGCCCGGCGGCCATGCGCCAAGGTCTGCGCCGTCATATAGAGAATGGCCGGCCCGGGCATGCAGGCAAACAGCATTGTCGCCACGATAAACGGTATCCACGGCTCGATCGCCAACATGACGTTCCCCCAATGCGTCGCTGCGCCTGGGAGCAGTCAATAGCTGCGCCGGGGTGGCTGGTGGCATACGCCGGCTGTCGTATTTCGGTTGGGCGTCGAGTTTCGTCGTGAAGAAAGGGTGAAGGAGGGCAGGAGCATTTTGGGGAGCCGCGGTTTATCCGGCCGGCAACCCCAACCGCACCGCATAGGCGGTCAGCTCCGCCGCATTGTGCAGGTTCAGTTTTCGCATCAAATTCTCCCGATGCTTGCGCGCTGTCAGCGGGCTGATGCCCAGCCGGGCGGCAATCTCGGGTGTCGTGGTGCCATTGGCGATCAGCGCCAGAATTTCCCGCTCGCGCCGGGTCAGTGGAATAGGCGACAGCGATTGGGAAGCGGCGCCCGTCACCGGGCTGACATAGGGCCGGCCATCCCGCATGGCCGCAATGGCCAGGCCGATTTCGGCGGCGTCGCCATGCTTGGTCAGATAGCCATCGGCCCCCGCCTCGAGCGCCGCCGTGACCATGCGCGGCTCCACATTGGCGGTCAGCACCAGGATGCGCAGCTTTGCATGAGCCCCCCGCAGATCGCGAATGAATTGCACCCCGGCAATGCCCGGCATGCCCAGATCGAGCACCAGCAGGTCTGCGTCATTTGCCAGAAGCTGCGCCAGCACTGCAGCGGCGTCGGCGGCTTCGCCCACCACATCGACACCCGCCATGGTGGAGAGCAGCAGCTTGAGGCCTTCGCGAACAATGGCGTGATCATCGGCCAGGATGACCTTCAGCGCGCGAATCATGGCCTGCCTGACTATGGTTGGACGAAACGGAGGGCAGGATCGTGCAGGAAAGACCCATTTGGGAAGCCCTTATCGCGCTGCTCTACCGCCAATCCTATGCCATCCTGTTCGCCAATTTCGTCATTCCGCTGCCGGTGGCTTATGTGTTCCGCAATGAGGTGCCGGGGCCGGCGCTGATCGGCTGGATCGGCGCGATGTATCTGCTGACTGGCGCCCGTATTGTCTTGGCCAAGCTCTATTTTAGCCATGAAGCCGCAGAGGATGCCCTGCGCTGGGCCTGGCGGGCCACGGCCTTTTCCTGGGCGTCCGCCGCGCTGTGGGGCGCGATCGGCTGGGTGGGATTTATTCCTGGCGATCCAAACCTGGCGGCTTTTACCTGCATCGTGCTGACCGGCCTTGCCTGCGGCGCGGTGCCCTCGCTCTCGGCCTTTCCACCCGCCTATGCCGGCACGGCCGTCTTCATGCTGCTGCCCATGGCGATAAGATGCGTGCTGGGCGAGGGCGAGATCTTCCGCATTTATCTGCTCTTCATCCTGTGCCTCGTCGCGGTCAATCTCTATTATAGCCGCCAGACCTTCCGCATGCTGTCCGAGACCGTCCGGCTGCGCTCGGAAAACCTGGCGCTGATCGGCGATCTCGAACAGCAGCGCGATCGCGCCCAGGCCGCCGATCGCTCCAAATCCCGCTTTCTGGCCGCAGCCAGCCACGACCTGCGCCAGCCGGTGCATGCCATGAGTCTGTTCGTCGAGGCCCTGTCCGTCACGGCGCAGCGCGGCGATGTGCTTGCTGCCGAAGCCGGCATTATTGCCGGGCGCCTGCGTGCGGTAATCGGCAATTTCGGCGGCGTGCTCAATGGCCTGCTCGATATTTCCCGGCTCGATGCGGGCGTCGTCAAAATGCAGAAGGAGCCGGTTTCGCTCGCCCATTTGCTGGACGAGCTCAAGGGCGAATTTGCCGACATTGCCCGCGAGCGCGGGCTCGATTGGCGCGTCGTGGGCAGCACGGGCTGGGTCGAGACCGATCCGGCTCTGCTCCGGCGCATTCTGGGCAATCTGCTGACCAATGCCTTTCGTTATACCAAAACAGGCAAAGTGCTGCTGGGTGTGCGGTGTCGGAAGGGGCAGTTCGAAATTGCGGTGCTCGATACCGGCGCGGGCATTCCCGCCGGCCAGACCGAAGCGATTTTCGATGAATTCGTGCAACTTCCCAATGCGGAGAAACAGGGCTTGGGGCTGGGCCTCTCCATCGTGCGGCGCACGGCTGGTCTTTTGGGCCACGCACTCGACTTGCGCTCGAAGGAGGGGAGGGGGTCGGCATTTTCCATCCTCATTGCGGCCGCTGTTCCCGGTGTGGTGAAACAGGATGTCGTGCAGGACATGGGCGCCACGCCGCTCAATATAGCCGTGATCGATGATGAGCAGGACGCTCTCGACGGGCTGGTCAACCTGCTCGAAGTGTGGGGCCATCACGTACGGGCCGGCATCTCGGCCGAGCGGCTTATCGCCACTATGGATGGCGGCACGCCGGACCTGCTGATCACTGACTATCGGCTAGGCGACGGCATCACAGGCATTGCCGCCGCCGAGGCGGTGTGGCGCCATCTGGGGCGGACCATGCCCCTCATCATCCTCACCGGCGACACCGCGCCCGATCGCCTGCGCGAGGCCACTGCCAGCGGGCATAAGCTGCTGCACAAGCCGGTCGATCCCGATGCGCTAAGGCAAGCCATAAAGGCAAGCTCTCGGTAACTAATGCCGCAGACGCAGGCACGAAATACGGCATCGGTCGTATCTGATCGGTCGCCTCCAGCTTCTAGAAGTCATCCTTGGGGGCAGTCCATGGCGCGCAGGCGCCCCTCCGCTATTGGTTTGCCGCGCCAGGGCTTCGGCCCATTTGAGGAGATGATCCATGAAGCTGATCATGATCGTGGCCACAGCTATTCTGGCCCTGACCACCACCGTTTATGCCGCCGGTCCGGCCCGGAACGGTGGCCATAACGTGGGTGAATTGCCCCAAGGCAGGAGCGTTTACTCGGGGCGTTGAAGCCAACCCCGGCTCACGGACCGGGAAATTACCTAGTCGCACCGGGCCTCTGGCCCATTTTAGGAGATGATCCATGAAGTTGATCATGATTGTGGCCACGGCCGTCCTGGCTCTGACCGTCACCGCGCAGGCCGCCGGCACGCAACGGTCGTCTACAGCTCACACCGGCAATTCAATCCCGGGCAAGACCTTTTACAGCGGGCGCTGAAGATAGTCCCCGTTCCCAGCAACAACGGGCCCCGGGCTCATTTTAGGAGATAAGAATGAAGACGTTTGTGATCGTGATTGCAGCTGTGCTGGCCCTGACGGCCAGTGTACAGGCTGCTGGTATTAGTAATCCCACAAGCATTGCGCGCGGCCACCGCTAAAACTATCCCCGGCCCATGGGCCGGGAATTCTGCATCACGCGAGCGTGTTGACGTATAGGGAACTCTCTTGGCGTTTGGGCCATTGGTTGGGCGTGATAACGCGCAACAGGTGCCGTCATGGCCGCCAAGACAATAGCGATCCCCTATGGTTCGGCGCCCGATGTGGATCGGTCCGATGTCCTCGGGCTGGTGCTTAGCGCCGCCCTGCCATTAGCCCTGTTCATCCTCGCCAACGGCATGGCTCATCTGGTCGGTACGCGGCCCATGTTCTTTGCCCCGTTCGGCATGCCGGCAGCGATTGCCGCGGGGCTCCATCTTGGCGCCTTGCCGCTGTTCGGCGCGGCGCGCTGGATGGTCGCCGACAAGGGCCGCGCGGGCCGTGTCGCCGGCCGGTGGGTGGTTGGGCTGATTGCCGGCACGATCGCCTTCCCCTTCCTTGTCGCCCCACTCGATTCCCTCGCCTTGAGCGCCGTGGCCATGGCGCTGCTGATTGTGGGCCTGGCCGCTATCGCCCGCGTCAGCAAGGTCTCGCCCCGCGCGGCGCTGCTGATGGCGCCGGGCCTGGCCTGGATGGGCTTTAGCGCGCTGATGGGGCTGAGTTTTCTCAGCGGCTGGTCGCCGCCCTTCGGGCCCACCAACAATCAGAACTGAGCTAAGTTACCTCGACGTGCGTTCTTGCAGGCGGGGCGTTTCCGCGCCATGTGATTGGGCAATGTGAATTGGCAAGGATTGCCCGATGTCCAAAATCCTCAAGATCGATGTGTTCACCGACGTCGTTTGCCCCTGGTGCCTGGTTGGCTCGGCGCGGCTCGATACGGCGCTGGCGGCACTCCCTGACGATATCGAGGTAGTGGTGGAGAACCATCCCTTCTATCTCGATCCGAGCGTGCCGCCCGAAGGCGTCGATGTTGGCGAAATGCTGCGCGCCAAATATGGCAAGGACCCGCGCGAGATGTGGGCACGCGTTGAAGGCGAGGCGGAGAAGGCCGGGATCGAGCTGGATCTGAGCAAGCAACCCCGCATGTTCAACACGGCCAAGGCGCATACCATCACCCGGCTGGCCAAGCCCTTGGGGATCCAGCATGAGCTGGCCAATGCCATTGCCGGGGCCTATTTCCTCGAGCATCGCCAGATCAATGACGACAATGTGCTGGCCGATATCGCGGTGGCCTTCGGTTATGACCGGGGCGATGCACTCGACGCCATGAATGACGAGAATGAGTTGGCGATCACCGAACAATTGGCAACCGACGCTGCCCAGCAGGGTATTCGCGGCGTGCCCTTCTTCATCTTCGGGGAAAAATACGCCCTCTCGGGGGCCCAGCCGGCTGAAGTGTTCGACAAGGCGCTGGCGCAGATCATCGAGGAACTCTAGACGGATGGGAAAACCGCATTAGTGTGGTTGTCCCGACTCTCTGAGGCTCTCCCATGAAGCTGTTGCGCCGCATCGTCCTTGCTGTGCTGATCGTTGTCGTCGTGCTCTACGCGGCGGTGGTCATCTACATGTATGTCAACCAGCGTGCGCTGCAGTACGATCCCAGCGGAGACGTGGTGGCGCTGGGCGATACGGCTTTGCCGCAGGCCAGGGAAGTCGCCATTCCCTCGGGCGATGGCGTGGTCAATGGCTGGTATCAGGCCCCACAGGCCGGCAAGCCTCTCATCATCTATTACAAGGGCAATGCTGGCAGCTTCTCCTCCGAGCATGAGCGCTTCGAGCGCTGGGTCGCCGATGGCTACGGGTTCTTGTCCTTTGATTATCGCGGCTTCCCGCTCTCGCCCGGCACGATCAGCCAGGACAATATTCTTGAGGATGCCCTGGCTGCGTTTGATTGGGCGCAGGCGCAGGGCGCGCCCATCGTCATCTGGGGCCGCTCGATCGGCACTGGTCCGGCCACCTATGTTGCGAGCGAACGTGCCGCCAATGCGCTGCTGCTCGAAACCCCGTTCTATTCGGCTGTCAACGTGGCCGCCGAGCGCTATCCCATCCTGCCGGTCTATTGGGTGATGCAGGACCAATTCCCGGTCAATGACTGGATCGCCAAGGTCGATGAGCCCGTGCTGGTGGCCCATGGTACGGCCGACCAGACTATTGGCGTTTCCAATGGCGAGCGCGTCTATGCCCTGGCCAAGAACAAGGACGAGCTGTGGATCGAGCCCGGCGCGGACCACAATGATCTGTGGAAACTCAACATCTGGAGCCATGCCGAGCCGTTTTTCGAGCGCGCCGAAGCTGCGGCGGGGCATTGATCCCATGCAAATGTGGCTTGACCTTCCCATGGGATAGGGCTGCCGTTCACGCCTCTCTTTTAGGCCCTCGCGGAACAATAGTATGACATCGCCCTCCACCAGCCAGCCCATGAGTGCGCGGCGCACCGCCATCATCGGGGGGCTGATGGTGGCCGCGGGGCCGCTCAGCATCACGCTTTATGCGCCGGCTTTGCCAACTATGGTCGCCGACCTCATGACCACCGAGGCAATGGGCAAGCTGACCCTCTCGGTCTATTTCGGCGCCTTCGCCCTGGCGCAGCTGGTCTGCGGCCCGCTTTCCGACCGTTTCGGGCGCAAGCCTGTCGCCATGGCGTTTTTTGCCCTTTACGTGCTGGGTAGCTTTGCCGCCGCGCTGGCTCCGAGCATCGAAATGCTGCTGCTGGGCCGGGCCCTGCAAGGGGTGGGCGTATCGGCCGGCGTCGCCCTGTCGCGCGCCATGGTGCGCGATCAATTCGTGGGTTCGGAATCGATCCGCATCCTCACCCTGATCAATCTGATCCTCACCGTCGCCCCTGCCGTGGCGCCGACCCTGGGCAGCGTGCTGCTGCTGGCCGGCAGCTGGCATCTGCTCTTTGTAGTCATGGCTGGGTTCGGCATGGCCATCATCGCCATGCTGGCCTGGGGTGCGCGGGAGACCCAGCCCGTGGCCGCGCAGACCCCGCTCAAGCCCAGCCGTATTCTCGCCAATTACGGGCGCCTGCTGGCCTCCGCCCAGTTCATGGCCCCCGCGCTGCTGCTGGCCATCGCCTTTGGTGGCTTTTACGGATTTTCGGCGCTGCTGCCCTTCGTGTTGCTCGACGATCTGGGGCTCACCACGTTCCAATTCGCCATGACCATGCTGATCCAGACCGGCTCGTTCATCACCGGCAATCTGGTGGCCGGGCAGGTGGCCCGCCGCGCCTCGGGGCTGCAGATGGTGCGGATTGGCCTGGTGCTCCTCGTGCTGGCCGGGCTGGGCTTTGCCATCGGCCCGCGCCTTTTCCCCGACTCGCTGTTTGCCGTGATGATCCCGGTGGGGCTCTGGATGCTGGCTTTGGCCTTTATCGGCCCTAGCACCACGGCCGCCGCCATGGCCGGCTTCGGCACCATTGCCGGCGCCGCTGGCGCGCTCACTGGGGTGTTCCAGGTAGGTGGCGGCTTTATCGGTTCGACGCTGGCCAGCGTGCTCTTCCCCGATGCGCGCAGCGCCATCGTAACGCTGCTGCCGATCATGGCGGGTCTCGCCGTCCTCGCCGCCCTCTGGCGCCGCATCTCCGCAAGGCCAGTGGCTGAAGCGCCGCCGGAGACCTGAGGGGCTTCCTTCTCCTCTCGTGGGGGCCTAGCCACTCCCACCAAAATTATCATCTCCACAATGTCATTCCCGCGAAAGCGGGAACCTCCGTTGACCGGGCTCTCCAAGCAAACAGAGGTTCCCGCTTTCGCGGGAATGACACTGTATGGGTTAGGGAGGTCGGGTGCCCCCACGCACATGTCAAAGCCCCAAAAACAAAAACGCCGCCCCGAAGGACGGCGTTTTCAAATTCTGCGTTGCAGCTCTTAGCTGCGAACGTTGGCTGCGCTCGGACGGACCGGAGCGCCAGGGCGCGTCGTGGTCGGAGCGGGCAGGCCGCCTTCGCGCTGGGCGCGCTTGCGAGCCAGCTTGCGGGCGCGGCGCACGGCCTCGGCCTTCTGGCGAGCCTTCTTCTCAGAGGGCTTCTCGTAGTAGTTGCGCAGCTTCATTTCACGGAAGACGCCTTCGCGCTGCAGCTTTTTCTTCAGCGCGCGCAGCGCCTGATCAACGTTATTATCGCGAACGACTACTTGCAAAGGTCAACCGCCCTTTCGAAGCTTGGACAATGTGTTTGGATGGAAGCAGCGGGGCCAAAACAACCACGCCGCCGACCAGCAGAGCCAGTCACCGTGGGTGGGTCTATAGCCCAAGCTCGGGGGCTTGTCCACTGTCACGCTCAGAAAAACCGCGCAAACCAGTGTCTGGGCTTGCTCCCGCCACCCGGCCGGCGCAGTTTTGAGAGCAAATCCAGAATAATGGAGATCAGAATGACCCGCAATCTCGTGCTGCTGCCCGGCCTGTTATGCGATAGCCGGTTGTGGCGCGACCCATTGGCGGCGATGGGCGAGGCGGTTTCCCCGATGGTCGCCGACCTGACACAGGACGATTCCATCGCTGCCATGGCCGCCCGCACCCTGGCCAAAGCCCCGGAAAGCTTCGCTTTGGCGGGCCTGTCCATGGGTGGCTATGTGGCGCTCGAGATCATGCGGCAGGCGCCCGAGCGTGTCACCCATCTGGCTTTGCTGGACACCAGTGCCCGCCCTGACGACGAGGAACGCCGCGCCAAGCGCCGGGCGGGGATCGAGAGCATCAAGCTGGGCAAGTTCATCGGCGTGTCGCGGGCTTTGCTGGCCTCCCTGCTGACACCCGAGCATCAGGGTACGCCCCTGGCCGATGAAGTGCAGGCGATGTCGGAGCGCGTCGGGCAGGAGGCTTATGTCCGCCAGCAGACGGCGATTCTCGGTAGAGTCGATTCCCGCTCGAGTCTGGGGGCGATCACCGTGCCGACGCTGGTAGGCGTGGGCGAGGCGGATGTGCTGACACCACGGGCCATGGCCGAGGAAATGGTGGCCGGGATTGCTGGGGCGGAGTTGGTGGCGTTTCCCGATAGCGCGCATTTGCCGACGATGGAGAACCCGGCCGCGGTGGTAGTGGCGCTGCGGAATTGGCTCGCCAGGTAGCGTCTACCCCCGCACAATCCTGTTCACATGCCCCATCTTCCGCCCCGGTCGGATGTCCGTCTTGCCGTACAAATGCGGCTGCGTATTCCCATCGATCCCGCCGGGCACGATGTTCACTTCGTCGCCGACGAGGTTTTCCATCACAACATCGGCCAGGCGCGCCGGGTCGCCCAGCGGCCAGCCCAGGATCGCCCGGATGTGCTGCTCGAACTGGTCGGTGAGGCACACAGCCTCCGTCCAGTGCCCCGAATTGTGTACGCGCGGGGCAATCTCATTGACCATCAGCGTGGGCCGCTCGCCCGGCACGACGAAGAACTCGACCCCGAGCACGCCGACATAGTCGAGCGCCACCACGATCACCTTGGCCAGCATGGCGGCGTGCTTTTCCAGCCCCGGCGCAATGTCGGCCGGCACGGTGCTGGTGAACAGAATATGATGGCGGTGCACATTTTCGGCGGCGTCGAAGCTTCTGACTTCGCCGCCCAGATTGCGCGCCACGACCACCGAGATTTCCTTCTCGAAGGGCACGAAGGCTTCGAGCACCAGCGGCTTGGGCTCGAGCGCGGCAAAAGCCTCTGCGGCCTCGCCCCGTTCGCGGATGACCCGCTGCCCCTTGCCGTCATAGCCCAGCCGGGTGGTCTTGAGCACGGCGGGCAGGCCCAGTGCGTCGATTGCGGCTTCGAGCCCCGCCAGCGTCTCGACAGCGCGATGCGGCGCCACGGGAATATTCTTGCTGGCCAGAAAGCCCTTTTCTGCCAGCCGGTCCTGCGAGATGGCCAATGCTTTGGCGCCGGGCCGCAACGGCTTGCGCGCGGCGAGGAATTCGGCGGTGGCGGCCGGCACATTC
This sequence comes from Devosia neptuniae, assembly GCF_025452235.1. Classification (NCBI taxonomy): domain Bacteria; kingdom Pseudomonadati; phylum Pseudomonadota; class Alphaproteobacteria; order Hyphomicrobiales; family Devosiaceae; genus Devosia; species Devosia neptuniae. The sequence continues at coordinate 1,986,775 of NZ_CP104965.1, forward strand.
TCGAATTCATAGGTGATGACGTCGACCGCATCGGCAAAGGCGGCCAGTGCCACTTCGTCGTCATAGGCGGCCACTGTCTTGTGCGGGGTCACCTCGAAAGCGGGGCTATTGGCATCGGGGCAATAGATATGGGTGCGCATGCCCAATTTGCTGGCTGCCAGCGAGAGCATGCGGCCCAGTTGCCCGCCCCCCAGAATACCGATCATGCTGCCGGGAGGGAGGGCTGAGAGGTCAGGGGCCACGAAATTACTCGGTGTCGGAGGGGAAAAGGGGCACGCGGGCGCTTTGCTGAGCCCGATAATGGTCGAGCCGGTCGGCCAGGTCTTCATCGGACAAAGCCAGGACGGCAGCGGCCAGCAGCGCCGCATTGATGGCGCCGGGCTCGCCAATAGCCAGCGTGCCCACCGGAATGCCACCGGGCATCTGCACGATGGAGAGCAGACTATCCTGCCCGTTCAGCGCCTTGGACTTGACCGGCACGCCAAACACCGGCAGTGGCGTCATGGCCGCGATCATGCCGGGAAGATGGGCCGACCCACCGGCGCCGGCGATGATGATCTTGAACCCTTCGGCGCGGGCATTGGTGGCAAATTCCACCATGCGCTCGGGCGTGCGATGCGCCGAGACGATGCGCGCCTCATATTCGATTTCGAGGGTTTCGAGGGTTTCGGCGGCAAGCCGCATGGTGGGCCAGTCGGACTGGCTGCCCATGACGATGGCAACGGAAGGCTTGGTGAGCAAAGGCCTGATCCCTATCGGTCGTTGCAAAACGGGGAATTAGCCCAATTGCCGCCACAAAACAAGCGCGGCGAAGCCTCAGGCGATGATGTCGGGCAGCAAAATATTCTCGAGCTGGACGATGCGATCTTTCAGCGCCAGCTTGCGCTTTTTGAGGCGCTGCAACAGCATCCGATCGGCCACATGGGATTGGGTCAGCGTATCGATCGCCGCATTGAGATCGGAGTGTTCCTGGCGTTTTGTGGCCAGCTCCAGCCCAAGATTGGCTTCCTGCTCTCTGGTTAATGGCAACATCGAATTTAATGCTTCCCCGGCCCTCAACCCTCACCCTTGGTTAACCGATCACAATAGGTTTTGCACCAGATTTCCAAAGGCCAGCGGAAGGTGGTCGACAAAGCGTGAATTATTTGTGACCATCGGGATGTCCACCAAGCTTCAAGGAGTTGTTATGACGACTGAAGGCCATGTTGCGGCGCTGGAACGGCGCCACCAGGAGTTGGATCGCCAGATCCAGGCCGAGATCAAAAGCACACGGTATGACGAGATGGCGATCAGCGCACTCAAGCGCAAAAAACTCGAAGTGAAGGACGAATTGTACAAATACGCGGCGAGTTCACAGTAAAAAGCGGCGTTGTTCCTCAAACAGGAACGGAAGGGGTCACAGCACACGGCTGCGGCCCTTTTTTGTTGGCCTTTGTTGGTCGCGTTTCCGAACTGCAAAACCGTTGCCACTTTTGCTGGAAACGCTTTAGGCCCCGCCAAACAGCCCCGTCGCGCCCTTCCAGATGATGTAGAGCGACAGGATGAAGACCAGCCAATAGGCGATGCGGTAGAACCACACCATGGAGATGCGGCGCACCAGCCAGACCCCGATGAGCACGCCGGCAAGGCCGACCGGAATCAGCGAGGCTGAGAGCGTCAGATTGTGCAGGTTGAGCTGGCCCAGGAAGAAATAGGGCACCAGCTTGGCCGTGTTGACGATGGCGAAGAACACCGCTGTGGTGCCGGCGTAGATGGCCGGCGACAGGCGCTGGGGCAGCACATAGATCTGGAATGGGGGGCCGCCGGTATGGCTGATAAAGCTGGTGAAGCCGGCAAAGCCGCCCCAGAAAACGCCCCAGGGCTTTGACGGGTGCAGCCCTTCGAGCTTCTTGCGCAGTGGCAGGATGGCATCGAGGATGAACAGCAGCGTCACGACACCCACAAACAGCAGCACGGCATCGTCGGAGACGAAGGACCACAGTACCCAGCCCGCAATGGTGCCGATGGCCGCGCCGGGCAGCATGATGCGGATGATCCGCCAATCCACTTCCTTGCGATAGGTCCAGACGGCGATGATATCCATGGCCAGCAGCACCGGCAGCATCATGCCCGCGGCATCACGGGCCGGCATGACCAGACTGAGCAGCGGCACGCCGACCATGCCCAGGCTGCCCAATAGACCAGCCTTGGAGAGGCCAACGATCAGCACCGCGATCGCGGCGATCGTGACGAAATAGGGATCGAACATTTTGGGGCATTCCGGCAGGTGGGGAGGAGGCGGTAGGTCTCAATGGCTAGCGCGCTATTCGCCCCGTGGCGAGTCCTTCTTGTCGAGCGGAGCGGGCGGCTCGTCGCCTTCCATGGTTTCGTTGAGCAGGCTCATGGATTGGCGCACCATGCCGACATAGGCGTCCTCGTCCTCGCGCACGGCGAAGGAATCAGTCAACAATTGATTGTCGTGTCGCTCGAAGGCCTGTGCCATGTGGTGCGCATCGATCGGCGCCACCCCCAATTGCACCAGCACCTTGGCGCCAAGGCTGATGGCCGACAGGAACGTTTCGCGTTCGAACACTTCCACCCCCATGGCCATCAATTCGTGCGCATGGCCCCGATCGATAGCGCGGGCGGCAATGGTCACATCGGGAAAATGCCGCCGCACCTTGCGGGCGATGTCGAGGATCCGGTCAGCTCCGCCTACCGCCACGACCACCAGCTCGGCCTGCCCGACCCCGGCAGCGTGCAGCAGATCGAGCCGCGAGCCATCACCGTAGAAAACCTTGACGCCGAATTTGCGCACCAGTTCGATCTGCGCCGGATCGTCATCGATCAGGGTGGTCTCAAACCCTTGGGCGCGCAGCATGCGGGTGATGATCTGTCCGAAGCGACCATAGCCGAGCACCACAATCTTGCGTTGCTCGGTAATGTCATCGCTGTCGCGGGTATTGCGCGCATCAAGCCGGGGCGCCACCAGCCGGTCAAAGGCCAGCAGGAGCAGGGGCGTCGTCGCCATGGAGAGGGCTACCGCCACCGCCAGCAGCCCATGATCCTCGGCGCTCAAGGCTCCGGCGCTTTGCGCAAATTGCAGGATGACGAAGGCAAATTCTCCTGCCTGGCTCAAGAGGATTGCCAGCAGCAACCGGTCGGCCAGATGCATGCGGAACAGACTGGCGAGGCCAAACATCACAGCGATCTTGACGCCGACAAAGCCGCCCACCAAAGCCAGCAGCCGCAGCGGCTCGGACCACAGCACCGAAAAGGCGATGGACATGCCCACCGAGATGAAGAACAGCCCCAGCAGCAGGCCTTTGAATGGCTCCAGATTGCTTTCGAGCTCATGGCGATATTCGCTATCGGCCAGCAGCACGCCGCCGATGAAAGCACCCAGAGCGGGCGACAGGCCTTCAAGCTGGGTCAGCAGCGCGGCGCCGAACACGATGGCCAGACCCAGAGCGGTAAAGGCTTCGCGTACTCCAGTGCGCGCCACATAGCCCAGCACTGGCCGCACCAGATAGCGCCCCGCCACAATGGCCCCGATAAAGGCGCCGATCAGGATCAGCGGGGTCACCCAATCGAGCGGGTCGGCAATGGCCTGCACCGCGTGGTCCAGTTCCACATGCACGGCGTGCCGGCTGCCCGACACGGCCAGCAGGGGAATGGCCGCCAGGATGGGAATGACGGCGACGTCCTGCACCAGTAATACGGCCAGACTCGCCCGCCCCGCATCGGTGCGGGTGATGTCGCGTTGCTGGGCCGACTGGATGGCAATGGCGGTGGAGGACATAGACAGCGCCAGCCCGATAATGATGGCGGTGTTGAGCGTGAAGCCTGCGACCAGCAAGGCCAGGGCCAGAATCACCGTGGTGATGACCAATTGGGTGACGCCCAGGCCCAAAACCTTGTGCCGCATGCGCCAGACTTCGGAGGGCTGCAGATCAAGCCCGATCAGGAACAGCATCATGACAATACCGAATTCGGCAATCTGGCGGATCAGTTCGCTATCGGAGACCAGCCCCAGTCCATAAGGTCCGATCAGAATGCCGGCGGCGAGATAGCCCAGCACCGTGCCCAGCCCCAGCGCCTTGGCCAGCGGCGCGAGCGCGACACTGGCAGCCAGCAGAACGAAAATGGCCAGCAAGATGTTGTTTTCCAACGACCGGGATCTCTCACAAAGCAGCGCCGGCAAATCATGGGACGGGGAAGTGGCGCTGTCGAGGTATTGTCGCTGGTGACGTGAATTTGAGGCATCGGGTTTTGCATGCTATGTCCCAACAAACCACGGTGTCATTCCGGCGCAGGCCGGAATCCATGCTGTGCTCTATCCCGGCATACGATGTGGCTGATGGCCCTCAGCATGGATTCCGGCCTGCGCCGTAATGACATTGAGGGGGTGATCGGTCTGGTGGGCAACTCGTACAGCCCCAAAAAACAAAGACCCCCGCTCGCGCAGGGGTCTCATTCTCATCAAACCTGAAGCCCAAACCGGCCTTAGTTATCCGTATCGCTCTTGAGCGACTTGAGCTTGGCGAAGACGGAATCCGCGTCGAATTCTTCCTGGGCCGGGCTATGATGGGGGCGGTGGTCGCCTTCGGCATATTCGCCGTCTTCGGCAGGGGCATTGCTGCGGCTGCCGGAGCGGGCCATGGCTTCCTCGGCCGTCATCAGGGTGGTGCCCTCATCGGCCTCATCCACGCCCGGGCCGCCCTTGGAGGCGCGCTTGACTTCAAGATCGAGGTCGATCTGGCTGCACAGACCCAGGGTAACCGGGTCCATGGCGGTCAGGTTAGCGGCGTTCCAGTGGGTGGATTCGCGCACCGACTCGATGGTCGATTTGGTCGTGCCGACAAGACGCATGATCTGCGCGTCCTTGAGCTCGGGATGGTTGCGAACCAGCCATTTGATGGCATTGGGGCGTTCGTTGCGGCGCGAAATCGGGGTGTAGCGCGGGCCCTTGCGCTTGGCCGCGGCGACACGCACCTTGGGCTCGCTGAGCTTGAGGCGATAATTGGGATCGGCCTCGGCCTTTTCGATTTCCTCGCGCGTCAGCTGGCCGTTCTGGATCGGGTTCACACCCATGATCCCGCCTGCGACGTCACCGTCGGCAATGCCCTGGACTTCCAGCGGATGCAGCGTGCAAAAGGCCGCGATCTGCTCGAATGACAGCGCAGTGTTGTCGACGAGCCAAACGGCGGTCGCCTTGGGCATCAACAGGGGCTGGGTCATATACATAACTCCTCGTGGCGCGGCCGGTATTCCTCCGGACCGCTCCGCCTCGTGCTTCATTGCTGAGGGGAACAGATGCCTAATATATGGCTTGCTCGGCCAATCTGCAATGAGATTGTAACTATAGTGATGGGGTAGAGATCACAACGTTGCCCCAAACGCCGTCACCAGCACGATCTTGCCGATATGCTGTCGCGCCTCCATGGCCGCATGCGCCGCTGGCGCGTCCGCCAATGCAAAATTTGTCACGCGCGGCCGGCGGAATCCTGGCGCCGCCAGTGCCGGCAATAAATCGGTCCGGATACGCGCCGCGACACTTGCCTTGAATTCCGCAGACTGCGGCCGCAGCGTCGATCCCGACAGCGTCAATTGCTTGGCCATCAGCAGGCCCAGTGACAGCTCGGCCTTGCCGCCCTCCAGCGTCGAGACCTGGACGATATGCCCGCCTCGCGTCGAGGCGGCGATATTGGTTTGGGCCATGGCGCCGCCGATAATATCGACCACGCGGTCAACGCCGTTGCCGTCCGTTAGCGCCAATGCACGAGCAGCGATGTCCTCGCTGGTATAGTCGATCACCGCCACGGCCCCGAGTTCGCGGGCATAGTCCGCCTTTTCGCGCGAGGAGACCACGGCAATGGCTTTGGCGCCCAAAATCGTCGCGATCTGGATGGCCGCTCCACCAATGCCGCCGGCTGCGCCGTGCACCAGCACGCTCATGCCCGCGGTAAGCCCGGCGCGCATCACCAGGGTCTGGGTGATGGTGAACCAGGTTTCGGGCAGGGCCGCCGCCTCGCTCAAAAGCCACTGGTCTGGTACCGGCAGCACCTGGCCGGCCGGCACAGCCACATATTCGGCATAGCCACCGCCATTGGTCAGTGCCATTACCCGGTCGCCAAGCCGCCAGCCGGTCACCGCCGCGCCGATGGCGGCAATTTCGCCGGCGACTTCAAGGCCGGGCAGGGGTGAGGCGCCGGGCGGTGGATCGTAATGGCCACGGCGCTGCGCCAAGTCGGGGCCGTTGACACCGGCCGCCGCAACCCGGACCAGCACGTCGTTGGCGCCCAGATCGGGCAATTCCTGCTGTCGTGCCGTCAAGACTTCAGGGCCGCCGGGGCTGGCGATGGCGATCACGGTCATGCTGTCGGGAAAGGTCATGGCGATATGCTGGACGAAGTGATCTTGCCCGGCAAGAGCGGTGCGCTATCCTATGGCAAGACAACAGGAGGCTGAGCATGGATGACGAGGAAGTCAGCAAGCCAAAGCGCCACGAAGTGGGCATGCCGATCGATACCATGTCGGTGGAAGAATTGAGCGAGCGTATCGGGCTGCTCGAAGCCGAGATCGCCCGGCTGCGTACGGCCATCGAAGCGCGCGGCGCCACGCGCAAGGCGGCCAACGCGGTGTTCAAGTTCTAACCAGCGGAGCGGTCAACGCTCCGCAAATTTACAGGGTTAAGAAATCGACACGCTTTAACCGGCAATTAATGTTTGCGCGGTAACCTCTCATTATTCAGGTTCTTCTGAATTTTTCAGAGTGGTTTCTCCCTCTGTTTGACGCCTCCCTGTTAACTTCGAGAGCCGTTCTTACGGCTCTTTTTTCTTTTTCAGGGCCGTTTTGTCGTCACTATCATCATGTTCTTAAAGCTCTTTTCAGCTTGATGCGAAGTGGCGGGTGACGCTTGCAGCGTTTGCGCCTAGCATAGAACAATGAGCGAGGAGGTCGCGTGACGGAACTGAGCGAAAAGGGCCAGGCGATTGCCATCGGGCCGCGCATCGTGGCGTCCGGCGGGTTTGACCTGCTGTATCGCGAAGGCATGGCGCTGATCGAGGAGGTCGCCGCCTATCTCGATGGCGAGGGCCGCGGCGATAGCCGCATCCTGGGCCGGGAAGCCTCGTTCCTTTATGCCACCGAATCGATGCGCCTGACCACGCGGCTGATGCAGCTGGCCTCGTGGCTGTTGCTGCAGCGCGCAGTCAACGAAGGTGAAATCACCAAGGAAAATGCCCGCTCCGAAAAGGAGAAGGTCAAATTCTCCGCCACGCCATCCGAACGCGGCGGGCCGGGCTATGCCCAATTGCCGGCGCCGTTGCGCGATTATATCGACAAGGGCGACCGCCTGTTTGACCGGGTGATGCAGTTCGACACGCTGGAGCGTGGCAAGCTGCCCGAGCTCGATATCGGCGTCGCCAATGGTATTGCCGATCAGTTGGCGCGCCTCAAGGCAGCGTTCGGGCGGGCCTAGGCACCGCGCGGGCCGAAATAGATCACGGCCGCACCCAATAGGCAGATCAGCACACCAGCAATATCCCAGAGATCGGGCCGAACGCGTTCGATCGTTACCATGAAAATCACCGAAGCGGCGATGTAGATGCCGCCATAGACGGCGAAAATCCGGCCGGCGCTGTCGGTTCCGGTCAAGGCCAGGCACCAGGCGAAGAGGCCCAGCAGAACCAAAGCCGGCGCCCAATACCAAGCCTGGCCAAGGCGCAGGGCTTGCCAGACCAGGTAGCAGCCACCGATTTCAAGCACGGCAGCGGCGGCAAACAGCAAGGCGCGCATGGCGATCCCCCAAATCTTGCAAAGGATAAGGGCTTGCCGGCAAAAGAAAAACCCGGCACTAGGCCGGGCTTTCCGAATTCTGAGAAGGACTGGCTTAGATGCCCAGGCCCTTGAAGCGCTCCTTGAAGCGCGAGACGCGGCCGCCGCGGTCGAGCAGCTGGCCCGTGCCGCCGGTCCAGGCCGGATGGGTCTTGGGATCGATGTCGAGCTGCAGCGTATCGCCGGGCTTGCCGTAGGTCGAACGGGTTTCGTACTTGGTGCCGTCGGTCATGACCACAGTGATATTGTGGTAGTCCGGATGGATATCAGCCTTCATCGGTATCGCCTCAAATCAAACGGGCGCCGTGGCGCCCGGAGAGCATCTAAAACTGGTGTTGGCGGCTTCATACAGAAAGCAGGCCCGGTCTGCAAGGGTATGGGCGTGGCAAAATTGCGCGGGACAAAGCTGTTGCGGGCATTTCGGGCAGCGCCTATATCGAAGCCGCAGCGCGGCCCGGGCTCCTCCGGACCCCAACTCCACCAGAGTGGCGTATCCGAGCGATGACAGATCAGGCGACCCAGGCACCGACCGGGGCCGAAAAACTACTCGAAACGCCCAATGTGAATCCGCGCAAGCTGCAGCCCTTGCGGCGCCTTATGCCCTTTGTGCTGCGCTATCCGTGGCGGCTGGTTCTAGCGGTCCTGTTCCTCCTGGTGTCGGCGATTTCTTCGCTGGCCATTCCCGCCATGCTGGGCGGGGCGATCGATCAGGGCTTTGTCGAGCAGAATCTGGAAAATGTCGGCCGCTATGGTTGGCTGATCGTCTCCATTGCGCTGGTGATGGCCATTGCCAGCGGGCTGCGGTTTTATTTCATCTCGGTCATCGGCGAGCGGGTGCTGGCCGATCTGCGCCAGGCGGTGTTTTCCCACCTGCTGGCGCTGGATGCCCGCTTCTTTGATACCCACCGGGTGGGCGAGCTGACCAGCCGGCTCAATGGCGACGTCGCGACGATTCGCAGTGCGGTGGGTTCCAGCATGACGCTGGCTTTGCGCTCCATCGTCACCATTATCGGCGCGCTGATCATGATGCTGCTGACCAGCCCGGTGTTGACCATTGCCGTGGTCATTGCGGCGCCGCTGATCCTGCTGCCACTGATCGCCTATTCGCGCCGCCTGCGCGGCATGTCGCGCCGCACGCAGGATGCGCTGGCGGATCTGTCCGCCATGGCGACCGAAATGCTGGGCGCCACCCGCACGGTCAAGTCCTTCACCCAGGAAGATGCACAGTCGTCCCATTACGGCAAGCGCAGCGAGGCCAGCTATATCGCCGAAACCAAGCGCCTCGCCGCCCGTTCGGTGCTGGTGGGCATGGTGATTTTCCTCGGCTCGGCGGCCATTGTGTTTCTGGTCTGGTGGGGCGCCCGTTCGGTGTTCGAGGGGACTGTCACCGCCGGCCAGCTGGCGCAATTCCTGGTCTATGCCCTGATGGCCTCGGGCGCATTGACCAATGTCAGCGAAGTGCTGGGCACCCTGCAGACGGTGGCGGGCGCCACCGAACGACTGACCGAAATTCTCGATACCGAACCCAGCATTACAGAAGCGACCAAGCCTGTGGCACTGCCCAATCCGCCGCTGGGCACCGTGGCATTCGAAGCGGTCAATTTCGGCTATGACACCGGCGGCTACGAGCATGTGCTGACCGATCTGAGCTTCACCGTGGGGCATGGGGAAACCGTGGCCCTGGTGGGCGCCTCCGGTTCGGGCAAGTCGACCACTTTGTCGCTGCTGCAGCGCTTTTACGACGTCAAGAGCGGCGCCATTCTGGTGGACGGTATCGACATTCGTCAGGTGCGGCTGAGCGGGCTGCGGCAGCGCTTTGCCTATGTCGAGCAGGAGCCGACCATTTTTGCCGGCACGATTGCCGACAATATCCGCTTCGGCAAACCCGATGCGAGCGATGCCGAGGTGATCGCGGCCTCTACGGCAGCTTTGGTGCATGACTTCGTCACCGATCTGCCGTTGGGCTATGACACCATTGTCGGCGAGCGCGGGGTGATGCTGTCGGGCGGGCAGAAGCAGCGGCTGGCCATTGCCCGGGCGATTTTGAAGAATGCGCCGATCCTGTTGCTCGACGAGGCGACCAGTGCGCTGGACGCGCAGAGCGAGCAATTGGTGCAGAAGGCGCTGGAGCATCTGATGCAGGGCCGCACCACGCTGGTGATCGCCCACCGGCTGGCCACCATCCGCGACGCCGACAAGATACTGGTGCTGGACGCCGGCCACATCATCGACCAGGGCACCCATGACGAGCTGGTCGCCAAGGGCGGCCGCTATGCCGAACTGGCACGGCTGCAGTTCCGCTTGGATGATCTAGCTTAGGCGCCACGACCTCGTGGTTCGACAAGCTCACCATGAGGTCTACTTCTAGAGCGCAGACCGACCAATAGACCTCATCCTGAGCCTGTCGAAGGACGAGGTCGTGGCCCAGGTTTTTGGCTCACCCCTCGGTCAGCTTGAACTCAATGCGGCGGTTGCGGCGATAGGCTTCGTCGTTGTCGGCGGGATCGAGCGGGGTGAATTCGCCAAAGCCGGCGGCGACCAGCCGATTGGGCGAGACGCCCTTGGTCACCAGATATTGTGCCACCGAAATGGCGCGGGCGGCTGACAGTTCCCAGTTCGAGGGGAAGCGGGCGTTCGAGATCGGACGCTTGTCGGTGTGCCCGTCAATGCGCAGCACCCAATTGATATCGGGCGGGATTTCGGTTTCGAGCTGCAATATGGCGGCGGCCAAGGCATCGAGGTCGGGCGTGCCGCCGGGCTGGATATCGGCCTGGCCGGGGTCGAACAGCACTTCGGACTGGAACACGAAACGGTCGCCGACGACGCGCACATCGGCACGACCTTCCAGGATTTGCCGCAAGCGACCGAAGAAGTCGGAGCGATAGCGGCTCAAATCCTGCACGCGCTGAGCCAATGCCAGATTGAGGCGGCGGCCCAGATCGGCGATCTGGGTGCGCGATTCGGTGTCGCGGCTTTCGGACGCTTCGAGCGCATTCTCCAGCGCGCCGATCTGGGTGCGCAGCGCGGCCAATTGCTGGTTGAGCAGGGTGATCTGCGCATTGGCCTCGTCGGACAGGTCCTGGGCGTCCGCCAGCTCGGATTGCAGGCCCGCAATGGTCTCGTCCTTGCCCGCCAGCCCCGCGCCGATACCCGAAAGCTGGCCCGTCAGCTCGGCATTGTCGGATTGGGCGGTGGCGAGCGTGGCCGTCAGATTGGCGATCTGGGAGTTCAAGTCATCGGAATTGGAACGCTCGAGCTGCAGCAGGTCGGTGAGTTCGGCAATCTGGCTATTGAGCCGGGAGAGCGCGGTGTCGCGGCCCTGCAATTCCTGGCCCAGGAAGAACTGGGTCAACATGAACAGGGAGAGCAGGAAGATGATGACGAGCAGCAGGCTCGACAGGGCGTCGACGAAACCGGGCCAGTAATTGGCCTCGATGCGCCGGCGGGAGCGGGCTCCTGGCATTAGTTCCGCCGCTCGCTATCAGCCTGGGACAGCACGGCCTCGATCAACTCACGCAGCTTCTGATTGGTTTCGGCCTGATCGGTAATGTGCTTGCGCAAATCGTCCTGTTCGGTGCGGATGTGCTTGACCAGCCCGTCAATGCCGCGCGCCAGTTCGGCCATGGCGCGGATGGCGTTCTGCGAGGAATTCTGGTTTTGCATCGAGCTGCCGAGCTTGTCGAACATGGCCTGCATTTCGGGGCCACCCGCATTGGCCTGCATGGCCGAAACGGGATGGTCTAGCTCGGTCATCGAGGTCATCCAGTCTTCAAGATCGGTATAGAAGGCGTTCTGTGCCTGGCTGGTCTGCAGGTCGAGGAACCCCAGCACGAGCGAACCCGCAAGACCGAACAGTGAGGAGGAAAACGCGGTGCCCATGCCGGCCAGCGGCGCCGACAGGCCCTCGCGCAGGCTCGAGAATTGCGCGGCGCTGTCGCCATTGGTCACGTCGAGCGAATTGATCACGCCGGCAACGCTGCTGACGGTTTCGAGCAGGCCGTAAAACGTGCCCATCAGGCCCAGAAACACCAGAAGGCCGGTCAGGTAGCGCGAGGTATCCTTGGCTTCATCGAGCCGGTTGCCCACGCTATCGAGGATCGAGCGCATGGAAGAGGGCGTGATGATCGCTTCCCCGATCCGCTCGCGCAGCAGGCCCGCCACCGGCGCCAGCAGTACGGGCGGGCGCACATTGGTCACATTGCCGTCCTGCAGCGAATTGACCCATTTCACCTCGGGGAAAAGGCGGAATATCTGGCGGAAGCTGAGGAAAATGCCGACGAACAGGGCCAGGAAGATCATCGAATTGATGAACGGATTGGCCCAGAAGAAGGTGACGATCGTGGTGAACAAGATCGCCCCAACCAGCGCCACCAGCACCAGAAAAATCACGATCTTGATGAGGTAAACAGTCGGGCTGGCGAGATGGTATGGATCGTAGCCTTGCGTCATCTTTGCCGGAACCTTGCCTCATGCGCGCAAATCACTGCCAAGACTAGTCAGTGCAGCGTGGCAGGGCAATGACAAAGGTTTGTGTGTTGGCCGCTGTCACAGAGGTTTCGTTTAGGCCGGATAGCGCTGTGCCCAGCAAACGTTATCCGGAGCCCGCCATGTCCCTGGCCATGATCTCGCCCGATCTACAGGCATTTTCCCACACGCATCGTCCTGCAGCGCCGTACCATCTGGGCCAACGCTACAATCGGGACGGCATTTTCCTGCCCGAGCGGGGCAATACCGTGGTGTGTCATCTGCAGGAGGGCTCGGACACCGAGCGGGTCCTGCATGCGGCGCGGCAGCGTTATCTCGACATGCCCGAAGCGCGCCAGCTGGCCTTCACGGCGGCGGAGAGCCTGCATATGACGCTGTTCCAGGGCATTATCGAAACCCGCCGCGAGCCGACCTATTGGCCGGCCGGCGTGCCGCTCGATACGCCCGTCGATACGATGACCGAGCTGATGCTGGAGCGGCTGGCGCCCTATGCGGGCGGGACGGCATTCGCGGTGGAAGCCGTCCGGGCGCTGCCCACGGGGCTGGTGGTACAGGGGATTACCGAAGCCGATCGCCGCGCTATGGCTGGCTGGCGCAATGATCTAGCGGCGCTGTTGGGTTATCGGCACCCCGACCACGACAGCTACGAGTTCCACATCACCTTTGCCTATCTGATCGACTGGCTCGATGAGGCGGCGTTGCCCGCCTGGCAGGATATGCTGGACGATGCCTTGGCCATGATCCGCGTGCAGGCGCCGGTGCTGGAATTGCGCACGCCGGCTTTCTGCAGCTTTGAGGATATGAACTGGTTCGAGGAGCTGCTGCCCCTCGGCTAGTCGGCCTTGGGAATATAGGGACCGCCGGTTTCGCCCCAGCCCCATTTGGGCATTGGTGCCTGTTCGGACACGCTCGCGCCGGGCACCGAATTGATGACGGCCAGCCGCGATCCCCATTCGAGATAGCCAACCAGCGCCGAAGCAAATTCGGGATCGGCCGGCAGGCCCAGATCGGTATAGGTGTCGAGCAGCAGGCTGATCCAGCGCCGCCGCATGGTCTCGCTCAAATGCCGGCCCAGATGGTGGCGCACCATTTCGGGGTGGCCGCCATGTTCGCGCGAATAAAGCGCGGGGCCGCCCAGTACTTCGGCGAGGAACAGCGCAACATGTTCGGGGTGGTCCGCCGCCATATGGGCGAATACCGGCGCCAGCACCGGATCATCGGGCACGCGGCGGTAGAATTCGGCGGTCAGACGGCGCAACGGCTCAATGCCGCCGATCCATTCATAGAGCGTGGGCACTGCCATGAGAAAACGCCTCCGGCAGCATAGATGCGCAGCGGCCGGGCAAGATGCAAGCCTGGGCCGCTGCGGATTCGTCGTTACTGGATCGGCCTGAGTTGCTTCAGCAGCGCTGCATGCAGCGCTTCATTGCCGGCCACGACCTGGCCATTCCAGACCGAGCCGGGGCTGCCGGCAAAGTCGGAAATGGTTCCGCCGGCTTCCTTGACCATCAGCAGACCCGGCGCCACGTCCCAGGGCGCGAGCCCGGCTTCCCAGACCGCGTCATAGCGGCCGGCCGCCAGCCAGGCCAGGTCCATGGAAATCGAGCCGGAGCGGCGGATGCCGGCCACGGCGGGATTGATGGCGGCCAGCTGGCGCAGCTGTAGGCTGTCATTGGCCGTGCCCTGGGTCTTGATACCAGTGCAGACCACGGCATCGGCCAGATGACGGCGGCCGCCAATGCGCAGGCGGCGACGATCGTTGACCCAGGTGCCGCCGCCCTTTTCGGCGGTATAGAGCTCGTCGAGCACGGGATTATAGATCACCGAAGCCACGATCTCATTGGCGCGCTCAAGGGCGATGGCAACGGCAAAGAGCGGGATCGAGTGCAGGAAATTGGTGGTGCCATCGAGCGGGTCGATGATCCAGCGATGCTGGCCATCGGTGCCGGTGACTTCCCCGCCTTCTTCCATCAGGAAGGCATAGGTGGGGCGGGCCTTTTTGAGTTCGTCGAACACGATCTGCTCGGCTCGCAGATCGGCCTTGGAGACGAAATCGGCCGGTCCCTTGCGCGAAACCTGCAGGTTTTCGACTTCGGCAAAGTCCTTGGTGAGCGAACGGCCAGCCTTGATCGCGGCTGAAACCATGACATTGAGAATAGCGGAACGTGCCATGATCAGTCTGCCCGGCGCATATAGGTGGCTTCGGTGGTGTCGACGACGATGCGTTCGCCTACGGCAATGAAGGGCGGCACCATGACCTTGAGGCCATTCGACATAATGGCCGGCTTGAACTGGCTGGAGACGCTCTGGCCCTTCTGCACCGGATCGACTTCGGTGACTTCGAGGATGACGTTGGCCGGGAATTTGACGCCCAGTGGGGTTTCCTCGTGCATTTCGAGCGTGATCTTCATGCCGTCCTGCAAGAATGCGGCGCGCTCGCCGACGAAGTCCTTGGCCAGCTCGACCTGCTCGTAGCTGGCCTGATCCATGAACACCAGACTATCGCCCTGCTCGTAAAGATAGGTGAAGTCGCGGAATTCGAGTTCAACGGTTTCGACGGTCTCCGCCGAACGGAAGCGCTCATTGAGCTTGGTGCCGCCAAGGATGGCTTTGAGTTCGACCTGGGCATAGGCGCCGCCCTTGCCGGGCTTGACGTGATCGACCTTGACCGCGACCCAGAGCCGGTCCTGGTGGTTGACGACATTGCCGGGGCGGATTTCGTTGCCGTTGATCTTGGCCATGAAGAAAGTCTTTTCTCGCTGTGGGGCGACGGGGCCGGCTGGCAACAAACCTCATCCTGGGCTTGCCGAAATACCGGATCCGCGCGCCATGCCCGTTCGATCAGGGTTTCGACAGGCTCATCATGAGGCCGAATGACGACCCGCTGCGCTTAACCCGTGTGTGGCGGGCTTATTGCCCCAGAATGCCCAAAGGTTCAAGGGTTTTACGGTTGGGGTGCCGGATCGCTGCTTTGCTCGGCCGGCGCGGCAGGGGCCTCGTTCGGGTCGGTCGGCGCCGGCAGCACTGGCGGGCCGTCCTGCGGCGCCGGCGTCGTGGTGGGAATAGTGGCAATGGTTTCGGCGGTTGGCGGGGTAGAGGGCCAGAAGCGGGCGCGCTCCTCCGCCTTGGCCAATTGGTCGCTGGGAATGGAGACCAGCAGCCGGTCGAGCGATGGATCGGACAGCCCTTGGCGCCGCGCCAAAGCACGCCACATGGCCGCGTCCTCGAGGCTGAGCGGCACGCCCTCGCCCACCGCCAGCAGCTTGGCATAGCGGTTCTGCGCCACGGCGTTGCCCGCCTCGGCAGCGCGCTGATACCAGCTAGCTGCTTCCTCGACATTCTTTTCCACGCCCTGGCCGAGATAGAGCAAGGTAGCGTAATCGATCTGGGCGGCGATCAGGTCCTGCTCGGCCGCCAGCTTGACATATTTGGCGCCTTCGGCCTCGTTGGGTGCCAGGCCCGCGCCTTCGATCAGCATGGTGCCGTAGTCATATTGCGCCTCGGGCAATTCCGCGTCGGCGGCTTCCTTCATCAGGCTTGCCGCTTCCGTGAGGCTGGGCGAGGCATAGATGCCTTCGACATGCAGCAAAGCCAGGTTGTACTTGGCCGGAATATAGCCGCCCTCGGCGGATTTCTTGAACAGATCGGCGGCGCGCGCGCGGTTCTTGGGCACGCCGATGCCGTCCTGATAGTAAAGCGCCAGCTCGAACATGGCGAGCACGCCGCCATTATTGGCGGCCAGTTGGTACCAGCTGGCGGCGCTTTCATCATTCTGCGTCACGCCCAGGCCCTTGGCGTAGATTTCCGCAATCAGCGTCTGGGCGGCGGCATCACCCTTTTCGGCGCGCGGCAGGGCATATTCAAGCGCCGTCAGGAAATAGCCGCGCTGAAATGCGCCGAAGGCATAGTCCACATTGGCGCGCGGGCCGAAGACCTCGCTGCTGATGGCCTCGGCCGCTTCGTCCTGCGCCAAAGCGGGCAGGGGGGCGAGCGCCAGCAGCAGGGCGATGGCGGGGAGCAGCCGGGTCATGCAGTTTCCTCGAACGAAGCGGCGATCGCGGCAATGGCTGCGGCCGGAGAAGGGGCGGACCAGATGGAGTCCGAAAGGGCGAGGAATTCGGCGCCGTGATGCAGCCCGCTGGTTGCCGCCGGATCGCTGAACACGGCGGGAATTTCGAAGGTCTCGGCCCACCATTGCGCCAGATCGGCCGCTGCGGCGTCAGTCGGGCCGTGCAACGGGCCGAAGAACACATAGTCGACGTCCAGTTCACCCATGGTCATGGCATCATGCCGGCTGGTGATATTGCCGGCTCCCACAATGGCGGCAGGCTTGAGCGCTGCGATGGCGGCCTTGGCATCCTTGCTGCCAGTCGTGACGTGCACACCGTCGGCGCCGAGCTTTTTGGCCAGTGCCGTGTCGTTTTCCAGCAGAACCGCGCAGCCGGCGCCCTGGCCGATATTGACGATCTTGCCGGCAAGCGCGGCGTAGGCCGCGTCAGCCAATTCGCCCCGGCGCACCAGCAGCGCGGAGATTTCGGCAGCGCTCAATACGCTCATCAGGAGAGCGGGAAAGCTTTCCGGATCGGCGGCAGCGGGGGTGATGAGATAAAGCTGAGGGGCCATGGCTTCCGGATACTCGACGCGCGTGCTCAATAGATCGCCATTTTGGCGACAAAAGGGACGGCTCTTGCAATAGGCGAAGTGGCAGGGCTCGCGCAAAGAAAATGCGCGCTCCGGGAGGGAGGCGCGCATTTCAGATGCGACTGGGAGAACGTCGCAGGGAACTTTATGTCAGGCGGCGCGGTCCAGCTCGCCCGTCCAGGTGCCCAGCGCCGCCAGGGAATTCATATGGGCGCGGTGGCTGAAGGCGGCCTGGGCCTGGGGGAAATTCTCGCGGCGGCCGGCCCAGGTGCGCAGGGCAACGTTCTGCAGCGCGCGGCCATAGGAGAAGGTCATCGGCCAAGGCTTGCCGGGGATGCGGTTCATGGCCGACAGATGCGCGGTGGCTTCTTCGTCGGTCTGCCCACCCGAGAGGAACGCAATGCCGGGCACTGCAGCGGGCACGTGCTCGCGCAACACTTCGACCGTACGCTTGGCGACGTCCTCAACCGAAGGGCGATCGCGCGAATTGATGCCGGGCAGCACCATATTGGGCTTGAGCAGCATGCCGGAGAGATCGACACCGGCGAGGCGCAGTTCCTTGAACACGTTTTCCAGCACCTCACCAGTCACGGTCGCGCAACGCTCCAGCGAATGGTTGCCCGGCTCGCCATCGCCGACCACTTCGGGCTCGACCACCGGCACGATGCCGGCTTCCTGGCAGAGAATGGCATAGCGGGCCAGCGCATGGGCATTAGCCCGGATATTGTTGCGGGTGGGGGCGATGTCATTGATGGTGATGACGGCCCGCCACTTAGCAAAGCCGGCGCCCAGGGTGGCATAGCGGGCGAGGCGTTGGCGCAGGCCATCAAGGCCCTCGGTGATCTTTTCACCGCCATCGCCGGGCATGGGGAACGTGCCCCGATCGACCTTGATGCCGGGAATGACGTCGGCATCGGCCAGAATGGCGCGGAACGCAGTGCCATCGGCGGCGGATTGCTCGAGTGTCTCTTCGGTCAGGATGACGCCCGAAATGTAGTTCTGCATCGCATTGGTCGAGCGGAACAGCATCTCGCGATAGTCGCGTCGCAGATCGAGCGTATTGGGCAGGTTGATCTTGGCGAAACGCTTGCCGATGGTGCCTTCGGATTCGTCGGCAGCCAGAATGCCTTTGCCGGATTCCATCAATTTCTGCGCGATGGCGTTAAGCGACTTCGTCATGGATATCAGCCTCAAGTGGTGAACTTGGTGGCAGATTAGACTTTCGTCACGCCGGCTTCGATTAGACCTAGGGTTATTAGACGAAAGATGTATCTTGTATGGTAGACTAGACCGTGGGCCCTTTTAGATCGAGCAGGGCGTCGGGCCATGGTCGATCACCAAGCTCAGCGACCATGCCGCCGCGATAGACGAACTGCTTGATTTCTCCGTGCTCGGTGAACCGCGTTTGCGTGGTCATGCGGCGATAGCCCGATGACAGATAGCGTTCGGGTTCGAACGCGAAGAGCACCGCAAAGCCAATATTGGCGTTGACCAGGAACTGGTGTGCCGCTGCGATGAGACGCTTTGACAGCCCCTTGCCGCGATAGTTCGGCGCGATGGCAACGCCGCCCAGAATTCCAATCGTCATGGGCTCTCCGCCGACGCTCACCTGTCGGATATAGGCTGCGAGATGCCCTACAACCGTGTCATCATCCAGCAGCAGAATGAGCTTCCGGGGTATCTCGCCCTGGTAATATTGTCCGGCCATGTCGGGAAATGCCAGATCAAGCAGATCTTGGGTCTGCCTTGCCAACGCGCCGCCAAGCTCGGAATGGTCGATGCTGACCAGTTGCATGGCTGGCACTCCTACCAATAGCGGAACACCAGGCACGCATCACCATTCGGCGTTGCGGCCGCCTTGTCCAATTGGCCACCCAGCCGCTGAGCGAGCTTGATCGAGGGGGCGTTGTCGGGGTCGATGTAGGACACAAGACTTGGTGAGGCGATCGTCAGGCGCGCGTAGTCTCTGGCGGCTTTTGCCGCCTCGAGGGCAAAGCCTTGCCGTTCGAAACCTTCAAACAGCACCCAGCCGATTTTGGTCTCGGGATATTCTGGAGGTCGGCACACGGCGACTTCGCCGATGCATTGACTGCTCGCCGTAATGTCGATCGCCCAACCGCCCATGCCACAGATTGGCCAATGGCCCACCGAGTTCATGAAGTCCCGCCAAACGACGGCTGGGGCTCTGCGGCCGCCGACGAAGCGTGAGCGGTCGGTCGTATAGAGCGCAACCAGCAGATCGAAGTCGCTGCGCCGTTGTGGGCGCAGCGTCAGCCGTTCGGTCGTCAGCGTCGGAGCGACCACCGGATGAGGCATGTCTGCCTACTTCTTCAGCGCTTCAACGCCCGGCAGGGGCTTGCCTTCCATCCATTCGAGGAAGGCGCCGCCGGCGGTGGAGACATAGGTGAAGGCGTCCTTGACGCCGGCATGGGCGAGGGCCGAAACCGTGTCGCCTCCACCGGCCACCGAGACCAGCTTGCCGTCATGGGTACGTTTGGCGACATGTTTGGCGATGGCCACGGTGCCCGCGTCGAATGGGTTCATCTCGAAGGCGCCCATGGGGCCATTCCAGACCACGGTATGGGCATCGTCGATGGCGCCGGTGATGCGTTCGATGGAGGAGGGGCCGATATCAAGGATCATGCCGTCGGGATCGATCGCGTCCACGCCATAGAGGCGGGTGGGGCTATCGGCCTTGAAATGCCAGGAAACCACAGCGTCGATCGGCAGGATGATGGCACAGCCGCTATCGATGGCCTTGTCCATGATGCGCAAAGCAGTTTCCGCCAGGTCCTTTTCGGCCAGCGATTTGCCGACACCATGGCCCTGGGCATGCAGGAATGTATTGGCCATGCCGCCGCCGATGACCAGGCCATCGACTTTGGTCACAAGGTTTTCCAGCAGATCGATCTTGGAGGAGACCTTGGCGCCGCCGACAATGGCGACCACCGGCTTTTTCGGCTTGCCCAGGCCTGCCTCGAGAGCTTCGAGCTCGGCCTGCATGGCCAGGCCCGCCGCCGCCGGCAGCAGATGCGCCAGCGCTTCGGTGGAGGCATGAGCGCGGTGGGCGGCCGAGAAGGCGTCGTTGACGTAGACATCGCCAAGGCTGGCCATGCGCTGGGCCAATTCGGGATTGTTGGCTTCTTCGCCGGGGTGGAAGCGGGTGTTTTCGAGCACCAGGACCGAGCCGGCAGGGGCGGCGTCGATCGCCTTTTTGGCGGCGCTGACATCGTTCCAGTCGGTGGCAACAAAGCCGACGGGGTGGCCGGTCTGGTCGGCCACGGCGGAGCAGACCTGCTCCAGCGAGAATTCAGGATCGACCTTGCCCTTGGGGCGACCGAAATGGCTGAGCAGGATGGCCTTGCCGTCATGCTTGACGATTTCGCGGATGGTGGGCACCAGCCGCTCGATGCGGGTGGCGTCGCTAACCTTGCCATCGGCGACCGGGACGTTGAGGTCGGCCCGCAGCAGCACGCGCTTGTTGGTCAGGTCGAGTTCGTCGAGGGTCTTGAAGGTTGCGGTCACAGTCGGGCCTCCGGAGAAATATCAGCCGTGGCGTAGCAGAGCGTGAGAGGAGGGGGAAGCCGGGGCGGCAAAAATTGCGGTGTCAGGCCGCAATGAGCACGCCGCGCAGGAATGCGCCGATGAAGAAGAGCGGCAGGCCGGCCAAGGTCAGGAACAGTAACCAGCCCAGGTCATCAACCAGCACATGGCGGGCAAAGCCATCGCTGGGCCAGGCGGCAAGGCCCACCCGGCGGCGGATGATGCGGTCGCGGATCAGCACGAACCCGGCGGTGAGCGCGGGCGGCACCACCAGAGCCGCAGGTTGCCCGGCAAAGCCGATCAGGACCGACGCAATCGGCAGGCCCGCAAAGATGTGCCGCATGATCTGGAACATGGTTGCTCGCCCCAACGACATGAACGAGGCCGATTTTGGGCTGATTTGATGACTCTGCGATGACGGCTAGGGCGCCTGCGCAAACAGGCCGGGATAGTCGAGCACCAGACCATTACCATCCACTTCGAGCACCCGCTCGAAGCCATTGGCGCCCTGGAAGCGGAAATGGCTGTCATCGAGCTTGGTATAGATCTGCTCGTTGCGCTGCACTGTCATTTCGTCGCCGTCGATCCAGGCCATGGCGAAGCGTTGCGGCGTGCCGATACTCCATTGACTGCGCCAGATGGGCAGTGAATTGGTCAGCGGCGTCGGCCAGATATCGATGTCGATGCAGCCCGCCAGGTTGGGCAGCGGTTCGGCGCGGTCATCCGACCAATTGCCGGCGCCGTCGGAAAATAGCTCAAGCACGGCCCCATCGGTGCGCTCGAGCCTCACCGTACGGACCTGCTCGGTATCGTCCAGCTTGATGCGGTAGAACAGGCCATAGGTAGGCGTGACGATGGCGCCGCGAATGCGGGTGTCGCGCGGGGTCGAGATGACGTGGCAATGCTCAAGGCTGACCGGATCAAGACCACGCCAACGGATGGATCGGTCTAGGCTCATGCGGCATCTCGGGGAAATGGTGGCTTTGAGCGGAGATTAGGGGCGCGGAGACCTCACTGGCAAGCGCTCAGGCAGGTTTGACCGGCTGGCGCAGGATGGTCTTGAGCTTGGCGGGCGCGGTCTTGCGCGGGTCGTTGAGATAAATTTCGTGGTGATGACCATTAAAGGTCAGCCCGCGCCCCGGCATTTCCACCTCGTGCAGATGCTCAAGCGCCGGGCCTTCGTCATCATAGCTGCCCAGATGCATGATTTGCAGGGCGCGGCCCTCGTCCAGGGTCTCGAGACGCAGGCTGGCCGGCGCCTCGGTCAATTTTTCGGCAGATTTCTCGACGGCGGCATCAAACATGGTGCGAGTGATGAAATCGGGCACCATGATCATCATGGTCCAGTGCCAGTTCGCCTTGTTACGGGCGAGAAAATCACCGGGACTATCGGCCCACCACAGGCCTTCCAGCGGCGGTACGAAATAGTCCTGCCCCAGGTCCTTGGAGGCGAATTTCATGGCATAGCTCACCGAATAGAGCCATTCCACGGCCACTCGATAACTCTCGGCCGTATTCGGGTCACCCTCGCCATCGACCATGACGAAGCTCATGGCGGGCACATCGACAAAGACAAAATCCCGCGAGCCGGGCTGGTAGAGATGCTTCAGTTCGGTCTTGAAATCGATCTTGTCCATGCGAAGCCCTCCTGATCGTCATAGAACAAATCGATATGACAAAAGCTGTCAGCAGCACAAAGGCCCCGCCGCAAAGCGACGGGGCCCTTGGTTCATTTCAGGCGAAAGCTTAGAGCGTCTTGCCCAGCGCCACGGCGGTATCGGCCATGCGGTTGGAGAAGCCCCATTCATTGTCGTACCAGGACAGTACGGCGACGAAATTGCCGTCCATCACCTTGGTCTGGTCCAGCGCCACGGTCGAGGAATGGCTGTCGCCATTGAAGTCGATCGAGACATTGGGGTGGATGGTGTAGCCCAGAATGCCCTTGAGGCTGGAATCGGCATATTTGCGCACGATTTCGTTGATCTCGTCGGCCGTGGTGTTGCGCTTGGCGATGAACTTGAAGTCCACCAGCGACACGTTCGGGGTCGGCACGCGGATCGAGACGCCGTCCAGCTTGCCCTTGAGCTCGGGCAGCACCAGGCCAATGGCCTTGGCAGCGCCGGTCGAGGTCGGGATCTGGCTCAGGGCCGCAGCGCGGCCGCGATAGAGATCCTTGTGCATGGTATCGAGGGTCGGCTGGTCACCGGTATAGGAATGGATGGTGGTCATCATTCCCTTGTCGATGCCGACGGTCTCGTTCAGCACATAGGCGAGCGGGGCCAGGCAATTGGTGGTGCAGGAGGCGTTGGAGACGATGATGTGCTCTTTGGCCAGCTTCTGGTGGTTGATGCCATAGACCACGGTCAGGTCGGCACCTTCGCCCGGCGCCGAGATC
Organism: Devosia neptuniae; assembly: GCF_025452235.1. Classification (NCBI taxonomy): domain Bacteria; kingdom Pseudomonadati; phylum Pseudomonadota; class Alphaproteobacteria; order Hyphomicrobiales; family Devosiaceae; genus Devosia; species Devosia neptuniae. Next base: position 2,009,657 of record NZ_CP104965.1, read on the forward strand.
AGCACCTTCTTGGCGCCGGCCTTGAGATGCAGCGCGGCCTTTTCCTTGGAGGTGAAGATGCCGGTGCATTCGAGCGCGATATCGACGCCCATGGCGGCATGCGGCAGCTCTTCGGGATTGCGGACCGCAGTCACCTTGATCGGGCCACGGCCCACATCGATGGTGTCGCCATCAACCGTCACCGTACCTGGGAAACGGCCATGCACGCTGTCAAAGCGGAACAGATGGGCATTGGTTTCGACCGGGCCGAGGTCGTTGATCGCAACGACTTCGATATCGGTGCGGCCGGATTCGATGATGGCGCGCAGAACATTGCGGCCGATACGGCCAAAACCATTGATGGCGACGCGAACTGCCATAGGAGGCTCCTCAAAGGTGGGAGGTGGAAAAGGGAGGCGGGGCTCTCTTACAACTGTGCGGTGACGGCTTCAACAACGGCTTTGGCCGTAATACCAAAGTGATCATAGAGCGCGTCGATCGGGCCGGAGGCGCCGAAGCTATGCATGCCGATGAAGCGGCCCTTGTCGCCCAGCAGCTTGCTCCAGCTCATTTCGATGCCGGCTTCGATGGCGACGCGCGCCTTGGCATTGCCGTAGAGCTCGGCCTTGTAGGCATCGGACTGCTTGGCCAGCAATTCCATCGATGGCACCGACACGACCTTGGCGGCAATGCCTTGCTCGGCGAGCTGCTTCTGGCCCTCGACGGCGATGGCAACTTCCGAGCCAGTGGCGAAGATCACGACATCAGCATTCTTGTCGCCGGCAATGACATAGGCGCCCTTGGCCGACAGGTTTTCGGCCTGATATTCGGTGCGCAGGGCCGGCAGGTTCTGGCGCGACAGGGCCAGGATGGACGGCGCATGGGTCGATTCCAGCGCCAGCTGCCAGCATTCGAGCGCTTCCACGGCATCGGCCGGGCGGAAGACCAAGAGGTTGGGAATGGCGCGCAGGGCGGTCAAATGTTCCACCGGCTGGTGGGTCGGGCCGTCTTCGCCCAGGCCGATCGAGTCATGGGTCATGACATAGATCGAGCGCACTTCCATCAGCGCGGCAAGGCGGATGGAGGGGCGGGCATAGTCGGTAAAGACCATGAACGTGCCGCCATAGGGAATGAGCCCGCCATGCAGCGCGATGCCATTCATGGCGGCGGCCATTTCATGCTCGCGGATGCCGTACATCATATAGCGGCCAAGATAGTTATTGGCCTGGAACGGCACCATTTCCTTGGTATTGGTCAGGTTCGAGTGGGTCAGGTCGGCCGAGCCGCCCTGGGTCTCGGGCAGCACGGCATTGATCACGTCCAGCGCCATCTGGCTCGACTTGCGGGTCGCGACCTTTGGCTTGTCCTCGACGAGCTTTTTCTTGAAGGCGTCGATAGCGGGCTTGAATGCGGCGGGCAGGTCGCCCTTCATGCGGCGTTCGAACTCGGCCTTTTGCGGGTGAGCGGCGAGGCGGGACTGCCATTCACCGCGAATATTCTGGCTGCGGGTGCCGGCAGCGCGCCAGGTAGCCAGGATTTCGGCGGGGATTTCGAATGCGGGATAGGTGATGCCGAGCGCCGCCTTGGCGCCGGCCAGTTCCTCGGCGCCGAGCGGAGCGCCATGCACTTTTTCGGTGCCGGCCTTTTTGGGTGCGCCGAAGCCGATCGTGGTCTTGGCGGCGATCAGGGTCGGCTTGTCGCTCTTTTTAGCGGCAAGCAGCGCCTTTTCGATGGCGTCCTGGTCGTGGCCATCGATCTCGATGGTGTTCCACTGCACCGCCTTGAAGCGGGCGATCTGGTCGGTGCTGTCGGAATTGGACACGGCACCGTCGATGGTGATCGAGTTATTGTCCCAGATCACCGTCAGCTTGTTGAGCTTGAGGTGGCCGGCTAGGGCAATGGCTTCCTGGGAAATGCCTTCCATGAGGCACCCGTCACCGGCGAGAACCCAGGTGTGGTGATCAACGATGTCGGAGCCGAATTCGGCAGCAAGCTTGGCTTCGGCGACGGCAAAGCCGACCGAATTGGCCAGACCCTGGCCGAGCGGGCCCGTGGTGGTTTCGATGCCGGTAGCGTGGCCATATTCGGGGTGGCCGGCAGTTTTGGAGCCGAGCTGGCGGAAGTTCTTGACCTGGTCGAGGGTCATGTCTTCGTAGCCAAGCAGGTAGAGGCTGGAATAGAGCAGCATCGAGCCGTGGCCGGCCGAGAGGATGAAGCGGTCGCGGTCAGCCCATTTGCTGTCGGCGGGATCGAACTTCATCACCTTGGTGAACAGCACAGTGGCGATATCGGCACAGCCCATGGGCAGGCCCGGATGGCCGGAATTGGCTTTTTCGACGGCGTCCATGGAAAGGGACCGGATCGCATTGGCCAAATCGTTCTGCTGGGCTGAGTTCGTCATCGCGGCTTCCGCTCTCTTGAATTGCTCTAAAACTGGGGAGAAGAGGCGTGGGGCGCCTCCTCCCAAAAGGCGGTTCGAGGCATAACAGGTTAGGATTGCCTGTCAATGACGGCCGATTGGCGCAGTGGTTGCATTGGCGGCATGGCTGAGGCAGGATTCGGCAGGGGCCCGATGAGCCGGAAAGGCATTGACGGCGATGAGCGATAATGAACTTGAAGATGGGCTGACGGCTGCGACGGCGCGGTTCGACCGGGCCATGGCGCGACTGGATCAGAGCGTCAAAAATCTTAATACGCGGATGCGGCAGCTCAATCGTATCGAGGTCGATACCCAAAGGCTGGTGCAGGAGCGGGCGCGGCTAGCGACCGAACTCGACAAGGCTTCGGCGCGAGCCAAGCGGCTTGATGACAGCGCCCATGATGTGTCGCGCCGCCTGGTCGAGGCGATGGAAACGGTCCGGCACGTGCTGGCCAAGGCGGAGTAGACCGGTGCCTGAAGTCAATGTCGAGATCAATGGCCGCAAATATCGCATGGCCTGTGAAGAGGGCCAGCAAAAACACCTGATCGGGCTGGCCGAGCGCTTCAACAGCCAGGTCGAAGCGCTCAAGGGCGCCGTCGGGGAAATCGGCGACAATCGCCTGACGGTCATGGCCGGCATCGCGGTCGTCGACGAATTGGCCGAGGCCGAGCGCAAGATCAAGGCGCTCGAGACCGAAGTGGTCGTGCTGACGCGGGCCGGGCAGGAAGTTGCCGCCGAATATGAGGCCTTGGAACACAAATTTGCGTCCAAGCTCGGCGATGCCGCGCGGGCGCTTGAAGGCGCGGCTGTTGCGCTCGACGAAACGGCGCCGCTGCCGCAGGGCTAGCGCATCCGGCTCTGCATATTGTCGGCCACCGCCTGTTCCAGATCCATCTGTTCGAGCATTTCGCGCACCACGCTGTCGTCCAGCTCCATGGCATCGCGGGCTGCGATCAGCCGGTTACGCCGGGCGGCGAGCATGGTCTGGCTGAGCGTCAGCATCTTGGCGCGGTCGAGATTGCGGTCGGTGCCGGCGAGCTTCTGGTTGCCAGGCATGCGACGGCGCATCATCTCGCCAAGCCGCCGGTCATCCTCTGAATCGTTGTCGCGCAGATAATCGTCCACCGCGCTATTAGCAGCCTCCAGCGACAGTGAGCGAGCCAGATTGCGCTGTTGCTGCTCGTGCTCGGCATCGCGCGGATCGGACACGTCGAGCCTCTTGATCAGCCAGGGCAGGGTGAGGCCCTGCAATAGCAGCGTGCCAATGGTGACCAGAAAGGCCAGTGCCAATATGGCGTCGCGCCAGGGGAATTCCTCGCCACTGGCGGTCAGCAGCGGAATACCGGCCGCGGCGGCTAGGGTCACCACGCCGCGCATGCCATTCCAGGAGAGGACCAGGTTTTCCTTCCAGCTGAAGGGCGCGAGCAATTCGAAGCGGCGGCCGCGTGGCGCCTTGACGTGTTGGAGTCGCTTTTCGATCCCGCGATGCCGCAGCCGGCCCAGCACGGCGGTGCCGTAAATCCAGGCAAAGCGCACCACAATGGTGGCCAGCAGGATCAGCCCGGCAATAGCCAGCAGCTCGGGCAATTCGAAGCCGGCACCCTGGGCGTCGTCAATCACGAAACGCAATTGCAGGCCGATATAGGCAAAGACGAAGGTCTCGAGCAGGGTATCGATGGTGCGCCAGAACTGGCGCTCCTGCATGCGCTCGGCATAGCTGACCGCCGCCGCGTTGTGACCCAGCGAGAACCCGGCCGCGACCACGGCGATAACGCCGGAAGCATGCAATTCTTCGGCCAGCAAATAGGCGGCAAACGGGGTGAGTACGGAAACTACGGTGGCAAGCGAGGGATTACTCAGCCGGACGCGGAAGGATTGCACCGCCCAGCCCAAGGCGACCCCGACAATGATGGCGACGATGGCCGAATAGATGAAATAGAGCGTCAGATTGTCGATAAAGGCGGGCGTGCCGGCCACCGTTGCAACGGCGGCGGCGAAGAGGGTCAGCGCGGCCGCGTCATTGATCAGGCTTTCGCCTTTGAGCACCGTCATCAATCCCGAGGGCAAGCCTGCCTTGCGGCCAATGGTAATGGCGGTGACCGCGTCGGGCGGCGCGATCACGGCGGCCAGCACCAGGGCGACGGGAAAGGTCATGCCGGGAATGGCGAAGCTGGCAACGCCTGCCACGGCAAAGGTCGTCGCCACGACGAGGAACACGCCCAGATTGACGATCGAGCCGAGCCGCTTGATGAAGCTGAAAAACGAAAAATCGGCCGCTGCCGAGAACAGCATGGGCGGCAGCACCAGGCCGAGAATGATCTCCGGCTCCAGTTCCAGCCTCGGCATGCCGGGAATGAACGAGGCGGCCAGCCCCACCATGGCTACCAGCAAAGGCGGCTGGATATCGCGCCGCTCTGCAAAGACCGTGACGGCGATGGCGGCAATAATGACGATGAGAATCTGGGCAATCATGAACGGGACCCGCAACAGCGCGTGGGATAGTGGGGTCACCCGCAGCACGCGGCAAGGGGAGGGCCGTAAAATCACCGGTCTTGGCAAAGTTTGCCAATCGGCCTATTTTGGACGGGAAGGAGACTGCCCATGGCCACGATGAATGTTTCGCTGCCCGACGCGATGAAGGAATGGGTGGAGGCCCAGGTCGAGACGGGCCGCTACGGCAATTCCAGCGATTATGTGCGCGATCTCGTCCGACGGGATCAGGAGCGGGCTGAGGCTCGAGCAAAATTGCAGCAAATGGTCGATAGCGCTCTTGCCAGTGGCATAGTCGAAATGAGCCGGGATGAGTTGCTGGCGCGAATGCGCAAAAAGGCGGCTGCGGCTGTCGGCCAGAAGAAAAGCGCCTAGTTCGTGGCGTGGATACTAACGGCCGACTCGATTGCCGACATCGATCACATTGCTGCGGAAGGCGCCAAGCAGTTCGGATTTGCTCAATCTGAGCTCTACGAACTTCAACTGGTGGACATGTTCGACATGCTGGCCGCCAATCCTTACATGGCAGTAGAGCGTCACAGCGCGGCGGGATCTATCAGGCTAATGCCCATCGGCGCTCATAACATATTATACGTTGTCGAAGCCGAAAACGTGATCATTTTGCGCGTACTCCATGGGCTGCAGAACTGGTTTGAACAGCTTTAGCAGGTTCCCCCTTTGCACCCGGCCGCTGAAGCGCCTATATCTTTGGTGCTGCCCGGTGCGTGTGGATAACAATATCCCCGGGGCCTTAACGATCTCATGGGAGCTGTCCCTGACTGAGCCCCTGGGCTTAGATATACGGCGCCCACCTACGTAAAGTAGGTTCCCGGGATCGCATATCCCACGGCCAGGGTGGCACCTAGTTTTGTTTCGAGCGGCGCGCATGGCTGACGATTACATCGAAGACGCCAAGGCGGGGTTGCGCGACAAGGCGCGCTCCGCCCGCGCCGCCGTTTCGGCCGATATCCGCGCCGAGGCCGCCGCAACCGCCTCCAAGGCTTTTTTTGATAGCATCACGCTCGAACCCGATTGGATCGTGGCCGGTTATTGGCCGATCCGCGACGAGTTCGACTGCCGGCCAATCCTGGTGCGCCTGATGGATTCAGGCCAGCCCGTCTGCCTGCCGGTGACCGAAGGCGATCAGCCGCTCACCATGCGCCTCTGGCAGGATGGGGAGGCGCTTTATCCCTCCGGCTTCGGCACGCTGGCGCCGATCGAAACGGCGCCTGTGGTGGAGCCCGATATCATGCTGATCCCGCTTTTGGGCTTTGACAGTACGGGCACACGGCTGGGATATGGCAAGGGCCATTACGACAGGACTATCGTGCGCATGACCAAGAAACCGCAACTGATCGGGCTCGCCTTTGCCGCGCAGGAGTTCCACCAACTCCCGCGCGAAGCGCATGACATTCCGCTCGATGCCATTATCACCGAAACAGGCCTCCGCCGCTTTGGCGCCGGCCAATGAAGTTTCTGTTTCTGGGCGATGTGATGGGCCGTTCCGGTCGCGACGCGATCAATGAGCGCCTGCCGGGCATTATCGAGCGCTATGGCTTTGATTTCGCCGTGGTCAATGGCGAGAATGCCAGCCATGGCAAGGGCCTGACCGAGGCGCATTTCAACGCCATTCGCAATGCCGGGGCCGATGTGGTCACCCTGGGCGATCATGCCTTCGATCAGCGCGAGACTATTTCCTACATTGAGCGCGAGACGACGCTGATCCGCCCCATCAATATGCCGCCGGGCACGCCGGGGCGCGGAGCGATGTTTGTCGAGGGCCGCAATGGCCATCGCGTACTGGTGATCAATGCGCTGGGCCGCGTCTTCATGGGGCCGGCCGACGATCCGTTCCGGGCCGTAGAAGCCGCTGTCGCCGCCTGCCCGCTGGGCGAGCAGGCCGATGCGATTATCGTTGATTTTCACACCGAGGCGACCTCGGAAATCCAGGCCATGGGGCAGTTTCTCGATGGCAAGGTCAGTCTCGTCGTCGGCACCCATACCCATATCCCGACAGCCGACCAGCGCGTGCTGCGCGGCGGTACGGCGCTGATGGCGGATGCGGGCATGTGCGGGGATTTCGATTCCATCATCGGCAGCGAAACCGACGAACCGCTCAACCGCTTTCTCACCGGCATTCCCAATGGCCGCTTCACTCCGGCCGAGGGGGAGGCAACGCTGTGCGGCGTCGCCGTTGAAACCGATCCGCGCACGGGGCTTGCTCGCAGGGTGCTGCCGCTGCGCCTTGGCGGCACGCTGGCCCAGGCAGAGCCAGACTTCGGCTAGCGCTTTATTTTTGGGCGGCCTGCCCCTATAAGCGGGCCAAATTCAAAGTTCCGACTGTTCCGAGGGTTTCGAATGGCAGGCCATTCCCACGCCAAAAACATCATGCACCGCAAAGGCAAGTCCGACGCGGTACGCTCCAAGATTTTCTCCAAGCTGGCGCGCGAAATCACCGTCGCCGCCAAGATGGGCATGCCCGACCCGGCCTTCAATTCGCGTCTGCGTCTGGCGGTGACCAATGCCCGTTCCCAGTCCATGCCCAAGGACAATATCGACCGCGCCATCAAGAAGGCGATCGGCAGCGATGGCGAGAATTATGATGAGATCCGCTATGAGGGCTATGGCCCCGGCGGCGTCGCCATCATCGTCGAGGCGCTGACCGACAACCGCAATCGCACCGCTTCCAATGTCCGCTCCTATTTCTCCAAGAATGGCGGCGCGATGGGGGAAACCAATTCGGTCGGCTTCATGTTCGACAAGATTGGCGAAATCACCTATCCGGCCAAGGTCGGCTCTGAAGACAAGGTGATGGAAGCGGCCATCGAAGCGGGCGCCGACGACGTCGAGAGCGACGAGGAAAACCACTATATCTACACCTCGTTCGAGGCGATGGTGGAAGTTGCCGCCGCACTGGAAAAGGTGCTGGGCGAGGCCGAATCGGTCAAGGCCATCTGGGAGCCGCAGACCAAGACCCCGATCGACGCCGAAAAGGGCGCGACGCTGATGAAGCTGATCGCGACGCTCGAAGAAGACGATGACGTGCAGAACGTCTATTCGAATTTCGAGATGAGCGAAGAAGACATGGCCAAGCTTGAGGGCTGAGGCCGGTTCGAGCTGGAAATTTTGAGGGCGGCGCTGCGGCGTCGCCTTTTTCATGCGATTTTGAGGTCGAGCACCGGATAATCGCTGGCATGGGCGATGGTCACGCGATTGCGGCCAGTCTGCTTGGCGCCGTAAAGGCGCTGGTCGGCGATATGGAACAGTTCAGAAAAGCTGGTGGGCTGGTCGAACACGGCGCCGCCGACGCTGACCGACAGCGAGCGTAGCCGGCCGTGTGGCTGGAACACGGCCAGGTTGATCGAGCGGCGGATGCGCTCGGCGATCACTTCGGCGTCGCGCATATCGGCGCCCGGCAGATAGACGCCGAATTCCTCGCCACCCATGCGGCCCACCAGATCTCCACTGCGCAGCACGGCGCGGATCGAGCGAGCGATGATGGTCAGCGCTTCGTCGCCGGCATCGTGACCGAACAGGTCATTGATCGCCTTGAAATTGTCGGCGTCGATCATCAGCAGCGCGCCGCTCGGGTGTTTCTGGCTTTTAGCCAATTGGGTGGCGACCTTGGCGGTGAAGGCGCCGCGATTGAGGCAGTCGGTCAGGCTATCGGTGCGGGCGACCTTGCCCAGGCGCTTATTGGTGGTGGCCAGGTCCCGCAATTTGAGGCTGACATAGCAGAACAGTGGCAAGCCAAGGATGACCGGCAGCACCGTGGCGCTGATAAGCGAGCGCTGCAATGCGCGCGCGCCCAGATCATCGAAGAACAACGCGTTGAACACCACCGACACCACGACACAAGCCAGAGTCCCAAAAAGGGTCGAGCGTGCCACGCCCGACCAGCTTTGCAATGCAGTCAAGGTCTTGGAAGGAAGCATGAAAAACTCGCTGCTGAGGAAAATCAGTTGCTGGGAAATGCCGTTCGGTCAGGTATGCAATAGGTGTTCCATGGTCAGGCCGCCTGCATGATGGCAACGCGGTCGCGCCCGGTATTCTTGGCTTCGTAAAGTCGTTGGTCTGCCAGGCGATAGAGATCGGTGAAGCGGGTGCGGTTGACATAGGCGGCGCCGCCTATGCTGACCGAAAGCGGGCAAGGCGCCTCGCCCGGGGCAAAGACGATGGCATTGACGGCCTGCCGGATGCGCTCGGCCGCCGTGTCGGCAGCGTCGAGATTGGCACCCGCCAGAAAGATCCCAAATTCTTCGCCGCCCAACCGCCCCACCAGGTCATGTCGTCCCACGGCGCCGCGGATCGCCCCGGCCATTAGCCGCAGGGCCTCGTCGCCATTGTGATGACCATACGTGTCATTGACGCGCTTGAAATCATCCGCATCCACGATGAGCAAAGCCCCGCCTTCGCCGGGGCGCTGATTGCGCCGGTCGAGATAGGTGGCGACCCTGCCGGTAAAGGCCCCGCGATTGAGGCAACCAGTCAGCCAGTCCACGGTGGCCATATGGGCGAGCTGCTCATTGGCGAAGCGCAATTGCTCATGCTTAAGCACAAGGAAAAACGTCATCGGGCCGCCCAGCACGATGGGCATGATCACCGAGACAGCCAGCCCCTGTACATTCACGCCGTTCGAAAGGACTTCCATGAAGAGGTTAGTCAGAATGATCGAAATGACGATTGAAACGGCGACGATCCCTCCGGTCACACGATAGACATGAGCCCAGGCCCGCTTGGGGAGGCTCCGGTGGAGTCCGGTCATCTGTTCGTCCTTGCATTCCCAAGCGCGAGACTAGGAGGCGCTGTTGAACATGGTCTTGTGAGCTTAGCTGCAATTTTATCTTTCCCCGGTTTTCCACCGGGTTTTGTTGCCGCTTTGTTCACATTCGGCTTGGTAAGTTGGGCCGGCCACACTAAGGATGAAGCCATGAATGCGAGCGTACGAATCATTGGCATCGATCCGGGCCTGCGCCGCTGCGGCTGGGGCGTGATCGAAACGCAGGGCAATCGGCTGAGCTTTGTGGCGGCCGGTACGTTGACGCCGCCCACCGATGGCGCGCTGGCCGACCGGCTTGCTGTACTGTTCGCCGGGCTTGGCGAAGTGTTGGACAAGTTCGCGCCGGACGAGGCAGCGGTCGAAGAAACCTTCGTCAATCAGGGCGCGCGTTCGGCGCTGATCCTCGGCCAGGCGCGGGGCATCGCATTGGTGACTCCGGCGGCCCGTGGCGTGCCGGTGGCCGAATATGCGGCCAATCTGGTGAAAAAATCCGTCGTGGGCACCGGTCACGCGGAAAAGGGGCAGGTGGAGCTGATGGTGCGAACCCTAATGCCGGCGGCGCAATTCAAAGGGCCCGATGCCGCGGACGCCCTGGCGATCGCCATCTGCCATGCCCATCACCGGGTATCGCAGCAGCGGCTGAGGGCTTTGGCATGATCGGTAAGCTCAAGGGCCTGGTCGACAGCATTGGCGACGATTTCGCGCTGATCGATGTCGGCGGGGTCTGCTATGAGACCTTTTGCTCCAGCCGCACGCTGCAGGCCTTGCCGCGCGTGGGCGAAGCCACTGTCGTGTTCATCGAAACCATCGTGCGCGAGGATATGATCCGGCTCTATGGTTTTTCCAGCGAAACCGAAAAGGCCTGGTTCAACCTGCTGATGACGGTGCAGGGCGTGGGCGCCCGCGTCGCGCTGGGCATTTTGTCGGCCCTGTCGCCGTCGGAAATTTCAAGCGCCATTGCCCTGCAGGACAAGGCGATGATCGGTCGTGCCAATGGCGTGGGGCCCAAGCTGGCCGTGCGCCTCGTCACCGAACTCAAGGGCAAGGTCCCGACCGGGCCGGGCATCGATGCCGGCACATTGGGCCTCCAAACCGCGCTCGGCGAAGGTCGCGCCGCCGGCACTGTGGCCGATGCAGTTTCCGCGCTGGTCAATCTGGGCTATTCCAGCGCTCAGGCCTCGGCCGCCCTGGCCCGCATCGTAGCGCGCGAGGGCGCCGATACGCCGACCGAAAAACTGATCCGCCTGGGCCTGCGGGAGTTGAGCAGTTGATTCCTTGCGAATAGCGCCATTCCTTACTATGTTAAAAAGTAAGGAATTGGGAGGCGAACATGAATGAACACCCGAAAATTTCGGCCCGGTCCAAAATGACCAGCAAGGGGCAGACCACTGTTCCCAAGGAAGTCCGCTCGCTCCTCAAGTTGAAGGAGGGCACCTTGATGGAGTGGATCGTCAACGAACAGGAGGGGACTGCGGTGGTAAAGCCTAAGACGTTGCGCGCAGTCGACCTGGCCGGATTTCTGGGCAAGCCGCCTAACGGCCGTCACGTCACGGTCGAGGACATGGACGACGCTATAGCCGAAGCTGTCACCGAGCGGTTCAGGCGGGCAACAAGAGAATGATTGGTGTCGATACCAATATTCTGGCCCGGCTGTTTGTCGATGACGACGATAGACAGCGGGAGCTTGCCAACCGGTTTTTTGCCGATCGGACGCCATCCGATCCCGCCTTTGTCAGCCTCGTGGTCATCGCGGAATTGGCGTGGTTGCTCAGGCGAACCTACGATTACCCGCACCAGGCAATTCTGGAAGCGGTCATGGCGCTGCTCGACAGCGCAGATTTTGCTGTCGAAGCGCGGGACATTGTTCTCGCCGCTATCGACACTGCCGCCGCTCATCGCTTCGGATTGGCAGATGTGCTCATTGCTGAGATCGCGTCACGGGCCGGTTGTGCCGCCACCATGACATTCGACAAAACGGCGGCCAAACGCATACCGGGAATGGAATTGCTCGCGTGACCGACCTCACCTCCCCCGCTGCCGGGCGTGATGATCCGCTCGATGTGTCGCTGCGCCCCTCCGGCTTTGCCGAATTTGTCGGGCAGGCGGCGGCGCGGGCCAATCTTGAAGTGTTCATCCAGGCCGCCAAGCAGCGCGGGGCGGCGCTCGATCACGTGCTGTTCGTGGGGCCGCCGGGTCTGGGCAAGACGACGCTGGCGCAGATCATTTCGCGCGAATTGGGTGTGGGCTTCCGCGCCACGTCCGGCCCGGTCATTGCGAAGGCGGGGGATTTGGCGGCGCTGCTGACCAATCTTGAAGACCGCGACGTGCTGTTCATTGATGAAATACACCGGCTCAATCCGGCTATCGAGGAAATCCTGTATCCCGCGATGGAGGATTTCCAGCTCGATCTGATCATCGGAGAGGGGCCTGCCGCCCGATCGGTGCGGATTGATCTGGCCAAATTCACGCTGGTCGGCGCCACCACCCGGGCGGGCCTGCTCACCACGCCGTTGCGGGATCGTTTCGGCATTCCGGTGCGGCTCAATTTCTATACGCCCGAGGAATTGGTGCAGATCGTCACGCGTGGCGCGCGGCTGCTCGGCATGCCGATGGCGCCCGATGGCGCATTGGAAATCGCTCGCCGTTCGCGCGGCACGCCGCGTATCGCGGGGCGGCTGCTGCGCCGCGTCACCGATTTTGCGCTGGTCGATGGCGCGGCCGAAATCGATCGCAAACTGGCCGACAAGGCGCTGTTGCGGCTCGATGTGGATGCGCGGGGGCTCGATCAGCTCGACCGGCGCTATCTCACCACCATTGCCGATTTCTACAATGGCGGTCCGGTGGGCGTCGAAACCATTTCGGCCGCGCTCAGCGAGCCGCGCGACGCGATCGAGGAAATCGTCGAGCCTTATCTCATCCAGCAAGGCTTCATCCAGCGCACGCCGCGCGGCCGCATGCTGACGGGACTGGCCTTCCAGCATATGGGCCGCGCCGTGCCGCAGGGCTTTGTCGGGATGCAGGCGAGCCTGTTCGAGGAGCCGGAGGCGTGAGCCGAAGGGCGCTCTCTTGACCCTGCACGTCACGCGTTACCGGCCCGAGCTGCCGCAATGGCCGCACGACCTGCCATTGCGCATCGCCGTGCTGACCGATCTGCATGCTTGCCTGCCCTGGACGGGCCCAGCGCAGTTCAGCGCCTTCTGTCGCCAAACCAATGGCTTGGGCGCCGATATCATCCTGCTCCTGGGCGATTACGTCACGGGGCCGCGGTTTTCCCGTCCCATGGATGCCGCCCATTGGGCAGCCCATCTGGGCACGCTGTCAGCACCGCTGGGCGTGCACGCCATTCTGGGCAATCACGATTATGACGGCTATCGCCGCGCCGATCTGGCGCATGGGCCGATCGAGGCCGAACGGGCGCTGATAGCCGCCGGCATCCCGGTCTATATCAATCGCGCCGTCCGGCTGGATCACGCCGGGCGCGGCTTCTGGCTGGCGGGGTTGGGCGACCAATTCGCCTTCGCGCCCAAGCGGGACCGACGCTTTGCCCGCACCGACGGCGTCGCGGACCTGGATGGTACTCTGGCGCAGATCTCCACTGCCGAGCCGGTCCTGCTGATGGCGCATGAGCCCGATATCTTTCCCGATGTCCCCGGCCGGGTCGCGCTAACCTTGTCCGGCCACACCCATGGCGGGCAGGTCAAGCTGTTTGGCAAGACGCCGGTGGTTCCTTCGCGCTATGGCAGCCGCTATGTCTATGGCCATATCGTGGAGGAGGATCGTCACTTGATCGTGTCTTCGGGGCTAGGCTATTCCGGCTGGCCGATCCGCTTGGGCACAAAATCCGAGATCGTGGTCATCGATCTGGGCGGGGATAGACCAATTTGACCCAGCATCGCTTTCCCATCCGCATCTATTACGAGGACACCGATTTTTCGGGCAATGTCTATCATGCGGCGTATCTGAAATTCTTCGAGCGCGGCCGCACCGAATTCTTGCGCGATGCGGGCATTCATCATTCCGAACTCGCGGCGCAGGGCATTGCCTTTGCCGTGCGCTCAATGGACATCCAGTTCGATGGCGCCGCCCATATCGATGATCTATTGACGGTGACGACCGAAATCGGCGCGATTACTGGTGCACGATTGACACTCACCCAGGCAATTTTACGTGATCAGACCGTGCTGACCCGCGCCAATGTGGTTGTCGTCGCCATCAAAACCGCCGGCGGCGCGGCTCGCCTGCCGCGCGAACTCGTCGCCCGCTTCGCCGCTAAGGCCTAGCGGCGCTGGCGATAAAGGCCACGCTGACTCTCTTTGTTAACTACTCCTTGACCATAATTGCGGCAAAGGGACACTGATCCCGTTCGCCGCGCTGCAAAGCCCGGCAAATGGGCATTTCTCTTAATTTTGACAGATTTCGACCCCATCGCCTGTGGCCTGTGGGTCGGGCATGTAGACCGGGCCGAAAAGGATCACTTCATGGAAGCCATGGATGCTGTTGGAGCTGTTGCTCCACACGCCGACTTGTCCATCTGGGGACTGTTCTGGGCGGCCGATTGGATCGTCAAGGCGGTCATGCTCGGGCTGCTGGGTGCCTCGATCTGGTGCTGGGCCATCATCGTGGACAAGACCATTACCTATCGCCGCACCCAGGCCGAGATGAACCGGTTCGAGCGTGTGTTCTGGTCCGGCCAGTCGCTGGAAGAGCTCTATCAGCAGCAATCGGAGAAGGCGACCGGCGGTTTGGGCGCCGTCTTTGTTGCAGCAATGAAGGAATGGAAGCGCAGCCACGAGCAGAATGCGGCCTCCTTCGTGGGCATGCAGCAACGCCTCGATAAGGTGCTCGACGTGGCCATTGCCCGCGAGAGCGAGGCGCTGGAAAAGCGTCTCGGGTTCCTGGCGACAGTCGGCTCAGCCGGTCCGTTCATTGGCCTCTTCGGTACGGTCTGGGGCATTATGAATGCCTTTACCGCCATTGCCGCCTCCTCCAACACCAATCTGGCCGTGGTGGCCGGGCCGATCGCCGAAGCGCTGTTCGCCACCGCCATTGGCCTGGTTGCCGCTATTCCGGCCGTTATCGCCTACAACAAGCTCTCCGCCGATGCCGGCAAGATGATCGGCCGGCTGGAAGGCTTTGCCGACGAATTCTCGACCATTCTCAGCCGTCAGCTCGAAGCACGGAGCCGCTGATATGGGCATGGGTGTAGCATCTGGCGGTGGAGGCGGGGGCGGACGCCGCCGCCGTCGCGGTCGCAAGGCGATTATGAGCGAGATCAACATCACGCCGATGGTCGACGTGATGCTGGTGCTGCTCATCATTTTCATGGTGGCCGCCCCGATGATGACATCGGGCGTGCCCATCGACCTGCCCAAGACGGCGGCCGCCGAACTCTCCAGCCAGACCCAGCCGATCACAGTTGCAGTGACGCCGGAAGGCACCATCTATGTCGGTGACGACGTGGTGGCGGAGGCCGACCTGATCAATACGGTGACGGCTTTGGCAACCAATGGCACGGAAGACCGCATCTTCCTGCGTGGCGATACCACGGCCAATTACGGCTCGGTGATGCGGGTCATGGGGATGCTGTCGGCGGCCGGTTTCACCAAGATCGGCCTTATCACCCAGCAGCAGGATCAATAGGCCAGCCCCATGCGCACCGGCCTCATCGTTTCGATCGTCGCACATGTCACGGTTCTGACCATCGGCCTCATCAATCTGGGCCTGGCGGAGCCGATGACCACGGTCGAAAACGCCATTGCGGTCGATCTGGTGCCGGTCAGCGATTTCAACAATATCCGCATGGGCTCGCTCGATAGCGAAGTGGTCGATACCCAGACCCCCGCCATTGCCGAATCCGACCAGCCGGCCGAACTGGCCCAGCCCACCGGCAATACCGAGCGCGATCAGGAAACCCCATCGCCGGCCGATACGCCCACGCCCATGCCGGTAACCAACAGCGCCCCCGCGCCCGAATCCGCGCCACCACCGCCGGAGCCCGAACCTGAGCCGGAGCCGACCCCGCCCCCACCGGCGGCCCAGCCTGAACCGGCGCCGGAACCCGAGCCTGCTCCTACCCCGCCAACGCCCGCAACCCGGCCGCGGCCTGCGCCGGAGCCGGTACCCGCACCTGCGCCAGAACCAACGCCGGCTCCCGAGCCGGTGCCCGAACCCACGCCCGCCCCGACCCCCGCGCCTGAGCCGGCACCCGAGCCGACGCCGGCTCCGGCCCAGCCCCCGGCGCCGACGCCAGCGGCGCGGCCGAGCAATCTGGCGCAGCTGCGCCAGCAATTTGCCGCCGCCGAAACCGAACGCCGCCGGCGCGAGGAAGAGGAACGCCGCCGCCAGGCTGCGGCCCAGCAGCCCGCGACACCGGCGCCGAACCCGCAGCCCAATCCGCCGCAGCCGGCCCAGCTCGATTCCGCGCTGGCGGACGATATTTCCTCGATCATCAATCGGGACAATACGACCGGGGCGACGACCGGGCAGGGCGGTTCACCCACTTTGGGCGACACCACCGGCACCTCGGCCACCCTCAGCCAGACCGAGATCGGGGCGCTGGTCGCCAAGATCAAGCAGTGCTGGTATCTGCTGCCCAATGAAGAGGCGAGCGGGGCCGAAGTCGTCGTCAATATGCGGCTCAAGCAGGATGGCTCGCTGGCCGATGTGCCGCGCATCGTCTCGGTCAGCCAGCAGCCCGAAGCCATCGGCATCGCCCAGAAGGCGGTGAGCGCGGTGGCCGGTTGCGGTCCCTACAGCATGCTCTCGGCAAACACTTATGACCAATGGCAGAATATCAACGTCACTTTGCGTCCGTGACATCTTGGAAGCGCCTTTGTCTGGCAGCATTGTCAACGAACGGCAGGAATGGAGACTGAAATGACCCTTCTCACCCGGCGCAACGCCCTCAAGCTCGGTCTGGCCGGCGGCATTGCCATGGCTGCAGCCGCCAAGGCCAGTGCCCAGCTCAATATCACGGTCGAGGGCGCCAATTTCCGGCCCCTACCGATCGCCATTCCCGATTTTGCCTCGAGCGATCCCACCTTCGGGCGCGAGATTGCCGAGATCGTGCGCAATAATCTGCGCCGTTCGGGCCTGTTCCAGCCGCTCGATCCGGCTTCGCTCCCCGTGCAGGTGGGCGATGTGAACGCCACGCCCGATTTCAACACCTGGCGCACCGCCAATGTGGATGCATTGGTGATGGGCGCGGTCGAGCGCGGCGGGCAGATTTCGTCCTCGGTGCGCGTATGGGACACCCGCCAGGGCGCCCAGGTGGTGGGCAGCAGCTACAATACCGATCCCAATTCCTCGCGCCGGGTCGGCCATATCATTTCTGACGCCATCTATTCCAACCTGACCGGCGGCGGCGGCTATTTCGATACCCGCGTAATCTACGTTGCCGAAAGCGGCCCCAAGGCCAATCGCGTGCGGCGCCTGGCCATTATGGATCAGGACGGCGCCAATTCGCAGTATCTGACCGATGGCAGCTCCATGGCGCTGACCCCGCGCTTTTCGCCCAATGGCGACATGGTCACCTATATGAATTTCGCCAATGGCAATCCGCAGGTCTTCCTGCTGCAGCTATCCACCGGTCGCCAGCAACAGCTGGCTGCCGTCGGGGCCATGACCTTCGCGCCGCGCTTTTCGCCCGATGGCGGCACGGTGGCCTTCTCGGTCGAGCAGGGCGGCGCCACCAATATCTATTCGGTCAGCACCGGGGGCGGCCAGCCCATGCAGCTCACCTCGGGCGCCGCGATCGATACCGGCCCCTCCTATTCGCCCGATGGCAGCCGCATCCTGTTCGAAAGCGACCGGGGCGGCTCGCCGCAGATCTATATGATGGGCGCCAGCGGCGGTAATGCGCAGCGCATCAGCTTCGGCCAGGGCAGCTATTCCACCCCGGTCTGGTCGCCCAATGGCGATTTGATCGCCTTTACCCGCCAATCCGGCGGCCAGTTCAATATCGGGGTGATGAATCCCGATGGCTCGGGCGAGCGCATGCTCTATTCGAGCTTCCACGCCGAAGGCCCCACCTGGGCGCCCAATGGGCGCGTCATCATGTTCTTCCAGGATCCGGGCGGCAATGACGGCCCGCGCCTGATGAGCATCGATATCTGGGGCCGCAATCTTTTGACCATCCCGACGGATGGCTATGCATCGGATCCGGCCTGGTCGGGCCTGCGGGCTTAAGTGTTTGGGGCGGCACGAAAGTGATTTCGTGTTGCCCCACTTAACCTAACGTTATCGGCCATCGCCGCTGTGGCCAAACTGCACCATCACGAAAAAGCCCGGATTTCCGCCACATTTGTGCCCCGATAGGCAAACATTAACCAGACACGCAAACGCGGTCTTAAGAATAAGCGCGGTAAATGCCGTGCTTAAGATTGTAAGCCTTTCAGGAGCCTCCATTGGCCATTTCCGCACCCCTCAACACCGCGTTGCGCGCATTCGCAATGTTGCTCTTCGTCGTCGCGATTGCGGCCTGTTCCCGCACCCCCAATGCGATGCCGACCGGTGTTGGCAATCTGGGCCCCGGCGGCGGCGCCCCCGGCAGCCAGCAGGAATTCCTCGTTTCGGTCGGTGACCGCGTGTTCTTCGAAACCGATTCGAGCAACCTCACCCCTACCGCCATGGCCACGCTGGACAAGCAGGCCGCCTGGCTCAACCAATATTCGAACTACCGCATCATGATCGAAGGCCATGCCGACGAGCGCGGTACCCGTGAATACAATATCGCCCTGGGCGCCCGCCGCGCCTCCATCGTGGTCAATTACCTGACCTCCAAGGGCGTCAATGGCCAGCGCATCACCAGCCAGTCCTTCGGCAAGGAACGCCCGGTGGCCATCTGTAACGACATTTCCTGCTGGAGCCAGAACCGCCGCGCGGTCACCGTGGTCCAGTAAGACAAAACCGGCCCTGCCGCTGGCAAGGCCGAAGCGATCCAGTGCAAACTGGAGGCAAGAGCGCCCGGAGCCCCGAAAAGGGCCCGGGCGCTTTCTTTTGACCAAAATTGGCCTTTATTGCCTGGCCTCCAAAGGTTCATGGTGCGTCGTGCAGTCACGACGCGTTTGGAGGCGTATTGCTTTGACGACGACCAATCATCTGAAGGCGCGACTGGCGCTGGCGACGGCGCTGGCCCTCGGCGTGGCAGCCCCGGCTGTCGCCCAGTCCGGGTTGATGGCGACCCCGCCGGCTCTGGTGGGCCGCACGCTGAGCGACGAGACGCCGCCGGTTTTGCTGGCCCAGGCCAGTGACACTGCCCAATTGATGCTGCGCATCCAGCAGCTCGAGGAGCAGATCCGCTCGCTCAATGGCCAGGTCGAGGGGCTGACTTTCCAACTCACCCAGATGCAGACGCTGGTGCAGCGCCAGAGCGAGGAAAACGCCGCGCGCTTCCAGGCGCTCGAAGGCGGTGCGCCGGGAAAACCTGATGCGGCGACCCAGCAGGGCGGCGCGACGCCGGCCCCGGTGTCGCCGCAGGCCCCCGCTGACGAATCCAATGTGCCGCTGACCGATATTCCCGCCCAGGGCGTCCAGCCATTGCCCGGCGAAACCGAGTTCGACCCCACATTCGACGATGGCAGCGCGCCAATGGACGATCTGGGCAATTCCAACGATCCGCTGGTCGGCACCGGCCGCACGGGCGGTACGGACCTGACCACGGGCGAGCCGCTGGACCTGACCTATGATCCGGCCGCCGGCCCCTCGGACAATTCCGATGCCGATGCACAGTTCCGTGCCGGCTACGAGGCCCTGGCGCGCGGCGACTACGCTTTTGCCGAGGATCAGTTCACTCAGTTCATCGAGCTGTACCCGGACAATCCCCAGGTTACCGACGCCGCCAATTGGCTGGGCGATGCGCTGTTGCAGCGCCAGGCCTATAGCGAAGCCGCCGATGTGTTGCTCAATGCCTTTCAGAAGGCGCCGGACAATCCGCGCGCGCCTGAATTGCTGCTCAAGCTGGGCATGTCGCTATCGGGCGCCGGCGAGCGCGAAACCGCCTGCCGCACCTTTGCTGAAGTCGATCGCCGCTATACGACGCTGCCCGATGCCGTCAAAGGCCGCCTGGCCGAGGAAAAGACCAAGGCCGAATGCCCGCCCGCTTGACCCCCAGCCTCGACGACGCGGCAGCGCTGGACCAGCTCTTTGCTGCCGTCGCCGGGGAACAGGCGATCGGGCTGGCCGTGTCCGGTGGCGCCGATAGCCTGGCACTGTTGCTGCTGGCCCATAGCTGGGCCAGCGCCCGCGACAACGCGCCCATTCTGCACGTCTATTCGGTCGATCACGGTCTGCGCCCCGAAGCGGCCGCCGAAGTCAAAATGGTACTCGCTGCGGCCAAAGAGCTGGGCGTCGCCGCCACCGGCCTCAAATGGAGCGCGACCAAGCCCGTGGCCGGCCTGCAGGAAGCGGCCCGGATCGCCCGCTACCAATTGATCGGCAACGCCATGGCACAGGATGGGATTTCCGTCCTGCTCACCGCCCATCATCGCAACGACCAAGCCGAAACCGTGTTGATGCGCATGGCCCATGGCAGCGGTATCGAGGGCCTCAAGGGCATGTCGGCCATGGCTGTGGTGGAGGGCATAATCGTGCACCGCCCGCTGCTCGATATCGATCCGACGGCTCTGCGGGCAATTGTGGATGCAGCGGGCCTCGTGCCGGCCGAAGACCCCTCCAATGCGGACGAGCATTATGAACGCGTGCGCTGGCGCAAGGCCTTGCCGCAATTGGCAAGCCTGGGGCTGGACGCCGCGGCACTCGCGGTTTTTGCCGACCGCATGGCCGAAGCCGATGCGGCGATTGCGCAGATGGCCGAGAGCTGTTTTGCGGCCATGGTGCGGCTGGATGGCTTCGGCTCGGCCCGGATCGAGCTGGCCGGCTTTATCGGTCTCAGCCCAGCCATTTCGGTGCGTGTGCTCGGCCGGGTGCTCAATATTGTCGGCGGCCGGCAGAAGCCGCGCGCATTGGGGCAGGTCGAGCGGCTGCGCCAATCGATTGCCGACGGGGCTCTGCCCAAATCCACCACCGTTCTGGGCTGCGTCATCCGCCTCAAGGACGATGCCGTGGTGATCGCCCGCGAACCCGGCCGCGCCGTGCCCCCCGACGCGATCCTGCGGCCCCATGCCGAGCTGATCTGGGACGAACGCTTCCTGATCATCAACGGCTCGGATGAAAGCGACCTCACCGCCAGCGTCGCCGATTATCTGCCCCGCCACCGGCTCGAAGAATTCCTCGGCTTCAAGGTCACCGCTCCCGCCGAAGCCATCCGCACCGCCCCCATCGTCCGCGACGCCGCCGGCGGCGTCCTCTCGCTGGGCGGCTGGTCGTTCGACGATCGCATCAAGGTGCAATTGCTGATCGATTGAGGGGGTCGGGCTTGCTCCCAATCCCTCCTTCCCACGGCGCTCCCGCGGGAGACAGCGAAGAACCCCAATCTATCCATCTTATCCCCGCCCCACCCACCTCATGCCACTATCCCTCCATCACCCTGCCAGAGCGCGGTCATGACGAGTGGATGGGCTGGGTGAATGCCGTGGGTTGGAGGTCGCTCCGGCCACGCAGAGGTACGACGGCTCGCCTCATAACAAGGCAAGCTCATCCGGCCCTGTGAAAAATCCCGGCGCGATGGCGAGGCCGACGTTTCACCATCTACCAAACCCCAGAGACGCCGGTCTCGCCATCGTCGCTCACTGCCAAAACCGTCGGCACCAGCCGGACGGCGTATCGCCACGCCCCTGTGGAACCTTCCGCTTCGCCATTGCGTATTAACCCAATCGCGACATTATGACTGGACGGAGCGCCCAAAGGGCCGCAGGTCTTGCCCTTGTAACGCCCCATTGCCGGACATACATTCGGCCTTACTGCTGGCTGCTGCATTTGGGCCGGCTTCTCCGGGACAGGATTGATGAACGGAAACTTCCGCAACTTCGCCATCTGGCTAGTCATACTCTTCATGCTGATGGGCCTGTTCCAGGTCTTCCAGTCGTCGACCCGCTCAATTTCGGTCTCCGACAAGAGCTACAGCCAGTTCGTCACCGATGTGGAAGCAGGGCGCGTCCAATCCGTCACCATCACCAATAATGTGGTGTCGGGCGTGCTCAATGACGGTGCGCGCTTTGAAACCGTGCTGCCCGATGGCGCCGACGTGATCAATCGCCTCGAAGACAAGGGCGTGTCGATCACCGCCCGCGCCCCCGAATCGAGCCCGTTCTGGTCGATCCTGCTCTCTTCCTGGCTGCCCTTCATCGTCATCATCGGCGTGTGGTTCTTCTTCATACGGCAGATGCAGGGCGGTGGCCGTGGCGGCGCGATGGGCTTTGGCAAGTCGCGCGCCAAGTTGCTCACCGAAACCCATGGCAAGGTGACGTTCGAGGACGTTGCTGGCGTGGACGAAGCCAAGCAGGACCTAGAGGAAATCGTCGAATTCCTGCGCGATCCCGGCAAATTCCAGCGCCTGGGCGGCCGTATTCCGCGCGGTGTGCTGCTGGTGGGCCCTCCGGGTACCGGTAAGACGCTGCTGGCCCGTTCGGTCGCCGGCGAAGCCAATGTGCCCTTCTTCACCATTTCGGGTTCGGACTTCGTTGAAATGTTCGTCGGTGTCGGCGCGTCCCGCGTTCGCGACATGTTCGAACAGGCCAAGAAGAACGCGCCCTGCATTATCTTCATCGACGAAATCGACGCCGTCGGCCGCCAGCGTGGCGCCGGGCTCGGTGGCGGTAACGACGAACGCGAACAGACCCTAAACCAGCTCCTTGTCGAGATGGACGGCTTTGAAGCCAATGAAGGCATCATCCTGATCGCTGCCACCAACCGTCCCGACGTGCTGGATCCCGCTTTGCTGCGTCCCGGCCGCTTCGACCGCCAGGTCGTGGTGCCCAATCCCGACGTGTCGGGCCGCGAAAAGGTGCTCAAGGTTCACGTCCGCAAGGTGCCTTTGGCCCCCGATGTGGATCTGAAGGTTCTGGCCCGTGGTACCCCCGGTTTCTCGGGCGCTGACCTGATGAACCTAGTCAACGAAGCGGCCCTTATGGCGGCGCGGCGCAACAAGCGCTTCGTCACCCATGCAGAATTCGAAGACGCCAAGGACAAGATCATGATGGGCGCCGAGCGCCGCACCATGGCCATGTCCGAGGACGAGAAGAAGCTGACGGCCTATCACGAGGCTGGCCACGCCATCATCGCGCTCAAGGTTGCGGGCATCGACCCCATCCACAAGGCGACGATCATTCCGCGCGGCCGCGCTTTGGGCATGGTCATGACCCTGCCCGAGAGCGACAGCTATTCGTTCTCCCGCGAAAAGGCCCTGGCGCGCCTCACCATGCTGTTCGGCGGCCGCGAGGCCGAGATCATCAAGTTCGGCCCGGAAAAGGTCACCTCTGGCGCCTCCGGCGATATCCAGATGGCGACGAGCCTGGCCCGCTCCATGGTCATGGAATGGGGCATGAGCGAGAAGCTTGGCCGCGTCCGCTACAAGTCGAGCGACCAGGAAGTGTTCCTGGGTCATTCGGTGACGCAGTCGACCAATATGAGCGACGACACCGCGCGCATCATCGACCAGGAAGTGCGCAAGCTGATCGAGGATGGCGAGGCTTCGGCCAAGGAAATCCTCACCACCTACCACGACGAGTGGGAGGCGATTGCCCAGGCGCTGCTCGAATATGAGACGCTGACTGGCGATGAGTTGCGCGCCCTGATGGAAGGCAAGCAGCCGGTTCGCCCGGACGACAATGGCCCCTCCGCGCCCAAGGCGACGGGTGTGCCCTCAGCCGGCAAATCGGGCAAGAAACGTCCCGATGCACCGCCCGAGACGGGTCTCGAGCCGCAGCCGGGCAGCTAAGTCAGGCAGAAAACTGGAAAGGTCGCCGCAGGGCGGCCTTTCTGCATTTGATCTTCACCGTTATTCCGCCGAAAAGCGCTCTTAACGGTTGAACGATAGAATCACCGCTCCATACGAGTGTGAGGGCAGATCATGGTCAGGAAATATTTCGGCACGGATGGTATTCGCGGCCTCGCCAATGGCAGCAAGCTTACCCCCGAACTGGCAATGAAGGTCGGCATGGCTGCCGGCACCAAATTCGTGCGCGGCGACCATCGCAATCGCGTGGTGATCGGCAAGGATACCCGTCGCTCCGGCTATATGATCGAGACGGCCCTGACCGCCGGCTTCACCGCCGTGGGCATGGATGTATACCTGCTCGGCCCGATGCCCACCCCGGCCGTCGCCATGCTGACCCGCTCGCTGCGTGCGGATCTAGGCGTCATGATCTCGGCCTCGCACAATCCCTATGATGACAATGGCATCAAGCTGTTCCGCCCCGATGGCTATAAGCTCAGCGACGAGCTGGAGCTGGAAATCGAGCGGCTGATCGATAGCGACACGAGCAAGCTTCTGGCGCATGGCATGAATATCGGCCGCGCCCACCGCGACGAGGAAGCCCGCACCCGCTATATCGAATATGCCAAGCGCACGCTGCCGCGCAATGTCGACCTGTCCGGCCTGCGCGTGGTGCTCGATTGCGCCAATGGTGCCGCCTATAAGGTCGCGCCCATCGCCCTGTGGGAATTGGGCGCCGAGGTCATCACCATCGGCGTCGAGCCCGATGGCTATAATATCAATCACAAGGTCGGTTCCACCGCGCCCGACGCCGTGGCCGCCAAGGTGCGCGAGATGCGTGCCGATATCGGCATTGCGCTGGATGGTGACGCCGACCGCGTCATCATCATCGATGAAAAGGGCAGTGTGGTCGATGGCGACCAGTTCATGGCGGTGATCGCCCAGAGCTGGATGGAGCGCGAAATGCTGGTGGGCGGCGGGATCGTCGCCACCATCATGTCCAATCTGGGCCTCGAACGCTATCTGCTCTCGCTGGGGTTGACGCTGGAGCGCACGCAGGTGGGCGATCGCTACGTGCTCGAAGCCATGCGCGCCAAGGGCTTCAATGTGGGCGGCGAACAATCGGGCCACATCATCCTGTCCGATTTCACCACGACCGGGGATGGCCTCGTCGCCGCGCTGCAATTGCTGGCCGTGCTCAAACAGCAGGAGCGCTCCATCTCGGAAATCTGCGCTCGCTTCGAAAAGGTCCCGCAGCTGTTGCGCAGCGTCAAGTTCAAGTCCGGCAAGCCGCTGGAGCACAAGCAGGTCATCCAGGCCATTGCCGATGGCCAGGCCATGCTTGGCAAGGGCGGGCGCCTCGTCGTCCGCGCCTCGGGCACTGAGCCGGTTATCCGCGTCATGGGCGAAGCCGACGATGCCGCTTTGGTATCGACCGTGGTCGGCCAGGTAGAGGCAGCCATCCTGCAGGTTGCCTGACTTCCGACAACAGTTGTCGGGCCGGTCTCTACTGCTGTTACGGTTAAAAGTTTAGGTTAATCGGGTTTTAAGAAAGTTGTCCGATATTTGCCAACAATCGACTCATGTCGTGGCAACCTAAGGACGAATTTCATGAACAAGCTCATCGCTGCGGTCATGGTGGCTGGAGCCGCTGTTGTGGCTGCCCCGGCACTGGCCGCGGATATGCCTTATTATCCGCCGGTCATCGACGTTCCTGACGTGGACTATGGCGTCCAGGGCGCCTTCTACCTGCGCGGCAGCGCCGGTGGGAACGGGCTGTGGGCCAAGGAAGTCAGCCATCCCAGCGGCGTCCCGGACACGGTATTCGCCACCGACGATTGGGGCTTCGGCTACTCGGTCGGCGCGGGCGTCGGCTATGAAACCGGCACCGGCCTGCGCTTCGACGTGACTGCCGACTATCTCGCCAATGATGAGCTGTCGACCACCATTTCCGGCTCGGCCAATATCGCCAATGGCCAGCACAAGCTGGAACTGCGCTCCACCATCCTGCTCGCCAACGCCTATTATGACTTCGGTCTGGGCGGCGGCGGTTATGGCGCAGCCGGCGGCGCCTTCGGCTATGTCGGCGCCGGCGCCGGTGTGGCACTCAACAACGTGATCAGCCACGGTCCGGGCCTGCCCGATACGCGGGGCGACAATACCAGCTTCGCAGCTGCCGGCATGGTCGGCGTCGGCTACGATTTCGGTCAGGTCGTTGCCGATATCGGCTACCGCGCGCTCTACATCAATTCCGTCGAGAATGACGAGCCATTGCTGCCCTATAGCGTCGCCAATGTCTGGGCTCATGAAGTGCGCGGCACGGTTCGTTACCGCTTCAACTAAGCGTCCCTTTGCACCGACAGAAGTCAGATCGGCACCTTCGGGTGCCGATTTTTTTACCCTCTGCGCCAGAATCGCCCCTACCATGAGCGCGGCAGGAGGACGCGATGAAGGTTTTGGTGATTGGTGCGGCGGGCATGGTGGGCCGCAAGTTGACGGCGGCGCTGCTGGCGGCGGGACAGGTGGGTGGTCAGCCGATAGAGAGCCTCATGCTGGCCGACATCGTCGCGCCGGAAACGCCGGCTGCGTCGCTTCCGATCGACACCATCGCCACCGATCTGTCCGAGCCCGGCAGCGCTGCGTCCCTGCTACAGGCCCGGCCCGACCTGATCTTCCATCTGGCAGCCATTGTCTCAGGTGAGGCGGAAGCCGATTTCGAAAAAGGCTACCGCATCAATCTCGATGGCACGCGGCATCTGTTCGAAGCTATCCGGCTCAGCGCGCAACTCTATCGTCCGCGTGTGGTGTTTACTTCTTCCATCGCCGTTTTTGGCGAGCCACTTCCGGCCGTGATCGGGGACAGCCAGGACCATACTCCGCTCACCAGTTACGGCACCCAGAAGGCGATTTGCGAACTGCTGCTGGCCGACTATTCCCGTCGCGGCTTTCTCGATGGCGTGGGCATTCGTCTGCCCACCATCGCCGTCCGGCCCGGTAAGCCCAACAAGGCCGCCTCCGGTTTCTTCTCCGGCATTATCCGCGAGCCGCTGGCGGGCATGGAAGCCATCCTGCCGGTCGATGACAGCGTGCGCCATTGGTTCGCCAGTCCGCGGGCGGCGGTGGGTTTCCTGCTGCATGCCGCGCAGATGGATACCGCGCCCTTGGGGCAGCGGCGCAATCTGACCATGCCGGGCTTGTCGGTGACAGTGGCCGAACAGATCGCGGCGCTGCGACGCGTGGCCGGTCCGGCGGCAACCCAGTTGATCCGCCGCCAGCCTGACGAAGTCATTGCCAAAATCGTCGCCGGCTGGCCCCAAGCCTTTGATGCCCAACGCGCCTCGGCGCTGGGCTTCCGTGCCGAAACCAGCTTTGACGAAATCATCCGCATCCACATCGAAGACGAGTTGCCGCCGGTCCAACCCTAATTGGCGCGAGCTGCATTTGTCGATTGACGGCTGACGGTCGAAATGAGAAAACGTTTGCGCAAATGAGCAAACGTTTGCGCAGCCGGAGGCTATCGTGTCGGAGCCGGTCAAAACTATCGAGCGGACGCGAATTTATGACGTGGCTGCTGCCGCGGGCGTCAGCGTTGCTACGGCCTCGCGGGCGCTGAACGATACCGGCCGCATGACCGAGCAAACCCGCGAGCGGGTCAAACAGGTTGCAGCCCAGCTCGGCTTTCGCCCCAATACCATGGCGCGAGGCCTGCTCGGCAAGCGCAGCTTCACCATTGGCCTATTGACCAACGACACCTATGGCCGCTTCACGCTGCCGCTGATGGCCGGCGTGTCCGAAGCCCTGGTCGACCGGGGCGTCTCGGTTTTCCTCTGCACCATCGAGGATGATGCGGCGCTGGCCAAGGTGCATGTCGATGCACTGCTCGACAAACAGGTCGATGGCATTATCGCTTCCGGCCGGCGGGTCGATCGGCGCTTGCCGGTCGATTTGAGCAATCTGCCCGTGCCCGTCGTCTATGCCTTTACCGAGGGCCCGGACGATAGCGTGACCTTCATATCCGATGATGAACAGGGCTCGCGCGAGGCGGTGCAATGGCTGGTCAGCCGTGGCCGCCGCCGCATCGTCCACATTACCGGGCCGGAAAGCTTCGCCTCGGTACAGGTGCGGGCCCAGGCCTATCGCACCGTGGTCGGCGAACAGGCCGAAATCCACCACGGCGAATGGAGCGAGGCCTGGGGGCATGAGGCGGTGGCCCGGCTCTGGAGTGGCGCAGATACCCCGCCCGACGGTATTTTTTGTGGCAATGACCAGATTGCCCGCGGCGTGGTCGATGCCTTGCGTGAACGCGGCGTCACGGTGCCCGATGACGTCTCCGTCGTTGGCTTCGACAATTGGGAAATCGTCGCCGCAGCAACGCGGCCGCCTCTCACCAGTGTGGATATGAACCTGCGGGAACTTGGCCGCGAGGCCGGCCTGACCATTCTGGCGCTGGCCGAGGGCAAGGAGGTCGCGCCCGGAATCCGGCGCTTGCCGTGCCAATTGGTGCTGCGCCAGTCAGGCTGAGGCAATGCCACAGGCGCCGGCCCGGCGCCTACCACTTGATCAACCATCGGAAAGCTCAAAATGTCTGCTGCTCAAGATCGTCAATTCCGCCCGCTGCCCGTGCCCAGCGTCGACGTCTCCGGCTTTTGGGGCGATTGGCAGGATGCGGTATGCGATCATACCGCCGCCACCTTGCTCGACCGCTGCGTCGAAGCCCGCATGCTCGAACAGATCGATATCGGCGTGCCCAGCCCGGGCGTCGTTATCCCGTTTATCGGCTGGCTCGGTTCGGCCCAGATGTTCTGGGACAGCGACCTGGGCAAATCGATCGAGACCATCGCCTATTCGCTTTACCGCAAGCCCAATCCGGAACTCGAGGCGCGGGCCGACGCCATTATCGACCTCTATGAGAAGCTGCAGGAGCCGGACGGCTATCTCAATTCCTTCTTCCAGCGCATCAAGCCGGAATGGAAATGGACCAATCTGCGCGATTTCCACGAGCTTTATTGCGCCGGCCACATGATCGAGGGCGCCGTCGCCTATTACCAAGCCACCGGCAAGCGCAAATTCCTCGATATCATGTGCCGCATGGCCGATCACCTGGTAGCCCGCTTCGGCAAGGGGCCGGGCCAGGTTCCCGGCTATTGCGGCCATGAGGAAATCGAGCTGGCGCTGGTGCGGCTCGCCCGCGTCACTGGCGAGCAGAAATATATGGACCTCGCCAAATTCTTCATCGACGAGCGCGGCCAGAATCCCAATTTCTTCATCGAGGAAGCCATCCGTGAGGGGCGCAACACCAAGAGCGCGCAGCACGATACGCTGGGTTACAATCAGTCCCATCTGCCGGTGCGAGAGCAGAAAAAGGTGGTCGGCCACGCTGTGCGCGCCATGTATCTCTATTCGGGCATGGCCGATATCGCGACCGAATATAACGACGACAGCCTCACCGACGCCCTCGAAATTCTGTGGGACGATCTGACCGGCAAGCAGATGTATGTCACCGGCGGCATCGGCCCGGCGGCCTCAAACGAGGGCTTCACCGATTATTACGACCTGCCCAATGACACCGCCTATGCCGAGACCTGCGCCTCGGTGGGCCTGGTGTTCTGGGCCAATCGCATGCTGGGGCGCGGTCCCGACCGGCGCTATGCCGATATCATGGAACAGGCGCTCTACAATGGCGCCATCGCCGGCCTGTCGCGCGATGGCAAGACGTTCTTTTATGAAAACCCGCTCGAAAGCATCGGCAAGCATCATCGCTGGACCTGGCATACCTGCCCCTGCTGCCCGCCTAATATCGCGCGGCTGGTCGCCTCGATCGGCTCCTACATGTATGGCGTGGCCAAGGACGAGGTGGCGGTGCATCTCTATGGCGAAAGCACTGCACGGCTGGAGCTTGGCAACGGCGCCAAGGTCACGCTGAGCCAGCAGACCCAATATCCCTGGGATGGCGCCATCGGCCTCACCATCGGCGTCGATCAGCCGACCCAATTCGCCCTGTCACTGCGCATTCCGGCCTGGGCCAAGGGCGCGACATTGGCCGTCAACGGGGAAAGCATCGATCTCGGTGCTATCACCGAAAAAGGCTACGCCCGGGTCGAGCGACTGTGGAATCCGGGTGACGTCGTGGCATTGAACCTACCATTGGTGCCGCGTGCGCTGCGGGCCAATGGCAAGGTGCGGCAGGATGCCGGCCGTGTGGCGGTGATGCGCGGACCGCTGGTCTATTGCCTGGAAGGCACCGACAACCCGGTGGGGCTCAATTCGATCCTGTTGGGTGATGGTCTTGGCCGCTCGCAAACGGCGGTCATTCCCGATCTCAACCGGGCCATCGCGATCGATCTGCCGGTGCTGCGCGAGGTGATTGCCAGCGACGAGCTTTATACCGAGCAGACGCCCGACATTGTGGCCGATACCGCCCGATTGGTGCCCTACCATCTGTGGGACAATCGGGCGCCGGGCGACATGCTGGTCTGGCTGCGGGCGCAGCGCGGTTGAATATGCATCGAGGCCGGCAGCGGAATGCTGCCGGCCACCGGCGCTTTTAGCTGCGCGGCTGCAGTATGGCCAGCACCAGGGTCAGCGCGGACAGAACCGCGGCCAGGGTGAGCGGGCCGGCAACCGACAGGCCATCCACGATATAGCCGCCGACCACGGCGCCGACGGCGATGGCGACCTGGAAGCAGACCACCATGAGGCTGCCGGACGCCTCAAGGGCATCCAATGCGGCACGCGACAGATTGGTCTGCAACACGATGGGCGCCGTGCCGAAGGCAAAGCCCCAGAGGGCAACGAAGCCGAAAGCGGTACCGGTATGGCTGCCCCACAGCACCAGAGCCAAGGCGGCAATGCCCAGCGTCGTGCCGGTCGTGGCCAAAGCCGCGCGGATATTGGTGTCGGCCATGCGGCCGCCGGCAATATTGCCGATAACGCTGGCAACGCCATAGCCGAGCAGGGCCCAGGCGACGGCGCTGGCCGGCAATTGGGTAACCTGTTCGAGGAAGGGACGCACATAGACAAAGCCGGCGAAATGGCCGGTGACCAGCAGCAGCACGGCGAGCATGCCCAGCTGAATGCCGCGGCGGCCCATCAGGCGGAACACGTCGCCAAGCCGGGTGCCTTCGCCCGCGGGCAGGCTGGGCAGGCTGACCAATTGCAGCAACATGGCGATGGCCGCCGCGCCGGCCGTTGCGGCCATGGCGGTGCGCCAGCCGATCCAGTCGCTGAGTAGGGCGCCGATCGAGGGGGCAGCGATGGTAGCCAGCGACACACCGACAAAGATGATGGACATGCCCCGGCCCAGCGAATTGACGCCGACCAGCCGGGCGACGACCGCAGCCGACAGCGACCAGAGGCCGCTCAGCGCAATGCCCAGCCCGGCGCGACCGAGCAGCAGCAGCCAGAAATCGGTGGCCATAGCGGCCAGGATATTGGAGGCGATGGCCAGGGCACTGAGCCCGACCAGCACCGTCTTGCGGTTGAGCTTGCCGATGGCGGAATTGGCAAACAGTGCCGCGACGGCGCCGACGCTGGCCGTGGCAGTGACGACCTGGCCTGCGGTGCCTTCGCTGATGCCCAGATCGGCGGCCATCGGGGTCAAAAGGCCGGCTGGCAGGAATTCGGCGGAGACCAGCGCAAAGGTCGCGGCGGCCATGGAAACCACGGCCAGCCAGGTGCTGGTGCTCCAGCGGCTTGGCGCGGAGGCGACGCCGTCCAGAGGGATACTTGTGTCGGTCATAGAAGAGTCTCCAGAATTTGGAGGAACTTCATAGACGAGGCCGGCCGGACGATATGTGTCCTAAAATCCGAATTCCATGTCCGTTTGTCTG
Organism: Devosia neptuniae; assembly: GCF_025452235.1. Lineage (NCBI taxonomy): Bacteria > Pseudomonadati > Pseudomonadota > Alphaproteobacteria > Hyphomicrobiales > Devosiaceae > Devosia > Devosia neptuniae. The sequence continues at coordinate 2,040,986 of NZ_CP104965.1, forward strand.
GAAAGCTCCCGCCGGACCGCGCCAGGCGAAGCGCCGGTGGTGCGCTTGAAGGCGCGGGCAAACGAGGCTTCCGATTCATAGCCCAGGCGGATGGCGACTTCGGCAACGGTCAGGCTGCCCTGGCCGAGCCATTCCTGGCCCAGTTGCATGCGCCAGCGCGTCAGGTAATGGGCGGCGCCTTCGCCCACCAATGCACTGAAGCGCTCTGCAAATACGGAACGGGACTGCCCGGCGACAGCGGCCAGGCTTTCCACCGTCCAGCCGCGGCCGGGGTCGCGATGCATGGCGGCCAGCGCCCGGCCCACATGCACGTCGCGGATGGCCGCGAGCCAGCCCGTGGTGGAGGAACTGGTGCAATCGACCCAGCAGCGGATCAGCCTTGCGGTGAGCAGGTCCGCCATGCGCGACAGAATGGTGGCGCCGCCCATGCGGGGCTGGCCGGCTTCGGCCGTCATGGCCGCGAGCAGGGGCGCAACCAGCGGGTCCTTGGCGGCGACATCGCAGCCGCGAATGACGGTGGGCATCAAATTGAGCAGCGGATGGATCGCACGGGCGCCCAGCGCCATCGAGCCGCAAAACAGCGTGCTGGTTTCCCCGGTCCCCTCATGCAGCACTTCGCAGACATTGCCGCCAAAGGTCTTGACCTGGCAGGTCTTGATCGAGGTGCAGGGCACGTCCGGCGCGCTGGCGAGGCGATGCGCGATGCCTTGGGGCAAAAGCACGAGATCGCCATCGCGCAATTCCTGCCAGCCATGCTCCTCGGTATGCAGCCAGCACGGGCCCTTGCTCACGAAGTGGAAACGCAGCAGCGGCTGTTCAGAAAAGGTGATGCCCCAGGGATGGCGCAATTCGCAGCGGCCATAATTGACACCGCTCAAACGAAAATCCTGCAGAACTTCGCTCAAGGCGTCCATGGGGACGCTGGGAGACAGACTTGGTGCGGACGGATGATCAAGCATGGGGCCAGATTAGGCATTGATCGTCCCCAGGGCAAGGGATGGATTTCGAATGCTGGTATGCGTTGGCGCCGCGTCTGCCCTTGCAGCCAAGGAAAGGGCAGACGCTTTGCGGACCTATTCCGCGGCTTGCGGGTGGGCGTCCGGGCAATCGGCATCGCCCGCCAAGGTTTTCTGCCCCAGCAGGATGGTGGCAAAGGCCAGCACGGCGGCGATGACCGAGACCCAGAAGCCGTTGGCGGGGCCGTATGTGTCGACCACCCAACCGGTGAGGAAGGCGCCCAGCGCCATGCCGATGCCGATGCCGGTGACCACCCAGGTAATGCCCTCGGTGAGGATGGCCGCAGGAACGCGGCGCTCGACCAGCCCGAAAGCGGTGATGAAGGTGGGCGAGATGGCCACGCCGCTGGCAAAGATCGCCAAGGCCAGGAGCGGCACGGATTGCACGAAGAGCAATGGCACGGCGGTGATGGCCAGCACGGAGAGCGCGATAGCCAATTGCCGTTCCAGCGGCATTTTGAGATTGAGCGCGCCGATGATCAGCCCGACGACAAAGGAGCCGACGGCATAGACACCGATGACCAGGCTCGCCGCGCCGGGCTGGCCCCAGGCCTCGGTGATGGCCACGACACTGACTTCGGCGGTAGCGAAAATGGCGCCGACGAAGATCAAGGCCAGGGTGATGATCTGCACCGGCCGCTGCCAGATGGCGGAGGCGCCGGAGGTTTCGGCGCTGCTGCGCGTTCTGGGCTGGGTGGAGCGTTGCACGATGAAGGCGAAGCCCCCCACGGCCAGCAACAGCGTGCTGACCACGAGGCCCGCTTCGGGGAAGAGGGCGACACTGAGCCCCACCGAGAGCGAAGCGCCGGCGATATAAACCAATTCGTCAGCGGCGGATTCAAAGGCAAAGGCGGTGTTCAGCTCGGGCCGGTCGCGGAACAATTCGCTCCAGCGAGCGCGCAGCATGGCGGGAAAGCTGGGCATGACCGAAGCGCCAAAAGCTGCGGCAAACAGCGTCCAGGCCGGCCAGCCCTGATTGGCGGCGAAGATCAGCACGGCAAAGGCGATGATGGCAATGATCGTGGTGGGTGCCAGCACCCGAGCCTGGCCGAGCCGGTCGACCACGCGCGAGATCTGCGGCGCGAGCAGGGCATTGGTCAGTGCATAAGTCGCCGAGACGGCGCCAGCGAGCCAGTATTCGCCGTGGGTTTGGGACAGCATGGCGACAATGCCGATGGGTGCCATGGCGATGGGCATGCGGGCAAAAAAGCCGGCGCTGGCGAATGCCTTGGCCCCGGGGGCTTTGAATATCTCTGCATAGGGGTTCGACATTTGGGAACGTCCTCGACATTAATGAAATGCCACAGCAGGTTTCACATACGTGGCGTATGATAATTAGGTAGTCGCATACGAAACGTATGTCAATTGACATTCGAGGCGTATGTGAATAGGTATGGCCATGACCCGCAGAACCCGCAGCGAGATGATTGTCGAAACCCGTGCCAAGCTGATTGCCGCGGGCCGGCAAGCCTTTGCCACATTGGGCTATGCCGAGGCCTCAATGGACGATTTCACCGCGGCGGCGGGACTGACGCGCGGGGCGCTCTATCACCATTTCGGCGACAAGAAGGGGCTGTTCGAGGCCGTCGTGAACCAGATCGACGGGGAAATGAACGAACGGCTGAAGGAGCGCGCGGCCAAGGCGCCAAGCCGCTGGGAGAGCTTTGTCGAAGAGGGAATCGGCTATATCGAAATGGCGCTGGAGCCCGAGATCGGGCGCATCCTGCTGCGCGACGGCCCGGCCGTGCTGGGCGATCCGGCATCCTGGCCCAGCGCCAATGGCTGCATCATGACGATGAAAGCCAGCCTTGACGCCCTGCTGGCAGATGGCGTGATCCGCGACATCGATACCGAAGCCACCGCCCGCATGGTCACCGGCGCGTCATGCTATGCGGCGCAATGGATCGCCAATGCGGACGACCCGGTGGCGATTTCCAAACGCGCGACCGAAGCCTATCGCCAATTGATCGAGGGCCTATTGCGGCCCTGAGCTAGGTGCCGCCATTGAGGAACAGCACCCGCGTCAGCTGCGTGTAATTGGCCTCAAGCGCCATCAGTGCCACAAAGACCAGAATGAGCACCGGCGGCACCAGAATGGCATAGCTCAGCGCCAGCCGTTCCCAGCGCATATGCATGAAGATCGAGACGATCAGCCCCGCCTTGAGCAGCATCAGCGTCACGATCAGGCCCCAGCGCAACAGGCCCTGGAACTGCAGGATGTCGACCATGTAGGAGCCGACGCTGAGGATGAAGAGCCAGGTCCAGACCACCAGATAGAGCCGGATGGGATGCTGCTGGCTCTCGTCGTGGCTCGGCACGGGCGTTGTGGAAGCGGTCGCAGAATGACTCATCTCAATCACCACAGGTAAAAGAAGGCGAAAATGAAAACCCACACCAGATCGACAAAGTGCCAGTAAAGGCCCATGATTTCGACGATCTCATAGCGGCCCTTGCGGGCGGTGAAGAAGCCGGGACGGCCGGTGTCGAAGTCGCAGCGCCAGACTTTTCGGGCAACGATCAGCAGGAAAATGACGCCGATGGTGACATGGATGCCGTGAAAGCCGGTGATCATGAAGAAGATGGCGCCGAATTGCTGGGCGCCGAACGGGTTCTCCCAGGGGCGCACGCCCTCGGAGATCAACTTGCTCCATTCAAAGGCCTGCATGCCCACGAACATGGCGCCGAAGGCGGCGGTCAGCAGCATGAGTACAGCAGTTTTCTTGCGGTCGCGGCGATAGCCGTAATTGACCGCCATGGCCATGGTGCCGCTCGAGGTGATCAGCACGAAGGTCATAATGGCGATGAGCAATAGCGGCATATGGTGACCGGCGATTTCCAGCGAGAAGACCTCGCTGGCATTGGGCCAGGTCACCGTGGTGGACATGCGCGCCGTCATATAGGACAGCAGGAAACAGCCGAAGATGAAGGTGTCGCTGAGCAGGAACACCCACATCATCACCTTGCCCCAGGAGGCGGTCTTGAACGAGCGCTGGTCGGAGGACCAGTCGGCGGCGATGCCGCGCCAGCCGGGCAGGCGCGCCGGGGGCTCGTGGGAGGGTGTCACTGCAGGATCGCTCATCGCATTCCTCCTTGGGACAGGATCTGGCCGCAAAAGGCCAGGAATTCACCGGCCGAACCGGACAGGACGCCGAGCAGCAGCGCCCAGATCAGCAGCATGAACAGCCAATAGGTGGCGGAGAGTTCCACGCTCAGTTTGATCCGTTCGGCCAGCTCATTGCGGCGGATGCGCTCGAACGTGCCGGCGAGGGCAAACATGCCCCCGATTACATGCAGTCCATGCGCCGCCGTCATCAGATAGAAGAAGCTGTCGGCCGGCCCCGAATTGACGAAATTGCCTGTGGCCGCCAGCATGCGCCAGGCCACGAACTGACCAACCAGGAACAGCAGCGCTAGCCCGATGGCGGCGAGCACACCGGTTCGCACCGCGCCCTTGTCGCCACGATTGGCCGCCCGTAGCGCCCATTCCAGCGCCAGTCCGGTGCCGACCAAAGCCAGCGTGTTGGGCCAGACAATCCAGGGCAGCGGCATGTCCCGCCAGTCCAGCCCCTCCGAGCGCAGCAGATAGCCGGTGATCAGCAGCGCGAAGAGCGAGCCGACGACAGCCAGAAATACCCCCAGGCCCACCTGCGCCGGAGCATAGGGAGCCGGATTGGGCGCGGCCACGCCGCCAGCCTGGTCGACCTGCAACCAGGGCTTTGCCGCCAGGCCTTGCCGCGACAGCCACCAGCCGACGATCAGGGTGAGAATGGCGATGAAACCCAGAATGGCGCTCATGCCGGGTCTCCCTTGGTCACGCTGCCCGGCTCGTTCTGGGGGATGAAATCCTCCTTGGCGCCGGGCACGCTGTAATCATAGGCCCAGCGATAGACATTGGGCAGGTGCTCGCCCCAATTGCCATGCGGCGGCGGGGTGGTGGGCGTCTGCCATTCCAGCGTCGTGGCGCGCCAGGGATTGGGACCGGACGGGCGGCCGTAACGCAGGCTCCAGATCAGGTTGAACACGAAGACCAACTGCGCGAACCCGACGATGAAGGCCATGATCGAGATGAAGGCATTCAGGCTGTGCCCCGACTCCGGCATGATCATGATGCCTTCAGTCTCGAAATAGCGGCGCGGCAGCCCCATCAGGCCCAGATAATGCATGGGAAAGAAAATGAGATAGGCGCCCAGGAACGTGACCCAGAAATGGAACTTGGCCATGGCGTCGCCCAGCATGCGGCCGGTGACCTTGGGATACCAGTGATAAATGGCGCCAAAGATCACCAGGATCGGCGCCACACCCATTACCATGTGGAAATGGGCGACCACGAACATGGTGTCCGAGAGCGGCACGTCCACCACCACATTGCCCAGGAACAGGCCGGACAGGCCGCCATTGACGAAGGTGACGATGAAGCCCAGGGCAAACAGCATGGGCGGATTGAAATGGATATCGCCGCGCCACAGGGTCAGCACCCAATTATAGACCTTTATGGCCGTTGGCACTGCAATGATCAGCGTGGTGGTGGCAAAGAAGAACCCGAAATAGGGGTTCATGCCGCTCACATACATATGGTGCGCCCAGACCACGAAGCTGAGCACGCCAATGCCCACAATGGCCCATACCATCATGCGATAGCCGAAAATGTTGCGGCGGGCATGGGTGCTGATCAGGTCCGAGACGATGCCGAAAGCGGGCAGGGCGACGATATAGACTTCGGGGTGCCCGAAGAACCAGAACAGGTGCTGGAAGAGGATCGGGCTGCCCCCGCCATAGCTGAGCTGCTCACCCATTTCGACCAAAGTCGGCATGAAGAAACTGGTGCCCAGATATTTGTCGAACAGCATCATGACGGCCGCGACGAACAAAGCCGGAAAGGCCAGCAGCGCCATGACGGTGGCGACGAAAATGCCCCAGATCGTCAGCGGCAGCCGCATCAGCGTCATGCCGCGGGCCCGGGCCTGCAAGACCGTCACGGTGTAGTTCAGCCCGCCCATGGTGAAGCCGATGATGAAGATGATCAGCGACACCAGCATGAGCATGATGCCCCATTGCTGGCCCGGTGTATTTGAGAGGATTGCTTGCGGCGGATAAAGCGTCCAGCCCGCCCCGGTCGGGCCGCCCGGCACGAAAAAGCTGATCACCAGCAGCATGACCGCGACGAAATAGAGCCAGAAGCTGAGCATATTGGCATAGGGGAACACCATGTCCCGGGCGCCCACCATCAGCGGGATCAGGTAATTGCCGAAGCCACCCAGGAACAGGGCCGTCAGCAGGTACACCACCATGATCATGCCGTGCATGGTGATGATCTGGTAATAGCGGTCGGCGTCGATGAATTCGACCAGCCCCGGGAAGCCCAGTTGCAGGCGGATCAGCCAGGACAGCACCAGCGCGACAAAGCCGATGGCCAGTGCTGTCCCCGCATATTGCACCGCAATGACCTTGGCATCCTGGGAGAAGACGTATTTCGTCCACCAGCTATGGGCGTGGTAAAGTTCCATCTCCTCGAGTTCGGCGGGCGGTACCGTGGCGCTCGCGTCATGGGGGATGTCGGCCATAAATTCCTCCTCAACTCTCCTCTTTGAAGTGCGGCCGTCTTATGCGGCCTGGCGCTTCAACACCCCCTGCTTCAGGAGGACAGGCTGGCAAATGTCGACTGCGACGTCAGCCATTCCTGGTATTCTTCGTCGGTGACCACGGTGACGGTGCCGCGCATATAGGAATGCCCGACGCCGCACAGTTCGGCGCACAGAATTTCGTAGGTGCCCGTCTTGGTCGGGGTGACCCAGAAATAGGTCACCGAGCCCGGGATCATGTCCATCTTGGCGCGGAATTCGGGCACGTAGAAATCGTGCAGCACATCGACTGAGCGCAGCAGGAAGCGGACCGGCTTGTCGACCGGCAGGATGAGTTCGCCTCCCTCGATCAGCAGGTCATCCTGCCCCAGCGGGTCATTGGGGCTCACCCCCAGCGTGTTGTCGCCGCCGATCAGGCGATTATCGGCGGCGCCCAGCTTGCCGTCGGCGCCGGGCAGGCGGAAGCTCCACAGCCATTGCTGGCCGATCACCTCGATATCGGTGGCGGTGTCGGGCACTTCGACATATTGCGCCCACACGAACAGGCCCGGCGTCAGCATGGCGATGACGCCACCGGCGGTGAGGGCGGTCAGCCAGCCTTCGAGCCGCTTGTTCTCGGGTTCGTAACTGGCCTTCCGGCCTTCCTGATGGCGGAAGCGATAGAGGCAATAGGCCACGAACAGCACGACGGCGGCAAACACCGCGCCGGTAATGGCAAAGGTCAAAACCAAAGTGTTGTCGATATAGCCCCAGTTCGATGCGAGGGGCGAAAACCACCAGGGACTGAAGACATGGAACGCCACCGACGCGACGACGATAACCACCATAATGACGGCAACGATCATGATCCCTCACCTTCCATCCGGCGGGAGAGATCGCGGTGCAACGGCCAGCAAGCATCCGCCGTGAACGAGCGGACCTGGACGGCCATGATTTCGCACTTTGGTCATAGGCATGGCCACGCTCCTTGCATCACCCCCTCCGGTGACCTCAATGCAGGAACAGACACGACGCTAGACAGTGAGGAGCATCGATCGTTGCGGTGCGGCTCACTCAAGGAGAAGGCTGTCATTGACTTGAGAAAATGTCAACGTGCTGCCGCAGCACCCGATTTGGACTTTTCGGTACCATCATAGCTTATCCCGGCTGAACTAAATGTGGCTCCCGAGCATTGCTCTAGTGGAGTGTTCCCCGCTCAACCGGAGGATGGCAGAATGGCTGACGACAATGATCCGTGGGTAGACAGAGATTTCGAGGCGGCGGTGCGGGACACGGCCTATTTCCTCTGGGAAAATGATGGCCGCCCGTTTGGGCGCGAGAAGGAATATTGGTTTGCAGCGCTCGAGAAATGCCTGCGCCAGCGCGATGCAGATGCCCTGCTGCGGCAAGGGCTGGATGGCGGCGAGCGGCCGGCGGATGACAATATCGATGATCTGGGCCGGCCGGTGAACAACCCGCGCGGCAAGCGGCTGGAGCAGCCGGTGGATAATGACGACGCAGTACGCAAATAGCACCATTTAAGGCGCGGGCGAGACTTTGGCGCGGGTGGTGCTTTTGCGCTTGGGCTGATCCACATCGTCCGGCGCGCCTTTTGCCGCCTGTTCCAGATCCTGATGCAATTGCTTGATCTCATGCTCGCTGAGCCGTTCGGCGCCGATAAAGGCGTTCTTGGCCGCCTTGCTGGCCAGGATCAGGTCGTCCAGCTTGGCGTGCAGGGCCTCGCTGTCCCGGTTCTGGGTGTTCTGCAGCACGAAGACCATCAGGAAGGTGATGATCGTGGTGCTGGTATTGACCACCAATTGCCAGGTTTCGGAAAAACCGAAGAACGGGCCGGATACAGCCCAGACGATGACGCCCAGCAACGCGACGCCGAAGGTCAGGGGCTTGCCGGCTGCGTGGGAAACGCCACCGGCAAACCGTGTAAAGATGTTCTTTTGCGACAAGGTTTTCACCTCTCTGGTCGGGGCTAACCCACCGCCTTGCGCGGGGGAATGACGTAGCGCGCATGGGGCGTGGTCAGGTCGATCACGTGGCCATCCAGGTCACGGATCACCGCGCGAACCTGCTCGCCGAAGGTCACGGGTTCCTCGATGATCTCCACCTCGAAGGGGCGGATCGCGTCAACCGCGGCGGGAACATCATCGACCACGATTTCCAGATACGAACCCTGGGCCACGCCCCGTGCGGCGCGGGGTACGAATTCGCTCACCCAATCGATCAGGCCCAGTTGAAAGGGACTGTCCGGCTGGGTGGCCAGCACCACATACCAGGTTTCGGTATGCACCTGCCGGAAGCCGCACAGCGCCCGATAGAATTCGGTACTGGCGGCAATGTCGCGGGTCAAAAGATTGGTCGAAATGCGATGGGCGATGGCCATCCGGAATCCTCCGTTTTGCACGAAGCTTTGTAGGAGGCCAACGGTGCTGGCGTAGGGAAGGTTGCATCCAGGCTGCCGGCCCGCCCCACGGTTTCGCGCAACATCCGGGCCGGGCAATGCGTTGGTCCTGCTCCAAACAATGAGGAGACAGATCATGCGCACCCATCGCACTTTTGCATCCATTGCCCTTGCTGCCAGCCTGGGTCTTTCCCCCATCGCTATGGCGCAGGAGCATGTCATCGGCGGGCAACCCGTAGCCGCCGACCAGGTCGATGCCATCCAGGAGCGCTGCGACGAGTTGCGCTACCAGCAGGGCACGACCGGAACGCAGACGCCGGAAACCACGATGACCGAAGCCCCGGCAACCGATGCAGCTGCCGCTGATCAAAGCGCCCAGGCCGGAGCGGTCGATCTCGAAAACCTGACCATCGCCATGTGCGACGAAGGCGGCTTCGCAGCCTCCGAGGAGGCGAACTAGCCGGGCGCGGGAACGAAACAGCGGGGTTCCCCCTTGTCTGGGCACAGGAGGATGCGATGCAACGCTTCCGGCAAATAGCCAAGGGGGAAGACGCCCCCGATGCCGTCACCATCGGCATCGAACGCGACGCAGCGGGCGCCATTCTGGCGGCCGTATGGTGGCCATCGCGGGGTGATGTGGACGCCGATGAGGTGACCTATCACTCCGTCGCCGAAGCGTTCGACGCGGCGCAGGCCGCCAAGGATCTGCACGGCTTTGCCGAAATCGTGGTGACGCTGCAAAGCGATGATCTGTGGCGTCCCGAATGGGGCGAATTGCAGCCGGCGGGCGCGGCATTGAGCGAGGACGAAGTCTTCGAGCTGGCCCGCGCCACCGAGGCCAGCCGCGATGCCTGACCCCGGCATGGTTTAGCGGAGATCGATGGTGCTGGATCGCGAACTGGATCGCCGCTGGGCTCATATCTGCGTCGACATGCAATCGCTGTTCGCCGAGGAAACCGATTGGCACGCGCCATGGCTCAAGCGTGTGCTGCCGGCGGTGGAAATGCTGGTGGAACGATCGGCCGAGCGCACCATCTTCACCCGCTTCGTGCCGCCGGAAACGCCCGCCCATGCCGTGGGCGCCTGGCAGGATTATTACCGGCGCTGGCCCGACATGACGCGCGAGAAATTGCCGCCCGAGCTTATCGACCTCACTCCGCCGCTCAAGCGGTTCGTGCCCCCGGCGCGGACCTTTGACAAGTCCATCTATTCGCCCTGGCTGGCCGGCAATTTGCACGGCTTACTGCAATCGGCTGGGATAACTACCCTGGTGGTCAGTGGCGGGGAAACCGATGTCTGCGTGCTGGCCACGGTGCTGGGCGCCATCGATCTGGGTTATCGTGTGATATTGCCGCTCGATGCGCTGTTCGGTTCGGCCGACGCCACCCATGACGCCATGATCGGCATCTATCGCAGCCGCTTCCAGGTGCAATTGAGCATTACCAGCGTGGAGGAATTGTTCGAGTTCTGGCGGGAGGAGGCGATATGACGGCTTTGGGCTATCACGCCTCGCATGAGCAATTCTCGCCCTCAGCCCTGCTCGACTACGTCCGGCAAGCCGAGGCGGCCGGGTTCGATTGCGCAAAATCCTCCGATCATTTCCATCCCTGGAGCGAACGGCAGGGCCAGTCCGGTTTTGCCTGGTCGTGGCTGGGCGCGGCCATGCAGGCCACGTCATTGCCCTTCGGCATCATCTCGGCACCGGGCTATCGCTATCACCCCGCCATTCTGGCGCAGGCTGCGGCAACCATTGCCGAGCTGTTTCCGCGCCGGCTCTGGCTGGCTTTGGGCAGCGGCGAGGCGCTCAATGAGGCCATTACCGGGCAGGCATGGCCGGACAAGGCGGAGCGCAATGCCCATCTGCTCGAATGCGTCGCGGTGATGCGGGCGCTGCTGGCCGGCGAGACCGTGACCCATCGGGGACGGGTGGACGTTGTCGAAGCGCGGCTTTATACGCGGCCCGCCGAACCGCTGCCGCTTTATGGCGCGGCCGTCACCCCGGAAACGGCTGCTTTCGTGGCCGGCTGGGCTGATGGCCTATTGACCATGGGCGGGGACATCGCGACCGTGCGGACGGTGCTCGAGGCCTTCCGCAGCAATGGCGGGGCGGGCAAGCCCGTGCATCTGCAACACGCTTTGTCCTGGGCGCCCACCGAAGCAGAAGCCCTGGCCAATGCGCTGGACCAATGGGGGCCGGTCGCGGCCGGCGGCGATGTCAGCTGGAAGCTCAGCCAGCCTTCCGAGTTTGACACGGTGGCACGTCTCGTCACCGAAGACGCCATTCGCCGCTGCGTGGCGGTATCGGCCGATCTGGGCCAGCACCGCCAATGGCTCGCCGACCTGATGGCGCTCGACGTCACGGCGGTGCAGCTGCATTGCGTGGGCCGCAACCAGCCCGAATTTATCGAGGCGTTCGGGGCGCACGTGCTGCCGGATCTGCGCGCGATCTAGGGATCGCGCTGCCAGGACCAGCATACGGCGCTCCACGCTCCCAGCCGCAGGACCTCGCCCTGCTGGGAGAATTCGCCGGTAGCGACAGGCGGGCCAGCAATGACGCAGGCAATATCGGCCGGCCGGTCCGCAGCATTGAGTGCCATGGTCAGCACGCCAGCCTCGAAAATCCAGCTGACGACGATGGCGGTGTCCTGCCGGCCGGTGCGGGCGTCGAGACATAGCGTGGCCGATAGCGGCCAGAGCAGGCTGCGCCGCCAGGACGCGAGCTTGCGAAAGCGCTCCAGCGCCGCGAGGCGTTCAGGATTGGTATAATCGGCCCAATCCAGCTTGGCGCTGTGGAAGGTCTCGGGCGCATTCGGATCGGGCAGGCCGCCATCCCTGACGTTTTCCTCGAAGGTTTCCCGCATCTGCTTATAGCGGTCCGCCCGTTTGGGTGCGGCGGCCGCCTCGGGCAGATCGATGAAAAACGGGAAGGGCGTGCGCAGATGCGCGTCCTCGCCCATGAAGAAGAGCGGGATTTGCGGCGCCAGCATCACCACGAAATGCAGGAAATCCAGCTTCTCGGCGCTGATCCGGTCCGGCAGGCGCTTGGCATCCGCCCGATTGCCGATCTGGTCGTGGTTCTGCACATAGGACACAAAGGCATCGAGCGGCAGCCGGCTGGCCGGTTCGCCCCGGGTTGTGCCGTCGCTGTCGCCATCCGCCTCGCCATCATGCACGAAACCGTCGGCGAGGCCCTTTTCGAGGTCGGCTATGGCGTCCTTGGAGCCGTCGGCATAGCCGTTCTTGTCCTCGCCGGTGACGAGATAATTGAGCACGTGGTGAATGTCGTCATTCCACTGCGCGGAGAAATCCAGCGGCCGTCCCCGCTGGTCGCGGTCGAGCCAGGAGGCGATATTGTCCATGTTCTCGATGATCAGCTTGGCATCGCTTTTGACCGCGCGGGCCGATTTGGCGAGCCCTTTCAGAAACACGCTGCGCGCGGCGGTCTTCATCTCATGCACGGAGTCAAAACGCAGGCCGTCGAAATCCAGCTCATCCAGCCACATGCGGGCGTTTTCGTAGTAGAATTGCCGCACCATCTCGTGGGTGAAGTCGATGCCGGGGCCCCAGGGTGTCTCGACTTCATCGTCGAACCATTCCGACGCATAGCGCTGGATGAAATTGTCGAAATTGCCGAAATGATTGTAGACGACGTCAAGGATCAGGCAGAGCCCCAATTCATGGGCGCGGTCGACCAGCTGACGCAACTCGTCCCGGCTGCCATAGGCCTCGGCCGGGGCAAAGATCAGCGTGCCGTCATAGCCCCAATTGCGCGTGCCCGGAAATGCGTTGATCGGCATGATTTCGAGCGCGGTGAAACCGGCATCGCGGAAATGCTCAAGCCGGTTGGCCAGACCCCGGAAGGTGCCTTCGGGGGAAGCCGTGCCCACATGCACCTCGCACAAAATAGTCTCATGCCAGGGACGCAGTGGCTGGTCGCGGCCGCTCGGCTGTAACGGCGGCAACACAATGCTCCAGCCTGCCGTGCCGCCATCCTGCTGCCGCGCGGCGGGGTCGGGAAATTCCAGCTCGCCGGCGCGGAATTTGTAGCGTGTTCCCGCTCCGCAATCATCAACGCGCGCGGACCAGAATCCTTTCTCGCCTTTCTCGAGCGCAACAGGCGGTCTGTCGGGAAATATCACTTCAATAGTTTTGGCGCTGGGCGCCCAGAGGCGGAATTCGGTGGCCGAGCCCTCAAGACGGGGGCCGAAGAGAGACGTCATGGCGGGTTTCCAATTGGGAATGCAGCCATAAACGAGCGGACGCGGCGGAGCGTTCCGCGCTTGCTGTATGATCGGCGGCTGCATGCGCCGGGATCGGGGCCGCCCTATTCGGAACCGCGCTGGGAGGTCTTTTCGAGTTCGGCAACCTCGGCCAGCAATCGCTCGCGCGGCTGGCCGTCCGGTTGTGCGGGAGCCGATGCCTCGGCCAGCGCCTGGGCCAGCACTTCCTTGAGCCGATCGGGCCCCGCGGCATAATGCTGGTCCACCAAAACCTTGGCCAGCAGCGTGAAGTCGGTGGTCATGGTTTCACCTCTTCGTCTTGCCTGAGCTAAACGCGCCTTGATGGCAGCGGTTTCCTAAGCGGGCCAATTCCGCTTGGCGCCTTGCAGCCAGCGATACCCATAGGGCGGCAGGGACAATGCCAATGTGTCGTTGACATCGAACGTGTCCCGGCCAAGCAGATCGGATAGCTGGGCCGAGAAATGCTCGCCGAAGCCAAGCGCAATATCCTGCTTCTGGCCGGACAGGTTATGGGCGAGCAGCACCAGATTGGCGCCATCGCCAACGGCCCTGACATGCACTGCCGGATTGTCGTTCGATACCGGCAAGGCGCGGCCGCGCAGCAGTTTGCTCACGCCGCGCTTGGCGCGGATCAGCGCCTTGACCTGGCCGAGCAGGGAGGCCGGATCGTCCGCCTGCTGCGCGACATTGACGTGGGGATAAGCAAAGCGCCCCTCGTCGATCGCCGGCTGGATGAGCTTTGATGGTGCGGCTTTGGAAAAGCCGCCATTTTTGCCAGCGGTCCATTGCATGGGTGAGCGGACCGACACGCGGTCGGGTTGGGAGAGATCGTCGCCCATGCCGATTTCATCGCCATAGACCAGCACGGAGGCGCCAGGCAGCGACATGGTCAGGCTCAGCGCCATGGCGATGCGCTGGCGATTGCCATCCAGCATCGGGGCGATGCGCCGCCTGATGCCCCGGTCATGCACTACCGCCTTGGGGTCCTTGGCAAAGGCGGCAAAGGCCTCCGCCCTGACATCGGACGGCACCTGCGAGAAATCCAGCTCGTCCAGGTTGCGCAGGAAATTGGCCCAGCCACAATCGGGCGGCGGCTCGGGCAACAGGTCCAGTGCCTCGGAAATGCGCCCGGCCTGTTCAGTGGCGAGCCCGGCAAAGACGTAGCAGGGAAGCAGGAAATTAAAGAGCAGGCCGAGCTGGTCGCCCTGGCCGAAATAGCGCCCGGTTTCGGCGGGTGGCAAATTGACCTCGCCCACCAGCAGGCCGCCTGGACGGCGGTCCTGAATATAGGTGTTGAACCGTTGCAGCACGCCATCGGGATTGTCCGGATCGGCCGAGGATAACCCGTTCTGGCCGATGACGAAGGGAATGGCGTCCAGCCGGAACCCGGCGACCCCCAGCGACAGCCAATAATCCATGACATGCTCGATGGCATCGAGCACGGCCGGATTGCCGGTATTGAGATCGGGCTGGAAGCGATAGAACTTGTGATAATAAAAGGCATGCGCGACCTGGTCATAGGTCCAGATCGTGGGCTCGTCGTCGGGAAAGACCGACTGATCGTCGGGTTTAACGGGTGGGGCCTCCCCGCTCCAGACGTAATAATCCCGAAACCGGGAGCGCTCGTCGCGCCGTGCCGCCTCAAACCAGGGGTGCTCGTCGGAGGTGTGATTGACCACGAGGTCAATGATCACCCGGATACCCCGCTCGCCCGCTGCATGCAGGAAATCGAGAAAATCCTGGGTCGTGCCGAGCCGGGGGTCGATCCGGTAATAATCGCTGACGTCATAGCCATTGTCCCGGCCGGGCGAGGCAAAGAACGGCAGTAGCCAGATGCAGGTCACGCCCAGATCGGACAGATAGGGGATTTTGCTGGTCAGGCCGGGAAAATCACCAATGCCGTCGCCATCGGCGTCAGCAAACCGCTTGACGTCGATGGCATAGAACACCGCATCGAGATACCAGGGTTCCTCATGCGCCATGCTAGGCGATGCCCTTGCCGCCGGTGACGCCGAACACCTCGCCGGTTATGAAGCTGGCTTCCTGGGAGGCGAGCAGGACATAGATCGGCGCCAGTTCGACCGGCTGCCCCGGCCGGCCAAAGGCGCTGTCCTGCCCAAAGGTTTTGACCTTTTCGGGGAATTGGCCGCCGCTGGGCTGCAGCACCGTCCAAAACGGGCCCGGCGCCACTGCGTTGACGCGAATGCCTTTCTCGATCAACTGTTCGGCCAGCGCCTTGGTATAGGCCGCAATGCCGGCCTTGGTGGTGGCATAGTCGAGCAGGTGAGCCGATGGTTCATAAGCCTGGATCGAGGTGGTGGTGATCACCGCTGCGCCCGGCGGCAGATGCGGCGTCGCGGCTCGGGCCAGCCAGTGCAAAGCGTAAAGATTGGTCTTCAGCGTCTTGTCGAAATCGGCCGAGGTGACCTCCTCGACCGATTCGCGCGCTTGCTGCCGGGCGGCGTTGATGACCAGGATATCGAGCCCGCCCAATTGCTCCACCGCATCGGCGACGATGGATTGACAGGTTTGCTCATTGGAAATGTCGCCGGGCAGGGCCACGGCCTTGGTGCCGGCCTTTTCGATATAGCCGATCACTTCATTGGCGTCCTCGATCTCCTCGGGCAGAAAATTGATCGCCACATCGGCGCCCTCGCGGGCATAGGCGATGGCGGCCGCCCGGCCGATGCCCGAATCGCCGCCGGTGATCAGCGCCTTGCGACCCAATAGCCGTCCGAAGCCGGCATAGCTCTCCTCGCCATGATCCGGCGCCGGCTCCATTTTGCCCACAATGCCCGGCGGCGATTGCGGCTGGGCGGGAAAGGGCGGAGCAGGATATTGGTAGCGGGGATCCTGCATGGTGAAGCGGTCGGGCATGGTTGTCCTCCGTGAAAAACTCCAGGGACCAATGCCTCAACGGCGCAAGTGTTCCCCACTCTTTCCACGCGCTTTGCCCTGCGCGCCGCTTCTGCATTGACCATTTTGCACGCGCGTGCAAAGACGGCTTTGCATTGGAGTTGACTAAGATGAGCGTCGCGCTGGAGCAGACCATGGAAACCGCCGATCCGGCTTCGGCATGGATTTGGGAAGCCCGGCAGGGCCAGCCAGCGTGATGCGTTTTGCCGTTATTGCCGATCCGCATTTCCATGATGCCGAGTTCACCGGGGCCGGCGATCAGCTGTTCCTGCGCAGCTTGATCGACACGGCTGAATCCACCCGCGTGTTCAACGAAAGCGCGCCGGCCTTCCGCGCTGCACTCGACCAGATTGCCGCCGATGGCATCAAGACGGTCATTATCGTGGGCGATCTGACCGATGACGGGCAGGGCTATGCGGTGGATGGCGCCGTGGCTTTGCTCGAGAGCTACACGGCCAGGTTTGGCATGCGCTTCTTCATGACGGTGGGCAATCATGACCTGTTCGCCCGCGCCGGGCGACATCAATCCAAGCGCATCCTGCGTGCCGACGGGCGCTATGACCTGGTGACCAGCGATGTTGCGGCAAGCGATCCGCAGGCCGCGGGCCAGGTGGTGACCGACGCCATGTTTGCCGGCGGTTACGATCGCGTGCTGCCCGCCTTGGGCCAGATGGGCTTCATGCGCCACCCCGCGGATATCCACTGGGAAAGCCCCTTTGGCAGCGACGATGCGCTGGCCAGCCGGCTTTATACCGCAACCTCAGAAGACGGCAGCCAGAGCGTGGACATGGTCGACGCCTCCTATCTGGTGGAGCCGGCGCCGGGCCTGTGGCTGCTCTCACTCGACGCCAATATCTATCGCCCCGAAGGCGACGGCTTTGCCGATTGCTCGGAGGCGGGCTGGAACGCAGCGCTGGAGCTCAAGCCGCATCTATTGGCCTGGACCGCCGATGTCGCCGCTCGGGCGCAGCAATTGGGCAAGCAATTGATGGTGTTCTCGCACTATCCGGTGGTCGATCCGCTCAATGGCACGATTGACGAAGAACTGGCCCTGCTCGGCAAGACCACATTCGCGCGCCGCATGCCGGCGCCGGCCGTGTCGGAAGCGTTCCTCGAGGCGGGGGTGAAACTGCATTTCAGCGGCCATTGGCATATCAACGACACGGCGCGCTTCGCCGATGATGGTAGCTATCTGCTCAATTTGGCGGTGCCGGCGCCGGTGGCGTTTCCGCCGGCCTACAAGCTCTGCGAATTGTCGGCGGAAACGCTGCAGGTCGACACCGTGATGCTGCGCGATGTGGCCGGCTATGATGTGGGCTTTGCCCGCTATGCCGCCGAATGCGCGGTGACGGGCTATGACGATGAGGGGCTGCGCGCGGCAGGCGATCATTTCGGCTTCATCAGCCGGCATCTCGATCTCCTGGTGCGCGATCGCTACCTGCCGCGCGAATGGCCCGAGGACCTGCGCCGCATGGTCGAAAGCGTCAATCTTGGCGCTTTGGCCCGACTGGCCGGGGGCGCGCTGGCGCCCGACATGGCGGCATTGCCGTTCATGGCGGCGGTAGTGGATTGGTACAAGCTGCGCAAGGCCAGCGATCTGACGCTGGCCGATATCGGGGCCACCCGGCTGGCCGCCTATGCCGATCTCGCCGCGCTGTTTGCCACGCGCGATTGGCCGGAGGGATCGGTCGAGCGGCAGCTGGGCCGGTTTTTCGGCATGATGGTGCGCTATGGGACCCGGCTGCCCGCCACGCGCTTCAAGGTGGATCTCGCCAGCGGGGCGGTGACCGCCGACTAAAGCCGCTTGCCGGTGGCGCTGTCAAAATAGGACGCCGTGGCGAGGTCGAGGCCCAACGTCACGCTGTCGCCAACCGCCCCGGCAAAATCGCCCGGCATGCGCACACTGAAGACGCCGCTTTCGGCCTCACACCACAGGATCGTGTCGGGGCCCATGGCCTCGATCACGCTGACCTTGGCGGCAAAGCCCGGCAGACCCGAAGCCGTGTCGAGCACGATCTGTTCGGGCCGCAAGCCGGCAATGACGGCGTGTTCTTCAGCGGCCTGCGCCGCTGCTTGGGGCAGCTCGACCGTGCCCAGTTCCGAACGAAAGAACGTCTTGCCCGCCTTGGGCACCAGCGCGCCCGAGATCAGGTTCATGGCTGGCGAACCGATAAAGCCGGCGACGAACAGATTGGCCGGGCGGTGGTAGATTTCGCGCGGGCTGGCCAATTGCTGGATCATGCCATCGCGCATGATGGCAATGCGGTCGGCCAGCGTCATGGCCTCCACCTGGTCATGGGTCACGTAGATCATCGTGCTCCCCAGTTCCTGGTGCAGCTTCTTGATTTCGACACGCAATTCGGTGCGCAATTTGGCGTCGAGATTGGAGAGCGGTTCGTCAAAGAGGAAGATATCGACGTCCCGCACCAAAGCCCGCCCGATCGCCACGCGCTGGCGCTGGCCGCCGGACAGCGCGGCCGGACGGCGCTGCAGATAGGGCTCGAGCTGCAGGATTGCCGCCGTGCGCTTGACCCGGCGGGCGATCTGGTCCTTGGCCATGCCGGCCACCTGCAGCCCGAAGCTGAGGTTCTTTTCGACATTCATATTGGGGTAGAGCGCATAGGACTGGAACACCATGCCGATGCCGCGGTCCTTGGGATCGGCCCAGGTGACGTTGCGCTCCCCAATCCAGATTTCGCCATCCGAAAGATCGGACAGACCGGCAATGGCATTGAGCAGGGTGGATTTGCCGCAGCCTGATGGCCCCAGCAGGACGAGGAATTCGCCGGCGGCGATTTCGAGATCGAAATCCTTGACCACGGCGGTGCTGCCATAGCCGATAGCGACGGAACGCAGGGAAACGGGAACGGGCATGGCAGCTAACCTTTTACGGAACCGGCAGTGATGCCGCGGACGAACCAGCGGCCGGAGACGAAGTAGGCGACAAGCGGAACGAGCGCGGTCAGCACGGTCGCGGCCATATGGACATTGTATTCCCGCTGGCCGGTCGTGGTGGTGACGATATTGTTGAGTTGCACCGTCATGGGGAGATTGTCGCGGCCGGCAAAGACCAGGCCGAGCAGGAAATCGTTCCAGATGCCGGTCATCTGCATCAGCCCGGCCACCACCAGCATGGGCAGCGACAGCGGCAGCATCAGCGCGAAGAAGATGCGCCAGAAGCCGGCCCCATCGACGCGCGCCGCCTTGAACAGTTCCACGGGAATGGCGGCGTAGTAATTGCGGAACAGCAGCGTGGTCAGCGGCAGGCCGAACACCACATGCACCAGCACGATGCCGCCCAGCGAATTGTAGAGCCCGAGAGCTGCGGTGGCGCGCACCATGGGAAAGAGGAAGATCTGCAGCGGAATAAAGCCGCCAATAGTGATGGCGGCAAACAGCAGCTTGGAGCCCGGCGGCTTCCAGAATGAGAGGGCGTAGCCGGTGACGGCGCCGAGCAGCACCGACAGGATGGTGGCGGGCACGGTGATCTTGACCGAATTCCAGAAGCCGACGCTGACGCCGTTGCAGTTCACCCCAGCACAGGCGCTCGACCAGGCTTTGAGCCAGAAAGACCAGTCCAGCATATGCGGCAGGGCGAAGATTTGCGCCGAGCGGATTTCGCCCATGCTCTTGAACGAGGTGACGATCATCACATAGGCCGGCAGCAGGAAGAATAGCGCGGCGATGAGCAGAAAAGCATAAAGGCCGATGCGCGCAGTGGTCAGGCGTTGCGGGCGCTGGCCACGGGCCGTGGCGGGAAAGGGATCGCGCATCAGAGCCTTCCGTTCTGGCGACGCGCCCAGATATCGCGCGCGTAAAGAATGGGAATGGTGACGGCCATCACGGTGAACAGCATCACAGTGGCGCCGGCCGTGGCGAGGCCCAGATCCTGGCGGGCGAACAGGCTGTCCATGATGAACTTGGCCGGCACTTCGGTGGATTGGCCGGGGCCGCCATTGGTCAGCGCCACCACCAGATCAAAGGTGCGCACCGCGCCCATGGTCAGCAGCATGAAGGCGGTCGCCACCGAGGGACCGAGCTGGGGCAGCACGATGGTGAGATAGGTGCGCCACATCGGGATGCCCTCGATGCGGGTGGCGCGCCACAGATCCGCGTCGATACCGCGCAATCCGGCCAGCATGAGCACCATGACGAGCCCGGCGCTCTGCCAGATGCCGGCCAATGCCACTGCATAAATCGCCATGTCCGAACGCGTGGTCCAATCGAAGGTGAACCAGCCCAGTCCGGCGGCGCGTGCGGTGGCCTGGATGCCGATTTCGGGGTTCATCAGCCATTGCCACATCAGGCCGGTGACGATGAAGGACAGCGCATAGGGATAGAGAAACATGGTGCGCCAAGCGCTTTCAAAGCGCACGCGGCGATCGATGGCTATGGCGAGCAGCAGGCCGACCACCATGGCGCCCAGCACATAGACCACGCCGAAGGTCAGCACGTTCTCGATGGAATTGGACCAGCGCGCGGTGCCGAACAGGCGCTGATATTGCGATAGCCCGGCAAACTCGTTGGACGGCAGCATGCGCGACTTGGTCAGCGAGATCTGCACCGTCCACACGGTGGTGCCCAGATAGACCAGGAGGATAATGAGCCAGGCCGGCGTCAGCGCCGCCATGGCGGCCACCGGCAGGCGAAGCCTGCCGATAGCCTTGGGTCGGGCGGGGGGTGACGCAATGGAGCGCGCGCCCGATTGATCAACCATTGGCGAAAGCGGCCTTGTATTGCTCGATAAAGGCTTCGCTGGTCATGGAGGGATCGGCGAAGAAGGCGCCCACGGCATCCTTGAAGCCGCCATTGATGGCGGGCGAGAGCGTCATGGCGGCGTCGGGAACGATCTTGTCCTGCTTGACCAATTCGACGGCCTTCTGCGCACAGGCATCAAGGCCGGAGGTGTCCACATCGGTGCGGATCGGCAGCGAGCCCTTGAGCGCCGAGAAATCGGCCTGCACCTTGGGGTCAAGTACGGTTTCGGCCAGCAGCGCCTGCGCCTTGTCCTCGTCGGCATTGCCGGTCTTGGGGAAGGTAAAGGCATCGGCGAGGAAGATCAGCGAATCCGTGCCCGGGGTGAGGGCGCAGCCATAATCGACGCCGGGCTTCTCGCCGGCCGTGGTGAATTCGCCCTTGATGAAGTCGGACAGCAATTGCACGCCGGCTTCGTCACGGATCACCATGGCGGTAGCATCGTTCCAGTTGCGGCCGGCGGCGCCCGCATCGACATAGTCGCGCATGCGGCCAAAGACATTGACCGCCTCGGCAAATTCGGGCGTGTCGATGACCGACAGGTCGCTGTCCTTATAGAGCCGGGTAAAGGCCTCGGCGCCAATGGTGGAGAGCACCACGGCATGGAAGACGATGCCTTCCTGCCAGGATTGGCCGCCCCAGGCGATCGGCACCAGGCCCGCCGCCTTGATCTTGTCCATAGCGGCGAAAAATTCGTCCCAGCTGGTCGGGGCTTCGGTAATGCCGGCCTTTTCGAACACCGGCATGGAATAGAACATCCAGCTGCCCGCATGCATGCCGGTGGGCGCCATATAGACCTTGCCGTCCACGGTGATGGCGTCGAGCACCACCTGGGGCACCACGCCATCAGGCACGGCGGTGTGGAAGGCGGTGTCGATGTCGTTCATCAACCCTTGGGCGATCAGTTCGGTAACTTCGGGCCCGGCAACGGCAGTCTTGGCGGTGGGCGGATCGCCGGCAAGCAAGCGGCTGATATAGGCCGCATTGGCGCTTTCAAAACCAGCCACGGACCAGTCGACCCATTTGCCGCCACGCGCGGTAAAGGCATCGGAGATGACCTTGACCGCGGCGGCTTCACCACCCGACGTCCAGGAATGGGCGACTTCGGCGGTGAGGTCCTGGGCCTGGGCGGCCGAAACCAGCAGCAGGGCAGTGAGACTAGGCAGGAGTAGACGCATTGGGGGTAGTCCTTCCTTGCACAGAGCGAGCGGGCGGGCCGTCGCGCTTTAGCCGATAATGGGGAGCAGAGTGGTCTCGACGAATTGCCGTGAGGCGATCATTTCGGACAGGGGGTCGGCGGCGGCATCCAGTTCAAGGACGGCCCAGCCGGAAATATTGTGGTCGCGATACATGCGCGCCCAGGCCGGCCAATCCACACGCCCCGCGCCCAGGCGGCAGAAATAGGCCTGGTGGCTATCGTGGATGCTGGCATCGATGGGAATGTCGAAGGGCATGACGCCGGTGGCGTCTTTCCAATGCGCCACGACCAGCCGGTCGATATGGCGGGTGGTAACCACGACCGGATCGGCACCCGAACCCAGCAGGTGGGCGGCATCAGGGCAGAAGCCGACATAGAGCGGGTCGGTCAACAGCATGAAGAGATCGACATCGCGCGAGGTGCAAAATACCGAATGGGCCTCGGTGTGGAGGGCGAGTTTGACCCCCTGGCGCAGCGTCAGCGCGCCCAGTTCGTTGATCACCTCGGCGATGCGCTGGGCATAGGGCAGGTCGACGAATAGCGGCGGCTCGGCATCGCGGGTGCGGCGCATGGGCAGACCCACCACCATGGCATCGCCACCACAGGCCGCAATCACTTCGGCATAGGCTTTGACGAGGTCGAACAGCTTGGAGCGGACCGCCGGATCGGCGATGTCGCTGCCATGTTCGAGATCGGCAAAGAAGCCGCTGGCCAGCGTCAGCCCCCGCTGTTCCATGGCCCGGGAAAACCCGGCAACGGAGCCGAAAGTCTTGATCGCATGCTGCCAGTTGAACGGGGAAAAAGTGGGCTCGATACCGCGCAGCCCGGCTGCAGCGACAGTGTCGAGAATTTTGTTCCAGAACAATTCAGGTTTTGATTCGGCAAAAGCAAGAATGTCGCCGTGATTTCCAACACCCCAGAATTCAGGGTGGAAGAAAGTTACAAGATCAACTGCCATGTCTATTTTGGCGTTCAGCGTCACGGCGCGCTCCTACTCGACGCCAGCAAATTTATTGCGGCGTTTTGTTTCATTGATCTGAATGTTTTTGGATTGGCAATCGATTGCCAACGCGATATTGATTGCACATGGCGTTTTGGTGCGCAAGCGGAAAAACTGCACCAAAATTAGGCTTAGCTACGTGTTTGACGGCACACGATTTTTACCGGCAAGAAGGGCGGAGGAGGGACAGCGATGAGCAAAAAACCAACGCCTGACCGGATATCTGCACCATCCGTTGCCGATGTGGCGCGCGAGGCCGGGGTGGCACCATCCACGGTCAGCCGCGCATTGACCATGCCGGGGCGCATCGCCGAGCCGACCCGCCTCAAGGTCGAGGCGGCCGCCCGCAAGCTGGGCTATATCGTCAACCAGACCGCGCGCAATCTGCGCATCGGGCAGACCCGCACCATCATGATCGTGCTGCCCGACGAGCTCTATATCGGCGCCTCCCAGACCGTGCTCGAAGTGCTGCGCTCGGCGGCTGCAGCCTTGACGGCGCGCGGCTATTCCTTGGTCATCGCCAATGTTTCCCGCGAAGCCCAGACCGACGAGCATATTCTGGCGCTGGCCTTTGGCGGCACGATCTCGGGTGTGCTGCTGATGGCCAGCCCGGTCCCCAGCATCGGGGATCGCAACCTGTTGCAGGCCTGCCTGCCGCTGGTCTCGCTGCATTTCGACATGAGCGCGCAGAACGTGCCCAGCGTGATCAGCAATGACAGCGCGGCGATCGGGGAGGCCGTGGAGGCCCTGGCCGGCCTGGGCCACAGCCGGTTTGTCTACATCCGCGGCCGGCCGGACAATTACCACGACGTCGAACGCCTCAAGGGCGTGCGCCTCGCCCTGCAGCGTAGCGGCCTCGCGCCGGATGACCTCAGCACCATGCAGGGGGATTTCAGCTTCAGCGGCGGCATCAACGCCGGGCAGCTTTATCTGTCCCTGCCGCCGCAGGAGCGCCCAACCGCCGTGGTTTGCGCCAATGACGACACCGCCATCGGCTTTATCAAAACCGTCGTCGATGGCGGGCTGAGCGTGCCGGGCGATGTCTCGGTGGTCGGCTTCGACGGCGCGGCCGTGGGTGCCTTCATGACGCCCAGCCTCTCCACGGTGCAGCAATCAACCGCCGAAATGGGCCGGCGCGCTGTCGATCTGGTGATCGACATGGCCCAGGGGGAAGTCACCAGCCCACCCCTGCGGACCGAAGTGCGCTGCCAATTGGTGCTGCGCCAGAGCGTGCGCGCGCTGCTGCCCGATCCATCCTAGTTCCACCGCGCCCAAGCCGGGCCTGCATCACAGAAAGCCGATAGATGTCTAAAGCCCAGTTCGACGCGATGGTTATCGGCTCAGGTGCGTCGGGCTCGTTTGCCGTCCGCGAATTGACCGCGCAGGGCCTCAAGGTCGTGTTGCTGGAAGCGGGGCCGGAAATCGGCCCCAGGGATTTCGAGGTCAAGAGCAAGATCCGGCAATCGGATATCAATCTGTGGCAACGGGCCAAGGCGACACTGAGCGGGCAGGGGGTTCAGGCCCGCGCCGCCTATTTCGACATGCGCATGCGCAATCTCTTCGTCAACGACCGCCAGCATCCCTATACGACCCCGCCCGATGCCCCTTTCGTGTGGATCCGCGGCCGCCAGGCCGGCGGGCGCACCCATACATTCGGGCGAGCGCTGCTGCGCTGGACGGACGATGATTTCAAGACGCGCAGCCGCACCGGGCGCGGCGAGGACTGGCCGGTTTCCTACAACGAGCTGGTGCCCTATTACGAAGAGGTGGAGCGCTGCCTCGAGATCTACGGCCGCGACGACAATGTCCCGACCCAGCCCGACAGCGTCTATACCCATGAGGCGCGGCTGACCGAGGCCGAGCAGCTGTTCAAGGCCGATCTTGAAGGCAAATGGCCGGATCGCCGGGTGATCACCTGGCGCTATATCGGGCCGGAACCGACCCGCATATTGCGCCCGCTGCGTGACGCCATGGCCAGCGGCAATCTCGATATCCGCTACAATGCCATTGCCCACAAGGTGCTCACCGACGAGCAGACCGGCCGCGCCATCGGCGCCGAAATCATCGACCGGCTGACCGGGCAGCGCAGCACCATCACCGCCTCGGCGGTGGTGCTCTGCGCCTCTCCGGTCGAGAGCATCCGCCTTATGCTCAATTCGGCCTCGGCCCGCCATCCCAATGGGCTGGGCAATAGTTCGGGCACGCTGGGCCGCTATTTCATGGATCAATTGCCCTGCATCGCCACCGGCTCCTATCCCAGGGTCAAGGGTGCCGCGAGCGCCGATACGGCGCCGCCAGATCCGTTCTACGGCCCGTCCGGAGGCATTTTCGTGCCCCGCTTTGTCGGCAAGGACGGCACAGCGGCGAGCGACTTCAACTTCCAGGGCTCGATCGGGCGCTATCCAACCGGCTCCTCGGGCAATGCGCGGCTGTCGTTTTTCGGCTTTGGTGTCATGCAGCCCACGGCCGAAAACCGCGTCACCATCGATCCCAGGCGCAAGGACGCCTGGGGCATTGCCGTGCCGCATATCCGCTGCAAGATGGGTGCCGCCGACGAGGCGACGCTGACCAGGCAATTGGCTACCTTGACCGAAATCGTCGAGGAAACCGGCGGGGAGCTCGAATTCATCGGTTCTCCCCTGGGCCTGGTCGAAAAGGGTCGTGGCGCCTATCCCGATGCCGATCCGCTGAGCCGGTTCCTGTTCCGCCGCATGTTCACCAAGACCATGGTCATGGGCGCGGCGATCCACGAGGCCGGCGGCGCGCGGATGGGCCGCGCGCCCGACCAATCGGTGCTCAATGGTTCCAACCAGAGCTGGGACGTGCCCAATCTCTTCGTCACCGACGCCAGCGCCTTTGCCAGCAGCGGCGTGGCCGGCACCACGCTCACCATCATGGCCCTGACCGTACGCGCCTGCCGCCACCTGGCCCAGGAAATGAAAGCGGGCCGGCTTTAGGGGTAAGGCATACCTGGATGGTTGCTGACCCCTTGAACCCTCCTCGGCGCCTGCCATGATCGTTGATCATGGGCGAAGTTATTCACTTCTTCGCCGCCGGACTTTTTAACGCCAGGGGCGCTGTGGGTGTACTAGGCAGCAGCGATATCGAATGCGGCCTTGGCCGTGTCGTTCTGGGTTTGCAGCCATGAGACGAATTGGCCGGCGAGCAGGCTTTTGGGCGCATGGGCGAATGAAT
The DNA here is from genome assembly GCF_025452235.1 of Devosia neptuniae. Classification (NCBI taxonomy): domain Bacteria; kingdom Pseudomonadati; phylum Pseudomonadota; class Alphaproteobacteria; order Hyphomicrobiales; family Devosiaceae; genus Devosia; species Devosia neptuniae. Next base: position 2,067,281 of record NZ_CP104965.1, read on the forward strand.
ATGCTCCCACAATGGGCGCCACGTCGGCGCAGAGCGCGACGAGCTGTCCGCTCCGCAATTCCTTTTCGATGAAGGATGGGCTGGCCTGGCCCACGCCCAATCCGGACAGGCAGGCGTCGATGGACGCCTCATCGGTATCGAGCGTTATGCTGCCGCCGCGCGGATGAAAGCCGATACCGGCTGCAGCACACCATCGCCGCCAGGACCATGCGTCGCCGGTATCGAGCAGCAATGGCAGGCCAAGCAGCTCGGCGGGTGCAAGGCTGCGTCCTCGCAAAGCCAGCAGTTGCGGTGAACACACGGCCATGGTGCGGTCGAGCAGGAAGGCCTGCGAGAGCGCGGTGGCATCGGTGGCTCTCACATAGGTCATGGTGATGTCGGCGGCTGCAGCATCGCCAAGCGCCAGTGAGTGGATGGCAATGTCGACGCCGGGATTTTCCTGGCAAAAGGAACGGATGCGCGGGATCAGCCACCGCCTGGCCAAGGTGATTGGAGCGCGGATCGATAGCTGCGAGCGATCCGGCACGATGGTGCTGGCGCCGGTCTGCAGCATCGCCAGGGCGCCGTTGACATGGGCGAGAAACCGGTGCCCGGCCTCGGTCAGCACGATCGAATTATGCCCGCGCCGGAACAACTGGGACCCAAGGCTTTCCTCGAGCGATTTGATCTGCCGGCTGATGGCCCCCGGCGTCACGCATAGTTCCCTGGCCGCCAGCGAAATGCTGCACAGCCTGGCCGCCGCCGAGAAGGCCGGCAAGGCGTTGAGCGATGGCAGGCGTCGCGACACTGATTGAGCTTTTGTCATGCAGGCGTGACGAGCTTTCGATTGCGTGGCGCCATTTGGGTGGTGTTATTGCGCTAACTTGACTTTGATGATCACATTTATCGGAGCCTGCGGGCATATGCAATTCTCGATGTCTTCCTTCATCTCGCCGGTTCGCGCTGGTGTCGCTGTCCTCGGTCTGGCGCTATTGGCCAGCACGGCTGCCGGGGCTCAGGAAATGTCATTCGTGGACGATCGCGGAATTGCCGTGACGGTGCCTGCCGGCGCCAAGCGCGTGGCGTCGGTGTCGTATTTTGCCGCCGATGTTGCTCTTGCCCTGGGCATCAAGCCGGTGGCAACGACCTATATGGTGGAGGGCCGCAACCCGGACTTCCTGCTCGATTACCTCGACGACGTGCCCCAGATCGGCCAGCGCGCTACACCCAATCTGGAACTGCTGGCGCAAGCCAAGCCCGATGTCATCGTCGCTATGCGCCGCTATACAGAGGGCAATGCCGTTCAATACCAGAATATCGCGCCCTATCTGGCCTATAATCTGGAGCTCTTCTCCGACAGCGACCGCTCGATCACCCAATTGGCCACCATATTGGGCCAACCCGAGCGGGCTCAGCAGCTCAATGCCGACTTCAAGAAGCATATCGAGGAATTCGCGGCCCAGGCGCCCAAGGATGTGCATCCGCGCTTCCAGGTGATGTGGGGCGGCGATGCACCATGGACATTCTACACCGAGAACATAACGGCCGCGATCGTCACCGCGCTGGGCGGCGAGAACATTGCCGGCCACAATCCGACCCCGCATATCCCGGATAATTTCGGCCTTGAGATGAGCCTGGAAGCCATGCTGGCCGCTGATCCCGAAGTCATCTTCGTCTATGATTACGGCCCCGATCGGCCGCACGAGAACAACCCGATCTGGCAGATGCTGTCGGCGGTCAAGAATAACCGGGTCTTCTATGTCGGGGACGAATGGGTCGAGGCGCACGGTCCGATTGCCCGCGAAATGGTGCTGCGCGAAGCCGCGCATTATCTCTATCCCGATACGTTCCCCATGCCCGAGATCCGGGCTGAAGCGGCCAAGATTATCCCCGCAAACGTCGAATAGCTGACCATGGCGGACCTCCGGGTCCGCCATTGCATCTGCACAGGATTGCCGTTCTTGACCAATTCCCTGCCCAGCCTGCGCGAAGCCCGGCATATTGTTGGCCTGGCGCTGCCTCTGTCGCTGGTGCAGCTTGCCCAGGTGGCGATTTCCACGACGGATATCGTCATGCTGGGCTGGCTCGGTGGCGAGGCCCTGGCCGGCGGCGCGCTCGGTTTCTTCGCGTTCAACCTGCTCCGCACCATGGGATTCGGGCTGATCGTCGGAACCTCCAATCTGGTGGCGGCCGACCAGCGCGAGAGTGTTGCCTCGGCCCATCTGCTCGCCGCGCTGATCGTGGCGAGCGGCGCCGCCATGCTGGCCGCGGGCTGTTTTGTGCTGGGCGGCGGAATGCTGGGGCAACTGGGCCAGGACCCGGCCGTCGCGGCCATTGCCGCGCACTATCTCATTCTCGTTGCGCCGGGCATTTTCCCGCTCTTCTGGTTCTACGCCTATCGCGGGGTCGTGGTCGGCCGCAGGAAGACCAATTCGTTGTTGGTCATCACGCTGGCGACCATCGTGATCAACGCCGCGTTCGACTATGGCTTCATCTATGGCGCCTTCGGCCTGCCCAGACTGGGTGCGGCCGGTGTGGCAGCGAGCAGTTCCATCGCCTATCTGGCCCAGTTCGGGGCCATTGTGTGGGTCACGCATGCCTCGTTCCGCTTCGAGCGGTTGGTGGCGCGTGCCGATATCTGGAATTCGGTGCGTCGGTTGCTGGCCATCGGCATTCCCACGGCGGGCTCGTACGGCTCGGAAGCCGGGTTCACCGCCGTCATCACCCTGATGGTCGGCACATTCGGCGCTGCGGCATTGGCCGGCCATGCCGTGGTCAATCAAATCACCTATGTCGTCTTCATGCTGTCCATCGGATTGTCGCACGCGACCTCCATTGGGGTGAGCGAAGGTGTCGGACGCGGCAGCGCCGCTGCGGCGCTGCGCTCCGGCCGGACCGGCCTGGTTGTCGTTGCTGCGATCATGGCGGTGTTTGCGGCCCTCTACTTGCTCTTCCCCCACAATCTGCTGGCCGCTTTCGGCCTCGGCGCCGACACGGCAGCGGTCACGGCCGTAGCGCTGACCCTGTTGCCGCTCGCCGCTGCCATGCAGATATTCGATGGCTTGCAGAATGTGGCGATCGGCGCCTTGCGCGGCGTACAGCGGGCCGGCATCAGCTTTTGGGTGACCATGGTGGGCTATTGGGTCGTCGGTGTGCCCGTGGCATGGCTGCTTGGATTGCAGTTCCATCTTGGACCGGCCGGCATCTGGATCGGGCTGGCGCTGGGGCTCGTAGTCACGGCGCTGGGCATGGTCGTGACCTTTGAACGCAGCGCCATGGCACTTCCATCCGCGGCGGCTACGGCATGAAGCCCGAACTGCGCTCCGCATCATTGGCTGCCATAGCACTGGCCCTGGCGATATTTGTCGGCTTTGCCGGGCTGCTGACCGGCGCCAAGCCGATGACGCTGCCTGCCGCCTTGGCGGCGGTGTTGTCGCCCAATCACGGACTGGATGGCGTCATCGTCTGGACCTTGCGGTTGCCGCGCAGCATTGCCGCTTTTCTGACGGGCGCAGGGCTGGCGGTGTCGGGTGCACTGCTGCAGTCGATCACCCGCAATCCGCTTGCAGCGCCGGACCTGACCGGCGTCACGGCGGGCGCCGTCACCGTCATCGTATCGTGCTTTGTTTTCCTGCCCGCCATTTCATCGATCTACTACCCGCCGATCGGCTTTGCCGGGGGTCTGGCGGCGGCGGCCGCATGCTTGTGGGTAGCGCGGGGTGGCCAGGCTTCCCCGCTCCATCTGGCGCTGGGCGGCATCACCATCTCGCTCTTTCTGGGCGGCATCACCACCTATGTCCTGCTGCTGGGCGGGCCGCAATCGTCATCCGTGCTGTTCTGGCTTTCGGGCGGATTGCAGGGGCGCTCGTGGGGGCATGTCGCTTTCATGCTGCCCTGGGTGAGCATGGGCATTATTGGTGCGTTGTTGAGCCACCGGATCATCGCCCTGCTCAAGCTGGGCGATGGGGTGGCCGCCGGCATGGGCGTGCGGCTCGGGCAATGGAAACTGCTGCTCTTGTTGTTTGCAGTCGCCCCAATTGCCGGGATTACCCCGGTTGCCGGTCCCATCGCGTTTATCGGCTTGGCCGTGCCGCATCTGGTACGGCTGATGAAGCCGGCCGGGGAGGCCTGGAGCATCGCCCTCAACCTGGCCTTTGGCGGCCTGATACTGGTTCTCGCCGATGTGCTGGCACGCACCATCGCCGCGCCCCGCGAATTGCCGATCAGCATCCTGACCGCGCTGATCGGCGGGCCGTTCTTCATCTATCTGGTGCAGCGCCGCAGCTTCGTCACGGCCGGAGCAGGGCCATGAACCTCGCCAGCACCATCCAGATCCGCTTTCCCGATTGGCCGCTCTGGATATTGGCGCCGATAGCCTTGCTGGCCGGCACGGCAGCGGTGTTCATGGGCGTCGTCAATATGCCGCCGGGCGAGGTGCTCAATGTCCTATTGGGGCACGGTTCGGCCGATGCCCGGCTGATCATCGGCGATATCCGCCTGCCGCGGGTGATCACCGGCCTGTTGGCCGGCATCCATTTTTCGGTCGCGGGCCTGCTGCTGCAATCGATCACACGCAATCCGCTGGCAGATCCATCGATCATGGGCGTTTCGCAGGGCGCGACACTCGCCATCAGCATCTTCCTGTTTCTTGCCGTCTATGGCTTCAATTCAGATCCGAACTTGCTGTATTTGCTGCCGGTGCAGTGGCTGCCGCTGGTGGGCTGCCTTGGCGGGGGCCTGGCGGGTGTGGTGGTCTATTTCCTCGCCATGCGCCACGGTCTCAGCCCGCTTCGCGTCACGCTGTGCGGCATTGCCGTAGGTGCCGTGCTGCATGCCCTGGCCATGGGGATTATTTCGGGCTGGGGCACGGCGCGGCTCGAGATCGTCATGCAATGGCTGGCGGGAAGCCTTTATGCGCGGAGCTGGGATCATGTGGTGTTCCTGCTGCCGTTCACCCTAGTGGGGCTCCTCGCGCTGCCGCTATTGCAGCGGCCGATCGACATGCTGCGCTTCGACGCAGATGTGGCCCGCTCGTTCGGGCTGAGCTATCGGCGCCAGTTCAGCATCATCCTGCTGATTGCCTGCATGCTCGCGGCCAGCGCGGTCGGCGCGGTTGGGCCGCTGATCTTTGTGGGGCTGGTCGTGCCCCATCTGGCGCGCTTCATCGCCGGGCGGCGCTTCGCACTGGTGCTGCCATTGACGATTTTTCTGGGGGCAACGCTGGTCGTGGTCGGCGACCTGGTCGGCCGTCTCATCGGCGGCAGCCAGGAAATCCCCATCGGCGTCGTCACAGCCATTGGTGGCGCGCCAATCCTTTTGTTCCTGCTGCGCCGCACCCCGTGAGACCCGCCATGTCGCTCCAATGCACCGATATCAGTGTCAGCTATGGCCGCCGGCAAGCGTTGCAGACCCTGACCCTATCGGTGCAAAAGGGCGAAGTGCTCGCCCTTATCGGACCCAATGGCTCGGGAAAAAGTACCGCATTGCATGCCTTGGCAGGACTGACCCGGCCCGACAGCGGCAGCGTGGCGCTTGATGGCCGCGCCCTTGCAAGCTGGCGCCGCCGCGACCTGGCCAAACGGCTCTCCTTCCTGCCGCAGGCGCCGATCGCGCCGGAGGAAATGTCGGTCGAGCAATTGGTTCGGCAGGGGCGCTTTGCCCATGTCGGCCTGTGGCGCGCCTATGGACCGCAGGACCAGGCCGCCATCGATTGGGCGCTGGACAGCACGGGCCTTGCCGATCTTGCCGGCCGGGGGCTGCGCGAACTTTCGGGCGGCGAACGCCAACGCGCCTGGATCGCCGCGGCGCTGGCGCAAGAGGCCGAAATCCTCATCCTGGATGAGCCGACCTCCTTCCTTGATATCGGTCATCAGGTCGAGGTACTCGAACTGGTCGGACGGCTGAGCCGCGATCGCGGGGTGACCGTCATTCTTGCCATCCACGACCTCAATCAGGCCATGATGGCTGCCGACCGGATCATATTGCTCGATCGTGGCAGATTATCCTTTGAAGGACCCGCGGGGCCCCTGGCGGCCAGCGGATTGGTCGAGAAGACCTTTAATGTCCAGGGCCGTTTTGTCGATCTCGGCAATGGAGCGGCGCCACATTTCGACGTCGACCTTCGCCGGGGCCGGTCCTGACCTTAGCCAGGTCTCCTCCAGTGCCCCGTCACGAGCAGGTGCCGTTGATGCATTCGCGCCCAGCTCACGCAAGAAGCTTTGCCCGGCTCCCACACAGCCCCGGCGCGTAGGGACATTCACCCGGGTCTGGGCCGGACATTCGTCGCCACTACGTGTTGTTGTTCATTTGAACATCTCCTTTGCCAAATGAAAATTGCGTTGCTACGACTAGACAACGCGAGGACGGAGATCCTTTGCTTAATAACAGGAGGAACCACCCTATGAAGAAGCTAGCGCTGCTCATAACGACGGGCGTGATCGCCGCATTGGCACATGCTCCGCAGGCCGCCGCCCAAACCGAGATTGCCTGGTGGCATGCCATGGATGCCGAACTGGGCAAGAAGCTCGAGGAAATCGCCACCGGCTTCAACGAGAGCCAGTCCGAGTACAAGATCGTCCCAACCTACAAGGGCACCTATCCAGAGACGTTGACCGCCGCCATCGCGGCCTTCCGCGCTAACGAGCAGCCCGCCATCGTCCAAGTCTTCGAAGTGGGTACCGGCACCATGATGGCCGCCAAGGGCGCCGTTTATCCGGTCTACCAGCTGATGGCGGACAATGGCGAGCCATGGGGTCCGTCGGGCTTCCTCGCGCCGGTCACCGGCTACTATTCGGACACTGACGGCAACATCCTGTCGATGCCGTTCAATTCCTCCACCCCGATCATGTATTACAACAAGGATGTGTTCGAGAAAGCCGGCCTCGACCCCGAGACGCCGCCCAAGACCTGGGCCGAACTCGAGACCATGGGCCGCCAGATCATGGAATCGGGCGCCGCTCCCTGCGCGCTCAGCAGCGCCTGGATCACCTGGATCCAGACCGAGAATCTCTCTGCGATCCACGACAAGCCGTTCGGCACCCTCGAAAACGGCTTTGGTGGTCTCGGCACCGAGTTCACTTTCAATGGCCCGCTGCAGGTCAAGCATTGGGGCAATCTCAAGAAGTGGGCTGACGAAGGCCTGTTCCAGTATGGCGGCCCGGTCGGTGGCGCGGATGCTGCTCCCAAGTTCTACGCCCAGGAATGCGCGATCTTCATGAATTCCTCGGCCGGGCGCGCCGGCGTCATCAACAATGCCAAGGACTTCGAAGTCGGCTTTGCGCCGCTTCCCTATTATGACGACGAGATCACCGAGCCGAAGAATTCGATCATCGGCGGCGCCACGTTGTGGACGCTGAATGGCAAGGATCCTGAAGTCTACAAAGGCGTGGCGCAGTTCTTCACCTATCTCAGCCAGCCTGAAGTCCAGGCCGCGTGGCACCAGTTCACCGGCTATCTGCCGGTCACCAATGCCGCCTACGAACTGGGCCAGGAGCAAGGCTATTATGCTGAAAACCCCGGTTCCGACATCGCCATCCAGCAGATCACCCGCGGTACGCCGACGGCAAACTCCAAGGGCGTGCGCTTCGGCAACCTGACGCAGGCCCGCAATGTGGTGGACGAAGAGTTCGAAGCCATGCTGGCCGGCTCCAAGACCGCCCAGGAAGCCCTGGATTCGGCCGTCGAGCGTGGCAACCAGATCCTGCGCGACTTCGAAGCCGCCAATCAGTAAGGCCTTCCACCCCAAGCCCGCTCCACCCTCCCACGAGGGTGGAGCGCCAGCACAGGCCGCAACTGGGCGACAGCACTGCTGCGCCGGAGCGGCATAGAACGAGGCGGAGCATGCAGGCCAAGCGAACCACCTTCCCCAACAAGATTCTGCCCTATGTGCTGCTTGTCCCGCAGCTGGCCGTGACCCTGGCCTTTTTCATCTGGCCCGCCCTGCAGGCCGTCAAATCCTCGTTCGAACGCGAGGATCCGTTCGGCTTCAAGACCACTTTCGTGTGGTTCGAGAATTATCGCCGTCTGTTCATCGACCCGCTCTATCTGAGCTCGGTCGGCAAGACCGCGATCTTTGCCGTGAGCGTGACGGCACTGTCGATGTCGCTATCGCTGATCCTCGCCGTCGCGGTGAACCGGGTGCTGCGCACGAACAGGCTCTACACCACCATGCTGGTGTGGCCCTACGCCGTGGCGCCGGTCGTGGTCGGTATCTTGTGGTGGTTCATGTTCAATCCCACGATCGGCATCGCGCCCTACATGCTGCGCGCCGTCGGCATCAGCTGGAACCACCGCGTCGATGGTGTCGACGCGATGATCCTCGTCATCATCGCGGCCAGCTGGAAGCAGATTTCGTACAATTTCCTGTTTTTTGTGGCCGGACTGCAATCGGTGCCGCAATCGCTGATCGAGGCGGCCGCCATCGATGGCGCCGGTCCGTTCAAGCGGTTCTGGACCATCGTCTTCCCGCTCCTGGCGCCGACCACCTTTTTCCTGCTGATCGTCAACATCAACTACGCCATGTTCGATACGTTCGGCATCATCGACGCTACGACCCAAGGTGGGCCCGCCCAAGCCACGAACACGCTGGTCTACAAGGTCTATACCGACGGTTTTCTCGGCCTCAACATCGGCTCGTCGTCGGCCCAGTCAGTGGTGCTGATGATCATCGTCATCGCCCTCACCGCCATTCAGTTCCGCTATGTCGAGCGGCGCATTCAGTATTAGGGAGCGGCCAATATGATCGAGAACCGACCTTTCCTGGCTTTCCTGACCCACCTGGTGCTGATCCTGGGCGTCGTCATCGTGGTGTTCCCGGTCTACATCGCCTTCATCGCCTCCACCCATGGCAGCGGCGATTTCATGCGGGGGCTGGTGCCCCTGCTGCCCGGCCCGCACATGATCGAGAATTACCGCTTCATGCTCACCGAGGGCATTTCGAGCGCCGGTGCACCGCCGCTCTCGATCATGCTGCTCAATTCGCTGGTGATGGCCATCTCCATCGCCGTGGGCAAAATCGTCATCTCGATCCTTTCCGCCTATGCCATCGTCTTCTTCAAGTTCCCGTTCCGGCTGCTGGCGTTCTGGATCATCTTCATCACGCTGATGCTGCCGGTCGAGGTGCGCATCATCCCCACCTTCAAGGTGGTGTCGGACCTGGGGATGCTCAATTCCTATCCCGGCCTGATCATCCCGCTGATCGCCTCGGCCACCGCGACCTTCCTGTTCCGCCAGTTTTTCCTGACGGTGCCGGACGAGTTGATGGAAGCCGCCCGGGTGGACGGAGCCGGTCCAATCAAGTTTTTCCGCGATATCCTGCTGCCACTGAGCCGGACCAATATCGCAGCCCTCTTCGTCATCCTCTTCATCTATGGCTGGGTGCAATATCTGTGGCCGCTGCTCGTCACCACCGACAGCCGCTACTACACTATCGTCATGGGCATCAAACGGCTGGCGGCCACCGCCGATGCCGAACCGCAGTGGAACTTCGTCATGGCAGCTGTAATGCTGGCCATGCTGCCGCCCGTCCTCGTCGTCATCCTGATGCAGCGCCTGTTCGTCAAGGGCCTGGTCGAAACCGAGAAATAAGCACATGGCAAGCATCGACATATCAGGCGTCAAGAAAATCTATGCCGGCAATGTCACCGCCATCCATAGCCTCGACCTCGCCATACCCGATGGCGAACTGGTGGTGCTGGTGGGCCCGTCCGGCTGCGGCAAATCCACCCTGCTGCGCATGATTGCCGGCCTCGAGGCCATTACCGAGGGCACGATTTCCATCGACGGAACCGTGGTCAACACCAAGGAACCGGCGGAGCGGGACATCGCCATGGTGTTCCAGAATTATGCGCTCTATCCGCATATGACGGTGCGCGGCAATCTCGAATACGGGCTGAAGAACCGTGGCACGCCGCGCGACGAGATCGACCGCCGCGTCACCGAGGCCGCCCGCATTCTCGAGATCGAGCCCTTCCTCGACCGGCGCCCGCGTCAATTGTCGGGCGGCCAGCGCCAGCGCGTCGCCATGGGCCGCGCCATCGTGCGCCAGCCCAAGGCGTTCCTGTTCGACGAGCCGCTGAGCAACCTGGACGCCAAGCTGCGCGGGCAGATGCGGATCGAGATCAAGCGCTTGCAACGCAACCTGGCTACCACCAGCGTCTATGTCACCCACGACCAGCTCGAAGCCATGACCCTGGCGGATCGCCTCGTGGTGATGAATGGCGGACGCATCGAACAAGTGGGCAAGCCGCTGGCGCTCTACGAACGCCCCGCTACACTATTCGTCGCTGGCTTCATCGGCTCACCGCCGATGAACCTGATCGATGTCGCCTATCTGCGGGACAAGGGCGTCCTGGCGCTTCCTGACGGTACCGACCTCGTCGGCATCCGCCCGGATACGATCCAGCTGGCGCCACCCGAGGGCCCGCACATCACGCTGAACGCCACGGTCGAGCTCTACGAGCCGATCGGCGGCGAGAGCCACCTGCATATGCGGCTCGACGGCAACGGGCAGCTTATCGTCGCGGCCGTACCGGCCCGCACGGCTGTAACCGAAGGCGCCGAAACAGCTCTTTACGTCAGCACGGCGGACCTGCATCCCTTCAACCAGGAAACCGGCCGCCGCACCGATTGAACGCTGGGCGTCACCAGGGGACATGCAAGATGACCGATCGCCGGCCTCAGACCACTGAGCGAGCTCAAGCACCACATCGCCTTTGTGGTCGCGCCGTGACGGCGCAGCATCCGAGCGCGCGCCATCCGCGCGGGATTGTTGCAGGTCCTGGTCAATGAACGACCCCCGGCTTTCGGACCGACAGAACGACATCCTGGTGCGCATCGGTGCGCGCGGGGCCCAGCAGATCGACCGGCTGGCGCGCGAATACGGACTCACCACGCAAAGCATAAGGCGCGATATCAACCTGCTGTGCGAACTGGGCCTGGCCCGGCGCCTGCATGGCGGCGTCGATTTGCCCGTCCTGCCGCAAAACACTTCCATCAATGCGCGCGCCAGCCTGCACGGTGGAGCCAAGCGGCTCATTGCGGCCCGCGTTGCCCAAGACATTCCTGATGGCTCCACCGTTTTCATGGGAATCGGCACCACAGTCCGTTTTACGGCCGAGGCGCTGCGGGGACATTCGGGCCTTACCGTCGTCACCAACAATGTAGATGTCGCTCTGACTCTCGGCGACGTCGAAGGCATCGAGCTGCATCTTGCCGGCGGGGTTTGGCGGGCGAATGACCGAGATTTGGTCGGAGCTGACACCATTCGCTATTTCGAAAAGTTCCACGCCACGCACGCCGTGGTGGGCACTGGCGGTTTGCACCCCACCAGCGGAGCGCTCGACTTCAGCTACGAAGAATCCCAGATCACCAACGCGATCCTGCAAAATTCAAGAACCCGCTACCTCGTTGCCGACGTCAGCAAGTGGTCCGGTACCGCTGCGGTGCGGGTGGCGCCATTTTCCGAATTCACCGCTTTCGTGACCGACCGGATGCCGCTCGAGCAAAAGAACGAAGAAAGCCTGCGCCAGAGCGGAGTACAGGTGATCGTTTGCGGAACGCCGGACTCTTAGCTCGGCTTGCGGGGTGAGATCCAAAGTGCGCCCCCCCAACCGCCCTTGTGTGCTGCATCACAATTCTAGAACGGATGGGGCTAACCCTTTGAACTAAGGGCCATCTATTGAAATCCTTGAATGGCCTTAGGCAAAAAGGTGCGAATTAACTTCGCGGCGCAAGGAGTGATCCGAATGCAGGAGCAAAGGTAGAGGTGTGACGTCCTGCGCGTCGAGATACTTTACTATCCATTGAGCAACGTTCGCTGCGCGACCGCCGCACCAATGCCGGTCCCGCCTCCCCGTTGCCTCCACCATGCTGCGCCTGATTCCCCCTGCGATCCCATTGGTTGACGCTCATCTCGGAAACAAGCGCCGCATACTGAACCCGCCGCCATCAGGGACGACGAGCTTCAGCAGTTCCAGGTGGCGTTTGCCGAGGTCAATGTCATCGGCGCCAGATCCGAAGCGCAGGCAATCGCAGATGGAGACTATCTGTTCGCAATACCGATGGGGCAGACCCTATCGCAGACATCTGCCCCGCGGGCGGCCAGCAAATGTGGTCAGTGGTGCCGGTAACGCAAGGCCTCGATCAGCCTGGAGAACGCCGGAGACGTCTGCCGCCGGCTGGGATAATAGAGATGATAGCCATCGAAAGTTGGCATCCAGCCTTCCAGCACACGGATTAGTCGGCCGGCTTCGACATGATGCTGAACGATGTCTTCGGGAATGCAGGCCAATCCGGCCCCGAAAAGAGCCGCGGACAGAATGTGGGTGCTGTTGCCGAAGGCCAGTTGACCTTCGACGCGCACATTGAGACGGCGACCGTCCTGCTCGAACTCCCAGGCATAATGGCCGCCATAGGTTGGCAGGCGCAGATTGATGCAGACGTGGTCGGTCAAATCCTGCGGCGTCAACGGCAGTTGCCGGCCTTCGAAATAGCTTGGCGAGCCCACCACGGCCATGCGCCAATCCGGTCCTATCCGCACGGCGATCATGTCTTTGGCGAGCTGTTCGCCCAGACGAACGCCCGCGTCGTAACGCTGGGCAACAATGTCCACGAAGCCGTTCTCGGCGATAATCTCCAACTGGATGTCGGGATAATCCCTGGTGAAATCCTGCAATCTTGGCCAGAGCACCGCATTGACGGCATGTTCGCCAGCGGTCAACCGGATCGTACCAGCGGGCTTGTCGCGGAATTCACTGACTTGCTCGAGCGCGGTATCGACTTCCTGAAACCGGGGCTCGACCGTGGCCAGCAGGCGTTCGCCTGCGTCCGTCGGAGACACACTCCTCGTACTGCGCGTCAGTAACCTGACGCCCAGTCGCTTTTCCAACCGGCTGAGGGCATGGCTGAGTGCTGACTGGGAAACGCCAAGGCGCGCCGCGGCGCGCGTGAAGCTGCGCTCCTGCGCGATGGTGATGAAGGCTATGAGGTCGGCAACATTCTCGCGGTTCATGGATGCCATCTATCATGAATCTCATTCATAGGCTCTAGCGGAGTGACCCCACTAATCACATGAGTGGAACAGGCCTACCTTGTGCTTGCAACAGGGGAGAGCTGTGATGAAAATTCAACGTGCGGGTTCGCAGCCTTCCGGCAAAGGGCCAGCGGAATGGTTCACCGGCGCCGTTCGGATCGATCCACTCTATGGGGTGGAGGCGCCCAATGCCATGGCAGGCAATATCGTCACCTTCGAACCCGGCGCCCGTACAGCCTGGCACACCTATCTGCTTGGACAGACGCTGATCATCATGGCGGGACGCTGCCTGGTGCAAAAACAGGACGGCCCGCTCGAAACTGTGCTGTCCGGTGATGTGGTGCGCTTCGGGCCAGGGGAAAAGCACTGGCACGGCGCCAGTGCCGAGACAGCCATGACCGATCTCGCCACCCAGGAATCGCTCGACGGCAAGGCGGTCGATTGGCTCGAGCAGGTCAGCGACCCACACTATGCGGCGCGTGCGAATAACACCCTGAAGGATCATCGCTCATGACATCGGTACCAAATCTACAACTCAACAACGGCGTGCTGATGCCCACCCTCGGTCTGGGTGTGTTCCAGACGCCGCCGGACGAAACTACCGCTGCGGTCGTAGAGGCGCTGCGCGTTGGCTATCGCCATATCGATACCGCCGCCGCCTATGGCAATGAGCGCGAAGTGGGCGAAGGCATCCGTCGCTCGGGCATCCCGCGCGGCCAAATCTTCATCGAGACTAAAATCTGGATCAATGATTACGGCTTTGACGAAACCCTGCACGGGTTCGAAAAGAGCGCGAAGAAACTGGGTGTCGAGCAACTCGACCTGCTGATCCTGCACCAGGCGCTGCCCTCCGCATTCGACAAGACCCTGGAGGCGTATCGCGCCCTGGAGAAGCTTCTGGCCGACGGGAAAGTTCGTGCCGTGGGTGTCAGCAATTTCATGCCCGAGCACATCGAGCGACTGCTGGCAGAAACGGACATTGTACCCGCAGTCAACCAGATCGAAGTTCATCCCTATTTTCAGCAGGCCGAACTGCAGCGTCTGCATCAGCGGTACGGCATCCTGACCCAGGCCTGGTCACCCATTGGCGGCATCACCTTCTATCGTGGCAGCGGCAAAAGCTCACTTGAGGATCCGGTCATCCTCGCCATCGCCCAGGCCCATGGCAAATCGGCCGCGCAAGTCATGCTGCGCTGGGGGCTGCAGCACGGCCGCTCGGTGATCCCGAAATCCGTCAAGCCCGCGCGCATCGCGGAAAATCTCGACGTCTTCGACTTCGAGCTCACGGCCGACGAGTTGGCGGCGATCGACGGGTTGGAGACCGGCGTTCGCGGTGGGCCAGAGCCCGACTTCATCACCCTCGACAATTTCAGCCGACCCATCCCCGAAGCCTGAGGAGACAGGACATGAAAATGCGGCACCTCGGTCATAGCGGCCTTGAAGTTTCGGCAATCGGCCTCGGTTGCATGGGCATCAGCCAGTCCTATGGTGTGCCCATGGAGACACCGGCCGGCGTCAAGCTGATCCGCGACGCCTTCGAGCGGGGCATCACCTTCTTTGACACCGCTGAAGTCTACGGTCCCTACACAAACGAGGAAGTGGTCGGGGAGGCTCTCGAACCCATCCGCGACCAGGTCGTGATCGCCACCAAGTTCGGCTTCGACATTGATGGCAGCGGCGTCCCCGACAGCCGCCCAGAACGCATCCGCAAGGCCGTGGAAGGGTCGTTGAAGCGCCTGCGCACGGATCATATCGACCTGCTGTACCAGCACCGTGTGGATCGCAATACGCCGATCGAAGACGTTGCCGGCACGGTCAAGGACCTGATCGCCGAGGGCAAGGTGAAGCATTTCGGCATGTCCGAAGCCGGTGTCGCCAATATTCGCCGCGCCCATGCCGTGTTGCCGGTCACGGCGCTACAAAGCGAGTATTCGCTGATGTGGCGCGAGCCGGAGGAGCAAATCCTGCCCCTGCTCGAAGAACTCGGCATTGGCTTCGTCCCCTTCAGCCCATTGGGCAAAGGCTTCCTGACCGGCACGATCGATAGCAATACAAAGCTGGCGGAAAAGGACTTCCGCAATTCCGTGCCACGCTTCGACCCCGAAAACCGGGTTGCCAACCAGGTCCTGGTGGATACCGTGAGGCGCATCGCGGCCGAGAAGCAGATCACGCCGGCGCAACTCGCCCTGTCCTGGGTTCTGGCGCAAAAGCCGTGGATCGCGCCCATTCCCGGCACCACAAAGCTACACCGTCTCGAGGAAAATATCGGCGCCGCTACGGTCAATCTGACCGCCTCCGAACTGGCTGCAATCGAACATGCGGTGGGCGGTATCGAGATCAAGGGGGATCGATATTCGGCTGCCAACCAGGCGCGGATCGACCGATGAGCGCGGGCTCGGCGCCAAAAGTGCTCGTGCTGGGCGCCAACGGCCAGGTCGCGCGGCACACGACGCCCGTATTGCTCAAGGCTGGCGCGGAACTCACTTTGTTCCTGCGCCGTGCCAGCCGACTGGCGAACCCAGACCCGGCGCGGGTTCGGATCGTCGAAGGCGACGTCCTTGACGCGCCCACACTCAGGACCGCCATGCAGGGGCAGGACGTGGTCTATGCCAATCTCGCCGGTGACATGGCACGACAGGCCCATGCCATCGTCGACGCTATGCGGGAAACGGGTCTCAAGCGGCTGATCTTTATCAGTTCCATGGGCATCTATGGCGAAGTGCCCGGCGAGACCTATCGCAGCGCGCTTGATCCCTACCGTGACTCCGCAGCCATCATCCAGGAATCCGGTCTGGACTACACCATTCTGCGGCCTGGTTGGTTCAATCGGCAGCCCTCCGCAAGCTATCGTCTCACCAAGAAGGGAGGACCCTTTATCGGACACGACGTAACGCTGAATGGCTTGTCGGCACTGATCGCGGCGCTCGCCACCACGCCTGACTTGCAGGTCGGAGAAAGCCTGGGAGTCAGTCACATCTGACCTTCAGTCCGGCAATGCCGAGACGTCGTATAGGCAGCGTTGGCCTTGTTTAGAAGCGGATCCACAACACCAAGGAAAAACTCATGTTCGGAACCATTATGTACGCACCGGGCGATGTCCGGTACGAGGAATTGCCCGAGCCCACTATCCTCAAGCCGACCGACGCGATCATCAAGCTGTCGGCCACTTGCGTGTGCGGCTCTGATCTCTGGCCCTATCGTGGCGCCAACGAAATCACCGCGCCCATGCATATGGGCCATGAATATTGCGGCGTCGTGGTCGACGTCGGCAGCGAAGTAAAGACCGTCAAGCCAGGCCAGTTCGTGGTTGGCTCATTTGTGCTGTCCGACAACACTTGCCCGCACTGCGCCCACGGCTTCCACTCGTCCTGCGAACAGCGCGAATTCATGACTGGTGCGCAGGCGCAATTTGCCCGCGTGCCGCTCGCTGACGGCACGCTGGTCGCCACGGACGAGCATCCGGCCGACGACCTGATCCCGAGTCTTCTAGCAGTGTCTGATGCACTCGGCACCGGTTGGTACGCAGCCGACGCCGCGCGCGTTCAGGCCGGTTCGACCGTGGTCGTCGTTGGCGATGGCGCGGTGGGGCTGATGGGCGTGCTGGCTGCCAAGCAGATGGGGGCCGGCCGCATCATTGCCATGAGCCGCCATAAGAGCCGCCAGGACCTCGCGCTGGAATATGGCGCCACCGACATTGTCGCCGAACGTGGTGAGGACGGTATCGCCAAGATCAAGCAGATGACCAACCGCGTCGGTGCAGATTCAGTCCTTGAATGCGTCGGCACTCAGCAATCCATGAATCAGGCGCTGCAGGTTGCCCGTCCCGGCTCGATGATCGGTTATGTCGGCGTGCCTCATGGCGTGACCTTCGATGGTCAGAACCTGTTCTTCACCCAGGTGGGTATGCTGGGCGGCCCGGCGCCGGTGCGTCGTTTCCTGCCGCATCTGATGGACCTCGTGCTCACCCGCAAGATCAATCCCGGCAAGGTGTTCGACCTGCAAATCCCATTGGCCGATGTTGCCGAGGGCTACAAGGCCATGGACGAACGCCGCGCCATCAAGACGCTGCTGCGAGTCTAAATCGAGTGGCCAACGTCATTGATATGGACTCCCAGCAGGCAGTTTTTGCGGACCAGCTCGATCTGGTCGCGGATATGCACAAGGCGACCCCATGACTGTCTCCTCAGCAAGTACCAGTGCCGAAAACTATCGAGGTATCTGGCTGACAATATTGCTCAGCCTGCTGCTCGGCTTTGCCTCGATTTCAACAGATCTATACCTGCCGGCCATGCCCAGCATGGGCGCTCAGCTTGGCGCGAGCCAGGGGCAGCTCGAACTCACGGTTTCGGGTTATCTGATGGGATTTGCGCTCGGCCAGCTTTTTTGGGGGCCGGTCAGCGACCGCTTCGGGCGCAAGGTCCCGCTTATGTTGGGGATTGCCATCTTCGTTGTTGGCGCTGCCGGCTGTGCCTTATCAACGGATGCGACCCAATTGATCGCCGCGCGCATCGTGCAGGCCCTTGGTGCCAGTGCTGCGGTGGTTCTCGGCCGCGCCATGGTGCGGGACCTGTTCCACAGGGATGAGGCTGCACGCATGCTTTCGACGCTGATGTTGATCATGGGAATTGCCCCGATGATCGGCCCGTCGGTGGGGGCACAAATCCTCGCCCTGTCATCCTGGCAGTCCATATTCTGGGTTCTGGTTGGGGTAGGCGGGGTAACGCTGATCGGGCTGGCGAGGACGGCCGAATCACTGCCCAGGTCCATGCGTGGCGAGGGCAATCTGGCGCAGGCATTCCTGGCCTATGGGCCGCACTTCAAGAACGCCAAGCTGATGGCGCACGCGATGATCCTTGGCTGTTTTGGTGCCGGCGTATTCGCCTATGTCGCCGGATCGTCCTTCGTCTTCATCGAGTATTTCTCACTTTCGCCGCAGGCCTACGGCCTGATCTTTGCTTCCGGCATCGGCGGCATCATGCTCTCCAACGCTGTCAACTTGCGGCTCGTCGGCAGGTTTGGGAGCAACCGCATGTTGTTTATCGGAACCTCAATTGCCGCAGTGGCGGGACTTCTCATTTTGCTCGTGGCGTCGGCAGGCTGGGGCGGCTGGATCGGGTTCTCCATCGCGCTCTTTGCCTATATCGGCATGAATGGCCTTATCGGTGCCAATGCCATTGCCGGCGGCCTCTCCAGCGTGGAGCAAGGAACGGGCTCGGCTTCGGCTCTGCTTGGGTTTGCCCAATATGGCGGGGGCATGGTTGGCTCTGCCCTGATCGGTTTGCTGGCCAATGGCACGCCTATGCCGATGGCATTGATCATCAGCGCCAGTACGACCTGCGCGGTCGTGATCAGCCTGACTATCAGCCGCCGGCGGGCTTCCCAATAAACCTATGCAATGCCCGCCCGCATCGGTTGCAGAGAAATCGACATTCAGTTTTTGAGGTCACAAGCGAGCTGGACCTGTTGAGTCGCGCAAAACCAATCGCGTTGGCACTGTAACTTTTGGCAGCGGGGCGGCGGGGTCGTTTATTGCCGCAAGCGCTATTTCCACGGCCAGGCGTCCGAGTTCCCCAATCGGTTGGGCAATGCTGGAAAGGGCCGGAGTGAGGATGTCGGCAAGGGTGTCGTCGTAGCCGGTGATGGAGAGGTCGGTTGGCACGGTCAGGCCAGCCTCGGCGATGGCTTGCAGTGCCGCAGCGGCCAGCAGGTCCGAGCCGCAGACCACCGCGGTCGGCCGGGGCGTGAGCGACAGGATGTCCTTCATCAAGCGGTACCCCGTTTGCCGGCCGGCCCCGTGGCTCTGGTAATAGGGGCCGCGGCGGATATAGGCCGGTGGCACGTGAATGTCATAGCGCGCCAGATTGTCGATAAATACCCGCTCGCGCGTGGCTTCGATGGCTTCGCCTAACGAGCTTTCCATCCGGCTGGAATCCACATCGCCACCGATATAGGCGAACTTGCGGTGGCCGAGATCAAACAGATGGTCGATGGTCTGGCGCATGCCGTCAGCGGGGTCAACGCCAACCAGGCCTCCCACTTGCGCGACCAGTCGCTCGACCTGCACGGTGGGGACGCCGCTACGATGGCCAAGGCGGACATTGGCCGGATCGATGGCTGTGCAGAAGATGATCGCATCGACATGGTGATCGAGGAAGCGCTGCATGCCGCGGGCTTCCATGGCGGGGTCGGAGTGATTGTTGAGGGTGAATACGGTGTAGCCCGATTTCAGCGCCTCGATCTGGATGACGTGGGCAACTGCTGCGGCGAAGGTGTTCAGATTGGACTCGCTGACCACCATGCCCAGGGTGAAACTGCGGCTGGTGCGCAGACCCCGGGCCACCATGTTCGGGCGGTAGCCGGTCAATTTGACGGCGGCTTCGACGACCTGGCGCGTTTCGTCTTTCACATAGCCATTTTTGTAGATGACCCGAGCCACCGTTGCCGCTGATACCCCGGCGCGCTCGGCGACATCCGCCATAGTGGCCTTATTCGGCTTCATAAGCTGTCCATTTCTGGTTTTTCATTACCCACAAATGCCCTCTTGCCAAACCGTTGGCAATATGATGACGTGAACATGTTGACGTCATCATAAAAAGACCTCGTATTTTTGGGGGCGGTGAGGGCGGGAACGCAGCCACATGGGCAAGACCCGCCGTGGCGGCAGGAGGCTATGGAGGAGGCAGGCAGAGCACGCCGGCCCTTCACGCATAATCGCAGCAGGAACAGCGCCCGGACGCCCGGAGCGCGACCGATATGACTTGCCCAGGGAGGGGCATCTATCCATGAGCAGAACCCAATACACACGACGCCTTGCAGCCAAGCTGGCCCTTGCCGCAACCGCGCTGGGCCTGAGTCTGCCACATGCCATGGCGCAGCCGGTGACGCTCGATTTCTGGGACATGAACTGGGCTGGCACGGAATATCCCGTGGCCGCGCAGGCGCTGGTCGACCGCTACAATGCCGAGCACCCAGACGTGCAGGTCGTGTATCGGTCGGTGCCATGGACCAATTGGTACGAGACCTTCGTCACCGCGATCGCTTCGGGCAGCGCGCCGGACCTGTCCACCGGCGCCGGCTTCCAGGCTGTGCAGCTCTATGACCAGGGCGCCATTCTGCCGGTGGATGAGGTCGTGGCCCAACTCGACCCCAATGATTTTGCGCCGGGCACGCTGGAGGCGCTGCGCTATGACGACCACTATGTCGGCCTACCCTGGGGCGTCGATATCCGCGTGCTGTTCTATCGCAAGGACCTGCTCGAGGCCGCCGGGGTGGCCGTGCCGACAAACTGGCAGGAATTCCGCGATGCCGCCAAGACACTGACCGGCGACGGCAAGTATGGGCTGGTGACCGCGGGCGACTCGATGGGCGTGCACTGGGTGCTGTTCAGCGCGATCAACAATGGCGGCGGGCTGTTCGATGCCGAGGGCAAACCGGATCTGAACGGAGAGCGCAGCACCGAGGCGTTGCAATACCTGTCGGACCTGGTGGCGGATGGCTCGGTCAATCCGGCCAGCGCCGGCTATGTCGGGGACGATGCGCGCGGTGCCTTCTTCCGGGGCGAAGCGGCCTTTGTCCTCGGCGGACCCCTGCTGCCGGACCAGTCGGGCGACGCCAAGCCGCAGATCGGCATCGTGCCGCCGCTCAAGGGGCCGCACGGGGACATCGGCACGATCAACTGGGTCAACAACCTGATGGTCTATAACCAGACGGAACATCCGGCCGAAACCATGGCCTTCCTCAAATGGTGGAGCGACAACGCGTTGACACTGTGGACCGAGGGCCATGCCGGCAATCTGCCGGCCCGCAAGTCGATCGCCGCCGATGCGCATTTCCAAGGCAATCCCAACGTCAAATACGTCATCGACAGCGTGATGCCGATCGCCAAGCCGATGTCCGCGGCGGTGGGCGGTACTTTCCCGCAGCTCAATGAGATCGATGGCGACGGCTTCCTGCGGGCGCTGAGCCAGTCGATCTGGCAGGGCCAGCCGCTGGCGGACAATCTCGCCGCCGCCCAGGTTCACCTCGAAGAGATCATGGCAGACTGATGAGCATGGTCCTCAATACCTCCGAAGCCCCGGCCTGGCGCACCCGCGCCAGGCAGCTGGCGGCGCCCGAATTCGTCACGCCGGCCATTTTGCTGGCGCCCTCGATCCTGTTGCTGGTGGTGGTCGTCGCCTATCCCATGATTCAAGGGCTGTTCTTCAGCTTCACGGATGGTTCGCTAATGAAGGCGGGCAAATGGGTGGGCATCGACAATTACACCAAGCTGCTCAGCTCGCCGGCCTTCTATCACTCGCTGCGCTTCAGCGCGGTATTCGCGGTCTGCAACATCGTCGGCTGTTATCTGCTGGGGTTGGGCCTGGCCCTGCTGTTGCAGAAGGACATGCCGGGACGGGGCGTTTTCCGCGTGCTGCTGCTACTGCCATGGATTGTACCATCGCTGGTGTCCATCGTGTCGTGGCGCTGGATGATCGCCGACGAAGGAGCGCTGTTCAACCAGATCATCAAGCTGTTCGGCGGCAGTCCGATTTATTTCCTGTCCGACAGCACCTGGGCCGTGATCGTGGTGATCCTGATCAAGATCTGGCGCAGCTTTCCCTTCATGATGCTGTCGCTGCTGGCGGCACTGCAAAGCATCGATCGCAGTCTTTACGAGGCCGCTGCCATCGATGGGGCGACGCGCTGGCAATCCTTCTGGAACGTCACGCTGCCGCAGATCAAGAATATCTCGATCGTGCTCTGCCTGTTGATGACGATCTGGACGGTCAATGATTTCGACACCCCCTGGCTCCTGGCACAGGGCGGACCGGCCAATGCCACCGAGAATCTGGTGGTGCTTGCCTATCGCTTCACCTTTGCGCGCAACGATGTCGGCATGGGTTCTGCAACGTCCTTCATCACCCTCTTCGTGCTGATGACGCTGGTATTCTTCCTGCTTCGTTGGCAACGGAGGAGCTGAGGTCATGGACAATTCCACACATATGCAGCGTTGGAGCCTGACGGGCTTGATGATCGTCATCTGCCTGCTAGTGAACCTTCCAATCATCCTGATGGCGCTCAATTCGTTCCAGACCACCGAACAGATTCTGGCTTCGCGCAGTCTCATTCCCCAGCAGTTCTCGCTGAGCAATTACCAGTCGCTGACCAATACGCCGTTTTTCACCTATCTGAGGAATTCCCTGATCGTGTCGCTGGGCGCCACCGCTTTCAGCGTTACGGCGGCGGTGCTGGCGGGCTATGCGCTATCGCGTTTCCGCAATGGACTGCTGGATGCCTATTCATCGACGCTGTTCGCGGTGCAGATGTTCCCGATTATCCTGGCGCTCATTCCGCTTTTCCTGCTGTTCCGCCCGCTTGGGCTGATCAACACGCCAATGTCGGTGATTATCGTCTATGCGGTGGTGAACCTGCCTTTCGTCACCTGGATGGCACGCAGCTATTTCGACACCATTCCGCGCGAGCTGGAGGAAGCCGCGCTAATCGACGGGTGCAGCCATATCGGCGCTTTCGTCAGGATCGTACTGCCCCTGTCGGGGCCGGGACTGGCGGCGGTTTCGATCTTTGCCTTCCTGTTTTCCTATAACGAATTCTTCATCGCCAGCGTCTTCCTGCGCACTACCGAGGCGATGACCCTGCCGGTGGGCATCCAGATGTTCATGCAGCAATTCTCGACCGATTGGGGGAGCCTGATGGCGGCGGCAACGCTGACCATGCTGCCAACCCTGGTCTTGTTCCTCTTCGTCCAGAAATTCATCACGCACGGCGCGATTGCCGGCGGCGTGAAGGGGTAGTCACATGGCTTCACTGAGCGTTCAGTCCGTTACCAAGAATTATGGCGCCGTGCCGGTTTTGCATGGGGTGGATGTCGATATCCAGGATGGCGAATTCCTGATCCTGGTCGGTCCATCGGGCTGCGGAAAATCCACCCTGCTACGCATGATTGCAGGGCTGGAATCCATTACCGGCGGCACGATCAAGATCGGCGACCGGGTGGTCAACAATCTGCCACCCAAGGCGCGCGATATCGCCATGGTGTTCCAGTCCTATGCGCTCTATCCGCATATGAGCGTGGCCCAGAACATGGGGTTCTCGCTCAAACTGGCGGGTCGTTCCAAGGCGGAAATCGATGCTGCCGTGCGCAAGGCGGCCGATATCCTGGCGCTAGGCGAGTTGCTGGATCGCACCCCCAAGCAGCTTTCGGGCGGTCAGCGTCAGCGCGTGGCCATGGGCCGCGCCATTGTGCGCGATCCGGCAGTGTTTCTGTTCGATGAGCCCTTGTCCAATCTCGATGCCAAGCTGCGGGTGCAGATGCGGGCCGAGATCAAGGAATTGCACCAGCGGCTGGGCACCACCATCGTCTACGTGACGCATGACCAGATCGAGGCCATGACCATGGCTGACCGGATCGTGGTGATGCATGGCGGATTGGTCGAGCAGATCGGCAGGCCGCTCGATCTCTATGACAAGCCATCCAATCTGTTCGTCGCCGGGTTCATCGGGTCGCCATCGATGAACCTGATCGCCGGCACCGTCGAGACGGCCGGTGTGTTCACGACCAGTTCGGGCGTGGCGATCGAGGTGCCGCATTTGGCGTCCCATGGCGACCAGGCGTTGGTGCTGGGCGTTCGCCCCGAGCATCTTGAACTGGGTGGCGCCGAAGTGCCGGGCGCCATTGCCGGACAGGTCGTGGTGGTCGAGCCGACGGGCTCGGAGACCCAGGTCAGCCTGCGGATCGGCGGGGATGATCTGTTGGCTCTGTTCCATAGCCGCATTGATGCCGTGCCGGGCGACACGCTGCATGTGCGGCCAATGGCGGGCAATGTGCATCTCTTCGATCAGGCTAGCGGCAAACGCATCGCCTGACCCCATCGGTCCGCCGTTTGGCGGCGGGCCGTATCGTGGGGCGTGTCTTTCTCCCGGGCACGCCCCGCAGATTTCAACCATGGTGTTTACCAGAGAAATTTCATGACCACTCGCATGGCCTATAATCCCCTGTCTTTCGTATTAACCGCCGAGGGCTTCCGGCCCGAACTGGCGCCGCCATTGCCCCAGATTTTGAGCATTGTGCGCGAGGCCGGCTATGATGGCATTCATGCCGACATCCCCGCCGGTACGACCCCCAAGGCCTATCTTGACCTGCTGGCCGAACATCACCTCGTGCCTGCGCCGGGCTATTTCCAGTCGCAGTTCGATGACCGGGACAACCTGGCCACAACGATCGAGACGGCGCAGCGGCTGGCGGCTGACCACGCGCAGCTGGGTCTCGACCGGATTTTCATTGCCGAACAATTCGGTGCCGATCCACGCCGCATCGACACGCCCGCCCAGGGAGTGGGTGCCGACAGCCCGCGATTGTCTCGTATTGCCGATGGTCTGGCTCAGGTCGCGCAGGCCATGGCGGCGGAGGGCGTCGTGCCGTGCCTGCATGCCCATGTCGGCACGCGGATCGAAACGGTCGAGGAGACCGAGTTCGTGCTGGACCGCATTGGCAGCGACATTCTGCTGGTTGGCCCCGATACCGGGCATTTGAGCTGGGCCGGCGCCGATCTCAACGCGTTTCTCGCGCGCCATGTTGGCCGGGTCGGCGCGGTGCATATCAAGGATTACCGGCGCGACGTCGCCGCGCGTGTCCAGGCCGAAGGGCAGGGCTATCATGCAGCCGGCGCCGCTCATATCTGGACCGAGCCGGGCCGTGGCAGCATTGATCTTGAAGCAGCGCTTGCGGCGCTGGCCGGGTTCGACGGCTGGTTTATCGTCGAGGTGGACATTGCCGACCAGCCCACCGTGCCCGAAAGTGCACGCGTTGCGGCTGAGTGGCTGCGGCCGCGCCTTGATGCGCGGAGGGCAGCATGAGCCGCCCCATAGGTATCGGCTTTGTTGGTGGCGGCCCGGTCACCCAGGCCATTCACCTGCCGGCCATCGCGACCCTGCCAGGGCAGTTCCGCACCGTCCGGGTCATGGACGTCAATCCGCTCGTGGCTGAGACGGTGGCGGCTCGCTATGGCGCCATAGCATCCACCGAGGCGGAACCGGTCTTTGCCGATCCGGCAGTCGAGGTTGTCGCCATTTGCAGCCCGAATGCCTTCCATACCGAGCAGGTCATCGCCGCCTGCCAGGCAGGCAAAAAGGCCGTGCTGTGCGAAAAGCCGCTGGCGGTGAGCAAGGGCGAAGCCGCCCGGATCAAGGCGGCTTCGGTCGCGAGCGGCACGGCGATTTTTGTCGGGACCATGCATGCCTATGACCCGGCCTATCGGGCGGCGTTCGCGGCCTGGCAGGCGAGTGGCGATACGGCGCTACAGGTGCGCAATGCCATTTTCCTGCCGAGCAATGACGAGTTTACCAATCGGGCCACCGAATTGGTGCCTGTGCCGGCCATGGAGCGTGGCGCGCCCAGCGCGGACGCGGCGTTCCGGAAGTTAATGCTGCGCAATGCCATGCTGGGTTTGTCCATCCACGATGTGCCGTTGGTACGTGATTTCCAGCCCATGATGGGGCGCCTGCTGCTGGCCCGGTATCTGCCGCCCTTTGGCTATGCACTGCTGGCCGAACATAATGGCTGCACGGCGGAGCTGACGGCGCTCATGCCGGGGCAATGGCCGGCAAAATGGACTTTCGAAGCAACCGGCCGAACACATCGCCTGCGAGCGAGCATGCCGCCCTCCTATGTCATGGCGGGATCGGCCGTGGTCGAGCTGGAGGGACCAGACAGCAGCCAGGTGTTCCATTTTACCCAGAATGGCTACCAGGCGTTGTGGCAAGCCGTGAGTGACACGGTGCGCAATGGGGCGCTACCGCCCATTCCCCTCGACACTGCCATTGCCGATCTGGCCTTTGCGCTCGATTTGGCCGACGGCATCGACCAGATACTGGATGCCGCGTGATGGACAATCCGCTTCAGATCCGCGTCTTTTGTGCACCCGAACAGGCAGAAGCTCATCTGGCCATATTGGGCAGTCTTCCGGCCAGCTTCCAAACCGTTCCGGATGGGCAACCCGACATTGCCCTGGTCGGCCCTGATGCAGCAAGCATATCCACCGGACGGGCCAGTGCTGCCCGCATGCTTGTCCTAGTCGACCCGTGGATGATCGACGATATTGAGGAGTTGACGCGCGCTACTGTAGCGGTCGCGCCGGTGGGGCGATTGTTCCCGCTCATGGCCGGGCTCGACGCCGACATGGTTGGGCAGCCGGCATTGGTGCGCTGTTCGATAGCCAGCCGGCAATCGCTGGCCGCGAGCTTGTATGAGCAATTGAGTGCTTTGCAGGTTCTGCTTGGACCGCTTGCCGGCGTAAAAATGCTGTCGCAAATCGGGTTCGCCTATAGCGGGACGGCGCGCGCCGGCAAAGGCGTCGAACTGGTGTGGAGCGGGCAGTCGGGGGCTATCCACGACAGCTTGGAGCTGGACGTCATGGGTATTGCCCAGCGGCTCGAAATCCTCGCGATGCCTGACGATACGGCGCGACCCGCCACGGTTCGTTTTGCCAATGCCGACGGGCTCACTCAATCCAGCGGCGTTTATGAAAGTGGGTTGCGCCTGTTTTGGCGATCTGTGGCCGCGGATCTTGCTGGGGGACCCAAAACCACGCGGCTTTCCGATTTCCTGGACCTGCTTATGCAGGTCCGTCAACTCACCCATATTGCCTAGAAAGCAGTTCAATGCCCGGTCAATTCAAACGCATTTTCGATGGTCAATCCCTCGTCGGCTGGCACGCCGTTCCGCGCCGTCTGGCTCCGATCAAGCCGGGCGGGCCGCAATGGGATGTGACGCCCGAGCGATTGGCCGCCATCATGGCCCATACTGGTCGCTGGACGGTGGAGGAGGGGGCAATCTGCGGCCGGCAGGAGCCGGCTGGCAGCGGATTGGGCGCCTATCTGCTCAGCGACGAAGTCTATGGTGACTATGAGCTGGTGTTCGAGGCCAAGCCCGATTGGCCTGCGGATACCGGTGTGGTGCTGCGCGCCACCGATATCGGCTCGCAAGGTTTCCAGGTGCTGATGGACCACCGGAAATCAGGCAATATTGGCGGCTACTACGGCAACGGCATTGGCGGCTTCCATGCCATCAATTTCGCTCTCGACGTGGCGCGGGATGCGGCAGGCCAGCCGACCGGGCTACAGCTGGAAGATCCGGCGACCACGATCGAGCCGCTGACGCCTCTCAAGCGGTCGCTTCTCAGCTATGCCGCATCAGGCGAGGACTTCCTCAAGACCTGGCATTGGGGCGATTGGAACGAGTTCCGCATTTCCATCGAGGGCGAAGTGCCGGTGCTCAGCACCACGATCAATGGTGTCAAGATTGCCGAACTGGATGCGAGCACATTGCCGGCAGACCTGTTCGACCGCCAGGGCGTTGCCGCCTTGCTCGGCCGGCGTGGCCGCATTGCCCTGGAAGTGCACGACAATGACCCCATCGTGGGGGGTGATCGCTGGGGTTATGATGCGGCGAGCCGCTGGCGCAATCTGCAGATACGTGAATTCTGACAATGGCAGCAGCGACAATGAGCATTCCGACCGTTACCGACCTGGCCGATGAGTTGAACCAGCTTCAGCTCAAAATCTTCAACTATGACTTTGCCTGGGAACTGGGTTCTCGCCTGCGCGCTCGGGCGCAGGACGCAAAGGCGCCGGTCGCCATCGAAGTCCGGCACGGAACGGACGTGGTTTTTGCCACCTTGCTGAGCGGAGCAACGATCGACAATTTCGACTGGACACGGCGCAAATGCGCCGTAGCCCACCGCTTCCACCGCAGCTCATTGTCGATGCGGCTTGAGGCCGAAGCGCAGGGCTACAATTTCAACTCCAGGTTCCGCCTGCCCGAAGCGGACTATGTCGCAAGCGGGGGCGGGGTTCCGCTCATGCTCGCGTCTGGGACTTTTGCGGGTTCGGTAGGCGTCAGTGGATTACCCGATATCGAGGACCATCAACTGATAGTCGCGACGTTGCGGGATATGCTGACCGCCTGACGCGCGGAGCTGGCGCGGCGCATCTCGAACGAGTTCGAGACAGACGTGTTTCATCGCCCTCCCTTACTCTCGGCCAATGCGAGCAAGTCCTGACCCGCGATGCCGTGCAGGAGTTCGAGGTCGATCCCCAGAGACACCGACTCCGCGGGCTCCAGGATCGGAAACGGATTGCTGGAACCCACGGGGCGGATGGTGGAGGGCTCAAATGCCAGTGCGTAATTGCCTGCCGGCAGGTTCATTTGCCAATGCAGCATCGTGGGCAACATGGCCGGGTTCCACTGGCTACCATGCCGGCAAGCGTCAAAACCAACTGATTACGGAAAGGTCACCATTCCGCTACGGGTGGAACTGAAGCAGATGCGGTCTCTGCCATGTCACCAGATCCCAACGAAGCTCCGCAAGGAAGTCTTGAAGCAGTACACGTTCATCGCCGCGATCTATGCTCCGGCAAAGCCTGGGTCGCTACTTGTGCCCGCAAAAAGACTCATTGACGGCCACCCTCCCGCGGGCGTATCTCCCGCCTCAGGACATCTTGCCCTAACGCAAGACGCATAGACCTGGGAGGGTCGCTGAAGATGGCTGCAATGCCCCTGACCGCGCCGGCGGTGAAACCGGCTAATCCGAATTTTTCGTCGGGCCCTTGTGCCAAGCGTCCTGGTTGGACGGTTGAAGCGCTGGCCAATGCGCTGGTCGGTCGGTCGCACCGCTCCAAGCCCGGCAAGGCCCGCATTCAGCGCGCCATCGATCTCACTCGCGAATTGCTGCAAGTGCCGGCGGATTACCGCATCGGCATCGTGCCGGCTTCCGATACCGGCGCTGTCGAAATGGCGCTGTGGTCCATGCTGGGCGCGCGCGGCGTCGATATGCTGGCCTGGGAAAGCTTTGGCGAGGGCTGGGTCACTGACGTTTCCAAGCAGCTCAAGCTCGAGGATGTGCGCATTCTCAAGGCTGGTTATGGCGAGCTGCCCGATCTCACCCAGGTCGATTTCGATCGCGACGTGGTGTTCACCTGGAATGGCACGACTTCGGGTGTCCGCGTCGAGAACGGCGACTGGATTGCTGCCGACCGCAAGGGCCTGACCATTTGCGACGCCACTTCGGCGGCCTTTGCGCAGAATCTCGATTTCGCCAAGCTCGATGTCGTCACCTTCTCCTGGCAGAAGGCGCTGGGCGGGGAAGCCGCTCATGGCGTGCTGATCCTGTCGCCGCGCGCCGTCGAACGGCTCGAAAGCTTCAAGCCGGATCGTCCGCTGCCCAAGATTTTCCGCCTCACCAAGGGCGGCAAGCTGCTCGAGGAAGTGTTCGAGGCGGCGACCATCAATACGCCCTCGATGATCTGCATCGAGGACGCGATCGATGCCATGGAATGGGGTAAATCGCTGGGCGGCCTCAAGGCCATGCAGGCCCGAGCCGATGCCAATTTCAAGGTGCTGGCCGATTGGGTCGCGGCGACTCCCTGGGTGGACTTTTTAGCCAAGAACCCGGCCAATCGGTCGAACACTTCGGTGTGCTTCTCGATCGTCGATCCGGCGGTGACTGCGCTCGACGCCGACAAGCAGGCGGCCTTTGCCAAGGCCATCGTCTCCCGGCTCGACAAGGCGGGCGTCGCCTATGATATCGGCGCCTATAAGGATGCCCCTTCGGGCCTGCGCATCTGGGCCGGCTCGACGGTGGAAGCGTCCGATCTGGCGGCGCTCGTGCCGTGGCTGGATTTTGCCTTTGCCGAGGAAAAGGCTGCGCTGAGCGTCGCTGCTTAAATCTCCATACCCCCTCCCAACCTCCCCCTGATAGGAGGAGGAGCTGATCGAGTTTTGGCACGATATTGCCCGGAACGCGGAGCTGTCCCTCCCCCTATCAGGGGGAGGCTAGGAGGGGTATCCCACTATAAACTCTTCAAATCTCAGGGATTACCAAATGCCCAAGGTTCTCGTTTCCGACAAGCTCAGCCCCACCGCCGTCCAGATCTTCAAGGATAATGGCGTCGAGGTGGATTACCTGCCCGATCTGGGCAAGGACAAGGACAAGCTGCTCGAAGTCATCGGCCAATATGATGGCCTGGCCATTCGTTCGGCCTCCAAGATCACCGAAAAGATCATCGCTGCCGCCACCAATCTCAAGGTGATCGGCCGCGCCGGTATCGGTGTCGACAATGTCGATATCCCCGCCGCCACCAAGAAGGGGATCATCGTGATGAACACCCCTTTCGGCAATTCGATCACCACGGCCGAGCATGCCATTGCCATGATGATGGCGCTGGCCCGCCAACTGCCGGAGGCCGATGCCTCGACCCGCGCGAGCAAGTGGGAAAAGAACCGCTTCATGGGTGTCGAAGTCACCAACAAGACACTCGGCCTGATCGGGGCGGGCAATATCGGCTCGATCGTGGCCGATCGCGCGCAGGGCCTCAAGATGAAGGTCATTGCCTTCGATCCCTTCCTGACGCCGGAACGCGCCCAGACCATGGGCGTCGAAAAGGTCGAGCTGGACGAGCTGCTGGCGCGGGCCGATTTCATCACGCTGCATACCCCGCTGATCGACGCGACGCGCAATATCATCAGCGCCGAAGCCCTGGCCAAGACCAAGAAGGGCGTGCGCATCATCAATTGTGCCCGTGGCGGTCTGGTCGATGAGGCGGCGCTCTATGATGCGCTCAAGTCCGGCCAGGTTGCCGGCGCGGCGCTTGACGTGTTCCTGCAGGAACCGGCCGAGAACAATCCATTGTTCGAGCTGCCCAATGTGATCTGCACGCCCCATCTGGGCGCTTCGACCACCGAGGCGCAGGAGAATGTGGCGCTGCAGGTGGCCGAGCAGATTTCGGCCTATCTGATGACCGGCGAAATCACCAATGCGCTCAATTTCCCGTCCATCTCGGCCGAGGAAGCGCCGCGCCTCACCCCGTTCATCAAGCTGGCCGAAGTGCTGGGCTCGTTTGCCGGGCAACTGACCGAAACGGCGATCCAGGGCATCAAGATCGAGTTCGAAGGCGGTGTTGCGGGCATGAATACCCGTCCCATGGTGGCGGCGGCCCTGCATGGCGTGCTCAAACCGCTGCTGGCCGAGGTCAACATGGTCTCGGCGCCGCAGGTGGCCAAGGATCGCGGCGTCAATGTCGAAGTGGTCACCCGCGAGCAGCAGGGCGCCTACGAGAACTATATCCGCCTGACAGTGCTGACCGAGCGGCAGGAACGCGCCGTTGCCGGCACGGTGTTTGCCAATGGCAAGCCGCGCATCATCCAGGTCAAGGGCATCAATATGGAGGCCGAACTCAGCCCCTCCATGCTCTATGTGACCAATGAGGACAAGCCCGGCCATATCGGCCGCCTCGGTACGCTGCTGGGCACGCTCGGCATCAACATCGCCAACTTCAACCTGGGTCGGGTCGAAGTCGGGTCGGACGCTATCGCTCTGGTTTCCATCGATGGCACGCTGACCGAACCCCAACTCGCCGAAATCGCCGCCCTTGAGGGCGTCAAGCAGGCCAAAGCGCTGAAGTTCTAGTCTTTGGGAATGTTGGAATGCTGGGGCCGGCGCGCAAGCGTCGGCCTTTTTTGTGAGGCCTGCTAAACAGCCTTCCGCCGCACCGACCATTCGGCCAGCACAATGCCGCCGACGATGATCGCGGCGGCCAGATAGTGGTAGAGCTCCAGCCGCTCGGCCAGCACCAGCACCGAGCCCAGCGCCCCGAACACCGGGATCAGATTGTGGCTGGGCGCGGCGCGGTTGGGGCCGACCAGTTCGACGCCGCGGGCGTAAAACACCTGGCTGAACATGGATGGAAAGATCATCACATAGGCGATGACGGCCCAGACTATTGGCGACATCTGCGGAATGGTTGCGAGCGATACGAGGCCCGGCCCGAACAGCTGCAGCATGACCAGCCCGGTCAATGCAGCCCCGGAAAAGGCCACCGCCATGAAGCTCATCATATGCACATTGGGACGGTATTTGAGCGCCAGCGTATAGGCGGTGTAGGCGAGGCACGCCAGGATCACGAAGCCATCGCCGATATTGATGTCGAGGCCCAGAATGCGGCCGAGATCGCCATGGGTTGCGGTCAGCATCACGCCCATGATGGCGATGATGACGCCGGCGATCTGCAGCGATTTCACCCGGGCGCGGAAGACGACGAAATTGGCGGCGAGGATCATCATCGGCAGGGCCGCCTGCACGATGGCGGCGTTGACCCCCGTCGTGGTGCCCAGGCCGACATAGAGCAGCACATTGAACAGCGCATAGCCGATCGCGCCAAAGGCCATCAGCAAGGGCCAGGTGCGGCGGATGACGGGCCAATCCTGCCGCAAATATCCCCAGGAAAACGGCAGGATGAACAAAGTCGCGCCCAGGCAGCGGGCCGCGAGCAGCAGAAACGGGTCGATTTCGCCCACCACCAGCTTGGCCGCAACCACATTGCCGCCCCAGAATAAAGGGGCCAGAATGAGCAGCAAATAGGGCTGATCGAGCAGGCGGGCGGAAATGCCGCGATTTTCGGTGTCTAGCGGCTTTGTCATCGTCGCCCGGGTGATGTAAGGACAGTCGGACTTATCAGTTATTCGGCCGCGTTTAAACTCGACAAAGGTGGCCCGGAGGACAGACGTCCAAGTGTTGGATGGATGTGGCAGCTCGCGCCGGCGTCAGTCGGTTGCGCTCTCTTGAGGAAGACTTTTATGGCGAATGTGGTTGTCGTCGGCTCGCAGTGGGGCGACGAGGGCAAAGGCAAGATCGTGGACTGGCTCAGCGAGCGTGCCGATGTGGTGGTGCGCTATCATGGCGGTCACAATGCTGGCCACACGCTGGTCATCGACGGGGTGAGCTACAAGCTCGCGCTGCTGCCCTCGGGCCTGGTGCAAGGCAAGCTTTCGGTCATCGGCAATGGCGTGGTGGTGGATCCCCATCATTTCGTAGCGGAGATGGCCAAGCTGCGCGGGCAGGGGGTCAAGATCACCCCCGAAATCCTGCGCATTGCCGATAATGCCCCCCTCATTCTGTCGCTGCATCGCGAACTCGATGCGATTCGCGAAGATTCCAATTCCGGCCTCAAGATCGGCACCACCAAGCGCGGTATCGGTCCGGCCTATGAAGACAAGGTGGGCCGCCGCGCCATCCGCCTGATCGATCTCAGCGAACCAGAAACGCTGATGCCCAAGATCGAGCGCCTGCTCGGCCACCACAATGCGCTGCGGCGCGGCATGGGCCTGGTCGAAATCGAAGCGCAGAAGATTTACGACGAGCTGGCTTCGGTCGCCGCCGAAATCCTGCCCTTCATGGATCGCGTCTGGCAGGTGCTGGATGACAAACGGAAGGCTGGCGCCCGCATCCTGTTCGAAGGCGCACAGGGCGCTCTGCTCGACAATGATCACGGCACCTATCCGTTCGTGACCTCCTCCAACACCGTTGCCGGCCAGGCTGCTGCCGGCTCGGGCCTCGGGCCCACCGCCATCGGCTATGTGCTGGGCATCACCAAGGCCTATACGACCCGCGTCGGCGAGGGTCCGTTCCCCTGCGAACTCGATGACGATATTGGCCGTCACCTGGCCGTCGTGGGCAAGGAAGTGGGCGTCAATACCGGCCGGCCGCGCCGGTGCGGGTGGTTTGATGCGGTGCTGGTGCGCCAGACCGTCAAGACCTCGGGCATTACCGGCATTGCGCTGACCAAGCTCGACGTGCTGGACGGGCTCAAGGAGATCAAGATCTGCGTCGGCTACGAGCTGGATGGATCACGAATTGATTACTTGCCTGCCTCAATGGGAGCACAGGCGCGCGTTACCCCGATTTATGAGACGCTGGAGGGATGGTCGGGCACCACGGCCGGTGCGCGCAGCTGGGCCGAATTGCCGGCCCAGGCGGTCAAATATGTGCGCTATATTGAAGAGCTGATCGGGGCCCCCGTTGCCATGCTGTCGACGAGCCCGGAACGCGCCGACACCATCCTTGTCGTTGACCCATTCCAAGACTGAGTTTTTTTGTTACAACACGTGCTGCAAATTGTGAGTACCAAGTAACCAATGGCGGACTACAAAGAGCTGTTGCGCCGGGCCATCTCGGCGCTGCCGGAGAATAACGGGGCCGCACGCCGTGCGGTGTATGAGAAGGCGCGTTCGGCCCTGGTGGGGCAATTGCGCGCCATCACCCCGCCATTGCCGGCGCGGGATATCACCCAGCACCGGCTGCAGCTCGAAGATTGCATCCGCCAGGTCGAACAGGAGGCCAGCGAGGCCGTCATCTCGCTGGGCCGTGACACGTCGTTTGCCTATAAGCCCACGCCCCGCAGCGAGCCGGTGATCGCACCGGCTCCCGCACCCGTCGAACCAGCGCCGCCCGAGCCGGTTGAGCCAGCGCCGCTTCAAGCGGTCGAACCGCCGCCGGCCATCATCCTGCCGACCCAGCCGCTGGCAGCCCCCAAACCCGTCGAGGCGCCGAAGACGGCGACTGTCACCTCGATCGAAGACATTATCGAGCAGGCTGCGTCCGCAGGCGGCAGTTCGGTCAGCATCGAGCCGGCCAAGGACGAGCCCGAGGCGCCCAAGCCGGATGTGCGTCCGATCCCCTCCATCGTCGCGCGCGCCGAGGCGAGCAAAAGCGGGCCGAGTTCGCCCCTGCCAGGCGCTTCCAATGTGCGGCCGCTCGAAGCGCCCCTCAAGTCGCCGAGCTTTGAAGTGCGGCGCGAGCCCTTGCCCTTTGCCGCCAATTCGACCAGCGAGGCGCTGCGCAGCCGGGCCGAGCCATCGGCCGGCAACCAGGCCCTGGCGCGCCAGCAGGTCATCGTGCCGCTCGAAGTGGTCCGCCCCGCCACGGACGACAGTGCCGAAGTCGAAACCGCGCTGTCCAGCGTTCGTGAAGTGGAGGTCGAACCGGCCACCAGCGATCCGCGCGAAGCCGAAAGCGCCATGGCCACCGCCATCGAAGTACTGGATCGCGAAGCGCGCGGCGAGCCGAGCCCGGCTTTGCCCGAGCGCGAGAAAAATACTGCCGCCGAGCGTGGCGCCTTTGCCATGGCCCCGGCCGAGACAGAGGAAGCCGGTGACGATGCCGGCTTTGCCGCCGCACGGCCCGAGGCGCGTTCCGGCGCGGGGCTGACGATCTTCCTCGTGGTGTTTGCCATCCTGCTCGCCGGTGTCGGCGGCGCGGGTTTCTGGGCATGGCGCGAAGGCTATGTGGATCTCGACCAGATGTTCGGCCAGGCCCAGCCCAATGTGACCGAGACGGCCGCGACGGCGCCGCAAACCCTCACTCCCACCTTGTCGCCCCCCTCGGCCGGCGACGCGCCCGCCAACACCGCCGACAATCCCACCGGACCCGGCAATACCGCGACCACGCCTGCCGCCGAGCCGACTGGTGCGCTGCTGCAGGGCCTTGAAATCGAAGATCGCCTCGAGCCCACGCCCGAGCCGGTGGTGCCCAATGCCGACCAGCCGGCGCTGCCGGGCATTAATGGCGAGGTCAAGACCGAGGAACGCCTGCCGGGCGAGGATACCAGCGTTGCGGCGACCGATCCGGCCGCCTCCGTCGATCCGGCCGTGCTGGCCGGCAGCCAGTCGCTGCTGCTCGAAGCCTCGCAAGATGGCCGCACCGGCGCCGTGCCCTTCTCGGGCACCATTGCCTGGAGCGAGGGCACGGACGAGCTTGGCCTGCCCACCCTGATCGGCAAGGCCAGCATTCCGGCCCGCAATCTGGGCGTCGAGCTGATCATTCGCAAGAATGCCGATCCAAGCCTGCCCGCCAGCCACCTGATGGAAGTCAATTTCCAGGTCAGCGACAGCTTTATCGGCGGAACTATTGCCGGCCTGCCCGGCGTGTTGCTGAAAAATGAGGAACTGGTCCCCGGCACGCCTTTGGTGGGCGCCTCGGCCCGCGTCGTGGGCAATTCGTTCCTCTTCGCCCTCAGCGCCGCCGCGACCGACGCCACGACCAATACCGACCTGCTCGAAAACCGCAAATGGATCGACCTGGCCGTGGTCTATGGCACCGGCCGCAACGCGATCATCACGCTCGAAAAAGACGACACGGCCCAGGCGCTGTTCCAGAAAGTGTTCACCACCTGGGGCGGCTAGCCGCCATAGGCCGAGAGCTCCCGTCCAGTTCCCTCCCCCTTGTGGGGAGGGCTGGGGTGGGGGTTCTACGCCTTCCCCGAACTCAATGTCGGCGGTGAGCCCAGCACCCCCACCCTCAATCCCTCCCCACAAGGGGGAGGGAGGCAGATAGGAGCTCCCTAACCCTCAACCACCAATTCCCCCGCCTCCAGCCGGTAGCGCCGGCTGGCAATGGCGGTGATGTCATCCATATGGTGGCTTACCAAAATCGTGTGCCAGTCATGCGCAATGGTCAGCGCCTTGACCAATTCCCGTGTCGCCGTCCGCGCCTTGTCGTCCAATGCCGAAAATGGCTCATCCAGCAGCACGATCGGCCGATTGCGCACGAGCGTTCGCGCCAGCGCAACGCGCTGCTTTTGCCCGCCGGACAGCGTCGATGCGGTCTGCTGCCCAAGCCCGGCCAGCCCCACTTCGGACAGCGCCGTCTCAACGGCCTGAACCACGGCGCCTTTCCCCGCCCCACTCGGCAGCCCCAGCGCCACATTCCGGCTGGCCGTGAGATGGTCGAACAGATTATCCGATTGCAGCAGCAGCGAGACCGGCCGGGATTCCGGCGGCAGCGGCACGAGATCGGTGCCGTCCAAATCGATACGGCCGGACAGCGGTGTGAGAAAGCCCGCCAGCAGATCGAGTAGGGTGGATTTGCCCGAGCCACTGGCGCCGGAAATCGCGGTGATTTCGCCCGGCGCCGCTGCCATCTCGAAGCGATAGCGCGTGGCCTGGCCGGCATGGGCAAAGCTCAGGTCTTCAACGCGCAGCATTGGCAATCCTCTCGAACAGCTTGGGCAGGCCGACAAAGGCGATGATCGTGCCAATGAGCAGGATGGCCGCAATGGCGGCTGCATCATTGCCGCGATAGGCGCCCAGCGCCCGGAACATCATCAAAGGCAGGGTCTGGAAATCCTGCGTGCCGAATAGGGCGATGACACCCAGATCGCCCAGCGAAAAGCAGAAGGCCAGCGCCAGCATGACGCCGATATCCTTGCCGAGCAGGGGATACTCGACAGCCATGAATTGCCGCCACCCGGATAGATCAAGCGAGCGGATCAGCTTGCCGCGCGTCCGTGCGATAGCCTCAAAGGGCGGGCCGAGCGTGGCCATGGCGAAGGGCAGAGCCAAGAGACTATTGCCCAGAATGACCACATAGGGCGCGGCCAGCGCCGGCGCCACGCCCAGATTACGGGCCAGCAGGAAAAAGCCCAGCGACAGCACCACGGCGGGCACGGCCAGATAGGCAAAGGCCGGCATGCCCAGAATGGTGCGCACCAAGCTGTTGGATGTCGCGCCGCGCCCCATGGCGAGCGTGAGGGCTAGCACCAGCGTCAGCAGCGCCGAGCTGGTGCCGATGACCAGGCTCGACAGCGCTGCCCACCAGAAGGCCGATTGCGACAGCAAGCGCCCAAAGCCGCCCAGCACGCCATCGATCAGCACCGAGGCGAGGGGCAGCACGAAGGCGATGGTGCACAGGATCAGGACTATCGCTTGCAGCAGCCGCGCGGCGCCGCCATCGCGCCAGCTTGGCGTCGTGGACGGACCAAGGCTCGTTGGGATGGGCGCCAGCGCCGAGGCAATGAGGATGACCACGGAGCAAACCCCAATCTGCGTCAGGGCCAAGAGGACCGCCGCGCGCAGGTCGAAATCCTGGCGGACGGCGGCATAGATGGCCACTTCCAGCGTCTGGTTGGCTGGCCCGCCCCCGAGCAACAGCACGATGGGGAAGCTGGTGAAGGCGAGGAGGAAAATGATGGCGCCCAGCCCCGGCAGGGTGCCGCGCAACGCGGGCCAATCAATGATGGAAAAACGCCGCCAGGCGGAGAGGGCGAGCGATTGCCCGGTCTTGAGGCGGGGCTGAGGAATGGCGTCGAGCCGGGCCAGCATGATGCGGGCGGCAAAGGCGCCATCGAGAATGACATGGGCAAACAGGATGCCCGAGAGCCCGAACGCGGGATTGCCGATCGAGGTGCCGAACAGGGCATTGCTGGCCTGATTGATCCAGCCGCTGCGGCCCCAGATGGAGAGCAGTCCAAACGCCACCACCATGCCGGGGGTGACGATGGCCGAAGCGAACAGCCCGACTACCAGATCGCGCCCGGGAAACCGCAACCGGTTCAGCGCCCAGGCCAGTGCCATGCCGACGGTGAGCGAGAGCAATGTAGTCAGCCCCGCCTGGATAGAGGTCATCCGCAGCAGGTGAGGAATATCCACCCGCCCGGCGCCGCTGGCCTGATCGGTCGCCGCGCTGAAGATGGACCAGAGGACGAGCGCGATCAGGATGGCAATGGCGAGGGCCAAGGCCGCGGCGGCGGCAATGCGCGCAGGGCGGTGGGGCAGAATGGCCATGGCTATTTGCCCCACGCGCCGGCCCCTACTGAATCGCCTTAAGCATCTCATCAATCCAGGCAGCCGAATTCGCCTCGATCTCCGCTTCCGGCAGCGTCAGCGTCTTCTCCGGCTGCGGCAATGTCCCAAAAGCCGGGTTCAGCTCATAACCAAGATCGATCACCGGGAACATCCAATTGGTCGTCGGAATGATCTTCTGCGCGTCCGCCGAGGTCAGATAATCGAGAAACTGGAAGGCCAGTTCCTGATGCTTGGAGGATCTGAGCACGCCGGCCACTTCGGTCTGGGCGAAATGGCCCTCCGTGAACAAAGCGGCTTTGATCGTGTCGTCATCTTCCTCGACAATGTGGTAGGCGGGCGAGGTGGTGTAGGAGAGCGCCATGTCGGCCTCGCCCTCGAGGAACAGATTATAGCTCTCGCTCCATTCCCGCGTCACGGTCAGGATATGTGGCTTGAGCCCGGCCCAGATTTCGGGGGCACGGTCGCCATAGGCGGCCTTGATCCACAGCACGAGGCCCAGGCCCGGGGTGGCCGAACGCGGGTCCTGAATGACGATCTTGAAATCGTCCGGCATGGCGATCAGCTCTTCAAACGACTTGGGCGGATTGGCCACTTTGTCACTGTCGTAGACAAAGGCGAAATGGGCGTAGTCGAAGGGCACAAAATTCTTGTCGGTCCAGCCATAGGGCAGCGTCAGTTCGTCGAAATAGAAATTGTGCTCGGCAAACAGGCCCGTGTCGCGCGCTTCCCCGGCAATGGCGGTGTCGAGCCCCACGATCAGATCGGCTTCGGTGGTGGCGCCTTCGAGCTGCACGCGGCGCAGCGTGCCGATGGAGCTGTCGGCGGCCACGAAATCCACCGTGCATTTGCAGATCGCTTCAAAGCCGGCCTTCAGGCCGGGGCCGGGGCCCCATTCGGCGGCGAAGCCGTCATAGGTGTAAATCTTGAGATTTGGCACGTCCTGGGCGAATGCCGGGGCTGCGAGCAGCCCGGCAAAGACCGCAAGCGCCAGAGAGGTGGATTTGACCATGGGGTCATCCCTTCATCGGTTCATGCGGTCATGGGTGAAGGGACAGGTGTCAATGGCCGAGGCGCAACGAGACGCTCTTGCCATCTCGAACTTCCTCCGCCAGCATGACCTGGTTCAGGTTCAATGGGTAATTCTCAGCTCCGGAAACCCGGAACACCCCAGCGAGACGCCTGAGACTTAGTGCGAGAATTGTGACAGTGCAAGAGACTTCCGTGAGCGGCGCGGATGGGCTGCCCATCGTGTTTGACGGCCCATTGGCCGTTGTCGGCGGCGGGGTGGTAGACCCGGCTTTGCTGGTCGAATTGGCAGGGCGCGGCGTGGCCCTGGTCGGGGCCGATGGCGGGGGCGACGCGATCGGGGCGGCGGGTCTCACCCCGGCCGCGATCATCGGAGACCTCGATTCCCTCGCCGACCGCGCCGGCTGGGAGCGCCGCACCAGGGTGATCCACCTGGCCGAGCAGGAAACCACCGATTTCGAAAAGGCGCTCTATTCGACAACGGCGCCAGTGACGCTGGCGCTGGGCATGACCGGCAAGCGGCTCGACCACACTCTGTCGGCGCTCAATGCCATGCACAAGTTCGCGCCCAGCCGCCATCTGCTGCTGGTGGATGAGGTCGATGTGGCGCTGGCGGTGATTGGCCCGTTCAGCTTCCAAGCCACCAAGGGCGAGCGGGTATCGCTCTATCCCCTCGCGGAAGTCAGCTTCACCCACTCCGAAGGCCTGCTCTACCCGCTGGACGGCTTGACGCTGGCGCCGGGCGGGCGGCTGGGCACCTCCAATGCGGGGCTCGGCGGCCGCGTCGAGATCGTCCCGGCCGATGCCACGCCCTGGCTGCTGATCCTGGGCAAGGCGCGGCTGTGGGACATGGTGCGGGCGAATTTGTAGGCACAAAAAAGGCGGGCACTAGGCCCGCCTTTTCCATATTTCTCATGCGCTCACGCAGCGCTGCGGGCGGCTTCCTTGACGGCGTCCTGCACCTTTTCAAAGGCGCGGACTTCGATCTGGCGGATGCGCTCGCGGCTGACGTCATATTGCTGGGCCAGCTCTTCCAGCGTTGCTGGATTTTCCTGCAGGCGACGGGCGTTGAAGATGGCGCGTTCGCGTTCGTTGAGCACGTCCATGGCATTGGTCAATAGACCCATGCGCTCGGAATATTCTTCGCTTTCGCCCAGCGTGGTTTCCTGGCTCGGCGTGTCGTCGACCAGCCAATCCTGCCATTCGGAGGTGCCCTCGTCGGCCCGCATGGGCGAGTTCAGCGAGGCATCGCCCGACAGGCGCGCATTCATCGACACCACATCGTCTTCGGTGACGTTGAGCGTGGTAGCGATCTGCTTGATCTGGTCGGGATGGAGCGAACCATCATCGAGCGCAGCGATCTGCCCCTTCACCTTGCGCAGGTTGAAGAACAGGCGCTTTTGCGCGGCGGTGGTGCCGATCTTGACCAGGCTCCAGCTGCGCAGCACATATTCCTGAATGGCAGCTCTAATCCACCACATGGCATAGGTGGCCAGGCGGAAGCCCTTTTCGGGCTCGAAGCGCTTGACTGCATGCATCAGGCCCACATTGCCTTCCGAGATCACTTCGGAAATGGGCAGGCCATAGCCGCGATAGCCCATGGCGATTTTGGCCACGAGACGCAGATGCGAGGTGATTAGCTTCTGGGCCGCGCCGGGATCGGCGTGCTCCTTGTAGCGCTTGGCGAGCATGTATTCTTCATCCGGTTCCAGCATGGGGAACTTGCGGATTTCCTGAAGATAGCGGCTCAGCCCACCTTCGGCTGAAAGGACTGGCAAATTTGTTTGGGCCATGGATGCACCCCTTTCCTGATATCCCCCACGCTAGTGGCGCCGGATTGCCGCTACATTGCGAAAAATGCGATTGTAGCAGCGCCGTTCAACGCATGGCGCGGGCGGATCAGTCCCCCGGAATATCCATTTCGGCATACTCCCCGGACGTAAGGCATATATAGGTATCGTCTTCGCGATTGTAAGAGCGCGAGTTGGTAAGGAACGTTACAAATATGCAATGGTTGCCGGGCGCTAGGCGCCGGGCAGTAGCGTTTGCGTGAGCTTGTTCTTACACCAAAATCGGCCGTCGCGCTAGCGGGCGAAAGCCTTGTTGAAGGGCTCAAGCGCATCTTCTAGCGCCTGCAGATCCGGGGGCAGCGGCGCCTCGAAGAACATTTCCTCGCCGCTTGTCGGGTGCTCGAAGCCAAGTTCAGCCGCATGCAGCGCCTGCCGGCCCAGCGCCTGGATCGGCCCGGCAACTTCGGCGGGGAGCTTATTGATCTTGGTGGCATAGCCCGAAGCATAGACCGCGTCAGCCACCAGCGGATGGCTGATATGGGCCATGTGCACGCGGATCTGGTGGGTGCGCCCGGTTTCGAGGTGACATTGCACGCGGGTAATGTCCCAGCCGACATCGCCGAAGCGCGCTTCGACGAAATAATGGGTGATCGCCTCGCGGCCATCCTTGCGCACGGTTTGCTTGAGCCGGTTATTGGCGTCCCGGCCCAGCGGCGCGTCGACCGTGCCCTTGGCGGTTTCGGTCGAACCCCAGACAAAGGCGATATAGGCGCGATGCAGCGGACCGGTACGGCCATGGTCGGCGAATTGATCGGACAGATGCTTATGCGCATGCTCGGTCTTGGCGGCGACCATGACGCCGGACGTGTCGCGATCGAGCCGATGCACGATGCCCGGCCGGCGCACGCCGCCAATGCCCTGCAATGAGCTGCCGCAATGATAGATCAGCGCATTAACCAGCGTGCCCGAAGGGCTGCCGGGCGCGGGGTGGACCACCATGCCGACCGGCTTGTTGATGACGATGAGCTGGTCGTCCTCATAAAGGATGTCGAGCGGGATGTTTTCGGGCTGCGGCTCGGGATCTTCGGGGGGCGGGGCGACAAGAGTGATTGTCTCGCCCGCGCTGACGCGGTACTTGGGCTCACTGACAATTGCCCCATTGATGCTGACCGCCTGGTTCAGGATCAGGTCCTTGAGGCGGTTGCGGCTCAGCACAGGATGGGCCTTGGCCAGCACGGCATCGAGCCGCCCGCCGGCCAGGGTCTCATCGACAACGATCTCGACCGCCTCGCCCTCGAATTCTTCTTCGGTATTTTCGGCCATGAGCAATCCTAACGAGACTGGGCCCGATGGCCCCTATGTAAACGAGCCATTGTCGCCCGAGGCGCAGGCTGCGCTCAGCAAGGCGCGCCGCTCGTTCCGGTTTTCAATCAGCATTCTGTTGCTCGGCTTTATGGCGATTGCCCTGGCGCTTGTCTATCGCGTGATGCGCGACGCACCCCCGCCCGCCGTGGCCGAGAGCGTTGCCATACCGGCTGGGGCGTCAATTGTCTCGGCCGTCGTGGCCGACGGGGCGATCAATGTGACCTACACGGTGGATGGGGTGACCACACTGGGCCTGTTCGACCAGGCCACCGGCGAATTGACCCGCAGCGTGGTGATCACCGCGGAATAGCGGCAGAGGGCCAAGACAAGTGGCCCAAGGCGCTTGCCGTCGCCTTACCCACAGTGTCATTCCGGCGCAGGCCGGAATCCATGCTGTGCTCTCTCCCCACACTGAATGGCCGGATAGCCTTCAGCATGGATCCCGGCCTGCGCCGGGATGACATCGTGCTTGTGTGAAGTGGGCGTCCTACCGCCCCTGAATTTCCTTGAGCGCCGTCAACCGGTCCGCCACCGAGCTGCGCCGCTTGCCACCCTTGGCCTTGGGCAGCATTTCCAGCTTTTCTCCATCATCGGCAAAGCGCTGCACGCGTTCGAACAGGCTTTCTTCCTGCGTTGCGGACAGCTGAGGCGCCTGATGATCGGCGGCATAGACCACGCGGCTGACGCGGGCCGCGATGTCGCTGAGTTTTTCGCGCAATTGGGCTTCGTCCGCCCGCTCGCTACCCCAATCGGCCAGAATGCTCGCCTGCACGGCCAGCACCCGCTGGCGCAATGTGTCCGCCTCGGCTTCGAGGTCCAGCTTTTCGGCCAGAGGCGGCTCGGCGCTGGTTTCTGCCAGCAGCGCATTGAGCCGGGTTTCGGCGCTGGCAATGCTGGCTTCGGCAGTGGTCAGCGTGTCTTCGGTTTCCGCCACTGGCTCGGGCTGGCTCTTCAACGCCGCCTTGCTGGCGGCGAGCTCGCGTTCGCGCATGCGCAATTGCTGCGCCAGGTCGGTGGTTTCGCGTTCCAGCTCGAGAATGCGGCTGCGCAACTCGGCCTCGCGCGCTTCCAGCTCCCCGACAATGGTGTGGTGCTCGTCGCGCTCGGTCTGCAACGCCCCGCCCAGGTCGGCCCGCTTCTGATTGACCTCGCTCAGCTGTTCGGCCAGCCGCTTGCGCAGCGCCTCGACATTCATTTCCAGCTTACGGGTCGACAGGGCAAATTCAGCGCGCAGCTGATCCTTGTCGGCGCGGAATTCGGCCATGGTAATGGGTGTAGCGGCCTCTATGCGGCGCTTGGTCAGCCGCACGGCGCGCTTCCACACTGCGGGCATGACGATCAGCCCCACCAGCACGGCGAGCAGCAGCCCCAGGGCGAAATACATGATGTTCTCGATCATCATCCTGCGTAATCCGAGGCCATGCGCGTCTGCTCATTCCTTGTCGAGCTGCTCTCTCTGTGGCAGCAAAGCCCCGCCATCGCTATCTTCGCTCCCGATTAACCCTAACGGGTTTGTGCGGTTCCGTCACGGCCCGGGGACCGAATCCCGGGCTATATCGGGCAGATGTCGATAGCGCGGGATATTGGCATGGCAACGGCAAAAGCCCCAGTCAGAAAAGCTTGAATTGACGGGGCGAGACGCGGCAGACTGCCAAAAAAACGAAGCGGTCGGCAGATCGGCTGCTGTGGAGGATCAACGGAAATGACCAAGCGCCTGTCGGGCATGTTCGCCGCCCTCATGACCGGCCTGAGCGATGGGGGTGAGTTCGATCCGCAACGCCAGCGCAATATCAATGGCTATGTGCTGCGGCAGGGCTTGGCGGGGCTCTATGTGGGCGGCAGCAGTGGGGAATCGGGCCTGCTGACGCGCGACGAGCTGCTGGCCCAGCAAGGGGTGGTGGCCGAAAGCGCCGCCGGTTCGGCGGCTGCGCTAATAGCCCATGTCGGCATGGCCAATCTGCGCGATTCCATTGCCCTGGCGCACAATGCCAAGCGGCTGGGCTATCATGCGCTTTCGGCCCTGCCGCCGCATGCCTATCCATTTTCCGACGAGGAAATTTACGCCTATTATCGTGAATTGGCGGCAGCAACGGATCTGCCGTTGATCGTCTATGAAATTCCCCTGCGTACCGGCCGACCCCTGCCGCTGCCACTCCTGGTCCGCCTGCTTGAGCTGCCCAATGTGGCGGGGATCAAGTTCACCTCCACCGATCTGTTCAAATATGCCCGCCTGCGCCGGCAACGGCCGGATCAGCTCTATTATTATGGCTTTGACGAAATCTATGCCGCCGCTGCTATGCTGGGCAGCGATGGCGGCATCGGCACCACCTACAATATTTTGGGCAGGCTCTATGTGGCGATCGACCAGGCCGTTCGCGCCAGCCAGGT
Organism: Devosia neptuniae; assembly: GCF_025452235.1. Lineage (NCBI taxonomy): Bacteria > Pseudomonadati > Pseudomonadota > Alphaproteobacteria > Hyphomicrobiales > Devosiaceae > Devosia > Devosia neptuniae. The sequence goes on from NZ_CP104965.1 coordinate 2,112,270, forward strand.
GGAACGCGCGCAAGCGCTGCAGCAAGTGTCACAGGATTTCGTCGAGGCCCTGCTGGATTTCGGCGTGTTACCGGGCATGAAGGCGGCGTTCCGCGTTATCGGCGTCGATTGCGGCCCCACCCGCCTGCCGCTCGACCTGGGCGCACCCAATGCGGAGGCCAAAATGGGCGCGGTGCTGGGCCGTCCGGAGATCAAGCAATGGCTGGCTCTGTAAGGGCAGGGTCGCACAAATCGCCAGACCGCCCACAAGGCTCCTGCAACAGAAGTGTTCTGCGGACTCGCATCACCCACCGTGTCATTCCGGCGAAGGCCGGAATCCATGTCCGCATGTCTCCACTGGCACCGGCATTGGTGGGTGCTTCACAGCATGGATCCCGGCCTTCGCCGGGATGACACCGTGTTCTTGAATGCGTCTGAAGCAAAAACCTGACGCCGAATTGCCCAGAGCAAGCCCGATCAGAAGGGGTTCCAGGTCGGCTCATTGGTGAAGTTGAGATAGCCGATATTGATGCCCAGCCGTGCGCCCACGCCCGAGCGGATTGGCACCATCACCACATTGCCGCGCTTGATGACCGTCATGCCGAAGCCGCCCACCACATAGGCGGAGCCATTGACGCCGGCATAGCGCCCCAACACATCCTGAATCTGGGACAGGTTGTAGACCAGCATCATCACCTTGGAGCCGTCCCCGCCAATGTCGAAGCCGATCGAGGGGCCCTGCCAATAGACGGCATATTGGCCCACATTGCGGGTATAGACGGTGCCCTCGCCATAGCGGGCGCCGGCAAACAGCGCGCCCCCGGCATCTTCACCCAGAATATAGCCATTGGGCAGCCCGTATTGGCTGACGGCGCGTTCGACCAGCGAGGCAAGGCCCTGCGAGGTGGAGCCGAAGAACTCCTTGCCGCTTTCCACCAGTTCCTCGCCCGAATAGCTGTCGCTGAGCGAGCCCTGGGCGAAGGCCGTGACGGGGACCAGCATGCTGGCGAGCAAAGCAAGGCTGACGAGGATGCGCTTGAGCATGGGACGAACTCCTGGCAGGCGGCGCGGCCGCAATTACGAGGACCTTAAGGTTTGTTACCCAAAATCCGCTTTCGGCTGCACAAGACGCGCCGATCATGGCTCGATGATGAAGCAAAGCTGTAAACAAATCTTAACCATGCTTGCCTTTGTTCTGCCGCTTTTCCCGGCGGTTTGCGGAGGTATTGTGGCAGTGCAGGCGCAGTCGGTGGTCACCTCCATCGTCACCGATCCGCTGACCGGCATCGCCATTTTTGGCATGGACCCCGTCTCCTATTTCACCGAACCGGCGCCCTTGCAGGGCCGCGGCGATATCGAATTTTCCTGGGGTGGGGTGGCGTGGAATTTCGCCACCATGGCCAATCGCGACATCTTCAGCCGCTCGCCGCAGACCTATGCGCCCCAGTTCGGCGGACACGGCGCCATGGCCATGGCGCGGGGCTTTCTGTCCGACAGCGATCCGCGCATCTACACCGTCTTCAAGCAGCGGCTTTACCTGTTCTATTCTCCCGGCAATCGCGAGGCATTCCTCTTGGCGCCCGACGCTGCAGCGATCAAAGCCGAAGAGAATTGGCAGGTTCTGTCCAAAACGCTCTCGGCGCAGTAGTGCGAAAGCCCATCCATCACTAATGTTCCCTGTAGTGATTCCCTGCCGCTTTCCGGAGACTTTCATGGCTGACATCATCGAGCTCAAGGCCACCGATCTGGCCGCCATGCTGTGCAGCCGGGTTTGCCACGACCTGATCAACCCGATCGGGGCCATCGGCAATGGCCTTGAAGTGCTGGGCGATCCCAATCAGGGCGACATGGCCGAAGGCGCGCGCGATCTGATCGCCAGCGCCGCCAAGCAGAGCCGGGCCAAGCTCGAATTCGCGCGACTGGCCTATGGCGCTTCCTCGACCTCGGGCACCGATATCGACACCCGCGAATGCGAGCGCGTCGCCCGCATCCTGTTCGAGATCGAGAAAGCCGACCTCGAATGGAATGTCCCGCTGATCCTGCTGCCCAAGCACAAGGCCAAGCTGTTCATGAACATGCTGCTGATCGCTGCCGGTTCGGTGCCGCGCGGCGGGCAGGTGACGGCTTCGATCACTGGCGAAGCCGGCCAGGAGAAGTTTGAGTTCACCTCCAGGAGCGACCCCGAGAAGCGGCAGAAGACTTTGGTGCCGTCCGGTTCGGCCGGTCTGCTGTCGGGCATTCCCGAGGAGGGCTTTGTCGATGCGCGGGGCATCCAGCCGTTCTATACGGGGCTGTTGGCGCGCATGACCGACATGGAAATTTCCATCGGGCTCGAGAATGATCGCTTCTTCCTCAATGCGATCCCCAAACCGGCCATTGCCGACGTTCAATGACAACAGTCCGCTAACCAATTCCTAAGCGGAGTGACGCTATTGTGCACGAGGTGTCAGCCGCTGCGGAGCTTGCCCGGATATGAAATCCTGCCTGATCGTCGATGATTCCACTGTCGTGCGCAAAGTCGCGCGCCGGATTCTGGAAGACCTCGACTATATCGTCGAAGAAGCCGAAGACGGGCAGGAAGCATTCGACAAGTGCCGGCAGGAAATGCCCGACGCTATACTGCTCGATTGGCAAATGCCGATCATGAGCGGGCTGGAATTCCTCAAATTATTGCGGGCCTATGTGGGTGGCGAGAAGCCGCATGTTGTCTATTGCACGGTCGAAAACGACATCGGCGCCATCGCCATGGCGCTCAAGGCCGGCGCCAGCGATTACATGATGAAACCCTTCGACCGGCGGATTCTCGAATCCAAATTCGAGCCGCATCTGGCCGCCTAACCGGCCTCGGCGCGGTTGAGCAGATAGGTTTTTTCTCGTTCATTATGAGTGAGTTGCGCCGCGCGGCGGAACTCCAGCATGGCCTCGGTATGCCGGCCCAATTTGCTCAACATATCCCCGCGCACCCCATAGAGCAGATGATAGTTCTTGAGGGCCGGATCATCCTTGATCGTGTCGATCAACGCCAGAGCCGCCGCCGGTCCCTCGGCCATGGAAATGGCGACGGCGCGGTTTAATTCTATGACGGGGGACGGCGTTACTTGGGCCAGCGTTGCATAAAGCGCCACAATACGCGGCCAGTCGGTATCCTCGGCATGACGGGCCCGAGCATGGCAGGCGGCGATAGCAGCTTGCAGGGCATAGGGGCCATTGGCGCCGTCCAGCTCCTCCGCGCGGGCCAGCGCGGCAAGGCCGCGGCGGATCAGCAATTGATCCCAGCGGGCGCGGTCCTGGTCCTGGAGGAGTATGGGATGGCCCTTGGCATCGGTACGGGCGCCCAGCCGCGACGACTGAATTTCCATAAGCGCCACAAGGGCATGCACCTCCGGCTCGTCGGGTGCGAGGCGGGCGAGAACCCGACCCAGGCGGGTGGCTTCCTCGCAGAGTTGGGGGCGCATCCAATCGTCGCCGGCCGTGGCCGAATAGCCTTCGTTGAAAATGAGGTAGAGCACGCCCAGCACCGAAGCGAGCCGCTCCGCCCGCTCGAGACCACGCGGCACTTCGAAGGGGATCTTGGCGTCGGCAATGGCCTTTTTGGCGCGAACGATGCGCTGGCCGATAGTGGGCTCGGCCGCGAGGAAAGCGCGGGCAATCTCCTCGGTGGTGAGCCCACCTAGCAGGCGCAGGGTGAGGGCAACGCGCGATTCGGCGGGCAGGATGGGGTGGCAGGAGGTGAAGATCAGCCGCAGCAGATCATCGCCCACATCGTCGTCCAGGGCGTCGTGCAGCGTCTCGATCTGGTCGGGAATATCGGTTTCGATGCCATGGCCGACCTCGACCAGCTTGGTCGCAGCCATCTTCTTGTGGCGGAAATAATCGATGGCGCGGCGCTTGGCGGTCTGGGTCAGCCAGGCGCCGGGGTTCTTGGGCACGCCGCTGTCAGGCCAGGTCTTGAGCGCGATGACCAGGGCATCCTGCGCCAGTTCCTCGGCAAGTGAAATGTCGCGCACCATGCGCGTCAGGCCCGCGATCAGCCGGGGCTGTTCGAGCTTCCAGACGGCGGTGATGGCGCTGTGGGTTTCGGACTGGCTGGTCATGGCGGGATGAAAGCAGGATGAGGCGAACGGCGCAAGCCGGAGACGAAGGAGTTCCCACCGACTCATACCGGCTCGCGCCGGGATGAGTCCGCAATCAGCTAAGCCACGGCGTTAACAGCGAAATCGGCCGCCTCAAACACCTGGCGCAGTTCGATTTCTTCGCCATTCTCGAACGGGATGCGGCGGCACCAGGCCAGGGCTTCGTCGCGGGATTTGACGTCGATGAGCCAGAAGCCGCAGATCAATTCACGGGTTTCGGCGAAGGGGCCGCCGGTGACGGTGATCCCCTCGCCGTCGAAGCGCAGGCGCGTGCCCTTGGAAGAGGCCATAAGTCCTTCGCTATGCAGCATAATTCCGGCGTCGATCAGGGCCTCGTTATATTGGTCCATGGCGGCGAAGGCCTGCGCGGAGGGGATGACGCCGGCCTCGCTTTCCGGCGTGGCTTTGACAAGGATCATGAAGCGCATTTCTTTGTCCTTCCAAAGGGTTACGGCATAAAACCGGCAGGCGTTTCGCCCTTGAGGAAGGGCTCGATAAAGGCATGCAGCAGCTCGGGCTGGTTGATGACGGCGGTGTGCGACGTGGCCGGCAGGATGGCGAGACGCGAGGCAGAAAGGGGCTGGCCCATATCGCCCATTTCCCCACCGCCCAGCAGGCGGAACAGCGCCACATTGTGCTCGAGCGTGGAGACATCGGCATCGCCGGCAATGATCAGCACGGGGGTCTTGAGCGCGTTCACGTCAGCTTCCCAGGCCATGGGCTCCTTTTCGAGCGCAATGAGCTTTTCGACCAGCGCGCGGAAGCCATCCTTGTTGACAGCCAGCTTCTTGTATTCGTCCTCCATCGGCGTGCCGAGGAACATTTCGGGCGCCATTTGCGGGATGAAGGCGGTGAAGGCCGGCTGCCAGCCGGAAACATCGTAGGCGACCGAGGCGAGCACCAGCTGATCGACTTTTTCGGGGTGGCGGATGGCCAGTTGCAGCGCGGCGGCAGAGCCCATGGAATAGCCGAACACGTCAGCCTTATCGAGCGCGACGGAATCCATGAAGGCGGCCACGTCATCGGCGAGATTGGGATAGGTGATCGGGCGATCAATGTCGGTCGTGCGGCCATGGCCTTGGAATTCCAGCGCATAGACCGTGTGGGTCTTGGCGAGCATGGGGATGATTTCGCCCATGCTGGGGATATTCATATAGGCGCCGTGCAGCACGACCAGCGGGTCGCCCGAGCCAGAGACCTCATAGTACATTTCCATGCCGTTGACTTCGACCGTATCGGCCTTGGGCGCGGGCTGGGCGAAGGCGGCTGATGTCAGCAGGATGGTGGCGGCAAGGGTGGCTGTGGTGCGGAACATGGATATCTCCTCAGATTGGGCGTTCTGAGAAGACAACGAATGGTCCATGGCAAATTCGACGGCAGCGCGTAGATTTTTGTGACTGGCGTTAGTCCGAGACCGTCAGCCCCAGCTTTTGCGCATTGGCGAGGCAGCGGGCGACGATGAGACGGTGGAAGGGATAGATCACGGCGAGATAGGCGCGGCCGAACAGATTATGCGGGCGCACCCAGGTGCTCAGGCTGACGCAATCGGCGGCTTCGTCCTTGAGGATCGAGACGCGGAAATCGAGATGCTTGTCATCAGTGCCCAGGATCACCTCGGTCGGGGTGGCCGAATGGACCGCGAAAATGCCGGAATAGCTGCAGCTATTGATCTGCTCGACGGTGGGCGGGGCGATGTCGCTTTCGCTGCCGGTCTTGAGGCCGAACGGGGTCATCAGCAGATTGCGCAGGCCGAGCAGCACGCGCGCCCAGCCGGGCATGTTGAAGAAGATGGCAATGGTCAGTCCGGCCGCGTCGGGGGCGGGATGCGGCAGGGGCACGCTTTGGCTGTCGAGAAAGTCGCCCTCGCTAAAATATCCCATCAGGGCGCCATCCGGCGGGTAGCGAAAAGCCTTGGCCATGCTGTTCTCCGTCTTGAAACGGAAAATCTAGCTTAGGGGGCAAACAAAAGCCCCGCGCGACACTGTCGCACGGGGCTGGTGAATTGTCGCAGTGGGCGATGCGGTCGCCCGCAGCGGCTGATCAGGCGACGTTTTCGGAATAGGCTTCGCTCTCGTCGGGCTCGCGCAGCACATAGCCGCGGCCCCAGACGGTTTCGATGTAGTTCTTGCCGCCGGTTGCAACGGAAAGCTTCTTGCGCAGCTTGCAGATGAACACGTCGATGATCTTGAGTTCGGGCTCATCCATGCCACCATAGAGGTGGTTGAGGAACATTTCCTTGGTGAGCGTGGTACCCTTGCGGAGCGAAAGCAGCTCCAGCATCTGGTATTCCTTGCCGGTCAGGTGCACGCGCTGAGTCTGGACTTCGACGGTTTTGGTGTCGAGGTTGACGGTCAGCTCGCCGGTCGAGATGACCGACTGGGCGTGGCCCTTGGAGCGGCGGACAATGGCGTGGATGCGGGCAACCAGCTCGTCCTTGTGGAACGGCTTGGTCATATAGTCATCGGCGCCGAAGCCGAGGCCGCGTACTTTATCCTCGATGCCGGCCAGGCCGGATAGGATAAGAATCGGGGTCTGCACCTTGGCGACGCGGAGGGTGCGGAGCACCTCGTAACCGCTCATGTCGGGCAGGTTCAGATCCAGAAGGATGATGTCGTAGTCGTAGAGTTTTCCGAGATCGACGCCTTCTTCACCGAGATCGGTGGTGTAGACGTTGAAGCTTTCGGACTTGAGCATCAATTCGATGCTCTGCGCAGTTGCGCTGTCGTCCTCAATAAGGAGTACCCGCATTAATATTCCCCTTGTCATTCGTTCCTGCTGGAACACATGAGGTCCGGCGGGTGGCTGCCGCCTCATGTCCAACCCTACTGGATATGACTGAACCCTAAGCCCAAATAGTTAACAAAGTTTAATTCGGTTCTGCAATACGCAAACGGCATTAGGATGAATTAAGTTTAAGTTATTGAAATTTAAGGGTTAATTCTATCAATTTTTCTTAAGAAAATGGTTTAAGAAGGTGTTGCAAGCGACTCTGTCGACTCGTGCAATCGCGGCTATGTCAGGGGTTTAGGGCAGGGTGCGCGGCACGGCGCAAACGGAGTGCCCCGACACTGGGAATACAGCTTTTTGCTTAACGTTGCGTTACCATCTGATTCGCGGCGGCAGCTGCAAATGCGGCGGCGGAAACCATGTCCTGCCACAGTGATGAACGGGTCTGAACCGATGAAGGCGCTGATTTCAGCCATCGATGCCATCGACGATGTCGAAGTGTTCGGCCGGGTCAAATCCGTGCAGGGCCTGTTGATGGAAATCGTCGGGCCCGTGCGCGAATTGCGCGTGGGTGGGCGCGTCAAAATCGAGACGGTCAATGGCGAGCATCTGGCCGCCGAGATCATCGGCTTCAAGGGCGGGCATGCACTGTGCCTGCCGTTTGGGCAGTTGGCCGGGGTGCGGCTGGGCTGCAAGGCGGTGTTCCAGCGCCATGACGGGGCGGCGTTTCCATCGGAAGGCTGGCTGGGCCGGGTGGTCAATGCCAATGGCGAGCCGATCGATGGCAAGGGGCCGGTGCCGCGCGGGGCAGTAGCTTATCCGCTGCAGCAAAACCCGCTTTTGGCGCATGACCGGGTGCGGGTGGGCGAGCCGCTCGACCTAGGGGTGCGGTGCCTCAATACCTTTACTACCGTGTGCGAGGGGCAGCGGCTGGGCATTTTTGCGGGCTCGGGCGTGGGTAAATCTGTCCTTATGTCCATGCTGGCGCGCAATACCAATGTGGATGTGGCGGTAATCGGGCTGATCGGGGAACGGGGCCGCGAGGTTCATGAATTCATCCAGGAATATCTGGGCGAGGAGGGGCTGGCCCATGCGGTGGTGGTGGTGGCCACGTCCGACGAGGCAGCGCTGATGCGCCGGCAGGCAGCCTATATGAGCCTAGCGCTGAGTGAATTCTTCCGCGACCAGGGCAAGCGCGTGCTGTGCATGATGGATAGCCTGACCCGCTTTGCCATGGCGCAGCGCGAAATAGGCCTCGCCATCGGGGAGCCGCCAACGGCCAAGGGCTATCCGCCCACGGTTTTCACGGAATTGCCACGATTGTTGGAACGGGCCGGCCCGGGAACACCGACAACGGGTTCTGTTACCGGTCTCTTTACCGTTTTGGTAGAAGGTGATGATCACAATGAGCCCATTGCGGACGCCGTTCGCGGCATTCTTGATGGGCACATCGTAATGGAGCGCGGGATTGCCGAACGGGGTCGTTACCCGGCAGTCAACGTGCTCCGGTCCATCTCGCGCACCATGCCAGGGTGCGTTCCGGTCGATGTGCGACCGGTCCTGGCCAAGGCGCGAGAGCTCATGTCCATATTTTCGGACATGGAGGAACTGATCCGGCTGGGGGCTTACCGGAAAGGGTCAGATCCGAAAGTGGACCGCGCGATTGCTGTCTATCCCGCGCTTGAGGCTTTTTTGGGCCAGAGCCGGGAAGAGACGACGACAATTGCCGAGGGCTATAAAATGCTCGAGGCGATTGTGGCCGAGGCAGGCGCAGCGGTCTGAAGGGGCTGTGTATTGGCCCTGGAACTGACTTGATGTGTAAGGAGTACAGGTCTTGAAATCGCGCAGCGAGAGCCTCATACGGCTCAAGAAGTTCCAGGTGGACGAAAAGCGCCGCCAGGTCAGCCAGATCGAAATGATGGTCAACGACTTCGAGCGCATGGCCGGCGAACTCGACCAGCAGATCGAAATCGAGCAGACCAAGACCGGCATTTCGGACGTGGCCCATTTCGCCTATTCCACCTTTGCCAAGGCCGCCATGGCGCGGCGCGACAATCTGCTGGCCTCGGCCACCGATATGCGCAGCAAGCTCGAAACGGCGCAGGACGCCCTGGCGGAAGCCATCGAAGATTTGAAAAAGGTCGAGCTACTCGACCAGCGCGAACACCAGCGCGAAGCCGCCGATCAGCTCAAGGTCGAGCAGGCCGAATATGACGAAATCGGCCGGTTGCGCTTCCGCAACTGAGATGGTTTTGGAATGGAATGCGGAAGGGCCCGCTGATGCGGGCCTTTTGTTTTTGGCTCAGGCGAAGGTGCCGATGAGCATTCTGGCGCACAGCCACAGCAGGACTGCAGCAGCTAGCGCGTAGCTAGCCCGGAACCACAGCGGGGAAACCGTTGTGCGTTTGAAGGTCGAGGCGAGCAGGGCAAGGATTGTGTGAACGGCCAGGAAGATGGCCACCAGGGCCCCGCCATAGATGGCCAATTGGATTGGCGCGGGGATGGATAGAGTTGGATCGGCAAATTGCGGCAATAGGCCGACATAGAATGCCATGGCCAGCGGATTGAAGAGATTGAGCAGCAGGCCCATGCTGATCAATTCAGTATCCGATCCGACACGCTCTGGGCGAGGATTAGCGAGGGAACCGCGTATGGCTTTTTTCGCATAGAGATAGGCGAAATAGGCAAGGCAGGCAGCGCCCAGGACAGCGATGGCCACACGCAGATTGCCATTGGCAATGATCAGGGTGCCCAAGCCCAGGGCCACGAGGGTCACGTGAATAGCGTCAGACAGGAAAATGCCGAGGGCGAGTCTCATGCCGGCCGGGAAGCCGCGCGATGCTGAGATGGATAGCAGCAGAAGTTTGGCCGGGCCGGGCGTCAGGATGAGTGACGCAGCGGTCAGGGCGAAGAGGGCGAGGCTGTCGGCGTCGAACATTCGCGCTCGCTGGTTGGTGTGGCTTGCTATGGGCTGCGGCTTTGAAGGGCGCCGATATCAGAGGCCCTGATTTCTGCGATAATCCATGATGGTGACGGCAATTGCGTAGCCAATGACGATGATCCAGCCGAGTACGAAGAGAACAGCGAAATCGGATGGATTTCCGCTCTGGAACTCCTCCAAGAAACTTGGCTTGGTTCTGTTGAAGCGTGGGCCATTGTCGCGGGTAAACATCAGGAAGCCCATTCCCGTTGCGATGACCAATTGCAGGATGCCGCTTGCCGGCCATTTCCCAAAATACATCCGGTGCTCCCCCGATTTTGAGACGGTATCACAGGCGGGGAGGGGCGCCAGACGCTGCGCGAGCCACGGTTAATGTGGCGCGCGCGGTGCGGGGCCCTTGGTCCGCCTACAAGTCCAGAGGCTTGGGCCATTCGTGTGCGGGAAGGAGTTCGCGCAGGGTTTGGGTCCGGTCGCGGTCGAGGATGATCTCGGCGTCGAGATTGGCGTCGTCGATCTGGCGCATGAATTCGCGGCAGACGCCGCAGGGCGGCAGGACGTGAAGTTGGCCGGTCTGTTCGTTTCGCCAGACGGCGACCACTTGTTTGATGCGGTATTCGCCCTGCGTGATCATCGCGGCCAGCGCATTACGTTCGGCGCAAAGGCCCCAACTGGGTGTATCGACACAGACCCCGGCATAGACCTTGCCGGTGCCGGAGACCACCACGGCACCGACGTCGCCAAACAGGCGGCCGGCGGTGGTTCGATGGGGCTTGAGCAGTTGGGCGGCCTGCTCGATGAGGTCGATGTTTTTCATGGAGGCTGCGCAATATGGCGGGGCACGGGCGCGTCCTAACGCTGCTTTTTGGCGAGGTCGATTTCGACGGTGGAGGTTTTGTCGGTGAGTTGGTTGGCCATCAATTGCAGTTCGTGGACCGAATAGGGGCCGCTGAGCATGATGCTGGTGCCCAGGATGGGGGACTGGATCGTGGGGGAATTGATGATCTTGCCGTCGATACTGACATCGATGGTCTTGCCGACATGTTCGGTGGTGAACTCGGCAATGGCTTGCTGGCTGGCAGGGGTGAGCTCGATCTGCAGGTTGTCGAAACCGGAGAGGGGATCGGTGACGACCTTGGCGAATTCGACCATGAGGCGAATTGGCTTGGCTATGGCGGGGGCAAGGGTGACCACAAACGCGATGGCGATGAGGAGGATGTAGCGGAACATGGCGGGATGGTAGCGCGGAATCGGCCGGAGGGTTAGCGGCTGATTTGTCCGCCGAGCCCTTTCCCCTGCTGGGGAGGCTCGGCAGCCAGAGACCTCACCGTGAGATCAAGGCGTGATCACCATGCGCTGGGTGGCGCGTTCGGCTTCATAAGTTTGCGGATCGTAGGCGGGTTGGGTTTCGAGCTGATCACGGGAGGTATTGAGGAAGAGGTAGCGCTGGCCATTGGTGTCGGAGGAGAAGGTCAGGTTTTCAAAACCGACCGCGACTGGCTTGGCGCCGAGGCCCAGGAAGCCGCCGACATCGACGATGATGGCGTCCGAATTACCCTGGGGCGTGAGGACGACATCGCTGATGGTGCCGATCTGCTCGTCATTGAGACCATAAACCGGGATGCCGCGGAGGTCGTCGGCGCTGAGATCGGCCTGGTCGACATTGGTCAGGCCGGAACGGTCGGGCGTCGTGGTGATGATCGGGCGCTCCGGCTGGTCGGTGGTGAGGGAAGGGGCGACAGGGGTGGCGTTGGGATTGCCGTCGACCAGCTGGTTTTGCTCCTGCTGGGTGGTGAGGGCGGGCTTGCCGGTGGCTTCCTCACTGTCGGTCCAGATGAAGGCAGGAGCTTCGGAGAGTTCTTCCTCGGTGGTCTCAAGCACCCAGCGGCGGGTGCCATCCTCGCGCTCGGCCCAGGTGAGCTCGGCGAAGTCGACCGCAACGTCTTTTTCGCCAATGCCCAGAAAGCCGCCGACGCCGATCACCACGGCGGAAATTCCCATGCCCGAAGTGATGACCATGTTGTTGATGGTGCCGACCTCACGAGCATTGTCCGCCACCGAAGTGTAGACCTTCTGGCCCAATAGCTTGGTCACCAGCACGTCCTGATCGTCGGCCGCATAGCCTTCGGAGAGCACGGTTGGTGGCGTGAGGCCGCTTTGTTCGAGCTCGCTGGGGGTGGCGGGAGAAGGCGCAGTGTCCTGAGCATAGGCGGAGCTGGCCAGCAGCAGGACGAGGGCAGAGGCGGTGACGAAGTGGCGCATGAATTATCCTTAAGCCGGAATGCAAAGGGCCGGCCCGAAGGCCGGCCCTCACGCTCATAATCCCCGAAGGGGTCAGTTGGTTGCTGGGGCCGGCGCCATGGCGCCACCATCGGCAGGGGCAGCAGGCGCCGCGCCATCGGCGGGAGCCGTGGTATCGACCGGCTCATCCTCCGCCCAAACGAAGTCGGGGGCCGCCGTCAAGGCTTCGGCAGTGGTGGGCAGGACCCAGCGCTCGGTATTGTCGCCAGCTAGGGTGAATTCGAGCTGGCTGAAGTCCACGGCCACGGCCTTTTCGCCAATGCCCAGGAACCCGCCGACGCCGATCACCACGGCGGTGATCTGGCCGCTTTCGTCAAACACGATATCGGAGACATTGCCGATTTCTTCGGCGTCGTCGCCGCTGGACGAATAGACCGGCTGGCCGATCAGCCTTGTGCCGAGGTTATCGGTATCGGCAGCCGTGTAGCCGGCCGACATGTCCCAGGGTTCATTGACGTCAGTGGTCTGGGCGGCGCCGGTATCGACAGAATCGGCCGGAGCCGGAGCGGCGGGCGCTGCAGGAGCGGCCGGGGCTTCAGTGGTCGCCGGAGCGTCCGGGGCCGGCGGGGTGGCTTCCTGTGCGATCGCGGGGGCCGCAAGCAGCAGGGCTAGCGCCGAAGTGGTCAACAGGGTGCGGATCATTGTAGGCTCCTTAGGTTCATCGGTTCGGTGAACAGGGCCGTACGGTGCAAAACTTGCGAGGTGGCGCACCGTGCGGCCCATTTATGAGGGGTCAACGTCACGAGTGCGCGAGATGTTCCGCACCGATTTTTCGTGGCTTTTGGGGAACCAAATGAAAAGACCGGCTCTCAGGCGAGGCCGGCCTTCTCCGCCTCCCTGGGCGGTTTTTCGTTCTTGGAGCACGCGGCGCAACCAGGCGGCGCGCAGTGCTCCCGACATCGCCGACCATAGCGCAGCAGTGATGGCGGGGCACGCGGGACCGCTCGGCAGGCTTAATGGGTTGCTAACTGGTTAACGGCGGCAATGTAATCCAAGCTAGCTCAAGGCCGCCGTGTCGCGGTCATAGCTGCGCATGGCACGGTGGGGCATGCCGCCATCCTGAAATTCGGGACCGAAGGCGGCAAAGCCCAGGCGTTCGTAAAAACCGAGCTTGTCGGATTGAGCGGTGAGATAGAAGCGCTCGCGGCCTTGGGCTTTGGCGTAGTTCATGGCAGCCAGCATCATAGCCTTGGCTATGCCCTTGCCACGGAAGCTGGCCCGCACGGCGACGCGGCCGATCTTGATGTGCTCGGGCTTGTCGAGCAGGCGCAGCGTGCCGACCACTTCGCCTTCGAGAATGGCGACGAAATGGGTGGCGGTGAGATCGTCGGCGTCGTTTTCCTCCGCCTCGGGGACTTTTTGTTCCCAGACGAACACTTCGCGGCGCAGCGCGAAGGCGGCATTGCAGAGCGTGGAGAAAGGCGGGGCGGTGAGGATGGTGATGTCGGACATGGGCGGAGAATAGCGATGCGATGGCGGGGTGGCTAGGTCATTTGCCCATGCACCAGATCATGCACGAAGCCGAGTTTTTCGATCACCTGGGGCGTGAGGATGAAGGGATAGGCGTCGGGATGACCCATGGCGCGGTTTAGATTGTTGAGCATTGACGCCAGGGGAATCCAGTTGTCGACCACGGTCTGCATATCAGGTGTGGTGTAGGGATCGAAATCAACACCCACGGCCAGGGATTCATCTGCAGTCTTGGGACGGGCACGGACGCCAAAGGCGGCGGCCATTTCGACCGTATCGGTGATGTGCAGGTAATGGGCGAAGGTTTCGGCAAAATCCTCCCAGGGATGGGCGCTGGCATAGGCGCTGATATGGGTTTGCGGCCAGCCGAGAGGAGCGCCAGTGGCATAGTAGGTGGCCAAGCTTTGCGCGTAGTCGGCGGTTTCATCGCCGAACAGGGCGCGGAAGCGCTCGAGCGCTGATGTGTTGGCGACCAGCAGGTCCCAATAGTGGTGGCCGATTTCGTGGCGGAAATGGCCGAGCAGGGTGCGATAGGGCTCGCCCATGGCGGTGCGGCGGCTTTCGCGCTCGGCATCGTCGGCCTCGGCCAGGGCGATGGTGATGATGCCGCTATCATGGCCGGTCATCACGGGGACGGGTTCGATGGGCATATCGGCCAGGAAGCGGAAGGAAAGCCCGTGCGCGGGGTCCTCAGTCCGGGTGCGCAGCGGCAGATGCAGGCGCAGCAAGGAATAGAACAGGCGCTTCTTGGCGCGCTCGATAATTTGCCAGCGTAGCAGATTGCTCGGATCGGCAAGGGCGGGAATGGTGTCATTGTGCCGGCAGGCGGCGCAATAGACGTCGCCGCCGGGATTGGCAGGGACCAGCCAATTGCAGGCGCCATGGCGGGCGTTCTCGCAGAACAGATAGGCCTCGCCGGGAAAGACCGGACTGCTCCAATGACCACCGCTCTCGACCAGTGACACCAAGGCATTGCGATCGGGCAGATAGCCGAGCTGGTGGCGGCAGCGTTCGCACACCGCATTTTCAAAATAGACGGTGTTGCCGCAATGGTCGCAGACGAAGAGTTTCATTGAGCTTGCCCCAAGTCGTAGGCGAATAATGCGCGAGGGAGCGTGGTGTTCCGCGGGGGAGAGTGGTGAGCGTGGGGTGTGCAGGCGAAGCCATTATGGGCATGATCTGCTATAAGATCACAAGGCTGCAGCGCTGGGGGTAGGGCATGAGCATCGAATTTTTGATAACCACGCTGATCGTGGTCGTATCGCCGGGCACGGGCGCGCTTTACACCATCGCAGCTGGGCTGAGCCGGGGCGCAAAGGCGAGCGCGGTGGCGGCGTTTGGCTGCACGCTGGGGATCGTGCCGCATATGCTGGCGGCGATCACGGGTCTGGCGGCGATCCTGCACACCAGCGCATTGGCGTTTGAAATCATCAAATATCTGGGCGTCGCCTATCTGCTCTATATGGCCTGGGCCACGTTGCGCGAAAGCGGTGCGCTCAGCGTCGAACAGGATGTGGCGCATAAATCGGCGGGCAAGGTGATCGTGGAAAGCGTGCTGATCAACATTCTCAATCCCAAGCTGTCGATTTTCTTTTTTGCCTTCCTGCCGCAATTCGTGCCGGCGGATGCGCCCAATGCGCTGCCGCAAATGCTGGAATTGAGCGCGGTGTTCATGGGCATGACTTTTGTGGTGTTCGCACTCTATGGGCTGTTTGCCGCATCGATCCGCGGACAGGTTATCAGCCGGCCGGCCATCATGACGTGGATGCGGCGGACATTTGCCGGGGCGTTCGTACTGCTGGGCGCGCGGCTGGCGCTGACGGAGCGATAATCAGGCGTTGTTGAAGCCCTGGGTGGTGGCGAGCCACCAGGTGGTGCCGGAAGGGTCGGTGATGCCGCAGCGGCGATCGGCGTCGTCCTTCTGGGTGGGTTCCTGCACCACCTTGCCGCCGGCGGCGCGGGCCAGCTCGAAACTCTGGTCGACATCGGGAACATAGACGTGGATATGGGCGCTGCTGGTGGCGCCGGGCGCCTGGCCGAGCATCAGCACGGTATCGTCGATCTTGAATTCGACATGGCGCAAGGCGCCGCTCTCGTCGCGATGCTCCAGCGTGGGCTCGTCGCCAAATACGGCTTTGATGAAATCGAGCACCGGCTTGGCGTCGCTGACGATCAGGTAGGGGGAAAGGCTGTTGTGGCCGGCAGGCTTGTACATGATTTCACTCCGTTTGATGAGCAATGAACGCGGTGGCCAGGTGGTTCCAACCTGGGCAACCTGGCCCCCCTGCCAAGCGTTTTAGTTGAATCAACCCATGTCGCGGAGATGAAAGATGATCGGATGGGATGAAGGAAAAATTCGCAACCGGGCCTATCTGCTATGGGAGCGGGCTGGATGGCCGCAGGGCCGGGACCAGGAGTTCTGGCGCCGCGCCGAGGAAGAACTGGCGCGCGAGGACCAGCTCGATCTGTCCAAGGAAGACACCGAGATAAAAAAGCCGCCATTGCTGCCGGGACATCTGCTGCAGTAGTTTCGCGCCTCAATAGTTATTCGATGAAGTCCGCTCGACCAGCTTCTAGCCGATAGAAGCCATTCTGGGGAACGGGCAAGGTAAGCACTTCGCGTCGCGAGAGCCCCAGATAGACGCCGCGGATAATCCTGCCGGTCAGCCCGTGGGATATGGCGATTGTGGGCGTGGAGACAGTGTCGGCCAGCCAGGATTTGGCGCGAGCACAAATTTGCTCGAAAGTTTCGCCGTCTGGCGAGCGAAAATACCAATCGAATGCGTCAGTGCCGTCTAGGGCGCCAGGATGCTCCTGGTCTATTTCATAGAGGGTCATCCCGTCCCAAGATCCGATGGTGACTTCTATCAGTCGGGCCTCTTCCTTGGCGGGAAGGGGGATGAAGGCGGCTACGCGGGCGGCGGTTTGGCGGGCGCGACCGAGAGGGCTGATATGGAGTTCAAAGCAGTCGGGGTTGGGGATTTCTTCGGCAAGGCGGCGAGCTGCTAGATCGGCTTGCGCGATGCCGGTCGGGGTTAGGGGAGAGTCCAATTGACCCTGGAATCGGCTTTGGGTGTTCCAGAGGGTTTCGCCGTGGCGGAGGAGGTAGAGGGTCATTGGGGGTAACTCTCCGTGGTTCTGCCTGGATTTAAGCATGGGAACGCGCAGAACCCCTCACCCTGAAATTCTGCTGAACGCAGAATTTCTGTCCCTCTCCCTCAAGGGGCGAGGGAGGGAAGAAGGCGCTATTCCGTGCGGATGGAATAGTGCCGTTGCAGGCCGGCGGTGATCTCGGCCCAGGCGGAGGTGGCGGTGCGGGCCTGGTGGGCGTCGAAGGCGAATTGGTTGGCGAAGATTTCGCTGACCAGGAAATGGGTGGGATTGTCTGGGTTTTGGGCGACGGAAAAGGCGAGACATCCCGGTTCAGCACGGGTGAGGGCGATGTGAGCGGGCAGGGCCGCGATGACCGCTTCAATGCGGTCGGGCGGCACTTCCAGATGGCCCGTCAGGTAGACTTTGCCCATGGCTAGATGCTTCCCACCGTCTTGAGGCGGATGCGGGGGTGGACTTCGTTCTGGCTCATGACCACCGTTTGGGGGCGGAAGCGTTCGATGATGGCGCGGACATGGGGGCGGATCGAGGGGGAGGTGATCAGCACGGGCAGCTCGCCCATCTGGGCGGCGCGTTCATAGCCCTGCTGGATGCCGGCGATGAATTGCTGCAGGCGGGATGGGGCCATGGCCAGGTGCCGGTTGTCGCCATCGCCCACCATGGCTTCGGCGAAATCGCGCTCCCATTGCGGGGAGAGGGTGAGCAGCGGCAGGTTGCCGTCGGGGCCCAGATTGGCGGCGCAGATCTGGCGGGCGAGACGGGAGCGGACATGCTCGGCAATCATCTGGGTGGAGCGGCCGGGGCCGGCGATTTCGGCAATGCCTTCGAGAATGGTGGAGAGATCGCGGATCGAGATGCGCTCGGTGAGCAGGGTCTGCAGCACGCGCTGGACGCCCGAGACCGAAATGAGGCCAGGGATGATGTCTTCGGCCAGCTTTTGCTGATCCTTGGGCAGGCCCGAAAGCAGGGATTGCACATTGGCGTAGTTGAGCAGGTCGGAAACGTTGGCCTTGAGCACTTCCGTCAGGTGCGTGGAAATGACCGTCGAGGGATCGATGATGGAGAGGCCGCGCAGTTCGGCTTCGTCGCGCAGAGCCGGCTCGATCCAGGTGGCGGGTAGGCCGAAAGTGGGTTCGGTCGTGTGGTGGCCGGGCAGGTCGATCTGGTTGCCCATGGGGTCCATGACCATCAGCTGATTGGCGAAAATCTGGCCGTGGCCGGCTTCGACTTCCTTGATGCGGACTTTGTAGTCGTTGGGCTCGAGCTGCATATTGTCGAGAATGCGGACCGGGGGCATGACAAATCCCAGTTCGGTCGCCAGTTGCCGGCGCAGCGCCTTGATCTGCTCGGTGAGGCGATCAGAACCGTTTTCGTCTTCCTTGACGAGGCTGAGCAGGCCATAGCCAAGTTCGAGCTTGAGTTCGTCGATCTTGAGGCTGTCGGAAATCGGGGCTTCGGTGGCGGGGGCATTGGCGCCGCCGGGCTTGCTGGCTTCAATGGCCGACTTCAGATCGACCTCCGCTTGCCTTTCGTCCTTCTTGCTGGCCGAGCGCCAGGCCAGGTAGCCGACACCGCCGGCAATGGCGAGGAAGGGGATGACCGGCATGCCGGGCAGGAAGGCGAGCAGGCCCATGACGGCCGAGGACATGCCCAAGGCGCGGGGATAGCCGGTGAACTGGGCCGAAAGGGCCTTGTCGGCCGAGCCGGTCACGCCGGATTTGGAGACCAGGATGCCGGCGGCAGTGGAGACAATCAGCGCGGGGATCTGGGAGACCAGGCCGTCGCCGATGGTCAAAAGGGTATAGACATTGCCGGCCTCCTGGATGGAGAGGCCTTCCTGCATCATGCCGATGATCATGCCGGCAACGACGTTGATGAAGGTGATGATCAGGCCCGCAATGGCGTCGCCGCGCACGAACTTGCTGGCGCCGTCCATGTTGCCGAAGAAGGCGCTTTCGCCTTCGAGATCGGCGCGGCGCTGCTTGGCGGTGGCTTCATCGATCAGGCCTGAGCTGAGATCGGCGTCGATGGCCATCTGCTTGCCAGGCATGGCATCGAGGTTGAAACGGGCGGCGACTTCGGCGATGCGGCCGGAACCCTTGGTGATGACGATGAAGTTGACGATCACCAGGATCGCGAAGACCACGACACCAATGATGAAATTGCCACGCATGACGAAGTGGCCGAAGGCCTCGATGACGTGTCCGGCGGCGGCGGTGCCAGTGTGCCCGTCCGAGAGGATGAGGCGGGTGGTCGCCAGGTTCAAGCCCAGCCGCAGCATGGTGGCGATGAGCAGGACCGTCGGGAAGGACGAGAATTCGAGCGGCTTCTGGATGAACAGGGCCGTCATCAGGATCATCACGGAAAAGACGATGGAGACAGCCAGCAGCGCATCGAGCAGCAGCGGCGGCATCGGCACGATGAGAATGACGATAAGGCCCATGACGCCGGCAGCGAGCGCGATATCGCCCGAGCGGAGCAGGTCGAAGACTGACGCAGCGGTGGGGATCTTGAAGGCTGGGCGGGGCCGGCCGGCTGGGAGGTCAGTCATGAGATTTGATCACCAGCGTTAGGCGCGGGATTTGTGGTCGGCCCAATATTCATCAAGCCACTGACCGTCTCTCGCCGGGGTCGGGCACGTTGGTGCCTTCGTCGGCATATTGGTTGAGCTTGTTGCGCAGGGTGCGGATCGAGATGCCCAGGATGTTGGCGGCGTGGGTGCGGTTGCCCAGGGTGTGATCGAGCGTGTCGAGGATCAGGTCGCGTTCCACATCGGCGACCGTGCGTCCGACCAGGGCCGCCGACATGGTTTGGGCGGTTTGGGCCAATTGAGCCGACAGGCTGCCGGCACTGGCGGCTTCGATCAAGCCCATGCCGTCGGGCAGGACGATCGCGTCGGGGCCGATAATATCGCCCGAGGAGAGCAGGACCGCCCGGTGCAGCGTGTTTTCCAGCTCGCGGACATTGCCCGGCCATGGAGCCTTGAGCAGGGCGTCGCGGGCTTCGGCGGAAAGGGCGCGCGGAGGGAGGCCATTGGCCTTGGCGTATTTGGCGACGAAGTGTTCGGACAAAGCCACGATATCGCCGGGACGGTCGCGGAGCGGGGGAGCTTGAGGTTGACCACGTTGAGGCGGAACAGCAGGTCTTCGCGGAAACTGCCCTCACGCACTGCCTCGTTGAGGTTGCGGTTGGAGGTGGCGAGGATGCGGATATCGACGGGGACGGGCTTGGTGCCGCCGACGCGGTCGATAATGCGTTCCTGAATGGCGCGCAGCAGCTTGGCCTGGAGGCGCACATCCATTTCGCTGATTTCGTCGAGCAGCAGGGTGCCGCCTGAGGCTTCTTCGAACTTGCCGATGCGGCGGGCGATGGCGCCGGTAAAGGCGCCTTTCTCGTGGCCGAACAGCTCGGATTCGAGCAGGGCTTCGGGGATGGCGGCGCAGTTGACGGAGATGAAGGGCTTGCCAGCGCGTTTGCTGCGGGCGTGGACGTGCTTGGCGATGACTTCCTTGCCGGTGCCGCTTTCGCCGGTAATGAGGATCGAGGCGTCAGAGCCGGCAATCTGCTCGGCCATGCGGACGACGCGGTCCATGGCCGGGTCGCGGTAGAGGAATTCGGAGCTGTCGCGGGCGACGGCGGCGATGACGGCGGCAATCAGCTCGGCATCGGGCGGCAAGGGAATGTATTCCTTGGCGCCGGCGCGAATGGCGTTGACGGCGGCGGCCGCATTGGTCTCGATGCCGCAGGCGACGACGGGAATGGCGATGCGCTCGGCTTCAAGGCCCGCGATCAGCCCGGCAATGTCCATCATGACATCGACCAGTAGCAGATCGGCGCCGCGGCCGGCGCGAAGGGCCGCCAGGGCGATTTCGATGGAGGGAGCGTGGGCTACCTTGGCGCCGCCATCCATGGCCATTTTGGTGGCGGTGCTGAGCTGACCTTCAAGGGCCCCGATAATGAGGAGACGCATGGTTCCGGACTCCTTACTGGGGCTTGATGATTTCGGTCATGGTGACGCCGAGCCGGCCTTCGACCAGCACGATTTCACCACGCGCCACGAGACGGTCATTGACGAAGATTTCGACGGCCTCGCCGACCTGGCGGTCCAGCTCGATTACGGTGCCGGTGCCGATGCGGAGCAATTGGCTGACCGGCATCTTGGTGCGGCCCAGCACCACCGAAATGCGAACATGCACGTCGAATACGGCTTCGAGATCGGCAGCGCTGCGCTCGGTATAGGTCTCGGGGCCGCCGCGCTGGCCGGGGACGGTCATTTCCTCGAAGGTGATGCCTTCAGAGCCGGCAGTGTCATTGGGATCGGGGATCAATGTCCGGTCTCCTCGTGGTTCGCAGCGGCGGGTGCGCGCGTGTTGAGATAGGCCGAAATGGCCTTGTCGATGTCGGCTGATATGGCGGCGATGTCCCGGACCAGGCCACCATCGACCCATTCCAGACGCCCGTCGCTCAGGCGCTGGTCGGGATCACCCATGACGACGAGGCGCCCGGCAAAGCCGGAGGTCTGCATATGGGCGGTGGCAACGTCGCGGATGGCGTCGGCAATGTCGGGATGGCAGCGGATGACCAGATGCGGCACGCCATTCAGGCTCTGCATGCATTCGGCGATCAGCGCGTCGAGCTCGACGGTGGGATGGCGGGCCAGCAGGTGCAGCGCCAGCTTGCGGCCAATGCTGGCGGCCAGCTCGACCGCCTCGCGGCGGCTCTGGGTCATGGCGTCATCGAGGGCCGCGACCATTTCGCCGGTGCGGGTGGCCAGGGTACCGGCGGCGGCGGCCAGAGTCTGGGCGGCCATGGCGGTGGCGTTCTTTTCGCCCTGGGCGACGCCCTCGGCATAGGCATCCTCGCGCGCCTGAGCGACGAGCTGGGCGACCAGATCTTCGGGCACGGTGGGGCGAATGGGCGCCATGGCGGGGGTGGGGCGTTCGCCAAGGTCCAGATCGAAGGTGAAACGTGCTGCCTGTGCCACTTACGCCACCATCTGGTCGTCGGATTTGGTCTTGAGGATGATGATTTCACCCTTGGCAGCGAGGTCCTTGGCGGTCGAGACCATGCGGCCCTGCGCCTCGTCGACATCCTTGAGGCGCACGGCGCCCATGGTTTCCATGTCGTCGCGCAGCAGCTTGGCGGAACGGGCCGACATATTGGCGAAGAAGAAGTCTTTGATGGTCTCGTTGGCACCCTTGAGAGAAAGGGCCAGTTCGCGCTTGTCCATGCGCTGCAGCAGGGTCTGCATGGCGGAGGCCTCGAGGCGGGTCAGATCTTCGAAGGTGAACATCAGCGCCTTGATGCGCTCGGCGTCTTCGCGGCTGTTTTCCTCGAGCGAAGTGATGAAGCGCGCTTCGGTCTGGCGATCGAAACTGTTGAAGATTTCGGCCATCTGCTCGTGGCTGTCGCGACGCTTGGTGTGGCTGAGCGTCGACATGAATTCGGTGCGCAGGGTGGTCTCGATCTTTTCGAGGATTTCCTTCTGCACCGGGTCCAGGCCCAGCATGCGCTGCACCACATTCATCGCCAGCTCCTCGGGGAGAATGGCGAGCACTTTGGAAGCATGGTCGGGTGCGATCTTGGAGAGCACCACCGCGATGGTCTGGGGATATTCGTTCTTGAGATAGGCGGCGAGCACGTCTTCCTGAACGTTGCTCAGCTTTTCCCACATATTGCGGCCGGCCGGACCGCGGATTTCTTCCATGATGGAATCGACGCGCTCGGCGGGCAGGAACGAGAGCAGCAGGCGTTCGGTGGAGTCGGTATTGCCCGACAGCGAGCCGTTGGAGGCAATGGTGGTGACAAACTCGATCATCAGATCGTCGAGCATTTCCTGGGTGATCGGGCCCAGTCGCACCATGGCGCGGGAGAGGGTCTTGATTTCCAGCTCGTCCAGCTCGTCGAAAATGGGCTTGCCGTAATCAGGACCAAGCGCCAGCAGGAGGGCTGCGGCTTTTTCGTCGCCCCGCAGCACGCGCTGTTCACCGGCGCCGACCACCAATTGGCGTGGGGCGGTGATGTCTGGAATGTCGGTGGATTGGGAAACCAGGGCCATCTCGGTTACGCCGCGTTACCCAGCCAGTCGCGCACGATCAGCGCGGCCTGCTTGGGATTTTCTTCAACAAGGGTGCCGACCGTCTTGAGGGTCTGCAATTGGGTTTCGCCCATGGAGCGGGCATTGGCGACCCAGGCGGGGGTCTTGTCACGCGGCTCTGCCGTAGTTTCCGCCAACACCTCGCCATTGGCGGCGAGTACGCCGTGATGGCTGACTTCGGCGGCGGTGGGCAGAGCCAAAGGCTGGCTTTCCGGGGTCAGCACTCTCTTGAGCAGCGGGCGCATGACGAAGAAGACCAAAGCCAAGGCGATGAGCAGGGTGACCGCCATTTCGGCGCCGTTCATCAGATCGTCGCGGGTGAAATCAAGCAGGCCAGCCGAAGCATCGGTACCGGGTGTCGCCAGTTCGGGACGCTCGGCGAACTGCATATTGACCACTTCGACGCTATCGCCGCGGGTTTCCGAATAGCCGACGGCGGAGCGGACCAGGGTCAGGATCTGGGCGATCTCGTCGGCCGTGCGGGGGGTGTAGACCGGGGCGCCCTGCGGGTCGGTGGTGTAGACACCATCGACCACGACGGCGACCGAGAGGCGCTTGACCGCGCCGGCTTCGGTAACGGCGGTCTGGGTGGTCTTGGAAATCTCGTAATTGGTAACTTCTTCGCTGGACGTGCCCTGCTCGGAGGTGCCGGCGGCGCCGTTGTTCTGGCTCGCGCCGGGCAGTTCATTGGCCACGGTAACCTGGCCGGTAGCGCCATTGGACAGGTTTTGGTTTTCCCGCAATTGAGTGGAGCGGACAACCTGCCCATCAGGATCGAAGGTTTCCTGGGTGGTGGTGGAGCGGTTGAAATCGATCTCGGCAGCGACCTCGACGCGGGCGCGGCCAGCGCCAACGACATTGGCCAGCATGTCCTCGACGCGGGTGCGCAGGCGGTTCTCAAAGCCCAGTGTGCGCTCGGCGGCCTGGCCGGACATGGCGCCGGCCGCATCGTCCTCGGTGCCCGAGGCCAGCAGATTACCCTGGTCGTCGACGATGGAAACGCGGGTGGGCGTCAGCCCTTCGATAGCGGAGGCCACCAGATGCTGGATGGCGCGGATTTCGCCGCTGGAAAGCTCGCCCCGCACGGACAAGACGATAGAAGCCGAGGGATCCTTGCGTTCACGGCGGAACAGTTCGCGCTCGGGCAGGACCAGATGCACGCGGGCCGACTTGATGCGGTTGAGCGAGGCGATGGTGCGGGCCAGTTCGCCTTCGAGAGCGCGAACATTGTTGATGTTTTGCACGAAGCTGGTGGCGCCCAGGGTCGATTGCTGGTCGAAGATTTCGTAACCGACCTGGCCGCGCTGGGGCAGGCCGGAACTGGCCAAGCTCATGCGCAGGGTGGTGATCTGGTCGCGAGGCACGAGAATCGTGTCGCCATCGCCGCGCAGCTCGAAGGGAACGTTGGCCGTCTGCAGTTCGGTCACAATTGCCGAAGAGTCTTCGAGGGACAGCCCGGTATAGAGGGGAGCCAGATTGGGCGCCTGGGCCCGCATGATCAGGAAACCGAAGAAACCGAGCATCAATACCGCCACGGTCGCCATGGCCGCGAGACGGGGCAGACCGATGCGATTAATGAGCTGGGTAAGATTGTCCACGCCGGCACTCGATTCGAAGGGGGCCACGCGACGCAAACGAACACCGGGACCGATGGGCAAAAATTACCTAGCAGATGGTAAACATTGTCTTAACTCCCCGTTGCAGTTTGCGAATTTGGGCAGAAAGTGCCGGGTTGAGTGAAGGAAAGGTGAAGCGATGAAGGTTTTGGGACGGGTTACCTCGATCAATGTGCGCAAGGTGCTGTGGGCATTGGACGAGTTGGGGCTGGGTTACGAGCGGGAAGACTGGGGCCTGCCGCTGCGCGATCCGAAAGTGCCGCAATATCTGGCGCTCAATCCGAACGGGCAGGTGCCGGTGCTGATCGAGAACCAGTTCGTGCTGTGGGAAAGCAACGCCATCCTGATCTATCTGGCCGAACGGGAGGGGCAATTGCTGCCCAGCCAGCTCGAATTGCGGGCGCTGGCGCTGCAATGGCTGATCTGGCAGGCGACCGAACTCAATCCGCCCTGGGGCTATGCCGTTAATGCGCTGATCCGCAAGACGCCGGGCTATGACGATGCGGATAAGGTTGCAGCGTCAATCGCGTCCTGGGGCGATAAGATGGCTATCCTCGAGGGGCAATTGGCCCGCGGGCAGGTCTTTGTCGCGGGGGACGAGTTTTCCATCGCCGATATCGCGATTGCCCTGTCGGTGCATCGCTGGATGAGCCTGCCAGCCGAGAAGCCGGAATTTGCCGCGGTGGCGGACTATTATGAGCGGGCGATGGCAAGAGAGGCCGGGGCGAAGTGGATGGCGCCGGAAACGCCATAGATACGCGGTTCGTGCCACTGGCTCGCCAGAAACAACAAAACCCGCCGCGGCGAACCGGGGCGGGTTTTGCAATTCAGTCTGCCGGGATCAGCCCTCGCGGTAATGCTGGATCCAGGTGGTCCTGAGGCCGGCAAGGCCGTGTTTATCGATGGCGGCCTGCCAGTTGAGGAATTCATCGACGCTCAATGTGTAGCGATCGCAGGCCTCTTCAAGGCTGAGCAATCCACCGCGCACTGCTGCGACGACTTCGGCTTTACGGCGGATGACCCACCTCCGCGTATTGGCGGGGGGAAGGTCTGCAATCGTGAGCGGACTACCGTCCGGTCCGATAACGTACTTAACGCGTGGACGCATTTGTACGGTCATTTTACTCTCTACTCAAACCTGACCATATAAGTTCAGAGAGTAGGGCAACGGCCTTAAAATTCAGC
This sequence comes from Devosia neptuniae, assembly GCF_025452235.1. Taxonomy (NCBI): domain Bacteria; kingdom Pseudomonadati; phylum Pseudomonadota; class Alphaproteobacteria; order Hyphomicrobiales; family Devosiaceae; genus Devosia; species Devosia neptuniae. The sequence goes on from NZ_CP104965.1 coordinate 2,137,827, forward strand.
TAAGGGGAAACTTACAACAGGTTAAGAATGCGCTGCGATTTCAAAGGATTGAATCGCGGTTGTGACAGCCTGATACAAGCTTCTTCTATTGGCTGCAGGCCAGCGCAAGTCGCTGACCACTAACATATTTCGGCTGAACTAAAGCCGATCAGCTTCAGGATGCAGTGTCGTCCTCGTCCGGAATGGGCGCAGTGTTGGGGATGCGCACATTGGTGACGTCGGAGAGCAGAATCTTGCTGGTGCCGACGGTCAGGATCGGCTGGGCGCCCGAGAAGTCGACGGCGGTGACGATGCCGATGGTGGAAGTGGATACCTTGATCGTATTGCCCGACAGATTGGTGCCCTTGATCTCGATCGTATAGGTGCCATCGGGCTGGGTATTGCCGTCCGACCCCTTGCCGGTCCATAGGAAATTGCCCGGGCCTTTATCGAGTGAGCCTGCCTCGGTGTAGACCACGCGGCCATTGGCATTCTTGATGGTGACGGTGGCGTTGGCCACTTGCGCATCGGCATTGAAGGCCCAGGTGGCGCCGCCGTTTTTGAGTTCGGCGGTGGTGCCGGCGGCGGTGATTTCCCGGCCGATATAGGAGACGGCGTCGGTCTTGCCCGTACTCTGCGTAGTTTGCAGCAGGCTTTCGAGGAATTCGTTGGTCTTGAGCTGCTGCTCGACACCGGTGAACTGCACCAATTGAGCCGTGAACTGATTGGTATCCAGCGGATCCAGCGGATTCTGGTTTTTCAGCTGCGTGGTCAGGATATTGAGAAAAGTATCGAAATTCTCGGCAATGGTGGTGCGCGAGCCGCTGAGGGCACTGGTGTTGGAGCTTCCCGAAACGCTATCGACGGCCATGGGCTGATCCTTACGCGAGAATGTTGACGCCGCTGGCCGTGAGGCTGCCGCGATAAAGGTTGATGGTGGGGGCAGGCGCCTCGTCGGCTTCGCCGCCGGCATCGGCCGCGCCGAACAGCGAAGGGCGGCCATTGCGCTCCTCGCCTTGCTGGCCGCCGCCATTGAAGGGGTTCTGCTTCAGCGAAAATTCGAGATTGGTCTTGGCGCCATCGAGCCCGGCCTGTTGCAGGGCCCGTTCCAGGCCGCGCTGATCGCGCTGCATCAGGTCCAGGGTTTCTGCTTTCTCGACGGTGAGATGGGCTTTGACGCGGCCAGTGGCATCGATATCGAGGCGTACATCGATGCGGCCGAGTTCGGCCGGATCGAGCCGGATCTGGAAGCGGGTATTGCCATCGGTTGCCTGGCGGGCGACTTCGAAGGCCAGTTGCGGCAGATTAAGCTGCTGCTGGCTGGTCTGATAGCCGGCATGGACGACGCGGGGGGCGAGCAGCGGGTCGACGCGCGCGGTCTGCTGTTGCGGTTGCGCGGCCTAGCTATCGGGTTGCTGCTTGTCGAGCGGGGCGGCGACGGGAATAGCGGCAGTTTTGGCATCGCGCTCGGGCGGTTTGCCAGTATCGGGCTGCGGATCGGGATCGCCTTTGGGCCTGTCGTCGATGGCCGGCTTGGCCTCGATTTCAGGTTTTGCAGCCGGTTCGGACACAGGCTCGGCCTTGGCTTCGGCGGTTTTGCCGGTGATAGCCGGCTCGGTCAGCTTGAGTTCGGGCGTTGCCAGCGGCTGGGCGTTGGCGGTGGTTTCGACCTTGATGGCGGTGCGGGCGGCGAGCTTGTCGAGCGCGGCCTGCAAATCGGGATCGAGCTCGGCGCTGGCCGGATCCATGCCCAGGGCAGCAAGCGCCTCGGGTGCGGCATCGCCGGCACTGAGAGCTTTTGCAAGAGCGGCGAGTTTATTGCCCATATCAGCCAATTGCTGGGCCAGTTCGGCATTGGCCGAGACCTCGGTGGCGGCATTGCCGCCCTGCAGCGATAGCGCGAGCGGGGCCAGAGCCTTGGCCAATAGATCGGTAGCGCTGGTGCCCGTCGCGCCATTGGCGAGGGCGGTCAGCTCGGCTGCGCTGGGCAGGTTATCGAATGACACGCCCAGGGACTTGGCCAAGGCTTCGAGCGCCGCGGTGAGATCGGCCATTTCCTGATCGGTCGGGGCCTTGCCCGCCTCAAGGCTGGCGCTGAGCTTGGTGAGGCGATCGAGCAGGTCAGCCAATTGATCCTTGGGCGGGGCCGGCTGGATGGGCATGGTCGCGTCGACCGGAGCGGCGACGGCCTGCGGATCATCGGTCGTGCGTTCTTCGTCATCGGCGCGAGGTTTGGACGGCTCGCTGGCGGGGGTAGGCTTGGCGGGCGTGGGTGCAGCTTTGCTGACGTCGTCGAGCAGTTCGGCAAAGGCGTCGTGCCGCGCCAAAGCCTGGCCATTGAGGCTCTTGCTGAGAGTGCCGGTGGCGGTCGAGGTCAAGACGGTCAGATTTGATGCCACGCTAAGCGGACCCGTGAAGTGAGACTAATCCGGGAACAGCAATGCAAGAGGGGTGCCAAGTGGCAGGCCCGCGTATTGCTGTTATAATCCAATGGGTTGATCTTGGCGCTACTCGGCGCTGACATGTCCCGTCCCGGCAGAAAAGGTGGGTAGCGGCAATTGTTGCCGGGTGTTGCAGCGCATTGCGCGAGCGGGCGTAAGGGAGTATGGAGCTGGCCTTAAATTCGTCCGCTGGCCCTTGAACCCAACCGGATAGAGGAATGATGTTGAACTCGCTTGATATTGCCAAGCGTCCCGAAGACACGCGCATTGTTGTTGCGATGTCGGGGGGCGTGGATTCTTCGGTCGTGGCAGGCCTGTTGGCCCGGCAGGGTTATGACGTGGTTGGGGTGACGCTCCAGCTTTACGATCATGGCGAAGCCACCCACCGCAAGGGCGCGTGCTGCGCCGGGCAGGATATCCACGATGCGCGGCGCGTGGCCGCGACGCTGGGCATTCCCCATTATGTGCTCGATTATGAAGAACGCTTCAAAAAGAGCGTCATCGCGCCCTTTGCCAATGCTTACCAGCAGGGCGAAACCCCGGTGCCGTGCATTGCCTGCAACCAGTCGGTCAAGTTCGTCGACCTGATGACGGTGGCGCAGGACCTCGGCGCCGATGCCCTGGCAACGGGGCATTATGTACAGAGCAAGCTGGGCGCGGATGGACGGCGGCAGCTGTTCCGGCCGGTCGATGCCGAGCGCGACCAGACCTATTTCCTGTTTGCCACGACGCAGGACCAGCTCGATTATCTGCGCTTTCCGTTGGGCGGGATGGGCAAGGCTGAAGTGCGCGAACTGGCGCGGGAGATGGGGCTGGAAATTGCTGAAAAGCACGACAGCCAGGACATCTGCTTCGTGCCGCAGGGCAAATATGCCGACATCATCCGCAAGATGCATCCCGAAGCGGTCGCAACGGGCGAGATCGTGCATCTGGATGGCCGCGTGCTGGGGACGCATGAAGGCATCGTCAATTACACGGTGGGCCAGCGCAAAGGCCTGGGGATCGCCGCGGCCGAACCGCTTTATGTGATCAAGCTCGAACACAAGACCGGGCGGGTCATCGTGGGGCCGCGCGAGGCGCTCAAGACCCATACGGTGCGCTTGCGCAATGTGAACTGGCTCGGCGGACGGCCGTTGGCCGAACTCAGCGCCGGCAATGGCGCCCCGGTCGAGGTCAAGGTGCGCTCGACACGCGGACCGCAGCCCGCCGTGGTGCAGATGCGGGGCGAAGATGTCTTCGTGACGCTGGTATCTGGCGAATACGGCATTTCGCCGGGCCAGGCCTGCGTGTTCTACGCTGATGATACCCCGACCTCGGAAGTCTGGGGCGGCGGGTTTATCGCCGAAGCAGTGCCGGCGGTGTTTGCGGCGTAGCAGAAATGAGCAAGCCGCTCATTTCGACGGAGCACGCCCGGCTGGCGCTTGAGGCGCGGTGGCCGGGCGTTTCCGCGTTTTCGCCATTGGTCGAAGGCGAGGAGTCCCGGGCGTTTCGTTTTGAACGCGGCGGGCAGGACTTTGTGTTGCGCATCAATCGGGACTCTGGCGGCTTCGCCAAGGACGATTTGGTGCAGCGGCTATTTGGCGCTCAACTGCCGATCCCCGAGGTCATGCTGATGGGCCAGTTGGAGGACGGGCTCGCCTTTTGCATCTCGCGGATGGTGCCGGGGACAACGCTGCAGGCGCTGCCGGCGGATCGCCTGGCGCCGGCGTTGCAGCCAGTGGCCGACCTGCTTGAGAGTATTGCGGCCATCAATGTTGGTGCGATCGCGGGATTTGGGCCGTTCGATGCGCAGGGCAGGGCTCGCTTTGCCGGATGGACCGCCTTTGTGGCAAGTATCGGCGACGTGGCTCACTATGATTGGTCGCGAGCCTGCATCGAGGGCGTTGCGCCCTGGCTGGAACAGGTGCTTGCATTGTCCAATACCTGCCCTGATACGCGTCAGCTGGTGCATGGGGATTTCGGATCAAACAATGTGCTGTTTGCGGAGGGCCGGATCACGGGGGTCATCGACTGGTCGGAGGCCATGGTGGGCGATGGCCTTTATGATGTGGCCAACATTCTGTTCTGGCGGACCTGGCTTGATTGCATGGAACAGCAGGCGGCCTTCTTTGAGGCCAACCGCCCAACTTGGCTCGCCCGCCGGGACCTGCTGCGGTGCTATCACCTCCGTATTGGGCTGGATCTGATCTATCAATGCGCGCTGGCCGGTGATCGTCCGATGCTCGATTGGGCGCGGCGAAGGTGTGGGGAAGTCGCTAACTTCTGAGGTGTTTGCGGCTTAGCGTAGGGCCTTCACGGTCTGATGGGGTTGTGGCATTTCTAGGTGATCCTGGGGGCCTGATGATGTCGTTGACCACTCTTGTTGCATTTGCAGGCGTGGCGCTGGTCATGGTGCTGACGCCGGGGCCGAATATGGCTTATCTGGTGTCGCGCTCGATTGCGCAGGGGCGGCTGGCTGGGCTGGTTTCGCTGATTGGCGTGGCGACCGGCTTCATTATTTACATGTTGCTGGCCGCGTTCGGCATTACGGCGCTGTTGCTGGCGGTGCCGCTGGCCTATGACGCGATCCGCATTGCGGGCGCGCTCTATCTGGCTTGGATGGCCTGGGGCGCGCTCAAGCCGGGTGGGCGGTCGGTGTTTCAGGTGCGCGATCTGCCGCCGGATTCCCCGCGCAAACTTTACCTGATGGGGCTGTTTACCAGCCTGCTCAATCCCAAGGTTGCCGCGCTCTATCTGTCGCTGCTGCCGCAATTCATCGACAAGGCGCATGGCGATGTGCTGGGCCAGACGCTGGCGCTGGGCGCCATCCAGATCTTGGTCAGCGTGTGCGGCAATATGATGTGGATTTTGCTGGCGGGTGTGGTGGCCAGCTTTTTCACGCAGCGGCCTTGGTGGGCGCGGGCGCAGCGCTGGCTGATGGGCACGGTATTGGGGCTGTTGGCGGTGCGGATGGCGGCGGATAGCAGCCGGTAGGTGCTTTGTTAGCTTGGAGCATGAGCGGGCGCAGTATCCCTCACCCTGACTGCTGAACGCAGAATTGTCGTCCCGCTCCCTCAAGGGGGCTCGCGGGTTTGGAGCTATTGTGCGGGGGCCTCGACAGGAGGCGCACCCGCCCCAGTCGCTGCGGCATTTGCTTCGCGCAATTGCTGGTAGGCATTGATGCCGCCCAACGATGTCGAGATGGCGATAACCACCAGCAGGGCGCCCAGCGCCAGCAGCATGATGCGGGCCGGTGTCAGTGCGAATGGGCTCAGTTTGGGTTCGTCCATCGGAAGACCTCAAAAATAAATCTGCTCAGAACCACCAAAGGAGCGGGCGGGCAGCGGCGTCTTAGCACTATAAGAGGCCCAAGGTTAAGGCTTGCGCGAGTGTTTGCCCCCGTGATGGGACTGTCTGCCGCACCACAGATCGATCATGCCGGTGCGCTGACGCGGGCGCTGGTCGTTCGCGCGCAGAATGGCGATGCCGCCGCATTCGGCGAGTTGATCGAGGATCATTATGACCTGATCTACCGCACGGCCTGGAAATGGTGCGGCAACCGCACCGATGCCGAGGATGTGGCGCAGGATGTTTGCGTCAAGCTGGGCGGGGCGATTGGCGGGTTTGACGGGCGCAGCGCCTTTTCGAGCTGGGTCTATCGCATCACGCTCAATGCGGTGCGCGACATGCAGCGGGCAGCCAGCCGGCGCGGCAAATATGCCGATGCCTATGCCGAGGTGAGCCCGGAAGATCACCCTGCCGACCAGGAAGAGGCAGCAACATCGCGTCAGCTCTGGGCGGCGGTGCGGGAATTGCCCGAAAAGCAACGCGACGCGGTGTTGCTGGTTTATGCGGAGGAATTGAGCCACGCGGCGGCGGCCGAAATCATGGGCATCAAGGAGGCCACGGTCTCCTTCCATGTGCATGAGGCACGCAAGACCCTGAGGGGGCTGCTATGAGCGACGATATGCACGATCCATTCACCGGTCTGAGCCAGACCAAGGCGCCTGCGGGCAATGCCGAGGCGAAAAAGCGCGCTTTGGCAGCCGCCATGGCGGCATTCGAAGCCGCGCAGACGGAAACTGCCAACAAATCTGCAGAGGCAGCCAAAGGAAACCGGAAAGGGAGCCGTCTTAATTTCATCATCACTACCCTGAAAGGGAACTGGATCATGGATATGCGTCTCCCCATCGGCACGGCGGCCATTGCATTGCTCGTGCTGCCGCTCGGCTACCAGCTTTACAGTAGCACCTCGATGACACCGAGCCAGGTGAACCAGACTACCAGCCAGCCGCCCATCTTGTTCGATCCGCCGCTAACCACCATGCCGGTCGATCCCACAACTTTGGGCGCAGCGCAGCCGGAGACCGAAGTTGCGCCGCCGCCGGCTCCAATCAGCCCGGCGCCCGTCGATGACATGCGGCTGCGCCAGCAGGCGGCCGAACCGCAATTTGGCGGAGAACTCACCGACAACATGTTCCTTGCGCCGCCACCAGCGCCCACCACGGTCATGCCGATGGGGGCAGTGGCGCGGGGAACGACGCCGGATTATGCCGTTGCGCCCCAGGCCGAAGCCAGCGGCGATCAATTCACCAGTTTTGAGGAACAGCGCCTCAAGGTTGCCGCAAGCGAGCCGGTCTCGACCTTCTCGGTCGATGTGGATACGGCCAGCTATTCCTATGTGCGGCGCTCGTTGGAAGAGGGCTATGTGCCCGAGCCAGACGCCGTGCGGATCGAGGAACTGCTGAACTATTTCCCCTATGATTATGCACCGGCGGAAAGCGCGACGACGCCCTTCAAGCCGACCATGGCGGTGTTTCCCACGCCCTGGAATCCCAAGACGCAGCTGCTCGAAATCGGCATCAAGGGCTATGTGCCCCCAGCCGGCGAGGACAAGCCGAGCAATCTGGTATTCCTGATCGATACGTCGGGGTCGATGGACGAGCCGGACAAGTTGCCGCTGCTGCAGCGGGCTTTCGGGCTCCTGGTCGATCAGCTTTCGGCCAATGATACGGTGTCGATCGTGACCTATGCCGGCTCGGCCGGGGTGGTGCTGGAGCCCACCAAGGCGACCGAAAAGGCCAAGATCCTGGCGGCGCTCGACCAGCTGTATGCCGGTGGCAGCACGGCGGGCGCCGAGGGGATCGAGCTGGCCTATAAGCTGGCTGAACAATCCAAGGTCAGCGGCGGCACCAATCGGGTGATCCTGGCTACCGATGGCGATTTCAATGTGGGGATTGATGACCCCGAAAAGCTGGAAGACTTTATCAAGGCCAAGCGCGATAGCGGCGTGACCCTGTCGGTGCTGGGTTTTGGCAAGGGTAATCTGGACGATGCGACCATGCAGGCGCTGGCCCAGAACGGCAATGGCAATGCCAGCTACATCTCCAATTTCCGCGAGGCCCAGAAGGTGCTGGTGGAAGAGGTGGGCTCGACCCTGAACATGATCGCCAAGGATGTGAAAATCCAGGTGGAGTTCAATCCGGCCGTAGTCAGCGAATACCGGCTGATCGGCTATGAGACGCGGGCGCTCAACCGCGAAGATTTCAATAATGACGCGGTCGACGCCGGCGACATTGGGGCCGGCCACACGGTGACCGCGCTCTATGAAATCACTCCGGTCGGTTCGGGCGCCGAATTGGTCGAGCCGCTGCGTTATGGCAACCAGCAACCGGCGGCCGGCGAGGCAGCGGGCGAAGAAATCGCCTTCCTCAAGATGCGCTACAAAATGCCCGATAGCGATGTCAGCCAGTTGATCGAGCAGGCGGTGACGCCCAGCGTGGTCTATGGCGATATCGGCGAAGCGAGCGACGATGCGCGGTTTGCTGCGGCCGTGGCGGCTTTCGGGCAGAAGCTCAAGGGTTCCGACTATGTCAGGGATATGAGCTGGGCCGATATTCAGGCACTGGCGCAATCGGGCAAGGGCGCGGATGAGAGCGGCTATCGCGCCGAGTTCATTCAGTTGCTGAAGACCGCCGCATTGCTCCAGCCTGATGCCAAGCCTGCGGCGGCTGCGGAGCCCGCAACGGACGACACTTGCACGTCGACTGTCGAGACCGACAGCGTTTGCTGATCGCCGGATAATTCTCCCTCGATTGGGCGGGCTGGGATAACCAGCCCGCCCAATGCGCTTCTAGACCAGCGGCTTGAGATTGGCCTCGATGCTGGCGCGGCGGGGTTCGAGGAAGGGCGGCAAGGCAAGAGACTCGCCCAGCGTTTCCATCGGCTCATCGGCAGCAAAGCCGGGTACATCGGTGGCGATCTCGAACAGAATGCCATTAGGCTCGCGGAAATAGAGCGAGGTGAAATAATAGCGTTCCACCTCCCCACTGGAGCGAATGCCGGCCTGGGTCACCCGGGCGATCCACTGGCGCAAACTATCCTGGTCAGGCGTGCGGAAGGCGACGTGATGCACTCCGCCTGCCCCGGGCCGGGCCGGCGCCAGGGTCGGATCGACCACGACATGCAGCTCGGCCGCAGGGCCGCCTTCGCCCATTTCGAACACATGGGTTTCCCCTGTCGTGCTGGTGGCCGGATAGGTACGGACCTTGCGCATATTCATCACCTGGGTCAGCACGGCTTCGGTACGATCAAGCTGCGGCACCGCCAGCGAGATGGGACCTAGCCCAATAATCTGCTTTTCGGCCGGAACCGGGCTTTTGTGCCAAGGCACGACCTTATTGGCCGCATCGATCACCATACGGAAACGCTGGCCTTCGAAATCCTCAAAATCCAGCGAGATGTGGCCGTTGCGCTCCTTGATGCCTGATGTGCCCACATTGTGGCTCTGCAAATGGTCTTTCCACCATTTGAGCGTGTCTTCGCTATCAACCCGCAGGCCAGTGCGGCTAACGGTATGATTGCCGCGCTTTTCCGGGCCGGTTTCGAAATCGAAAAAGGTCAGGTCCGCGCCGGGCGAAGCGACGCCGTCGCCATAGAACAGGTGATAGGCCGTAGTCTGGTCCTGATTGACCGTCTTCTTGATCAGCCGCATGCCCAGGGTCTGGGTGTAGAAGGCCAGATTCTTGCTGGCCTGGGCAGTGACAGCGGTCAGGTGGTGGATGCCTCCGAGCTGCAAAGTCATGGCTTTTATCTCCTTATGCGGCGAACCGCGCTAACATTGCCCAAGATGTAAGCGAGAGTTCCCTGCTTGTGCAGCGGTCCAATTTCGACAGGCTGTTGCCGATAATCGAACGATGGCCGGCGGATGTCGTCAAATTTGCAAGCTATCCAGATTGTCATGGGGGACGGCGGCGGAGGGCGCTTGACAGGCCGGGACGGCAAATCTAATACGTCGACAAGCTTTTCAAGCGTTGCCATCCGGGTCTTCTGCCGGGTAGCCCTTGGGGCGGAGTAGCTCAGTTGGTTAGAGCAGCGGAATCATAATCCGTGTGTCCCCAGTTCAAATCTGGGCTTCGCTACCATTCAAAACCCTCGGGAAACCGAGGGTTTTTTGTTTTCTGCAATCGGTATAGCAACGCTGCCCACAGGAGCCGTGGTGCAGAGAGTGATTTCTGATGAGAACGCAGTTGACCGAATGGCGCGGCAGGTTGCCAATGCCATGATCGCCTTGTCGTGAGGTTTGCCATGAGTTCCACCATGAATGCCCAGACGATCCGAACTGCCTTGGGTTTTGCCGCTGCCACGCTGCTGCTGGCCGGCTGTTCCAAGGCCGAGGCGCCCGTAGCGGCGGTCCCTGCCAAAAGCGTTCCCGTCATTGCTGCGGCGTCCAGCGAGACCATCACCCGGGCCTCGCTGACCGGCGAGGTCAAGGCGCAGGTGCAGCAGGATCTGGCCTTCCGCACCGCCGGGCGCGTGCTCGAAGTGCTGGTCGAAACCGGCGATCATGTCACCGCGGGGCAATCGCTGGCCCGGCTCGACGCTGCCGACCAGAAGGCGAGCCTCTCATTGGCCAATGCCTCGGTCGATGCGGCCCAGGCCCAACTTACTCAGGCGCAGCGCGATTTCGACCGTATCAACGCTCTGTTCACCGCCGGCAATGCCACCCGCGCCCAGTTCGAACAGGGCCAGACCGCGCTCGACAGCGCCAGGAGCTCATTGGCCGCCGCCCAATCGCAGCAGGCATCGGCCAATGAAGTGCTGACCTATGTCGATCTCAAAGCCAGTGCCGATGGCATTATCCTGTCGCGGACCATCGAGCCGGGGCAGGTGGTCGGCGGCGGCCAGACCGTGCTGACCCTGGCGCAGGATGGCCCGCGTGATGCGGTGTTCAATATATATGAAGCCGCGCTGACCGGAGTGCCCCATGATGTGCCGGTCGATCTGTCGCTGGTTGCCGATCCCTCCATCAAAGCCACCGGCACGGTGCGCGAAATCGCCCCCACGGTGAACACCGCAACCGGCACCGTCCGCGTCGAAGTCGGCTTTACCGATAGCGGCGGCACCATGCCACTCGGCGCATCAGTTGCCGCCAGCATCGCTCTGCCGCCCATTTCCGGTTTCGCTCTGCCCTGGGGCGCCCTGTTCCGCGACAGGAATGGCCCCGCCGTCTGGGTGGTCGATCCATCCGCGCAAACCGTCAGCCTCAAGCCGATCGTTGTCGACCGCTATCTGGCCGACAAGGTCATCGTCGCCTCGGGGCTGACAGCGGGCGATCTCGTCGTCACCGCCGGCACGCAGATGCTCTATCCCGGCCAGGTCGTTACCAGCGTGGAGGCCACGCCATGATGGCCTCGCTCCGCCTTGGGCTCTCCGCCACTCTGATCGCGCTACTGCTCACCGCCTGCGGCCAGGCGCCCGAAGCCCCGGTCGCCGAACCGCTGCGTCCGGTGCTCACCACCGACGTCACCCTTGCCACGAGCCAAACCATCGGCCCCTTTGTCGGCAGCGTCGAACCCCGCCATGAAACCACGCTCAGCTTCCAGTCGGCCGGCCGGGTGCTGACACGCGATGTCGGCCTGGGTGACAGCGTCACCAAGGGCCAGATATTGGCTACGCTCGACGCCAGCGTGCAGGCCTTCCAGGTCGAAACGGCCCAGGCCAATCTCGCCAGTGCCCGAGCCCAGTTCAACAATCTCTCCGCCGCCGAGGCGCGCGTCCGCCAATTGGTCTCGACCAACACCGCCGCGCAGGCCCAACTCGACGCCGCCACCACCGCCCGCCAGACCGCCCAGGCCCAGCTCGATCAGGCCCAGGCCAATGTGACCCGCGCGCAGGATCAGCTTGGCTACGCCCAAATCGTGGCCGATGCCGATGGCGTCGTGGTCTCGACCGGGGCTGAAGTCGGCCAGGTGGTCAGTGCCGGGCAGACCGTGCTGACAATGGCCCGCCCCGACCAGCGTGATGCCGTGTTCGACCTGCCCGAAAGCCTTGCGGCAACGCTGAAGGTTGGCGACGCCATTGCCGTCGCCACCACCGACGCCATCGGCGCGCAAACCAATGGCATTGTCCGCGAAATCGCCCCCAGCGCCTCGGCCACCGCCCGCCTGCGCCGCGTCCGGCTGACGCTCGACGCCCCCAGCGATGTTTTCCGCCTGGGCACGACGGTCGAGGCCGTTGTCACCCGCCAGCTCGATCAGCCTTTGGCGCAAATCCCGCTTACGGCCGTGCTGGGCGGTGGCGACGCCGCCAAGGTCTGGGTGCTCGACCCTGCCGCCGGCACGGTGGCGACCCGCCCGGTCACAATAGCATCCCGCACCGCCTCCACCGCCGCCATCAGCGCGGGTCTGGCCGAAGGCGACCGCGTCGTCACCGCCGGCATCAATAGCCTCAGCGAAGGCCAAAAGGTCCTCGTCAGTGAAGGAAACCCGGAATGAACTTCAACCTTTCCGAATGGGCGCTCGAACATAAGAGCTTCATCTGGTTCCTGATGGTCATCGCGGTTGTGGCCGGGGTGTTTTCCTATCAAAAGCTGGGCCGCGAGGAAGATCCGGCCTTTTCCATCAAGACCATGGTGGTGCAGGCCTATTGGCCCGGCGCCTCCATTGATGACACCAAAAGCCAGGTCACCGAACGCATCGAACGGGCGCTGGAAAGCCTCGACACGCTCGACTTCACCCGCTCCTATTCCACCGCCGGCCAGTCCACCGTCTTCGTCAACCTCAAGGAAACCCTGCGCGGCCAGGCCGTAAGCGATTCCTGGTATCAGGTGCGCAAGACCATCAATGATATCGCCGCCCAATTCCCCAGCGGGCTGGTTGGCCCCTTCTTCAACGACGAATTCGGCTCGGTTTACGGCAATATCTATGCCTTCACCGCCGATGGGCTGAGCTATCGCCAGCTGCGTGACTATGTCGAAACCGTCCGCAATGACGTGCTGGCCATTCCCGATATCGGCAAGGTCGAGCTGATCGGTACGCAGGACGAAGTCATTTCCATCGATTTCTCCACCCAGCAATTGGCGACCCTCGGCATCAGCGCCGATGATGTGATCGCCCAATTGCAGGCGCAGAACGCCGTCACCCCCTCGGGCACGATCCAGAGCGATGGCGAAAAAGTGCTGGTGCGGGTGGGCGGCCAGTTCACCTCCGAGGCCGATATCGCCAAGATCAATCTGCAGCAGGGCGATATTTTCTTCCGCCTGGCCGATGTCGCCACCATCAGCCGCGGCTATCAGGAGCCGCCCGATCCCCTGTTCCGCTACGACGGCAAAACTGCTCTGGGCCTCGCCATTTCCATGGCCCCGAGCGGGGATATCCTCAAATTCGGCGAAGCCCTCAAGGAGCGCATGGCTGAAATCGAAACCCGCCTGCCCATCGGCGTCGGTATCGACCAGGTCTCCGACCAACCCCATGTGGTCGAGGAGGCCGTTGGCGGCTTCACCAAATCCCTGTTCGAAGCCGTGGTCATCGTGCTCGTGGTGAGCTTCCTCAGCCTTGGGCTGCGGGCGGGGCTGGTCGTCGCCATCTCGATCCCCATCGTGCTCGCGCTGGTCTTTGTGTTCATGGAATTCATGGGCATTTCGCTGCAACGCGTCTCGCTGGGCGCGCTGATCATCGCCTTGGGCCTATTGGTCGATGACGCGATGATCACCGTTGAAATGATGGTGTCCCGCCTCGAAGCCGGGGACAGTTTGGGCAAGGCCGCGACCTTTGCCTATACGTCCACAGCTTTCCCCATGCTGACGGGCACCCTCGTCACCGTCGCCGGCTTCCTGCCCATCCTGCTCAATGCCTCGACGGCCGGGGAATATGTCCAGAGCCTGTTCTATGTGATCGCGGCCGCTTTGCTGATTTCATGGGTCGTCGCAGTCCTCTTCGCCCCGCTGATCGGGGTGGCACTCTTGCCTAAGGTCATGAAGGGCCATGCCGACAAAAAGCCCAGCCGCATTGCTGGCTGGTTCCGCCGCTCGCTGGCCGTGGCCATGCGGTTCCGCTGGGCCACCATTGCCTTCACCGTGGCGCTGTTTGCCGTCTCGCTATTCGGGCTGACCAAGGTGCAGCAGCAATTCTTCCCGCCTTCGGATCGCCCGGAAATCCTGGTCGATTTTACGCTGCCGCAAAATGCCACCATTCGCGAGACCGAGGCAGTGATGGACCGTTTCGAGGCGAGCCTAGTCGGTGATGCCGATATCGACCATTGGAGTTCCTATGTTGGGCAGGGTGCGGTGCGCTTCTATCTGCCCATGGATAGCCAACTGGCCAATTCCTTCTTTGGCCAGGTGGTCATCGTCTCCAAGGATCTGGAAGCCCGCGGCCGCGCGCGCGCCAAGATCGACGCGCTGCTCGCCACCCAGTTTACCGACGTAAACACCTTCGCCCAGTTCCTCGAACTGGGCCCACCGGTCGGCCGCCCCATCCAATATCGCCTCAGCGGCCCCGATGTGCAGACCGTGCGCGGTCTGGCGCTCGATCTGGCGGGCGTGGTCAGCGCCAGCCCGCATGTCCGCGACATCAGTTTTGATTGGAACGAGCCCGGCAAGTCGCTGCTGGTCGATGTCGATCAGGATAAGGCGCGCCGTCTGGGCGTGACCTCCGAGAGCGTCGCCCAGGTGCTCAATACCATCATCAATGGCACCACGATCACCCAGGTGCGCGACTCCATCTATCTGGTCGATGTTGTCGTCCGCGCCGAGGAAGATCAGCGCAATTCGATCGAGACCCTGCAAAACCTGCAAGTGCCCACGTCGAGCGGCGTGGCCGTGCCCTTGGGCGCCTTCGCGACCATTCAATATGGTCTAGAGCAACCCATTATCTGGCAGCGCGACCGCCTGCCGACCATCACCGTGCTTGGCTCGGTGGCGGGCGACCTGCTGCCCGCGGCGGTCAATAAGGAACTCGCCCCCACGATTGCCGCCTTTGCCGATAAGCTGCCCGCCGAATATCACGTGGTCACCGGCGGCGCGGCCGAATCCAGCGGCAAGTCCCAAACGGCACTGGTGGCCACCTTGCCCGCCATGCTGCTGGCCATCGCCTTCATCCTGATGGTGCAATTGCAGAGCGTGTCCAAACTGGTGCTGGTGGTCAGCGTTGCCCCGCTCGGCCTGATCGGCGTGGTCGCGGCGCTCTTGCCGACGGGAACGCCCCTGGGCTTTGTGGCGCTGCTGGGCGTGCTGGCGCTGGCCGGCATCATCATCCGCAATGCGGTGATCCTGATCGGCCAGATCAATGACAATCTGCGCGATGGCTATAATCAATGGGATGCCGTGCTCCACGCCACCGAACACCGCATGCGGCCCATCCTGTTGACGGCAGCGGCGGCCAGCCTGGGCATGATCCCCATTGCCAGCGAAGTGTTCTGGGGCCCCATGGCCTACGCCATGATCGGCGGCATTATCGCGGCAACCGCGCTGACGCTCTATTTCCTGCCCGCGCTTTACGTCGCCTGGTATCGCGTCAAGGCGCCGGAAAACAAGCCAGATGCTGAGCCTGCGGAGGCGCCGCCAGCAGTCTGAAATAGGCGATTGACATGACGGCGAAGCCGTCTCGCCGTCGGAACTGCGATTGCTAGGCCGGCAGGACCACCACCTTCGTATTGACCGGTGTCTTGTCGTAGAGATCGAGCATGTCCTGGGTGAGCAGGCCAACGCAGCCGCTGGAAACGCCTTTGCCGATCGTTTCGGGCATGATCGTGCTGTAGATGGTGTAAAGCGTGTAGGCGCCATTCTGGTAGAGATAAAGCGTGCGCGCGCCGAGCGGATTGTTCAGGCCCGGCGGCATGCCGCCGGCATAGGGGGCGGCCTCGGGCTGGCGCAGGATCATTTCCTTGGGCGGCGTCCAGATCGGCCATTCGGCCTTGCGGCCGATATAGGCGTCACCGCTCCACAAAAAACCCGCGCGACCGACATTGGCGCCATAGCGGGTGGCATAGCCGTCGCCTTCGATGCGGTAAACATAGTAGTGGCGGGGATCGATGATGATCGTGCCCACGGCCTCGGCTGAATCGTAACGCACTTTTCGGCGCAGGTACTTCGGATTGATCTTGCTGATATTTACTGCGGGAACGGGGAACCGTTCATTGGGAAGCGGCCCATAGACCCGCTCAGCCTCCGCCATACTCATGCCGCCTGACGTGGCGCAGCCAGCAAGTCCAAGCGAGCCGAGAGCGACGGCGGAGCCAAGCAGAAACGACCGGCGGTTCATCAGACTGGACCGAGTTACTGCCTCGATCGCGCCCCCGTCGACGACATCATCGCCTATGATCATAACCTAGAATCCCCACGGCCCTCCCGCCGGGCTGAGATTGATCCCACAGGGTTCAATTGGCAAGCGCGGCGTTCGATGCCGTAAGGCAATTCGCTACACTCAAGCCAAAGAACATCCCTCAGGCCTGCGGCCCGGCGAAACCGGCGCGTTCCCAAGCCGGTTTCCGGGGTATTTCGGGCAGGTGCGGCCGGGATCGAATTGCGGTCGGCGCCAGGCCGAGCGACATCAATCGCTTTTGTATCGTCACGGAAAATACCGGCCAGACCGCAAGCTTTTCCTGTTCGCTGAGATGCGCAAACTCCGCCTTGTGGGCTGCGCTACGGATTTGAACGTCAAAGATGCGAGGATCGACTTCCAGCCGCGAACGCGACAGGGCCAGCAGGAGGGCGGCTGCTCGGCCAGGCGATAGCTGCACGTTTCGGTCAAAATAAACAGCGACCTCTTGCAGGGCCGGATCATCGGTGCGCGCGAGAAGGTTGCGCAGCACCTCGCGGCAGGTGCGGTGTGTCAGGCGTACGGCAAGCCCGCTGAGATGGTCGCGCCACTGCTGGACACTGAGGGCACGGCTGTCCTGTTCCATCCGGAGCGGCGCTCGTTCAATACAGGTCTGGCAAATATGGCAGCTGCCGTCGACCTTGGCATGACGCACCTCAAAGCTAAGGCGCTGGTCTTGTTTGTCACACCAGGCGCAGTCGCCGTCGAACCTGCTGTGGTCGTGCACGTCGCCGGTGAACACCCACTGCTCAGCATCGCTGGGTCGGTGACGTTGCTGGTTGCCAATGTGATGCATTCAAAGTCCTTGGGTCCGCTGCAGAGTGCGGGCAGGTTACGCGATAGCGGGTGAGAGGGGCGTGATGTGCATTGTCAGCGTCCTGTAAGGAGCCGCGTTGGCCGCTTGCTGACAAACAGCTGACGGGCGCCCTCAGCGGCATCCCATGTGCCATGCCGTAAGCTGGTCACTGCGGCCGGTTCGCGGTCGCCATCACCTTTACGGAGCCAGCAATGAAAACCTCATCGAACAAGTCCATGCTTTTGGGCCTTGGCCTCGCACTCCTCGCGGGCGGGGCAATTGCGCATGCGGATGAAACTGCGTCCGGAAAGAGCTACGTGCTCAAGGATGGTACGGTTCACGACACGCCGGGCGAGATGTTTCAGCATCTGCGCACGCGCGATAATGGCCTGGCGGCCGGCAACCCCAAGGACATCGTGAATGCCTATCCGGATGAGTTCGAAAATGTGGGTGACCTGATCCAGCAGAAGCGTGAAGCCGAATAGCTGAACCCACCAATAGGCGCCGACAGGCAGTCATGACCACTGAAAGGCGAGTGCCATCGGGCGCTCGCCTTTTGCAGTATTGGAGGCAATGTCAGCGCTTTGTAAGCTCGGCTGCGCTATAGATACTGGATGAAAATCAAGGTTCTCACCGCCACATTTTTAATGATGCTTGCCATCACGGCGCCAGTGCTTGCTCAAGGCCAGGGAAATGGCAATGGTAATGGTAATTCCGGCCAGTCGGAGGGCGGCAATAACGGGAATGGCAATGGCAATGGCAACAACGGCAATGGCAATGGCAATGGTGGGAACGGCAATGGCGGCAATAACGGCCCGGCGGATACGCCCGGCGGGAACCGCAGTCGCGAAGATGGCGACTCCGATGCAAATCCCGGAAAAGGCAATAATGGCGCCAACCACGACAATGGTGCGAACGGCCCCCGTTCAAAGGATTCCTCGCCGCCGGCCGAACCGGTTATAATACCGGAAGACGAACTGTTGCCGATGGTCGAAGCGGGCGAGGCAGTCTCGCTGGTGTCGCTGCTGCCGGACATAAAGACCCGGACCGGTGGCCAGATCATCGATGCGCAACTGGTTCGCGCTGAACGCTCGTTGGTCTATGTCGTCAAGGTGTTGACGCCGGCGGGGCGAGTGGGGACTGAATATTACAATGCCCGCTCCGGCTCACATATCGAGGTGCCATGACGCGGATTCTCGTTATTGAGGATGATGACCGGATTGCGGAGACATTGTCCGCCGGTCTTGGTCGTTCCGGCTTTCTGGTGGAGCGCGAAAGCGATGGCGAGGCGGGCTGGTATCGCGGCGATACCGAAGAATTCGACGCCATCGTGCTGGATCTCGGCCTGCCCCAGATCGATGGCCTGACGGTTCTCAAGCGCTGGCGCCAAGCCGGCCGCATGACACCGATATTGATCCTGACGGCCCGGGTGCAATGGGAAGAGCGCGTGGAAGGCATCGAAGCCGGGGCCGATGACTATGTGATCAAGCCCTTCCATGTCATGGAGATCGCCGCCCGCCTGCGGGCCCTGGTACGGCGCGTCAACGGCCACGCGACATCGGTGATTTCCTTTGGCTCTTACCAGCTCAACCTGCGCACCTTGTCGGTCACCAGCGATGGTCTGCCGATCGATCTGTCGCCGCAGGAATTCAAGTTGGTGTCCTACCTCGTGCAGAACCGCGGACGTGTCCTGTCGCAGTTGCAGATTACCGAGCACATCTACAACCAGGATTTCGAGCGCGATTCCAACGTCGTCGAAGTGCTGGTCGCCAGGGTCCGCAAGCGCCTGGCCGCCGACGTGATCAAGACGCGACGGGGCTTCGGCTATACGCTTGGTGACGGATATTGAGTGTTTATTCCCTGCGACTGCGGCTGATGTCGCTGGCCGTGGTTTGGGTCATTATCTCGCTCGTCGCGGCCGCGCTAGTGCTGCAATACCTGTTCACGATCAATGTCGAGCGCAGCGCCCGGGAAGAAATGACGGCGACTATTGCCAGGCTGGCTGCCCTGATCGTCCCGGAGGCAAATCCGCCTGCCATTCGTTCGCCTTTGGCGGATCCACGCTACGACACACCCTTTGGCGGTCGCTATTGGCAGATCGAGGCGATCGATACCCAAACCGTCACGCGTTCGCGCTCGATGTGGGATGAGGGTATCGATGTTCCGGACAGTTACGAAGGCGTGTTCCACCATTCCATGCCGAACGATCGCCATTTGATCCTGCTGACGCGTCGATTGCAGGTCGATGGCCCCGCGGGCCCCCGCACCTATCTGGTCACGGTCGGACAGGATCACGACCCCATCTATCGAGCGACGCAGGCCTTTGCCCGCGACACCACCCGCTTGCTGATATTGCTGGGTGGAGCGATCCTGGCCGCCGCCTATTTGCTGCTACTGCTTGGGCTGGGCCCGATTTCGCGCATGCGCCAGTCCATCGAGGCCGTTCATCGCGGCGATGCTCCGCGCCTCGAAGGTCGATTTCCCAGCGAAATCGAGCCTCTGGTGGATGAACTCAACCGCCTGCTGGCAGTGCGGGCGGTGATGACCGACCGGGCGCGGGCGCGGGCTGCCGATCTTGCCCATGGCCTCAAGACACCGCTGGCTGCCTTGCACGGCATCGCCGATCGGCTGCGGGAGAGCGGCAATACACATGAAGCAGATTTGCTGCAGGACCTGTCCTACGAAATGTCCGAGCGCGTCGATTACCAGCTCAAACTGTCGGTACTCCGCCCGCGGACGGGCACCGACAATGCCAGCTCGTCCCTGAACACCGCAGTGCTGCGCACCTTAGCGGTTCTTAAAAAGACCGGTCGCGGCGAAACCTTGCATTGGGTTGCTGAATTGGGGACCGATTACCTTGTCGATATCCACCGGCAGGACCTGATGGAACTGGTCGGCGTGCTCATGGAAAATGCCGCCAAATGGGCATCGAGCCGCGTCGTGGTTCAAAGCCGGCTCGCCGACAACCGCGCAATTCTGGACATAAGCGA
This sequence comes from Devosia neptuniae, assembly GCF_025452235.1. Classification (NCBI taxonomy): domain Bacteria; kingdom Pseudomonadati; phylum Pseudomonadota; class Alphaproteobacteria; order Hyphomicrobiales; family Devosiaceae; genus Devosia; species Devosia neptuniae. The sequence continues at coordinate 2,157,610 of NZ_CP104965.1, forward strand.
TGACGGGCCGGGAATTGCCGATCACCATTCCGCCCGCCTGGGCGAGCGTGGCCACCGGCTTGACGAAAGCCTGCCGGGCACTGGGCTGGGCCTGGCCATCGCCCGGGAAATCCTCGCGCTCAATAATGGGGACGTAAGCTTCACACGAGCCGATATCGGCGGCCTCAGCGTCAGCGTCAGCCTGCCCCTGGCGCGCTAATCCGGCAAATGGCAGTTTGGATCACGAAGGGTCGAAAGTATTTTGAAATACATTCCTTTGGGATGACAGGTTGTATTCTGAAATTTTGCTTACATCCATTGTAATCATTATGTAATTTATCTTTAAAATACTTTAATTTGCGGAACCTGCCGCCAGAACTTTCATTCTCCTTGCTGCCCTTTGCAGTTCATGAGGAGAACGAAAATGAAGAACCTGCTTCTTGCATCAGTGGCCATAATTGCGCTTGGCGCTGGCCCGACCCTTGCTCAGGATACTAATGATAACGCCGATACCGGTGCGGCTGTTGGCGGAGTTGCCGGCGGCACGACCGGCGCGGTTGTTGGGGGCCTGGTCTTTGGCCCGCTTGGGGCGGCAATTGGCGGCTTTACCGGTGCCGCCCTTGGCGCCTCGGCCGGCGTGCAGGAATCGTCAGTGGAATATGCCCGACTCAACCCCACCGAGCCTGTGGTGATTGAAGGCGACATCGATGTGGGCTTTGCCGTGCCTGACACGGTCGAAGTCCATGTCATCGAGAACGATCCGGCCTACGGCTATTTCTACACCCAGGACCGGCTCTATTTCGTCGATCTGAGCAACCGCACTGTCGTCTACTCGCCCGGTACCGTTGTTGCCGTCGAGGCCGATTGAGCCGTTTCGCATTGGGCTGCCCACCAGGGCGGCCCTTTTGTTGTCGGGGGGCAATCCGTGGAGGAAAATCATCATGAAGTCCAAGCTACTTGCCAGTTTCGCCCTTGCCGGCGTTCTGCTGTCGACATCGGCGCTTTCCCCGATCGGTTCGCTGGGCGTCCAGCCGGTCCAGGCGCAATCTGTAAGCGTCAACTTCGATCTGTTTTTTACTCAATTGGAGCCGCATGGCGTTTGGGTGCGCCACCCGCAATATCGCTACGTCTTCTGCCCGACCGGCGTTGACAGCAGCTGGCGCCCCTACACACGAGGCCGTTGGCTCTATCTGGAGGATCGCGGCTGGTACTTTGCGTCAGACGAACCGTTTGCCTGGGCGACCTATCACTATGGCCGCTGGCTCGATGACGACAATCTGGGATGGTGCTGGGTACCCGGCACGAAATGGGCTCCCGCCTGGGTCAGCTGGCGCCAGAGCGACAACATCGTCGGATGGGCGCCCCTGCCTCCAGAAGGCGAGGGATATGCCGTTTCCGTGGAAGTTACGCGTGACGAATTGCCAGAGGGCTATTGGGTTTACGTGCCCACTGAGCGTTTCGTCGAGCCGCAATTATCGGCCAGTATCGTTCTTGGCTCCGACCAGCCCGACTATTATGCCCAGACGCAATTTCTCGGGCCGGTGGTTGTCGAGGGCGACGTCGTCACCAACAACGTGATCGAGGTCAACTATATCGAGCAGCACATCAATCAGCAGGTCACCGTCTATAACGCCGAAGAGGTAAGCGACCCCGCAGCCGCGTCCGTGGCGGTCGAAGGTCAAACCGTTCAGGTTTTCGATCAAGACGTGGCTGAACCCACCGAAGAAGCGGCACCCGCTGAGGCGGTCGATGAAGCAGAAGCACCAGAGGTGATTGCGACCGAAGGGGGCAGTGTTGACGCCGAGGGCGGCAAAGGTGCCCAAGCCACCCCGCCCGCAGCTGGCGAAACGCCGGAAACCGATGCCGAGATGGCGCCAGAGCCCGCCACTCCAGAAGCGGCGCCCACGGACGAAGCTTCGCCGCCAGCAGTGGAACCTGTTCCGGCCGAGAAGGACCCGGCTGCGGCTGATCCAGAGATTCCCGCTACCGAAGAGCCCGCGCCTGCCGATCAGCCGGCCACCACCAAAGAGCCGGCAAGTGCTGACGATCCTGCTGCTGCCGAACCGCCATGCCCACCTGAAACCATGGTGGACGGCGCTTGCGCGCCGGAAGCCGCCCCGGAGGCCACCGATACTGAGGCGGTTGAACCGGCGGCACCGGCAGCCGAACCCGCCGAAGCCGCGCCTGCCGCACCGGCAGCCGAGCCCGAGGCACGGGGGGCCGAACCTGTAGCGCCAGAAGCTGTGCTCTGAGGGCGTCGAAACGGCACCGGCCGAAGGCGCCGCTGACAGTGCTGAGGAACCGACCGAACCGGTTGCGCCGGCCGATGTCGCTCCCGCCACGCCTCCGAACCCGGAGGCAGAAATGCCGCCCTGTCCGCCCGAAACCATGGTGGATGGCGCCTGCCCGCCGACAGGCGGCGAACCCACTGAATCGCAACCCGTGCAATAGGGGGCTATAAGCGCTGCGAGGGACGCCCGGGCGCCCCTCGCAACCCGGACGCGAACTGGCTGTCTGTGACTAGTTTGCGTTGTCGAGCGATACGGCGAACATTGCAGCCATGACATCGGATTGCGTAACCATGCCGACCAGGCGGCCATTCTCATCCACGACCGGCAGATGATGCAGGCCGGCATCGGCCATGAAGGGCACGATCTGCGCGATGTGGGTATCGGGCCGGGCTGCTTTAACCGGAGCGCTCATGATATCCTCCACCTTGCCCTTGAGCCGGCGATCGGAATTGCTGATCGAGCGCAGTCGCCAGCCCAGGCCTGAACCGGTGGCGGACATGCCCCAATCGGCCTTGTCGAGCAGGTCGGTCTGGGTGAGAATGCCGATCACCTTGCTGTCGAGATCCACGACTGGCAGCGCCTTGATGTGATGCTCCCGCAGGTGCCGCAACGCCTCGCGCAGGCTGGTCTTGGGGCCGACCGATTGCACGTCCCGGCTCATGATATCGGCACAGGTAACGCCACCGGAGCGCCGGTCATAGGCGCGGATTTCGGCGCGATGCAGGATGTCCTCGAGATCATCGGTGGCTACCGGCAGCACCAAATCATATTGGGCCAGAACGGCGCTGATATCGGCCTGCGTTACGCCAAGCCGCCCGGTGGGCAGCGGATCGGCTGTCCGATGCGGATGGGCCGGCATTGGCGCCAGATGGGGATATCGGCGCCCGGTCAGGTTGTTGAACAGCAAAGCTGCCAGCAGCAAGAGCACCGAATTGGCCAGCACCGGCCACACCACGAAGCCAAAGCCCGCGGCCTGAATTGCGGGCCCGCCCAGCACAGCCGTCAAGGCCACCGCGCCACTGGGCGGATGCAGGCACCGCAGCGCCATCATGGCCGAGATCGCCAGAGCAACCGCTATGCCCGCGGCCAACATCGGATTGCCGATATAGCGCGCGCAAGTCACCCCGATCAGCGCGGCAATGGTATTGCCGCCGATGATCGACCATGGCTGGGCCAACGGGCTCGTGGGCGCGGCGAACAGCAATACCGCAGACGCCCCCATTGGCGCTATCAGCAGCGGAATGTCGGAAGAGCTGCCGAGCGCCAGGCCGGCAATCAACCCGGTAACGACGATGCCGATCAGCGCCCCGATGGAGGCGCGCAGTCGCTCGCCCAGGCTGACGGGCGCAAGGCCGGGCACGAACCGCTTGATGAAGGGGATGACGCTGGACATTGGGTGGGGATGTAGCAGTGGCGCCGCGCCGCGCCAACTGTCTGCATTGGGTGCCTGTTCTCTCAAAAGCAGTGCCGCAGGAATTTCCTTCCACGTGCACCGATTGCCCTATTCCTCCTTGAGGGCGCGGTTCAGCTGTTCTTCGACGGGATGGAGAATGTAGGACAGCACAGTCCGCTCACCGGTCTGGACGAAGGATTCCACCGGCATGCCGGGGATCAGCACGACGCCCTCGGGCAAACGCGCCAGCTCCTCGTCTGGAATGGCGATCCTGGCCGCGTAATATTGCTGGCCCGTCGCGGGGTCCTGGGTGGCATCGGGCGCCACTCGCGCCACATTGGCGAACAATTCCGGCGTGGTGCGCGGATTCAGCCCGGAAAAGCGGAGCACGGCCTGCTGCCCGACAGCGATCTTGTCGATATCGACCGGCTCGATCCGGACATTGACCATGAGCGGCTCATCCGAGGGCACGACGAGCATGAGCGTTTCGCCGGCCGCTGCCACTCCGCCTACCGTGTGGAGGATGGATTCGTGCACCACGCCGGTTTGCGGGGCGCGGATTTCGGTGCGGGTCAGCCGGTCGCGGTCGGCTATGCGGCGCTGGCCGGCCTCGGCAATCACGCGCCGCGCCTCCTGCAGTTCGGCCAATGCGCCCGTCAGATATTCGTCTTCGATCTGTTCGATCTGCAGGGCCCGCTCGGCGGCTACCGCATGCGACTCGGCGAGGGATGCGACGACACGGCCCAGTTCGCCCTGGGCGGTCGCTAGTTCCTTGTCGAGGCTGGTGCCGCGGCTGGCCGCGATCAGGCGCTTGTCATAGAGATCGTCGAAATCGGCGATTTCCTGCTCGATCACCGCGACCCGGCGTTCAATGGCCTGCTTCTGCAGATCGAGCCCTTCCCGTTGGCGTTCGAGCTGGATGATCTGTTCGCGCAATTGGGCAATGCGCCCCGCCTTGGTCGCCTGCCGCGCCACCAGCACTTGCTGTTCCAGCGCCACCAGCGATTGCAGCTGCGTCATATCGAACAGGTCGAGCACCGCGCCGGATAGGGTCACCGTATTGCGGCCTTCGATCTCGGCGATCAGCCGGGCCTCCTTGGCATAAGCCTCGCGCAACTGGGCTTCCGAGATTGCGAGGGCCGCGGCGATTGCGGTTTGATCCAGCGTCGCCAACACCTGGCCCTGCACCACGCGATCCTCGTCACGCACCAGCAATTGGGTAACGATACCGCCCTCGGGATGCTGCACGCGCTTGGCGCTGTCCTGGACCACCAGCATGCCGGGCGCGATGATGGCGCCGGAAATCTCGGTCATTGCAGACCAGGCGACCAGCCCGCCGAACAGACCCAGCACGGCGAATAGACCGACCCAACCATGGCGCTTGAGGCTGGCGAGGTCGGGGGCGGGCTGGACGGCTTCGATGGTCATGCGCCGGGCGCCTTGATGGGGCGGACATTGGTGCCGGTCTGGGTGATTTGCTGCAGGATTTCGGTCTTGGGCCCATAGGCCATTTGCCGCCCGGCGCGCATGTAAAGTACCTTGTCGACGGCAGCGATGGCACTGGGCCGGTGAGCGATGACGATGACGATCGAGCCGCGCTCGCGTGCCTTGTGGATGGCGTCAGTCAGCGCCGCGTCGCCCTCGGCATCGAGATTGGAATTGGGCTCGTCGAGGATGATGAGGAAGGGATTGCCATAGAGTGCGCGGGCCAGTCCGATGCGTTGGCGCTGTCCTGCCGAGAGCAAGTCGCCTTGTTCCCCGACCTGGCTGTTATAGCCATCGGGCAGGGCGCTGATCAGGTCGTGCACGCCGGCGGTCTTGGCCGCGGCAATGATCGCTTCGCTGGATGCATTGACACGGAAACGAGCAATATTGTCGGCGACGGTGCCGTCGAAGAGCTCGACCCGTTGCGGCAGATAGCCAATCATCGAGCCGATCTGGTCAGGCGTAAAATGGGCCAGCAGGGCGCCATCAAAGCGGATGTCGCCGGCAAGACTCGGCCAGACGCCCACCAGAGCTCGCGCCAGCGATGACTTGCCGGAACCCGAGGGACCCAGGATCGCCAGCCCATCGCCGGCAGCGATATCGAATTGCATGCCGGAAATCACCGGCATGCGCTGCCCCTGCGGCGCCGAAGCCAATCCTTTTACACTCAGCGACTGCGTCGGCAGCGGCAGTCTTACGTCACGCGGAGCGGCCTGCCTGACCGCGAGAACTTTCCGAATCCGCGCCCAGGCCTGGCGGGCACCGACAAAGCTGCGCCATTGCCCGACGATCTGCTCGACCGGCGCCAGCGCCCGGGCGGTGACGACCGAGGCGGCGATCATCAGCCCGGCTGTCATTTCGCCACGGATGACGAGATAAGCGCCCAAGGCGAGCACCAGGGACTGGAGCAGAAAGCGCAGGCCCTTGGTGGCGGCAGAAAAGAAGGCGGCTTGATCGCTGCCGGTGCGCAGCGCGGCGATCATCCGCCCGGTCTGGGCGGCCCAGCGGGCGCGCAGATCGTCGAGCATCCCCATGGCGATGACGGTTTCGGCGTTGACACGAATGTTTTCGGCCTGCCGCTGCCGCAGCAATTGGGCGGCACTGGCCTGTTGGGTCGGCTGTCGCGCCATGGCTTCGTTGATGATCATCAGCGCCGTGATGACGAGGCACCCGGCGACAGCCAGCCAGCCCAGCCAATAGTGGAACAGGAAGACGACGGCGAGATAGACGGGCACCCAGGGCAGATCAAGCAGCGCCAGCGGCGCGGAACTGGCAAGGAACTGGCGCAGCAGGTCGCCGTCGCGCAGCGGATCAGCGGTTTTGGGGGCGTCAGCGATGAGCCGGAAGTGAACGGCTGCTGCAAATAGTCGTCCGGAAAGCCGGGCATCGAGCACATTGGCCAAGCGGGTCGCCATGCGGCTGCGCAGTGCATCGAGAAAGCCATAAAAGGCAAAGAGCCCGCAGACCAAGCCCGTCAGCACCAATAGCGTGGGGACCGAGCGGCTGGCCAATACCCGGTCATAGACCTGCAGCATGAAGAGCGGCCCGGTCAGCATCAGCAGGTTGGACACAAAGCTGATGGCGCCCAGCGCCATTATGGGTCCGCCCAGCGACAGAACCGGGCCGCTGGGCCCGGCTGGTTGTTGCATTAGCGATGGTTGCATCAGCTTCTCCGGCGACGCCTAGAAGAAGTGATAGTCGCCTTGCCCGATCTGGGCCGTGCCGTCCGCCATCTGCACCATGATCAACCCGCCGCCATCCGGATTGTCGGGATCGTTCACGCGGTAGATCTGCAGCGTCTGATCGTCGCTGGCATAGTGGTCGAAGGTCAGTGTTGCATCATCGCCGAAGCCGAAGAGGCTGATGAAGTCCTGCTCGCCGGGGCCGGAATGACCCGCGCCATGGAAATCGATGATGTGGTCGAGCCGGCCATTGTGGTCCGCCGGATCAGCGAAATCACCCGGATTGAAGATGAAGGTGTCGTTGTCAGCGCCGCCTTGCATGCGGTCGACGCCCGTTCCGCCGGTGAGCTTGTCCCGGCCGCGTTCGCCATGCAGCAGATCATCGCCCGCGCCGCCATTGAGGGAATCGTCAAAGCGGCTGCCAAACAGATCGTCATTGCCGCCCTTGGAGGCGACAAGGACCGGATGGTCGCTGTTGAAATAGCGCAGGATGTCGACGCCATCGCCCAGGGCGATATATTCGGGACCAGCCATGGATCCTCCAATGGTGATTGTGACCGTTGCCAGATTGCTGTTGCCCTGGCCGTCGGTCGCCATGATCGTGAACGTGTCGGTGCCGACAAACCCGGATGCCGGGAAATAGTCGAACAGGTTGCCGTCAAGAAAAGCCGAGTGATAGTGGACGCTGCCCAGGAATTCGCTTTCCGGGAAGGGATAGTGATTGCCGTCATAGCGCCGATCGAGTTCGATCGTGCCGTGATCGGGACCATCGACGACGGTGAAGCTCAGCAAGTCATAGTCGACATCACTGGCCACGAATTCGATGTCGTTGAGAGATTGGCCGGGCGCCAGAACCAGGTTCAGATCGGAGACGACCGGCGCGGTGTTGACGAAGCTGTCGGGCAGTTGCACGCCGTCTTGAACCCTGATCTGGTGGTAGCCGTATTGGGTATTCTCGCCACCGAAATACATGGTGGCGCCCTTGTAGGTCACCACGAAATCGTCGGGCGTGTCAGCCATGACGGAGACGACTTCCAGCGATTGGCTCGCGCCTTCGGCATGGACGGTGCGAAGGAAATTGCCGTCATTGTCAAAGATATAGGTGTCGAGATTGGAGAAGATTCCGTATTTGCCATCATGGGTGAAGCCGGTGATGGCAAAGAAGCCGTCGAAGACATCGACCGACTCGACCGTTACCCAGCCGAAGAAATAATCCGGCAAGGCTCCGATAGGGTCGGAAACATTGCCTTCAGTATCGGTCAAAGTGAAGGAGTAAGCGACGTGCGGCTCGCCTCCCTCCAAGATAGTCAGTTCACTACCATTACTTAGGGTGGGCATCATGTTCCTCGAACGCTTTTACAGTGGGGAGGACGGCATGGGCACGTTTATTAAGTCGAGGCTAGCAGGCCGCCGGACGGCTTCCAAGCTGCGCCGGAGGCAGGTGAGGGGCGCTTCCGGCGCATGGCTCGCGCTAGATTTCCCGCTGCAGGCGGTCCGCGATCCGAGCCCGGTTGGCCGCGATAGCTGCCGCCGTCGGCTGCCAGTCCTGGCACCAGGCGGCAGGGAAGCCTTCCAGCAGGCGATCGGTGTCGGTGAAGCTTGGCCGGTAGCCGCGGGCCTGCATTTCAGCCACGAGCGCGGCCTGTCTTTTGGCAAGGTAGCCCAGGCGGCTGTAAAAGAACCGCACATGACCGGCGCCCAGCCGATATTCGACGGGGTTGCGCGGGTCATCGGGCTGCTCGCCGCGATCGATTGCCGCGCGGACGAGCGCAAAGATTCGAGGCAATTCCCGATATTCGGCGACCAGATGTGGCCCGGTCAATTCAGCTGGGGAAATGCAGTTGATGCGTGTCACGAGAGGCCCTTGGGCTGAGGCAGAGCAGCTTTGCCATAGAGCGGGCCGGTCCGACCCGTCAACCGGCACCGCCCGCACAGGAACCTTTGCAATCGAGTTGGCGTTGGCTCCCGCTCCGGAGACCTGAATATGACCGACGTGACCGCCATAGCCCGCCTGGACCTGAGGCGCTATCTGGGCCGGTGGTATGAGATTTGCCGCCTGCCGCTCAAATGGGAAGACGAGACGGCCACTGATATCACTGCCAATTACACACTGAACGACAAAGGCAATGTCGGCGTCGATAACCGCTGCTTTGACGAAGACGGCAAACCGGCCCGCGCATTGGGCGAGGCTTTTGCAGTGGATGACACCAATGCCCGTTTGCAGGTGAGCTTCCTGCCCCCGGTTATCCGGTGGCTGCCCTTCGGCAGGGGTGATTATTGGGTGCTCAAGATCGATCCCGATTACGCCGTTTCCCTGGTCGGCTCGCCCAGCAGAAAATATCTGTGGGTGCTGGCGCGGCAGCCATTCGTCGCCCGCGAAACGCTCGACGAATATCTCGCCGAAGCCCGCCGCCAGGACTTTGATTTGACCGGGCTTATTACCCCGCGCCACACCGGTCGCGTGGTGAGCGACGACATGGTCGAAGGCAAGTAAGCTGAACGGGCAGCATCGGCCACCGGCAGGACTTGCGGCCACATTAGCCGGCGTATATGAGAGCCATGTCACGGTTCCGCCAATTGAGCGCGGATCAAAAGGGAACACGGTGCGGATTACCCATCAGGGGCCAAAACCGAGGCTGCCCTCGCAACTGTAAGCGGCGAGTTTGCTGTTCATTACCACTGGCCTTTTGGCCGGGAAGGGAACAGCAAGCATCCGAGCCGCGAGCCAGGAGACCTGCCGCGACACCGATCAGCATGCCGGACGAGGTGTTTCGGCGGGGTTCGAGCCAGCCTGGCTGGCTTGTCGTGCGTGTTCTCGTCCGTAACAGGACCGCTCGCACCCTCGCATCTATGCCTATCGGCTTGCCGTTCGGTTGTCCCGAACTGCATCACGAGAGGTTATGATGCGTCTTCCTGCTATCGTCACCGGCACCTTGCTTGCCGGCGTGGCCTGCATGCCTGCAACAGCGGCCACACACTACCCGCTCATTCTTGAAAATTGCGGCGCCACCATCACCATTGCGGCAGCGCCGCAACGCGCGGTCGGCATCGGCCAGAACAGCTCCGAAATCATGTTGCTGCTGGGATTGGCCGACCGCATGGTGGGCACCGCCGTATGGGTTTCCCCTGTACTGGACGAATTGGCTAAGGCCAATGCCGGCGTGCCGCGCCTGGCCGATAATCAGCCCAGCTTTGAAAGCGTGGTCGGGACCAATCCCGATTTCGTTGCGGCGCAATTCCTGTCGGCCCTGGGGCCGGAGGGCCGCGTCGGCACCCGCGAGCAATTCGCCGATCTGGGCGTGCCCAGCTATGTCTCGCCCACCGATTGCGACACGACCGACAATATTTCCGCCGATGGTTCGCGGGCCAATTTGTGGACGCCGGAATTGTTGTATCGCGAGATCGAGGAACTGGCAGCGATCTTTGACGTCTCGGCCCAGGGTGATGAGCTGATCGCCGACTTCCGGGCGCGTGAGCAGGCGGTGCGAGATCGTCTGGCTGGCCGCTCCGATGATATTTCGATCCTGTTCTGGTTTTCCAGTGCGGAGACTGCCGGTGATGCTTGGGTGGCGGGTAAGAACGGCGCTCCAGGTTATATCACCAACGTGTTGGGTGCCCGCAATGTCATCGAGACCGAGGCCGAATGGCCGCTGGTCAGCTGGGAAACGATCGCCACCGCCGACCCGGCCGTGATCGTCATCGGCACGATGGATCGGCGCACGCAGGCGGCGGACGATCCGGCGGTTAAGCGCGAATTCTTGCACACGGACCCGGTCGCCAGCGCATTGTCGGCGGTGCAAGCCGGCCATATCGTCGAAATGGATGCGCAGGCGATGAACCCGACGCTGCGCACCATTGGGGGGCTCGAAAAGCTTGCCACGGCGCTGGAAGCCTTCGGTCTCCTCGATTGAGCGCAATTGCAGGCCTGCGCCCGGCCTTCCGGCCGGGTGTTCTTATCGTCATCGCCACTGGCCTCCTGCTGCCCGTGGTGATTGCATTGGGGGTGGGCATTGGTGAAATGCCCATCAGCCTCGAAACGACCGTGCAGGCGGTGACCAATCGCCTGGGCTGGACGCAGCACGAGCTCAGCCGCATCCAGGAAAGCGTGATCTGGGACTATCGGCTGAGCCGCTCGCTGGCCGCCGCCTGTTGCGGCGCGGGCCTGGCGCTTTGCGGCGCCATATTGCAATCGCTGCTGCGCAATCCGCTGGCCGAACCCTATGTGCTGGGGATTTCGGCCGGCGCCTCGACCGGGGCAGTTTGCGTCATGCTGCTGGGGCTGGGTGCCGGGGCGGTGACGCTGTCGGCAGGTGCCTTTGCCGGTGCGCTCGCCGCCTTTCTGTTCGTGGTCATGCTCGCCTCCGGCGCGCGTGGCGGCACCGAGCGCACAATTCTGGCCGGGGTGGCGGCGTCGCAGCTGTTCAATGCCCTGACTGCCTATATCGTGGCCACATCTGCCAATGCCGAACAGGCCCGCAGCGTGATGTTCTGGCTATTGGGCAGCTTTGCCGGCGTGCGCTGGTCCGATGTATCGCTGGTGGCCATTGTGGTTGTTGGCGGGCTTGGCATCTGCCTGCGCTATGCCCGCTCGCTCGATGCCTTTGCCTTCGGCGAAGATGCCGCCGCTTCCCTTGGCGTGCCAGTGCGCCGGGTGCGGCTGGTATTGTTCGCCGTGACGGCATTGATGACGGCCATGATGGTGTCCATGGTTGGGTCTATCGGCTTTGTGGGCCTCGTGATCCCCCATGCCGCCCGCTTCCTGGTCGGGCCGGGTCATATGCGGCTGCTGCCGGCTTGTGCGGTGATCGGGGCCAGCTTCATGGTTCTGGCCGATATCGTCTCCCGCATCATCTTGCCGCAACAGGTTTTGCCGATTGGGGTGGTCACGGCCCTGGTCGGGGTGCCGTTCTTCGCGGTCATTCTCTATCGCGGCGGGCGTCGCGGATGAGGCCGGAAGTGCCGTGGCGCCTTGAAATCGGGGCGTCGAAGGGCCATATTCAAACCATATGCGGGCTGCTTGCCCATGTCGGGATCGTCGATCGCCCGGCCATCTCCAGATTTGCGAACGGTTGCCCCGGCCGCTTCATCGCGGCTGGGGCTGTTGCCTGCGGTGCCATGGCATCTGCTGAACCCAATCCAGAAGGAATGAACCATGTCCGGTTTTGACTATTCCGCCGCTGCCGAACTCTATCCGAGCAAGGGCCGCAATGAATCTCCCAAGGCGCGCTACCGCCGGTTTGCGACCGCCGCAGAGGCAGTGCAATACGCTGTCGAGGAGATGCCGCAGGCCTTGCTGCGGGGCTCGTTTCTTGAGGTTGATGAGCAGCGCTTCGATGGCGCGCAGATTCTTGATCTCTACAGTGCCGAAACCTACCCGCTGGTGCGCGCCCCTGCGGACTGAGCCCAAATAATGGGAACGGGCCGCCATCTTGTGGGTTGATCCATAGAGGCCGGCGCGCGTCAACCGGACGTGGTGGTATAGGGAACGGGCTGGTTTTTCCGGTTTCCCGGTCCGGCCAACGCAATGGCAGCCGAGCTCTTGTCCCACCCGCGCCGCGCCTCATCCGCATTCCTGTTCCACGGTGATTGTTGCCTGCGATGGCTTTGGCGCAGTAAGTGCGTAGAGGCCAACGCGCCGGAGAGTCGCGCCGTGAATTTACTCCGAGAATTGAGCATGGGAGAGATCGTGTCGCGCATTGCGGCCGTGCTCCTCTATGCAGCAATCCAGGGCCTCGCTCTGGCCGGTTTCGCGCGCCTGCTGGGTGACAAACGGCCGCAATATGAGGGCCGTCTGACCGCCAATCCCTTTGTCCATATCTCGGTATGGGGCACCGTGATAGCAGCGCTGTTCGCCATGAGCTGGGTGCGGGTGGTGCGGTTCGACCCGGCGCAGAATCGGTTGGGACGCTGGGGGCTGCTGCTGGTGGCCGTGTTGGCGCTAGCTGTGGTCGTGGCACTGGTGCCACTGATCGACCTGCTGCGGCCGCTGGCCTTGCTGTTACCGCGAACCGGTGGCTATGCAGTGCTGTATGTGGCGGGGCAATTGCAGATATTGGCTTTGGCCTCGGCAGCGCTCAATCTGCTGCCAATCCCCGGACTGATCGGCGGGGTGCTCTGGCAGGCCATCTGGCCGGGCGAGGAGCGGCGCCTGCTGCGGCTCGAGCCTTTTGGGCTGGCCTTGGTGATCGTCGCAATCGTGGCCGGCCGGTTGCCCAACCTGGCCAACATGCTGCTGCCGCTGGTACAGCTTCGCTAGGAAGCCGCCTCTCCGCAAGGGAGAGGCGCCCGATTGGCGGACTACTCCGCGTTAACCGCAGTGATGAGCTTGGTGGGCACGTAAGTGACGCGCTGCTTGAGCTCTTCACCGGCAAGAACCCGCGTAACAGCATCAGCAGTAGCGGCGCCGATGCCGGCGAAGTCTTGGGCGACGCTGGCCTCGAAATTGCCGCCCGTGGCGATGGCTTCGCGGGCCTGGGGGTTGGCGTCGATGCCGGTGATGACGATGCCTTCGCCCTCACGGCCGGCGGCTTCGATGGCTTGGAGGGCGCCGAGAGCGGGCTGGTCCCAGGCGGCCCAGACGGCCTTGATGCTGCCGGGCTCTGGGTTGGCGGCAAGGATGGCTTCCATCTTGGCGCGGGAATCGGCAATGCCGCCGTCGGAGACGTCGGGGGTGACGCGGTCGAGTACTTTGATATCGGGGAAATTGCCGAAGACGGCATCGGCCACCACGCCGCGCACCTGCACGGGCGGGAAGGCTTCGAAGATGAACATCACCACATTGCCCTCGCCACCGATACGGTCGGCCACATAGGTCGCGGTTTCGGCGGCCATGGCATAGCCATTGGAGGTGACATTGGTGGCCAGCAGCGGATCGCTGCCGGCATCCATGCCGATGACCGGAATGCCGGCGTCGGCGGCGGCCTGCAGGCCCGCAGCAACCTGGCTGGGATCGACATTGATGACGATGGCATCGACATTCTGGGTGACCATGTCCTCGATGCGGCTGATCACGGCGGCGACGTCGCCGGCGGTGTCGATGACATTGACGTCCCAATCCTTGTCCTTGGCGGCAGCCTGGAAGGACTCGACATAGAATTGAGTGCCGGGCTGGGCCAGATAGGGCGTGATGATGGCGATCTTGGACTGGGCCATGGCGCCGCTCGCGCCCAGAGTGGCAGCGAGCAGGCTCGCGCCAGCCAGCAGGCTGCGGGTGAAATGAATGGTCTTGAACGTCATATGCTTGTTCCCCTGGATGCGAATGCCATCGGGTACGTCGTCGCGATGGTTCCCTTTCGCCGGCAGGCACCATATTGGAGAGGCTTGAGGGCGACTAGGCAATTTGGGGACGTGACGTGGCGAAAATCACGCTGATCGGCTTGGATGTGGGCACGACGGCCACCAAGGCGGTGCTGATCGACGAGGCGGGGGAGCGATTGGCGGCGTTTGCGCATCCGCATGCGACCAGCCGGCCGCAGGAAGGCCATGCCGAGCAGGACCCGCGCGATTGGATGGCCGGCGTGCTGGGGGCGCTGGATGCTTTTTCGCAGGGGCATGATCTGAGCGGGCTCAAAGCGATCGGCATTTGCAGCCAGGTCAATAGCCATGTGTTCGTGGATGGGGCAGGCACGCCGCTGCTGCCGGCGATTATCTGGCAGGATGGGCGTTCGGCGCCGGATGCAGCTGCCCTGGATGGGCAGGTGAGTGCGGACCAGAAAATCGGCTGGTTTGGCACGCCGATGCCGATTGATGCGAGCCATGCGCTGTCGCGGATGGCGCATGTGCGGCGAATGCATCCGGACATTTATGCGCGCACGCGCCATGTGCTGGCGCCCAAGGATTATTGTATTTTGCAGCTGACCGGGGCGGTGTTGAGCGACCCCATTGCGGCGGTGGGGCTGGTGGATGGAAGGGGCGATTATGTCGCCGAGCTGCTGGCGCTGGTGCCGCGGGCGGCGGAGCTATTGCCGCCGCTGGCGAGCTTTACGACGATTGCGGGCACGGTGCGGGCAGGACTGCCTTGTGCCGGCGTGCCGGTTGTTGTCGGGGCAATGGATGCCTGGGGCGGCATGTTCGGGGTGGGCGTGGTGGCCAATGGGGACGCCATGTATCAGAGCGGCACCAGCGATGTGCCGGGGATTGTCTCGAGCACGATTGTGCCCACGCCGGGAGTGATCCTCTTTCCGCCCTATGAGGGGGTGGTGATGCATGCGGCGCCCACCCAATCGGGCGGGGCGGCGCTGGGGTGGATCGCGGGCGTGTTGGGGCGGACGCCAGCCGAGGTAGCGGCTTTGGGTGCGAGTGCGACGCCGGGGCCATCGGTGCCGCTGTTTTTGCCGCATTTGCGGGGGGAGCGGGCGCCGCTGTGGGATAGCGCGTCGCGGGGAGTATTTGCGCGGCTCGATCCGGGGTCGGGGGCGGCGGAAATGGCGCGGGCAGTGATGGAGGGCGTAGCCTATGCCGGGCGCTGGGCGTTCGAGGCGCTGTATCGCTCGGCGGCGGTGGACCCGGCGGTGATCAATATTGGGGGCGGCGGGTCGCTATCCGATGGCTGGTGCCAGATACGGGCGGATGTGTTGGGCAAGCCCCTGCGGCGCTGCGTGGCGCCGGAATCTGCGGCGCTGGGAGCGGCGATTTTAGCGGGACAAGCGAGCGGGATTGGGGGAACGCTGACGGAAGCAGTGCGGCAACTCGTGCGGTATGACCGGGTATTCGAGCCGAATGGCGCGGTGGCGGGCTACCATGCCGACCGGTTTGGTCATTATCAGGCGCTGTATGCGGATTTGCGGGTTTTTAATACGCGGTTTTAGTTCGCACGCTGAGCCACCCTTCTCCCCTTGTGGGAGAAGGTGCCCAAGGGCGGATGAGGGGGCTTAGCGCCCCGTCCCGATCATCTCTGCGGCTTTTGAGCCGATCGCCATGGCGGGGGCATTGGTATTCCCCGAGACGATAGCGGGCATGATCGAGCAGTCGATAACGCGCAGACCATCCACGCCGCGCAAGCGCAGGCGCTCGTCGACGACGGCCATGGGGTCACTGTCGGGCCCCATGCGAGCGGTGCCGACGGGGTGGTAATTGGTTTTGACGGTCTGGCCGGCGAAGCGGGCGAGGTCTTCCTCGGCGGTAACGGCGGGGCCGGGCAGGAGTTCTTCGGCGATCTTGGATTTGAAAGGCTCGGTGGCGAGCAATTGGCGGGCGACGGCGAGCGATGCCAATGTCAGCCGCAGATCGTCGGCATGACCGAAGAAGTTGCAATCGACCAGTGGCTGATCCCCGGGATTGGCCGAGCGCAGCTTGACGCTGCCGCGCGCCTTGGGGCGGAGCAGGCAGGAGGTGAAGGTGACGCCATAGGTGGGCTTGGCGGAGGAGACGTCACGGTCGAGATACACGATTGGCGCGCAATAGAGCTGGATGGTGGGGCGGTCGCCGCCGTCGGGATCGTAGAACAGGCAGGCTTCGATGCCGGTGGTGGTGACGGGGCCCGAATTGAACAGCAGATATTGCAACCCGTTGCGGATCATGGGCCAGCCCTTGTCCTGGCCGAAATAGCCGGACTTGGCTTTGGTGGTGGCGATGATGGGGACTTCGTGATGGTCCTGCAGATTGGCGCCGACGCCGGGCAGGTCGGCGGCAACGGATATGCCGTGTTCGCGCAGGTGATCGGCAGAGCCGATGCCGGACAGCATGAGCAATTTGGCGGTGTTGTAGGTGCCGGCGCCGATCAGCACTTCGCGGTCGGCGTGGACGGTGTGGGTCGTGCCGTCCTTGGAATAGGCGAGGCCGATGGCGCGGTTGTTGTCGATGATGATGCGGTCGACGCGGGCGCCGGTGATGATGGTGAGGCGCCCGTCTTTGCGTAGCGGATCGAGGAAGGCTTTTTTGGCGTCGGAGCGGGCCTTGTGGCGATTCCAGAGGCCATAGGTGTGCTGCATGATGCCGACGCCGTTCTGCCGGACGCCGTTGAAATCGGGATTATAGGCATGGCCCAGGCCCTGGGCGGCGAGCAGGAAATCTTCGGTCGTGTCGCAAATCTGGCCGGGCTCGGAGACGCGCAAATTGCCGGC
This sequence comes from Devosia neptuniae, assembly GCF_025452235.1. Classification (NCBI taxonomy): domain Bacteria; kingdom Pseudomonadati; phylum Pseudomonadota; class Alphaproteobacteria; order Hyphomicrobiales; family Devosiaceae; genus Devosia; species Devosia neptuniae. Next base: position 2,174,501 of record NZ_CP104965.1, read on the forward strand.
AATGCCGTGATAGACATTGTTGAAGCGCGTATTGGCTTCGATGTTTTTGAAGTGGGGGAGCAGGTCGGTGTAAGACCAGGCGCCGGTATTGCCCAGGCTCGTCGCCCAGCCGTCGTAATCTTCGCGCTGGCCGCGCATATAGACCATGGCATTGACCGCGCTGCCGCCGCCCAGTGCCTTGGCGACCGGCACGATGGGGCCGCGCCCGCCGAGCTGCGGTTGGGGGACGGTATGGTGCATTTCGAGGAAATCCTCGCGCGCCAGATATTTCATATAGCCGGCGGGGAAATCCATGAGGCGGGCGGTCTTGGCGGGGCCGCGCTCGATGATGAGCACGGAGCAGCCGAAATCGCGCACGAGGCGCATGGCCGCGACTGAAGCGGCCGAGCCGCCGCCGGCAATGATGAAATCGTAGCTGGACGCCAAGGCCAGGTCCCCTCCGCCGGATTGTTCCCGCGCTTTTGGGGCGCACTATTGCAGAGCGGGGAAACGGGGGCTAGCGCCGAGTTTTCGCTTTCGACAGGCTGGTTTGTCGGGCTAGTCTGCCCGCCAAAGACGGGGGAACCGCCGATGCAGAAGATTATCGCCGAACTCGAGGATAAACGCGCACAGGCGCGGCTCGGCGGGGGGCAGAGGCGGATCGACGCGCAACACGGCAAGGGCAAGCTGACGGCGCGGGAGCGGCTCGATGTGCTGCTCGATGCGGGCAGTTTTGAAGAATACGACATGTTCGTCACCCATCGGGCAGTGGATTTCGGCATGGCCGAGACGATCATCCCCGGCGACGGGGTGGTGACCGGCTGGGGCACGATCGAGGGGCGGCTGGTCTATGTGTTCAGCCAGGATTTTACCGTGTTCGGTGGCTCGCTGAGCGAGACCCATGCCAAAAAGATCTGCAAGATCATGGATCTGGCCATGCAGAATGGGGCGCCGGTGATTGGGCTCAATGATTCTGGCGGCGCGCGTATTCAGGAGGGGGTGGCCTCGCTTGGGGGCTATGCCGATGTGTTCTGGCGCAATGCGCAGGCCTCGGGCGCGGTGCCGCAGATTTCGGTGATCATGGGGCCCTGTGCGGGCGGGGCGGTCTATTCGCCGGCGATGACCGACTTCATTTATATGGTCAAGGACACCAGCTACATGTTCGTCACCGGCCCAGACGTGGTCAAGACGGTGACCAATGAGAGTGTGACGCAGGAGGAACTGGGCGGGGCTTCGACGCATACCAAGATTTCCTCGGTGGCGGATGCCGCCTTCGACAATGACATCGAAACCCTGCTCGAAGTGCGGCGGCTGTTCGGGTTTCTGCCGTTGGCCTATGGGCAGAAGCCGCCGCGCGTGGCCACGGACGATCCGGTCGAGCGGGGCGATGTGAGCCTTGATACGATCATCCCCGACAGCGCCAACAAGCCCTATGACATGCGCGAGGTGATCGAGAAAGTCGCCGACGAGGGGGATTTTCTGGAACTGCAGAAAGAGCATGCCGGCAATATTCTGGTCGGCTTTATCCGGCTCGATGGCGAAACGGTGGGTGTGGTGGCCAATCAGCCGCTGGTGCTGGCGGGGTGTCTGGATATCAATGCCAGTAAGAAAGCGGCGCGGTTTATCCGCTTCTGCGACAGCTTTGATATTCCCATCCTGACCTTTGTCGATGTGCCCGGATTTCTGCCCGGCGTGGCGCAGGAATACGGCGGCATCATCAAGCACGGCGCCAAGCTGCTCTTCGCCTATTCGGAGGCGAGCGTGCCGCTAGTGACGGTGATCACCCGCAAGGCCTATGGCGGGGCCTATGACGTGATGGCGAGCAAGCACATCAAGGCGGATGTGAACTATGCCTGGCCGTCGGCTGAGATCGCTGTGATGGGGGCCAAGGGAGCGACGGAAATCCTGTATCGCTCCGAGCTGGGCGACAAGGACAAGATCGCCAAGCGCACAGCAGACTACGAATCCCGCTTCGCCAATCCCTTCGTCGCAGCCGAGCGCGGGTTCATTGACGATGTGATCATGCCGCATGGCACGCGGCGGCGGGTCATAAGGGCGCTCTCGACGCTAAAGCACAAGCGCAGCGAAGGGCCGAAGAAGAAGCATGGGAATATTCCGCTGTGATAGTGGAATATTATTCTACCGCATCACCCCGGCTTATTCTGAAAGCAAAGAAGATTGGCGAAAAATTTGGCGTCTCGTTGGACGATGCTTGGTGTGATCACGCCGCTCGGACCACGACGCTTAGAAGTGATTTTCCAGAACTGAACGCGAAATACGCGACTGAGGTGGGCAATGGCGTATTTCACTTAGATCTCGCTCAGATGTGGTTCTCACTGATGGCGGAGGCGTGCTTTGTGGCCGCGGTATCACAAGCCAACCCTGGCAATGCACCGTCCGCTCTGGTGCTGGCCGCAAGCTCAATCTGCGGCAAGACAGGGTCTGATCTCTTGGCGATCAGAATGCTCGTGTCCGAAAGTCTGTGTGAACAAGCCAAGCAAATCACGCGATCTATGTCAGAAGGAATTGACGTTCTTAGCCGTGTTACCGTCGATCATGCATTTTGCACGGCCTATTTGGACTGCCACGACTCGGACCAACAAAATCGCTTTTGGCATAAGTACGTGGCCAGAGGAAAGACGCGAGATTTTGTTTATTCACTAGTTCGAAGTGCACTGGGGCGCGAGTTGGTAAATCTAGAGTATCGATCTGCAGAAGAAAAAATTCTATCTGCGGCATCCCACCCTTCTTACTATTCGGGCTTTTCAAGCTTGTTTCCGCATCATAACCCCATCGAAGAAGGCGAGTTGATAGGAAGGGTGCGCGCGCAATCCAAGCGGACACTCGCCTACGTAAATTATCGATGTGCTGAATATGCCATTTTTGACGGTCATATCTCTCGTGCGACCGAGAATATGTGCAATGCAAGTCCTCAGATTGTTGAGGCGTACGATACTACCGCTCTAAAAAACGAGTGTCGCTGTTTGCGTGAAATCGTCGACACTGTGGGAAGGCAACTCTTCTTGGAAGACACTGTGTACGAACCCCAAGGTGGCAAGCAAAAAGCATGATCACAAAACTCCTCATCGCCAATCGCGGCGAGATTGCCTGCCGGGTCATCAAAACCGCCAAGCGGATGGGTATTGCGACGGTCGCGATCTATTCCGATGCGGATCGGGAGGCGCTGCATGTGCGCATGGCCGACGAAGCGGTGCATATTGGGGCTTCGCCGGCCAAGGACAGCTATCTGCAGATTGATAAGATCATTGCGGCTTGCCGGGAGACGGGCGCGGAGGCGGTGCATCCGGGTTATGGGTTTTTGAGCGAGAATCCCAAATTTGCCGAGGCGCTGGCGGCGGCGGGGATCATCTTTGTCGGGCCGCCGGTGAAAGCCATCGAGGCGATGGGGGACAAGATTACCTCCAAGCGCATCGCAGCGGAGGCCGGGGTTTCGACTGTGCCGGGGCACATGGGGCTGATCGCCGATGCGGCGGAGGCGGTGTCGATTGCCAAGGAGATTGGCTATCCGGTGATGATCAAGGCCTCGGCCGGTGGCGGTGGCAAGGGCATGCGGATTGCCTGGAACGATGCGGAGGCGCGCGAAGGGTTTGAGCGGAGCAAGTCGGAGGCGGCGAGCTCGTTCGGGGATGACCGGATTTTTATCGAGAAATTCGTGACCGATCCGCGCCATATCGAAATCCAGCTGATCGGGGATAGTCACGGCAACGTACTCTATCTCAATGAGCGGGAATGCTCGATTCAGCGGCGCAATCAGAAGGTGATCGAGGAAGCGCCGAGCCCGTTTCTGGATGCACAGACGCGTCGGGCGATGGGCGAGCAGGCGGTGGCCCTGGCCAAGGCCGTCGGCTACCAGAGCGCGGGGACGGTGGAATTCATCGTCGATAACCAGCGCAATTTCTATTTCCTCGAAATGAATACGCGGTTGCAGGTGGAGCATCCGGTGACCGAGCTGATCACCGGGCTCGATCTGGTGGAGCTGATGCTGCGCGTGGCCAATGGCGAGGCGCTGCCGCTGGGCCAGGATGAGGTGAAGCTGAATGGCTGGGCCATTGAAAGCCGGCTTTATGCGGAGGACCCGTATCGGAATTTTCTGCCATCGACCGGGCGGCTGACGCGGTATCGGCCGCCGGTGGAAAGTAGCGATGCGGCTCTGGTGGTGCGCAACGACACCGGAGTGTTCGAGGGCGGGGAGATTTCCACCTTTTACGATCCGATGATCGCCAAGCTGTGCACCTGGGCGCCCAGCCGGATCGAGGCGATCGACGCCATGGCGACGGCGCTGGACAGTTTTGAGGTCGAGGGGGTGGGCAACAACCTGCCCTTCCTGTCGACGGTGATGGACCAGGAGCGGTTCCGCGAGGGGCGGCTGACCACGGGCTATATCGCCGAGGAATTTCCCGAAGGCTTTACCGGCGCGGTGCTGCCGCGCGGGCGGGTGTTTGAAGTCGCCGCGGTGGCGGCGATGATGCAATTGGTGTTGGAGGAACGCAAAGGGCAGGTTACCCGCACGCCGCTGGGCCATTCCACCGAGGTTTATGGCGAGTGGGTGGTGGTGATCGCGGGCGAACAGGTGCCGCTCAAGCTGCATCGGCTGGACCCCGAGGGAAGCTGGGAACTCAACCTGTTCGATCAGGCGGCGATGGCCGAGCGGTTCGACTGGGCGCCGGGGCGTACCATCGCGCGGATCGAATGGGCGGGCGGGGCGGCCAGTGTCGTCAAGGTCAATCGGACGACGTCGGGGTTCCGCATTCGGTATTGCGGGGCGGATCTGAAGGTGATGGTGGTGCGGCCGCATGTGGCGCGGCTGCTGTCGCTGATGCCGGTCAAGGTACCGCCCGACATGAGCAAGTTCCTGCTGTGCCCGATGCCGGGGCAGGTGGTGCGGATCGATGTGGCGGTAGGCGATGTCGTCGAGGATGGGCAGACGCTGGCCATTGTCGAGGCGATGAAGATGGAAAACGTGCTTAAGGCGCAGAAGCGGGCGCGGGTGAGCAAGGTGCATGTGGTGCCGGGGGCGGTGCTGGCGGTGGATCAGGTGATGATCGAGTTTGAGGGAGTGTAGTGGTGCCCACTAATTTCGCCCATTGGGCCGCACTCGCTCAAAAGGAACTCCGCGACGTCCCGCTCTCCTCGCTCGATCGCGATTATGGCGGCATCCCGGTAAAACCCGTCTATTTCGGCGAGGGCGCGGAAATTCCCGGGGTCGAGCCGTTTACCCGCGGCGTGCGGGCGACGATGTATGCCAACCGTCCTTGGACCATCCGGCAATATGCCGGTTTCTCCACCGCGCGGGAGAGCAATGCGTTTTATCGGCAGGCGCTGGAGAAGGGGCAGAAGGGGCTGTCTGTCGCCTTCGATCTAGCGACGCATCGGGGCTATGACAGTGACCATCCGCGGGTGATGGGCGATGTCGGCAAGGCCGGGGTGGCGATCGACACAGTGGAGGACATGAAGCAGCTGTTTGACGGGATTCCGCTCGATCAGATGAGTGTGTCCATGACCATGAACGGGGCAGTGATCCCGGTGCTGGCCATGTTTATCGTGGCGGCGGAAGAGCAGGGGGTGAGCCAGGCCAAGCTTGAGGGAACGATCCAGAACGACATTCTCAAGGAGTTCATGGTTCGTAACACTTACATCTATCCGCCTGAGCCCTCGATGCGGATTGTGGGCGATATCATCGCGCATACGGCGCGCAGCATGCCCAAATTCAACTCGATTTCGATCTCGGGCTATCACATGCATGAGGCGGGAGCGACCGCCGTGCAGGAGCTGGCCTATACGCTGGCCGATGGCGTGGAATATGTGCGGGCGGCGCAGGCGCGGGGGCTGGATATCGATGCTTTTGCCGGGCGGCTGAGCTTCTTTTTCGGCATTGGCATGAACTTCTTTCTGGAGTTGGCCAAGCTGCGCGCGGCGCGGCAGCTGTGGAGCGAGATCATGACCGGACTGGGGGCGAAGGACCCGCGCAGCAAGATGCTGCGCACCCATTGCCAGACTTCGGGCGTGTCGCTGACCGAGCAGGACCCGCATAATAATGTGATCCGCACGACCATCGAGGCGCTGGCGGCGGTGTTGGGCGGCACGCAGAGCCTCCACACCAATTCGTTTGATGAGGCGATTGCGCTGCCGACCGAATTTTCGAGCCGGCTGGCGCGTAATACGCAATTGATTTTGCAGCATGAAAGCCGGGTGACTGACGTGGTCGATCCGCTAGGCGGGTCTTATTACATCGAGGCGCTGACGGCGGAATTGGTGAATGGGGCGAAGCTGCTGATCGGGGAAGCCGAAATGGCCGGGGGGATGACGCAGGCGGTGCAGGCCGGTGGGCCGAAACTGGCCATCGAGACGGCGGCGGCGCTGCGGCAGGCGCGGGTGGACCGGGGCGAGGATGTGATTGTCGGGGTCAATCGTTACCGGCCCGACACCGAGGACGCCATCGAGATCAGAGAGATCGACAATGCCAAGGTGCGGGCCGAGCAGATTGCGCAACTGGAGCGGGTGCGGGCGAGCCGGGACGAGATCAAATGCCAGCAAATGCTATCGGGTCTGCGCGAATTTGCCGCCAAGGATGAGGGCAATTTGCTGGAAGCCGCGATAGAGGCGGCGCGGGCGCGGGCGAGCTTGGGCGAGATCAGTCAGGCGATGGAGGATGTGTTCGGGCGGCACGCGGCGGTGACGCGGGTGATTTCGGGGGTCTATGGCGCCAGCTATGGCGATGATCCGGAATTTTCCGCCATTGTCGGGCGGATCGATGCGTTCAAGTCCGCGCGGGGGCGGGCGCCCTCGATCTTTATCGCCAAGATGGGGCAGGACGGGCATGACCGCGGCGCCAAGGTGATCGCCTCGGCCTTCGCCGATCTGGGCTTTGCCGTGCATATGGGCGAGCTGTTCGAGACAGCGCCCGAAGTGGCGGCGCATGCCGATGAGCTGCGGGTGGATGCGGTGGGCGTGTCATCGCTGGCGGCGGGGCACAAGACGCTGGTGCCGGAGCTGATGTCGGCGCTGCGGTACCGCGAATTGGGTGAGGTAACGGTGATCGTGGGCGGGGTCATTCCTGAGCAGGATTATGATTTCCTGTTCGATGCAGGGGTGGCCGAGATTTTCGGACCGGGGACCAATGTGCTGGCAGCCGCTTTTTCGGTGTTGAGCCAGATCGAAGGAAGGCTGAGCAACCGGTGATCGGGCGGCTCAACCATATCGCCATTGCCGTGCCGGACTTGGCGGCGGCGGCGGCGAAATATCGCGATATGCTCGGCGCACAGGTGGGGGCGGTGCAGGTGCTGCCCGAGCATGGCGTGAATGTGGTGTTCATCGACACGGGCAACACCAAAGTGGAATTGCTGGAACCGTTGGGAGAGGGCTCGCCGATCGCCGGGTTTCTAAACAGGAACCCCGGCGGGGGCATGCACCACATGTGCTTTGAGGTACCCGATCTGACTGTGGCAGTGGCGCGGCTGACGGCCGGTGGCGCTCGCGTGCTGGGCGAACCCAGGATCGGCGCCCATGGCAGGCCGGTGGTGTTTCTGCATCCCAAGGACTTTGATGGGACGCTGATTGAGTTGGAAGAGGTTTAGGACCTCAAGCGAAAATCCCCCGATCCTTCGCAACGATTTCCGCTAAAAACTCCGCCACGATACCAACCCTTCGCAATGCGCGCAGGTCTTCGTGGACGACGGTCCAATAGGCGCGGGTGAGGCTGTGCTCGGGCAAGACTGGAACGAGGTTCGGATCACCCTCTGCCATGAAGCCATGCAGGATGCCGATGCCCGCGCCGGCGCGGACGGCCTCGGTTTGGCCCATGGCGGTGGAGACGGACAGGGTCGAGTGCCAATCGGGCAGGAAGGCGCTGGTATAGTCGAGCGAGGCCGAGAAGAGCAGGTCATCAACATAGCCGACGAGGTGGTGGGAGGAGAGGTCGGCTAGCGTTTGCGGCGTGCCGTGGCGGGCCAGGTAGGATTTGGCGGCGTAGAGGCCCAGGCGATAATCGGTGAGTTTGCGGGCGACCAGGCGCCCCTCGCGGGGGCGCTCGAGGGTGACGGCGATGTCGGCTTCGCGGCGGGAGAGCGAGAAGGCGCGGGGGACGGGGACCAGTTCGATGCGCAAGCCCTGATGCCGTTCGGTGAGCTGGCCGATGCGCGGGGCCAGGAAAGCGACGCCGAAGCCGTCGGGCGCGCCGACGCGGACTATGCCTTCGATGGCGCTATCGGCCCCGGCGGTCTGGCTGGCGGCGAGCATGGCGCTTTCCATGGCTTCGGCGTGGGCGAGGAAGCGTTCGCCGGCGCCGGAGAGGTCCGAGCCATTGGTTTTGCGGGTGAAGAGCGTGCTGCCCAGGGCGGTTTCGAGTGCGGTAAGGCGGCGGGCGACGGTGGCGTGATTGAGGCCCAGGCTGCGTGCAGCACCCAGGATCTGGCCGTGGCGGGCGACGGCTAGGAATATCCGGACATCGTCCCAGTTCACGGTGCTTCAACTCCTGCACAGCAGATGCGAAATCTATCGCGTTGAGTTGCGTGGATTATAGCGCGAAGACTGCTCTCACAACAAGGGAGAGCCTTATGCGCATTATCGGCCATTTCATCGACGGCGTGGAAACAGCGGGCGAGAGCAAGCAATTTCAGGATGTGTTCAATCCGGCGACGGGTGATGTGCAGGCGCAGGTGGCGCTGGCCAATGCGGCTGATCTCAATGCAGCGGTAGCGTCGGCGGCAGCGGCGCAGCCCAAGTGGGCGGCGACCAATCCGCAGCGGCGGGCGCGGGTGTTTTTCAATTTCGTGGCGCTGATCAATCGCGACATGGACGAGCTCGCCACCCTGCTCAGCACCGAGCATGGCAAGACGGTGGATGACGCCAAGGGCGACATCCTGCGCGGGCTGGAAGTGGCGGAATTTGTGGCCGGGGCGCCGCATCTGCTCAAGGGTGAGTTCACCGAAGGGGCCGGGCCGGGGATCGATATGTATTCGATGCGCCAGCCGGTAGGGATCGGGGCGGGCATCACTCCGTTCAACTTCCCGGCGATGATCCCGCTCTGGATGCTGGCGCCGGCCGTTGCGGCGGGCAATGCGTTTATTCTCAAGCCCTCCGAGCGTGACCCATCAGTGCCGGTGCGGCTGGCGCAGCTGGCGCTGGAGGCGGGCCTGCCCAAGGGCATCCTCAATGTCGTGCATGGCGGCAAGTCGGTGGTCGATGGGATATTGGCGCATGACGATATTGCGGCTGTGTCCTTTGTCGGCTCGACCCCGATTGCCCGGTATGTCTATGGCACGGCGGCGGCGAACGGGAAGCGTGTGCAGGCTTTTGGCGGCGCCAAGAACCACATGATCATCATGCCGGATGCCGATATCGAAAAGGCGGCCGATGCGCTGATGGGGGCTGGTTTTGGCTCGGCGGGCGAGCGCTGCATGGCCGTATCGGTGGCGGTGCCAGTGGGCGAAGCAACGGCGGACCGGATCGTTGCGGCGCTCAAGCCGCGCATCGAAAAGCTCAAGGTTGGGCCGGCGACGGACAAGGCCAGCGAAATGGGCCCGGTGATCACCAAGGCGGCCAAGGAGCGGATTCTGGGCCTCGTGGAAAAGGGCGTGGAGCAGGGGGCGACGCTGGCCGTGGACGGCCGGGGTTTCAGCCTCCAGGGCTATGAAGACGGCTATTTTGTTGGGCCGACGCTGTTCGACAATGTCACCGCCGAGATGGATATCTACAAGGAAGAGATTTTCGGGCCGGTGCTGTCTGTGGTGCGCTCCAAGACCTATGAGGATGCGCTCAAGCTGACCATGGACAATCCCTATGGCAATGGCACGGCGATCTTCACGCAGAATGGCGATGCGGCGCGCGATTTTGCCAGCCGGGTCAATGTGGGCATGGTGGGCATCAATGTGCCGGTGCCGGTACCGCTGGCCTATCACAGCTTTGGGGGCTGGAAGGCATCAGCGTTTGGCGATTTGAACCAGCATGGCATGGATTCGATCAAGTTCTGGACGCGCACCAAGACCGTGACGAGCCGCTGGCCGTCTGGGATCAAGGATGGGGCGGAGTTCCAGATGCCGACGATGAAGTAGGAGGTGGAGGCTCGGCCCTTTGGGGGGAGTTGAGATCGCAGACCCCCTCCCTTCCCTCCCCGCAAGGGGGAGGGTGACATCGAGTCTGGGGCAGCGTGTTGCCACGTCCTGTGAAGTGCTTGGCACTATTTCGCCCACCCACAGGGTTCACCCTCCCCTTGATGGGGAGGGCAGGGAGGGGTGGCGGGAGCCACGGTTTTGTGGACACGCTCGGTGTCATTCCGGCGGAGGCCGGAATCCATTCTGAAGGCCATCTACGACATCGTATTTGGGGATGGTCCACAGCATGGATTCCGGCCTCCGCCGGAATGACATCGTGGGTGGGGTGGGCTCGGTGCCACGACCTCGTGGTTCGACGGGCTCACCATGAGGTCTACTGGGGCGAAAATCCCGTACCCTACATATTCCCGTACATTGGACCCTCACCGCCCTGTGGCGGCACCCAGGTAATGTTCTGGTTGGGGTCTTTGATGTCGCAGGTTTTGCAGTGGACGCAATTGGCGGCATTGATCTGGAAGCGGGGGCCGGTGGGCTCCTCGATCCATTCATAGACGCCGGCGGGGCAATAGCGGGCTGACGGGCCGGCATAGATATCGTGTTCGGATGATTTTTGCAGCGCGGTATCGGCGACCAGCAAATGGCTGGGCTGGTCTTCGCTGTGATTGGTGTTGGAAATGAACACCGAGGCCAGGCGGTCGAAGGTCAGCACGCCATCGGGCTTGGGATAGGCGATGGGCTGGTGGGCGCTGGCGGGGTCGAGCGTGGCGGAATCGGGCTTGCCATGGCCGAGCGTGCCGAAGGGGGACCAGCCGTTGAGCAGGGTGGTCAGCCACATGTCGATACCGGCCAGCGCTATGCCGGCAATGATGCCGAAGCGGGACCAGAGCGGCTTGACGTTGCGGACGAGATTGAGGTCGCGGCCGATGGGGCCGCTGCGCCAATTGGCTTCGTATTCCGTCAATTCATCGCCGGAGCGGTCGGCGCCGAGGGCGGCCAGGGCCGCGTCGGCGGCTTCGATGCCCGAGAGCACGGCATTGTGGCTGCCCTTGATGCGCGGCAGATTGGTGAAGCCGGCGGCGCAGCCGAGTAGCGCTCCGCCGGGGAAGGTTAGCTTGGGCACCGATTGATAGCCGCCCTCGGTGATGGCGCGGGCGCCATAGCTGATCCTGGTGGCGCCGGCGAAGGTTTTGGCGATGGTCGGATGGGTCTTGAAGCGCTGGAATTCTTCGTAGGGCGAGAGGTAGGGATTGGCGTAATCGAGGTGGACGACGAGGCCCACGGCGACCTTGTTGTCCTCCAGGTGATAGAGGAAGCTGCCGCCGCCAGTGCTGTTATCGAGGGGCCAGCCGAAGCTGTGCTGGACGAGGCCCTTCTGGTGCTGCTCGGGCGCGACTTCCCAGATTTCCTTGAGGCCGAGGCCAAATTTGGGGGGCTCATGGCCTTGATCGAGCCCGAAACGGGCGATGGCCAGCTTGCTCAATGAGCCGCGGGCGCCTTCGGCCAGCAGCACATATTTGCCGAGCAGGGCCATGCCTCGGGCGAAATTGGGGCCGGGCGTGCCGTCGCGTTCGAGGCCCATATCGCCGGTGGCTACGCCGATGACGGCGCCCTTGTCATAGAGCAATTCGGCGGCGGCGAAGCCGGGATAGATTTCGACGCCGAGCGCCATGGCCTTGTCGGCCAGCCAGCGGCAGACTTCGCCCAGCGAGACGATGAAATTGCCGTGGTTATGCATCAGCGGCGGCATGAGGCGCATCAGCCAGGCGGGGATGGCGGTGGCGCTGGTCTGGCCGAGGAAGAGGAAGCGATCCTGGGTGACCGGCGTGCGGAAGGGGTGGCCGGGTTCGTCGCGCCAGCCGGGCAGCAGGGCATCTATGCCGATGGGGTCGACGACGGCACCCGAGATGATGTGCGCGCCGACCTCGGCGCCTTTTTCGAGCACGACGACGGCTAGATCAGGATTGTTCTGTTTGAGGCGGATGGCGGCGGCCAGGCCGGCCGGGCCGGCGCCGACGATGACGACGTCGAATGCCATGCTTTCGCGGTCATCCAGACCCCCCGTGTCAGCCATCCCAACCTGTTCCCGCAACTGTTCTCAACGCTGCCCAATTAGCAGCAATGGGACCGCTTGGCCCGTATTTTTTGCGCCTTCTGGCATAGCGCTGCGGCGGGAAGAAAAACTTCGTTGGGCGGGGGTGAATGGGCGCGTACCATTGACCGGTCTGCCTTTGTGTTTCCCTGCTGAGAGTTTTTCATGTCTGATGCTGCCGCGCCCGAACGGGTCATTGATGTTCGCACATTCTGGCAGGCGGTGGGTCTGCGGGCGGTGGGCACTGCCATTGTTACGGCCGAGGCCGACGACGGTCCGCGGGGTTTTCTGGCGCTGTCGGCAACGCATTTATCGGCCGAGCCGCCGCTGATGATGATCTCGGTCGACAAGAAAACCTCGGCGTTGCAGACCATTCTCGATGCCGGGCATTTTGCCATCAATTATCTGGCAAGTGGGCAGGCGGACCTGGCAGGGCCGTTTGGCGGCAAGGGCGAGCTCAAGGGCGCGGATCGGTTTCAGTTGGGGCACTGGGGCAGGCTGGCAACGGGGGCGCCGGTGCTGGACGGGGCGGCCGGGGTGATCGATTGCCGGGTTGAGGAAGTGATCGAGCGGTTCGGCACGGCGATCATTCTGGGCCGGGTGGTGGACTTCAGTGCGACGCCGGATGTGACGCCGCTAGTGTCCTACAAAGGCGGAACTCTGTGACTCTACCGGCCTAAATTGCCGTCAGGGCTTGCATTGCTCAAAAAACGCAAATATTGCGTAGATAGGCAATCCTGCTCATCGGAATCGCGAAGTGGCCCCGCAGCGGCGCGCAAACCAGTCAGACATAGCCGAGCGCCTTGGTGTTTCGGTGAGCACGGTGTCGCGCGCGCTGGCCAATGAAATCGGCATTAGCGACGCGGTGCGGCGCGATGTGCAGCGCATGGCGCGGGCGCTGGGCTATAAGAGCAAGCATACCAATGGCCAAGCCGCCGGCGATAAGCGCGCGGTGGCACTGGTGCCGCTGGGGAGCGCGACGAGCGGGTTATCGGGGTTCTATTTCGGGATTCTGGAAGGCATGCGGGCGCAGGCCGCCGAAATGGGCATGGTGCTCGATGTGCGGCTGGTCAATGAAGCGGTGGTGACGCTGGATCTGATCAAGAAGCAGATGGCCCAGACCGATGCGGAAGGCGTGTTGCTGGCGGGGATCGACGCCTGGGATGGGCTGGTGCAATGGGCCGATGAGACCGATAGTTCGGTGGTGCTGGTCAATGGTGCGGACCCCAAAATGCAGGTCAGTGGCGCGGCTCCGGCCAATTTCTACGGCGCCTTCATGGCGACGCAGCGGCTAATCGATGCCGGGCATAGGCGCATCTTGCATTATGGGCAAAAGAGCCGGCCGACATTGCTACAGCGGCAGCGCGGCTTTCAGGCAGCGATTGCGGCAAATCCGGGTGTGACCGGGACAGTCGTTTATGGCGCGGAGTGCCGGACCGAGCAGCTTTTGGCCGATGTGCTGGCCGGTGTGCATGACGTGACGGCTGTTTTCAGCTGGAATGATATCGCGGCGGTGGAGATGCTTGAGGGGCTCTATGCGGCCGATAGCCCGCTGGTCGAGGGCTTTTCGATCATCGGGTTTGACGACCTGCCGATTGCCGGCATGGCGACGCCGCGGCTGAGCACGATACGGGTGGATCGCGAGGCGATTGGGCGCTCGGCCGTGCGGCTGCTGGTGCAGCATATGGATGGCGAGCGGGCCGTGCTGCAGGTGGAAACCGGCGTCAGCATGGTGGCCGGCGAGACTGTGTTCTCGATCTAAATCAGCGTTCTGATTTCAAAATTCATCATCACCTTTTGGGTGCACGGGACGGGTTTTCCACACTCGTACCGGGCCATCCCTTTGGCTTTTCGACGAAAAATGAACAAATTTGCGTAATTTGCGCTATTTGCGCAAAGTGCTTGATTTTGCAAATCTTGTGAAATAGCGTGGCCCTCGTTGAACTCGGCAAAAAGATCGCGTTGAGCGACGGATGTCCGGGTTGAGTATGCAGGAGGGCGGCTTGGATTTGCGGCGCTGGAACGTCAAACATGTTCGCATGACGCTCGACGGCGCGGCTGCCTTTGTCCCGTTTGCGCGTGATGTTGCTGAAATTCGGGCGCAGGTGGGATCGCAGGCTATCGAGGCTTTGCTCGAAAGCGCCCGTGCCGATATCGGCGCTGACATTCCGGCACTGCCGGCCGAACTTTACCTTGAATATCAGCGCACCGGGCGGCGCGAGGGCTATGAAGATGCCCAGCGAGCGCGGCGCAATATGCTCTATCGGCTGACGCTGACTGAATGGCTGGAGCAGAGCGGGGAATTTGTAGCGGCGGCCGAGAACCTGCTGTGGGCGCGGCTGGAAGAGACCAATTGGGCTTGGCCGGCGCATGCGCGAACACTGGATTTTCCGGATCGACCGACGGTTGATCTGGCGGCGGCGATGAGCGGGCTTGATCTGGCCGAGGCCGATTACCTGCTGGGCGACAAGCTCTCTCCCCAATTGCGCGCCCGCATTCGCAGCGAGACCAATCGGCGGACCATTGCTCCGTTCCTTGAGCGCAATGATCATTGGTGGCTGCATACGACGCCGGCCAAGCAGGTCAACAACTGGACCGCCGTGTGCGTGGCCGGTGTGGTTGGCGCGGCGTGTTATTTCGAGACGGATCTCGATCGGCTCGCCGAAATCATCACGCGCGGGCTGCATAGCCTGGCGGACTATCTGGACACGTTCGACAGCCAGGGCGGCTCGTCCGAGGGGCCGGATTACTGGTCCTATGGCTTTGGCAATTATGTGGTGTTGGCGCATTTGCTGGCAGAGCGGACGGGCGGGCAGATCGATCTGCTGGACTTGCCCATTGTGCGCGAGATTGCGCAATTCCCGGTGCGGACGGTGTTGACGCAGGGTGTGTGGGCGAGCTTTTCGGATTCCGACAGCAATCCCAGTTTTCATCCCGGGCTACTGTCCTATCTGGCCAAGAATCTCGATCTGCCGGCGCTGACCGAATTGGGCACGCGCAATGATTTTGGCGTGCAGATGTTCAACCAGTTCGTCTGGCCGCTGCGCCAATATGCCTGGCCGTTGCCGGACAAAAGCGTGGCTTTTGGGGGAACGCCTCATGACTGGTTCGCCGATATGGGCTGGATGATCTCCCGGCTTGATCCGGCTGATCCCAAATCGCTGCGGCTCGCCATCAAGGGCGGGCATAATGACGAGATGCACAACCAGAACGATGTCGGCTCGTTGATCGTCGTGCAGGGCGGCAAGGTGGTGCTCACCGATCCGGGGCGGGGGCGCTATTCCAAGGCCTATTTCGGGCCTGAACGCTACGCCAATATCATGACCTCCTCGCGCGGCCATTCGGTGCCGGTGGTCAATGGCTTCGAGCAGGCCGAAGGCGCCGAGCGCGCTGCCAAAGTGCTGGTGCACAGCAATGGGGCCGACCGGGACGAGCTGGCGCTGGATATGGCTGCGGCCTATCCGGCCAAGGCGGGCTTGCGCCAATTGCAGCGCAGCGTGTCGTTTGACCGGCATGCGCCGGGCGGACGGATCGCGCTCAGCGATAGTTTCAGTTTCGCCAATGGCGGGGGGATTTTCAATCGGTGCTGGTGACCCCGCTCGCGGTGGATATCGGGACCGAGGAAGTGCGGATCGGCGGGGCCGATGGCGGGGTGAAAGTCCGGTTTGACGCCAGCCAGGTCGAGGTCAGCACGGAGCATCATGCCGGTGTCGAAAAACAATATGCGCCATCGGTCGATCTGACCCGGGTGCTGTTTGCTGTCCGCGGAAGCGCAGCACAAGGAGAAATTGCGCTCGATATCACGCCCATCTGAGGCGCACGTCGAGGCATTGAGGTGCAGGAGGCACGTTTTGCATCCTGTGGGGCGGCAACTCATCGCCGCCCATTCGTGGAGGAATGACCCGGCGCACAAGCTCCGGGCAAGGGAGGACCACAATGAAACAAGACGTCCTGGTTCATCGAACCTTTAAGCGGCCCGGCCGTGGCCTCGCGGGGGCTGTCGCCCTGGCAGCCTTGCTGGCCGCAGCGGCCCCGGCGCTGGCCCAACAGCAATCGCCAATTCTGGATGCGTTGGTGGAAAGCGGTGAATTGCCGCCGGTCGCCGAGCGCCTGCCGACCAATCCGCTGGTGGTGGAGCCGGTAGACAGTGTCGGCACCTATGGCGGCACCTGGCGCTCAGCGCTTCGCGGCGGGCTGGATAATGCCTGGATCGCCCGTACCGTCGCCTACGACGGGCTGGTGCGCTACGACCGCGAATGGAAAGAGATCATTCCCAATCTGGCCGAGAGTTGGGAAGTCAGCGAAGACGCGAAAACCTATACGTTCAAGCTGCGCGAAGGGCTAAAGTGGAATAACGGCAAGCCGTTTACGACCGCCGATATCGAATTTGCCGTGCAGTTGCACAAGGAGCCGACCTATGTCGGACCGGGCGGCTTCCTGCGCAATCCCAATAATCCCGTCGAGCTGGAAGTGGTCGACGAGACGACGTTCAAATTCATCTTTGAAAAGCCCAATGGCGTGCTGATGGATGAATTGGCCAGCGTCAACGGGCTCACCATCGTGTCGCTGAGCAAGGATTATTGCGGGCAGTTCTACCCGCCGATCAATCCGAAAGCCGCTGAAGAAGCCAAGGCCGCCGGGTTCGATACCTGGGAAGCCATGATGCTCAACCGCTGTGCCTGGGCCACGGAAACCATCCGCTGGGCCAACCCGGACCTGCCGTTCATGAACGCGTGGATGGTGAAGGAGCCGCTGACCGGCAGCGCCACCCGCGTCACCTTCGAACGCAATCCCTATTATTGGAAGGTCGATACCGAGGGGAACCAGTTGCCCTATATCGACAACCTCGAAATGCGGGTGTCAGATTCAGTGGAAGAGCTGACGCTGCTTGCCCTCAACGGTCAGATCGATTTCCAGGACCGCCATATCTCGACCGTGGCTAATCAGCCGCTATTCTTTGACGGGCAGGAAGCGGGCGACTACCGCATGGGTGAGGAAATCCAGTCCTCCTCCAACACGATGGTTATCCAGTTCAACCTCAACCACATCGACGCCAAACGCCGCGAGCTGTTCCAGAACAAGGATTTCCGCATCGGCATTTCGCATGCCATCGATCGCGCGGAAATCATCGATGTGGTGTTCACTGGTCAAGGCGAGCCTTTCCAGGTGGCGCCGCGTCCGGAGTCCCCGTTCTACAATGAGACTTATGCCAAGCAGTATACCGAATTCGATCCGGCCTTAGCGGCGCAACATCTCGAAGCGGCCGGCTTGGTCAAGGGCGCTGACGGCATGTACACCTTCGCCGACGGCTCGCCATTGGTGGTCACGATCGACACCATTGCCTCGCTTCGTCCCGAATGGCCCGACATGCTGGAGCTAATTCAGCTGCAGCTTGAAGCCGCAGGGATCAAGCTCGAAATCAATAATATCGACCGCACACTCTATTATGACAAGCGGCCGATCGGCGACTATGACGCCCAGGTCTGGGGCGGCGACGGCGGCCTCGATGTGGTGCAGGAGCCCCGCTACTACATGGCCAACAGCCCGGAATCCGTATGGGCGTTCCGTTGGCAGGCCTGGTTTAACGGCACGACTCCAGACATTGCCGAGGAACCGGCTCCCTGGGCCAAGCAGCAGATGGACCTCTACAACCAACTGCGCGGTGAAGGCGATCCGGCAAAGCGCACCGATCTGATGAAGCAGATCCTGACCATCGGGCAGGAGAACTTCCCGGTGATCGGCGTCAGCCTGCCCGGCAACACCTACTACATTGCCAAGAACAATATGCGGAACATCCCGCAGACCATGTTCCAGGCTTACCTGTTCCCCACCCCTGCACCCTACGATCCATTCCAGTGGTACTTCGCCGCTGAATAGCGCTCCCTCCCCCACCCTCGCGACCGGCGACAGCGGCGGGGGCTGGAATTCAGGTGCGGTGGCACGCGGCCACCGCACCCACCGGGCGGCATCTCCGTGCAAGGACGCTGTCGACTGTGACTTCAGTTTTTAGGAGACGCTAAAATGCTGCGTTTCGTGACGGGCCGGCTGATTGCGATGGTCTTGACCATGTGGGCGGTGAGCTTTGTGGCCTTTGCCATCATTCAGCTACCGCCGGGCGATTATCTGACCACCTATGTGGCCACGCTGAGCGCCAATGGAGACCGGGTCGATCCGGCCGCGATCGATGCGCTGCGCCAGCAATATGGCTTTGGGGAACCCTACCTCGTGCAATATTGGAAATGGGTCAGCGGCATCGTGCTGCGTGGCGATTTCGGGCAGAGTTTTGAATGGAAGGCGCCGGTCACCTCCCTGATCTGGGGACGGCTGGGCAATTCAATCCTGCTCGAAGGGCTGGCCGTTGTCGTGATGTGGCTGGTCGCTTTGCCCATCGGCATCTATGCGGCCGTGCGCAAATATTCGCTGGGCGATTATCTGGCCACCATTGGCGGGTTCATTGGCCTGGCCATTCCCAATTTCTTCTTCGCGCTGATCCTGATGTATCTCAGCTTCGTCTGGTTCGGGGAAACCATTGGCGGGCTGTTTTCGCCCGGTATGGAGAATGCCCGCTGGAGCGTTGAACGCATCTGGGACTTTTTAAGCCATGCCTGGGCGCCGATCCTGGTGCTGTCGACGGCGGGTACGGCGGAACTGATCCGCATCCTGCGCGCCAATCTGCTCGATGAACTCAAGAAGCCCTATGTGACCACTGCCCGGGCCAAGGGGCTCTCGGAAATGCGGGCAATTCTGAAATATCCCGTGCGAGTGGCGCTCAATCCGCTGGTCTCGACCATTGGCTGGCTGCTGCCGGCTTTGGTGTCGAGCTCGGTGATCGTGTCCGTGGTGCTGAACCTGCCGACGGCCGGGCCGCTGCTGCTGCGCTCGCTGACTTCCCAGGACATGTATCTGGCCGGGGCGATCATCATGCTGCTGGGCATATTGACGGTGATCGGCACCCTGATTTCCGACCTGATCCTGGCCTGGATCGACCCGCGCATTCGCTATGGGAGCAAATAGATGGCGGTGGATACCATGACCGATATTGCCGAAACCATCGGGATCAAGAAAGCCAAGCGCGAGAGCCAGTTTGCCCTGATGTGGCGCCGGTTCCGGCAGCACAAGCTGGCGCTAGTGAGCCTGTGGATCATCCTGGCCTTTTACCTGGTGGCGCTGCTGGCCGAGTTCCTCGCGCCGTTCGATCCGGCCCAGTACAATCCCCGCTACACCTATGCGCCGCCGCAGGGCATTCAGTTCTTCTCGACCAACGAGGATGGCTCCTGGTCGCTCGGGCCCTACGTCAACGGCTATAAGAGCGAAATCGACCCCAAGGCGATGCGCCGCACCTTCGTTATCGACAACGAAACCAAAATTCCGGTCGAATTCTTCGTGCCGTCCAAGTCCTACACGCTGGCCGGTATCATCCCGATGTCGGTCAAACTGTTCGGAGTGACCGAGCCGCGGGCGCCGCTCTATGTGCTAGGGGCGGATCGGCTGGGGCGGGACCTGTTGAGCCGGTTGATCCACGGCACGCGGATTTCGCTGTCGATCGGCCTGGCTGGCGTGACGCTGAGCCTGTTCTTCGGCATCATTATCGGCGGGTTCTCAGGCTATTATGGCGGCTGGTTCGACAGTGCGGTGATGCGGGTGATCGAGTTCATCCGCTCCATGCCCACTATTCCGCTCTGGCTGGGGCTGGCGGCGGCGCTGCCGAAAGACTGGTCGGCCTTGCAGACCTATTTCGCCATTACCCTGATCCTGTCACTGATCGGCTGGACGGAGCTGGCGCGTGTCGTACGGGGACGGTTCCTCAGTTTGCGAACCGAGGATTTCGTGACGGCGGCGCAGCTTGATGGGGCCAGCGACTGGCGCATCATCACCCGGCATATGGTGCCCAGTTTCATGAGCCATATCATTGCGGCGGCGACTTTGGCGGTGCCGGGGATGATCCTGGCGGAGACGGCTTTGTCCTTCCTCGGACTTGGCCTGCAGGCGCCGATCGTCAGCTGGGGCACGCTGCTGCAGGACGCCCAGAATATCCGCACCCTTGCCAGTGCGCCTTGGCTGCTGGTGCCGGGGCTGTGCGTGGTGATTGTCATTCTTTCCCTCAATTTCTTCGGAGATGGATTGCGCGATGCTGCAGACCCCCATGGCCGATAAGCCACTGCTGAAAATCGAGAATATGTCGATCAGCTTCTCCTCGCCCGACGAGCCCGATATCGAGGCCGTGCGGCAGGTGGACCTGACGCTGACGCCGGGCAAGACCTTGTGCCTGGTGGGTGAAAGCGGGTGCGGCAAGTCGGTGACGGCGCGGGCGATTTTGCGATTGCTCGACAAGAACGCCAAGATCGGCAGTGGCCGGATTCTGTTTGACGAGCCGGGTGGCGCGCGGGTCGATCTGGCCGCGCTCAAGCCGGACAGCACCGCCATGCGGGCGGTGCGCGGCAATCATATCTCGATGATCTTTCAGGAGCCGATGAGCTCGCTATCGCCGGTGCATACGATTGGCGACCAGATCGACGAGATGATGGTGATCCATGAGGGGCTCAAGCCCAAGCAGGCGCGCGAGCGCACTGTGGCTCTGCTCGATCAGGTGGGGATTCTCGGGGCGCGGGAGCGGGCCGATGCTTATCCATTCCAGCTGTCGGGCGGGTTGCGGCAGCGGGCGATGATCGCCATGGCTTTGGCCTGCACGCCGAATCTCTTGATCGCCGACGAGCCGACCACGGCGCTGGATGTGACGACGCAGGCGCAGATCCTCGACCTGTTGCGGCAATTGCAGGCCGATTACGGCATGGCGATGCTGTTCATCACCCATGATCTGGGGGTGGTAGCCGAGATCGCTGACGAAGTGGCGGTGATGTATCTGGGCGACGTGGTGGAGCAGGGCAGCGTCTATGACGTGTTTGCTGCGCCCCAGCACCCCTATACGCAGGCGCTGATGAGCTCCATTCCCAAAATGGCGCGCAAGGCCGACCGGATGCGGCTCGCGCCGATCAAGGGCACGGTGCCTTCGCCCAAGGATCGGCCGCAAGGCTGCGCTTTTACCAGCCGCTGCCCCTATGCCTTTGAGCCTTGCTCCACGGTGACGCCGGAGCGGACGGCGGTGGGCGCCAACCATCATGCACGGTGTCACCTGCTGACCCGGGCCAAGGCGGAGGTGCCGGCATGAGCACGCTTTTGACCGTCGAAAACCTGTCAAAGCACTACACGGTGAAATCTGGGCTGTTTGCGCCGATGCGGCAACTCGATGCGCTCACCGATATCAACCTCACCGTCGAGGCGGGGGAGACCCTGGCCATTGTGGGCGAGAGCGGGTGCGGCAAGACTACGCTGGGGCGCTGCATCATCAATGCGCAGCCCTCGAGCGCCGGGCGGGTGGTCTATCATCCCAAAACCGGCGGGGATGTGGAGCTGACGGCGCTAAACAAGCGGCAGATCAAGCCGTGGCGGCAGGACATCCGCATGATCTTTCAGGACCCGATGAGCTCGCTCAACCCCAATATGCGGGTGTTCGACATCGTGGCCGAGCCGCTGCGCATCCATAAGGTGTGCAAGGGGCGCGAGCTTGAGGATCGGGTGGTGTCGACGCTCGCCAAGGTCGGTATTCCGGCCGACGCGGTAGGGCGCTATCCGCATGCGTTCTCGGGTGGGCAGCGGCAGCGCATCGGCATTGCCCGGGCGCTGGTGCTGGACCCCAAGCTGGTGATTGCCGATGAGGCGGTGTCGGCGCTGGACGTATCGATCCAGGCGCAGGTGCTGAATCTATTGGAAGACCTCAAGGCCGAGTTCGGGCTGACCTATATTTTCATCAGCCACGATCTGGGGGTGGTCAACTATATCGCTGACCGGGTGGTGGTGATGTATCTGGGCCATGTGGTGGAAAATGCGCCCACCGAAATGCTGTTTGAGCGGCCGCGCCATCCCTATACCGAAGTGCTGCTGGAAGCGCTGCCGATTGCCGATCCGACGCGGCGCAAGGGGCGCAAGACCGAAGTGCGCGGGGAAATTCCCTATCTCGGCAACCGGCCCGTCGGCTGCCCGTTCCACACCCGCTGCAAATATGCCCAGGACCGCTGCCGCGCCGAAAAGCCGGCGCTGCGCAAGATCAATGGCACGGCCCAGGAAGCGGCCTGCCACTTTGCCGAAACATTGGATTTGAAGGGCGCTTATGAAGACGCGCCCGTGACCAGGACTTATGCATAAATGACTTATGATCCAGCCACAGCCAATCCGCTTTATGGCAATCCGCTCAACACGCGGGACGATGTCGAAAAGGGGTTGCGCGATCTGTTCAATCCGCTGCTGCCGTATTTTTCCGAGGGCGGGGCGCGGGTCCGGCTCGATGGCGGGGCTGCCCATTTCGACCGGGCGGCCGCGGACCTTGAGGGCTTTGCGCGGCCGCTCTGGGGGCTGACGCCGCTGGCGGCGGGCGGAGCCGAGTTCGATCATTGGGAACTCTATCGGCGCGGGCTGGCCAATGGCACCGACCCCGAGCATCCCGAATACTGGGGGCAGGTCAATTCCACCGACCAGCGCATGGTGGAGCTGGCGGCGATTGGTTTCACGCTGCGGCTGCTGCCGCATCTGGTGTGGGAGCCGCTGCCGCAAAAGGCCAAGGATAATCTGGCGGCCTATCTCAAGCATGCGCGCACGTTTGATTACGCTGACAATAACTGGAAGTTCTTCCGCATCCTGGTCGATCTGGGGCTGGAGGAATGCGGGGTCGAGTTCGATCGCTCGCTGACCGAAAAATATCTCGAAGAACTGGATGGTTTCTATCTCGGCGATGGCTGGTATCGCGACGGCAATATCCGGCGCGTGGACCATTACATCCCCTTCGCCATGCATTTTTACGGGCTGATCTATGCCAAGCTGGCGCGGAATGACGACAAGCGGGCGGCGGCCTATCGGGAGCGGGCCGGGCTGTTCGCTAAGGATATCCGCCACTGGTTCGATGAGGATGGCGGCACGCTGGCCTTTGGGCGGAGCCTCACCTATCGCTTTGCCTGTGGCGGCATCTGGGGCGCCTTGGCCTTTGCCGATCTTGAGGCTTTGCCCTGGGGCGAGATCAAGGGGCAGTTCATGCGCCATCTACGCTGGTGGAGCACGCAGCCGATTGCCAATCGCGACGGTGTGCTCTCGGTGGGCTATGGCTATCCCAACCTGATCATGAGCGAGAATTACAATTCGGCGGGCTCGCCCTATTGGGCGCTCAAGGCGTTTCTGCCGCTTGCTTTGCCGGCTGACCATCCCTTCTGGACGGCAGAGGAAACGCCGGCGGTGACGCCGAGCGAGCCGGTGCCGCTCAAGCATCCGGGCATGGTGATGCAGCACACTGCAGGCAACGTGGTGGCCCTGTCGAGCGGGCAGCAGAACTGGCAGATGCGCTGGGGCGCCGAGAAATATGCCAAATTCGTCTATTCCTCGCGCTATGGTTTTTCGGTCGAGAGCGATGAGCGGGCCTATAATGCTGCCGCCTTCGACGGCATGCTGGGGCTGAGCGACGATGGCCGGCATTACCGGGTGCGCGAGAGCAATGAAGTTGCCCAGATTGCCGGGGACACCCTGTTTGCCGTGTGGAAGCCGTGGAGCGACGTGAGCGTCGAAACCTGGTTGATCCCGCAGGGGGATTGGCATGTGCGGGTGCATCGGATCACGACGCCACGGGCGCTGCATGGCACGGAAGGCGGCTTTGCCATTGGGCGGGCTGATCTCAACGCGGATAAACTGAGCGAGGGGAATGGGCGAGCGGTGGCGCGCAGCCAGAGCGATATCAGCGCGATTGTTGATCTCGGCGGGCAACGCGAGGCGCGGGTGCTCAAGGCCCTGCCCAATACCAATCTGATTGTCGCCAAGACCCTGGTGCCGCAATTGCGCGGCGAGATTCCGGCAGGCACCACGGTTCTGATCACGGCGGCTCTGGCCCTACCAGCGGGGGCGGCGGCGGAAGCCTCGCTCGACAAGGTGCCGGAAGCGCCCGATCTGGGCGTGCTTGAGGCACTGATCCGCGAGGAGGGCGTCGAGGTCAGTGCCATCCAGGTGGCGGAGCGGTTCTGATGCGGCCAAAACTCGCCTTCGCCCTGGCGGCGGACAAGACAAGATATGTGTTCGACGAGCAGGCGCTGGCCCGATTGGCCCAGACTTGCGACATCGTGCAAGCCGAGCCGCTGGAGGAATTCTCCACCCCCGCAGCGCGGGCCATACTGGGCCAGATCGATATCCTGGTAACGGGCTGGGGCTGCCCCGT
This sequence comes from Devosia neptuniae, assembly GCF_025452235.1. Taxonomy (NCBI): domain Bacteria; kingdom Pseudomonadati; phylum Pseudomonadota; class Alphaproteobacteria; order Hyphomicrobiales; family Devosiaceae; genus Devosia; species Devosia neptuniae. The sequence goes on from NZ_CP104965.1 coordinate 2,198,883, forward strand.
GGTGAGCGCGGCTGTGGTCGCGGCAGCGCCCAATCTCAAGCTGATCGCCCACGCCGCCGGAACAGTAAAATTCACCCTGGACCCGGCGGTCTATGAAGCTGGGATCGTTGTGACGCATGCGGCCGATGCCAATGCGGTGCCGGTGGCCGAATTCACCCTGGCCTCGATCATCTATGCCAATAAGCGCGTCTTCGAGCTGCGCGATCTCTACCGCGCCGACCATAGCCGGCGCTCGACCTATGCGGTGATGGACCAGCCGATCGGCAATTATCACCGCACCATCGGGCTGGTGGGGGCGTCGCGCATCGGGCGGCGGGTGGCCAAGTTCCTCGAAGGCTTCGATTTCACTGTGCTGCTGAGCGATCCCTTTGTCAGTGCCAGTGATCCGATTGCCAAAAGCGTGGAATTGGTCGACCTCGACACCCTGATGGCGCGTTCGGACGTGGTGAGCATCCATGCTCCATCCTTGCCCTCGACGCGGGCGATGATCGGGGCCCGCCAGCTCAAGCTGATGAAGGACGGCGCAGCCTTCATCAACACGGCGCGCGGCGCGCTGATCGACGAGGCAGCACTAATTGCCGAATTGCGCACCGGGCGCATTCATGCGGTGATCGATGTGACCGATCCCGAGATTCCCAGCGACGGCTCCCCGTTCTATGATCTGCCCAATGTGTTCCTGACCCCGCATGTGGCGGGTGCCGTGGGCACCGAGCGGCTGCGGCTGGGGCAGATGGCGATCGAGGAAATCGAGCGCTTTGTTGCCGGTGTGCCGCTGGAATTTGCGGTGGCGCCGGAGGCGTTGGAGCGGTTGGCCTAGATAGGCCGGTAGGACATAAATGACTTTGCAATCCGTCAAACCATCTGATGATTACGACCCAGACCGCGAGGCAAGGTTGCAATTCCTGACCTGGGATCGCACCCCAGCGGAAATCGATGCCCCCGAGCATCGCGCGCGGCAGGCGCATCTGGCTGAGGTGGCCGGCGCGAGCTTTGCACCCACCGCCTATGTGGCGACGGACGCAGCGATTTTCACCACACATCTGGTCCTGGGCGAACACAGCTGGATCGCCGGCCACGCCCTGGTGCGGGGCGATGTGGAATTCGGCGCGCATAGCACGGTCAATCCCTATGCGATGATTTCGGGCAAGGTACGGTGTGGCGACGGCGTACGCATTGCCAGCCATGTCTCGATCGTCGGGTTCAACCACGGGTTCGACGATCCCAGCGTGCCGATCTATACGCAAAAGCACGAGACGCTTGGCATCACAATCGAGGACGATGTGTGGATCGGCGCCAATGCGGTGGTGCTTGATGGCGTCACCGTCGGCAAGGGCGCGGTGATTGCGGCCGGGGCCGTGGTCAGCAAGGACGTGCCACCCATGGCCATTGTTGGCGGCGTGCCGGCCAAGATCGTTCGCTATCGGGGGCAGGGGAAAGCTAGTCGCAGCGATGCGGTGGCCGCGCTCGGGCGACTGGGTGTAGCCGCCAAGGCGCAGTGGCCACAGATTCTGGCGCGACACCGTGAGAACGGCGAATATGTATCGCGCGAGGCTGATGGGCAGGCGCGGCGCAGCGCCCGGCACCGCAATGACGCTATCGAGATCGCCGCCGGGTTTGGCGAATTGCCCGAGGGCCTTGATCCAGCGGCGACGCTGGCCGAGTTGCAGGCCTTGCAGGACCCGGTGACTGGCCTCTTCCCCGATCCCCATCGACCTCCCGCACCAGGGCAGGCCATGCGCGACGACGGACTGGCGCTCTATAATGTGCTCTCGGTGGGCTATGCCATCGAGGTGTTGGGCGGCCAGCCGCTGCATCGCATCGCAGCAGTCGAGGATTTGAGCGCCAATGAGCTGTGCGACTGGCTCGACGGCCTGACCTGGCGGGACCGAGCCTGGAGCGCTGGTGCGGCGGTGGATGCCATCGGCACGGCGCTCTATTTCAACGCCCGCTATTTCAGCACGGGACGGACGCGGGAAACGCTGTTCGGCTGGCTCACGCTGCACCAGGATCGCGGCACGGGACTATGGGGCTCGCCAACCGCAGCCGAAGGCCTGCTGCAGCCGGTCAATGGATTCTACCGGCTGACACGCGGCACTTATGCGCAGTTTGGATTGCCGGTGCCGCAGGCCGAGCGAGCCATCGATTCCGTACTGCTGAACTATCGCAATTATGGTGGCTTTTCCGGCCCCACCTACACCGCCTGCAATCTGCTCGACACCATTCACCCGCTGCTGCTCTGCCTCCGGCAGACCGATTATCGCCGGCCCGACGCTGAGGCCATCGCTCGCGCGGTGATCGAGCGAGCCGAACAGCGCTGGGTGGCGGGCGAGGGCTTTGCCTTTGCCGATGGGCAGCAGCCGGGCCTGCAGGGCACCGAGATGTGGCTATCGGTGGTACATCTGGCCGCGGACCTGCTGGGCATTGCCGATAGTTTTGCCTTCGTGCCCAAGGGCGTGCATCGCACGCGAGCAGTGGGGTTGGGATTGTGACCGACAAAAAAGCACTCGTCGTCTGGGGCGGCATGGAATTGCACACGCCCGAACGCGGCGCCCATGTGGTGCGCGAGCTGCTGGAGGCCGAAGGCTTTTCGGTCACCGTGACGCACGATTACGACGCGCTGGGCGCTGCCGAAGTCGGCGAGAACGATGTGGTCGTGCCGGTCATCACCGATGGACAATTGCCGCGCGAGAAGATGGCCAATCTTGTCACCGCGATCCGGGCGGGAACGGGGCTGGCCGGCTATCACATGGGGCTGGCCACGAGCTTTCGCGACAGCGTGCCATTCCGCTATGCGGCGAGCTGCTATTGGGTGTCCCATCCGGGCAATATCATCACCTATCGGGTGGATGTGAGCCGCAGCGATCACCCCATCATGGCGGGGATCGACAGCTTCGAGCACACCTCCGAGCAATATTACCTCAACTACGATCCGGCCGTCGAAGTGCTGGCCACCACCACCTTTTCCGGCGAGTTCGACCCCTGGCGCAAGGATGTGGTGATGCCGGTTGTGTTCACCACCAATCACGGCGCGGGCCGGGTGTTCTATTCCTCGCTGGGGCATACCGCCGACGAGCTGGACATCCCGCAGGTTCGGACCATCCTCAAGCGCGGCCTGCTCTGGGCAGCGCGCTAGCTATTGCTGGGTCTGCTGCGCCTGCCGCCGCAGCACCTCGGATTCCGGCAGCGCATTGGCATATTTGAGTTCGCGATTGGCGCGGTTCCAGAAGGCGGGGTGCACCTTGTCAAGTGCGTCCGCATCGTCCGGGGTGAGGCCGAGCTGTGCAGCGGTCGCTGCGTCCAGATAAAGCACGGCGTTCTGCCGATACCAGGCGGGAATGGCGTCGTCGGTCCAGATCTGCGGGCGGAGCACATCGAATGGTCGATAACCATGAGCCGCGAAGAGGCCAGCCCAATAGCTCGGCCATTGCTCATTGCTGTGCCCGACGCCGCCTTGGCCGGGGATCGCGGCGCTGAACAGGATTGCCGGGGCGAGCGCAACGAGATCGGCGACAAAGCCGGCGGCACGCGCGGGACTCAGATGCTCCGCCACTTCGAGCGACATGGCCAGATCAACGCGCGGACCGGTGAAGCGCTGTTCCAGGTTCTGCGCGGCAAAGACGATGCGGGAATCGTCCAGCATCTCCCGGGTGACCCAATCGCCTTCCATGCCGAATGCCTCCGTCGCGCCATCGGCCAAAGCGGCGGCGAGAAAGGTGCCGGTGCCGCAGCCGATATCGGCGACTGAGCGGCGCGCCAGGTCCTTGGGCAACGCGGCGAGCAGCCTGGCGGCGGCATGAGCGGTGTGGGCGCGGCGATTGTCGTAGAAATCGGCCGGGTAGATCGAGGCAGTCATCGCAGCGGCTCGGCGGTTGAAATGGCCGGCCGATGATAGGTGGCCGAGAGGCGGCAGGTCAGCGATCAAATGTTTTTGCGTCGCGCGAAAGGGGGAACCTCAGCTCCGCCCGCCCGTTGCCGAGCAGCGTCCGAATGATCAGGGGCGCATGGCGGGCATCATGCATAAGAATACGGCTCTGGCCGAGACGGTCAGACGGACCGCATATTTCCTGTGGGAGAATGACGGGCGACCGGCTGGGCGAAGCTTTGACTATTGGCTGCGCGCCAAGGAAATGCATCTGCGCCAGATCGCCTATGACGAATGGCTGGCCGAAGGCACGCCGCCCAATCGGGCCGAGACCCATTGGTATCAGGCCGCCCACGAGCTGGGCGAGAAATGAAAACGGGCCCGCAGGGCCCGCTCATATTCGTCTGTTCGCCAGGATCAATCCTTGGCGCGCTCGACATAGGAATTGTCGTCGGTGAGGATGACGATGCGGGTGCCGACGCCGATATGGGGCGGCACCATGACCTTGAGGCCATTGTTGAGCACGGCGGGCTTATAGGACGAGGAGGCCGTCTGGCCCTTGACCACGGGCTCGGTCTCGACGATCTCGAATGTCAGACGCTGCGGTAATTCCATCGACAGGGCCACGCCCTCGAAGGTCTTGAGGTGAACCTTCATGCCATCGGTGAGATAGGCGCGCTGATCCCCGATCACATCGTCGGCGACGGTGATCTGCTCATAGGTGGCGGGCTCCATGAAGTGGTGGCCTTCACCGTCCGAATAGAGATAATCATATTCGCGATCATCGACATCGGCCTTTTCGACCATTTCAACGGTGCGCCAGCGGCCGACGACCTTCACGCCATCGGAAATGCGGCGCATGTTGACGTTGGTGATCGAGTTGCCCTTGCCGGGGTGGACGTTTTCCGCCGTCAGGATGACATGCAGATTGCCGTCCTGTTCGACGACATTGCCCTTGCGGAGCGATGAGGCGATGACCTTGACCATCAATTCTTCCTTGTTCAAGCGGTGGCGGCGGCCTAGAGGAGCGGCAATGGAGCCGGGCCGGGCGCGCTGATATTTTTCTTTGGTGCTGCCCGATACAATAATTCCGGCCAAACCGCCAGACCTGAGCCGAGAAAGAGCCGATCGATTGTCTTCCGCCCCGTTTTCTCCCCCGGCTTCGCCCTGGTGGACGCCCCAGGTTCATGCCGACCGGCGGCCGCTGCTGCTGGGCCGCAACAAGATCGACGCGGCGCTGCGGTCGTATCTGGCTGCCAACGACTTCATCATGGTGGACCCGCCGGGGCTGCAGCGCTCGCCGGGCAACGAAACGCATCTGCATGCCTTTGCCACCACCGCCATCGGCAATGATGGATTGGGAGAGACGCTCTATCTCCACACCTCGCCCGAATTCACCATGAAAAAGCTGCTGGCGGCGGGCGAGCGGCGAATTGCTAGTCTGGGCCATGTCTGGCGCAACCGGGAGCGCAGTGCGCTGCACCATCCCGAGTTCACCATGCTCGAATGGTATCGGGCGGGAGAAGACTATGGGGTGATCATCGATGATTGCCTCAATATGCTCAAGCTGGCCGCTGAGGCTGTAGGCAGCAAGATGCTGCGCTACAAAGGCCGGGAATGTGATCCGTTTGCCGAGGCGGAACGGCTGAGTGTCGTGCAGGCCTTTGAACGCTATGCGGGAATTGACCTGTTCGCGACGATGGACGCGGCGGGCAATACCGATGGCGAGGCGCTGGCATCAGCGATGCTGGCCGCGGGCCTCGATGTGCCCGAGGATCGCAGCTGGAGCTATCTGTTCAGCCGCGTGCTGGTGGAGAAGGTCGAACCCAATCTGGGGCTGGGCCGAGTGACCGTCCTCGATCGCTACCCGTCGGCCGAAGCGGCGCTGGCGCGGCGGGCAGCGGATGACATGAGGGTCAGCGAGCGGTTCGAGCTTTATGCCTGCGGGGTGGAATTGGCCAATGGCTTCGGTGAATTGACCGATCCCCAGGAGCAACGCCGCAGATTTGCCGCCGAGATGGATGAAAAGCAGCGGATCTATGGGGAGCGCTATCCACTCGACGAGGATTTCCTCAAGGCGCTGGACCTGATGCCCGAGGCCAGCGGCGTGGCGCTGGGATTTGACCGTGTCGTGATGCTGGCGACGGGCGCGCCACGCATCGATATGGTGCTGTGGGCACCGGTGGTTGGCTGACAGACGCTGCTGAATTGAGAGATTTATAATGGGTGCCGGCAAGGCCAGTTTAAAAAGTGCGGAAGATCTGGTGGCGGCTGGGTTGGTTCCGCTTGAGCAGCGTGACGCACTGGCCGCGGTTGCCAAGCGCTACGCCATTGCGCTGACGCCGGCCGTGGTCGGCCTGATCGACCGGAACGACCCTGCCGATCCGATGGCGCGCCAATTCGTGCCACAGCTGGCCGAACTGGTCACTACCCCGGACGAGCGAGCCGATCCAATCGGGGATTTGGCCCGTTCGCCGGTCGAGGGAATCGTGCACCGCTATCCCGACCGCGTGCTGCTCAAGGCCGTGCATGTGTGCCCGGTCTATTGCCGGTTCTGCTTCCGGCGCGAAATGGTGGGGCCGCAAGGGCTGGGCACGCTAACGCCCGAAGCCATGGACGCGGCCATCACCTACATCGCCGATCATCCCGAAATCTGGGAAGTGATCCTGACCGGCGGCGATCCGCTCGTGCTCTCGGCGCGGCGGTTGCGGGAGATGATGGTTCGGCTCAAGGGTATCGACCACGTCAAGATCGTGCGCTTTCATACCCGCGTGCCGGTGGTGGAGCCCGAGCGGGTGGATGCGGCGCTGATCGATGCGCTCAAGGCCAGCGGCAAGACGACCTATCTGGCGGTGCATGCCAATCACCCGCGCGAATTTTCCGAGACCGCACGGGCGGCGATTGCGCGCCTGGCTGATAGCGGCGTGGTGCTGATCAGCCAATCGGTGCTGCTCAAGGGCGTCAATGACGACGTGCCGACACTGGCGGCGCTGATGCGCGGGTTCGTCGAAAACCGCATCAAGCCCTATTATCTGCATCACCCCGATCTGGCACCCGGCACCAGTCATTTCCGCGTCTCGATCGAAGACGGCCAAAAGCTCGTCGCCGCCCTGCGTGGCACGATTTCCGGACTCTGCCAGCCCACCTATATCCTCGACATCCCCGGCGGCCACGGCAAAGCCGATATCGGGGCGAGCAGTATCTCCCGTGGAGACGGCTGCTTCACCGTGCGCGATTTCCGGGGCGGGGAGCACCAATATCCGCCGCGGTGACATCGCGGACGGGCAAATAGACCCCGATTTCGCTTGTCCCCGGAGCCGTGCTAGAACGGCGTCCCGGTCATAGAGCGTTCAGTTATCGCGATGAATCCCATTCTTGGCGTTGTGTTGATCCTGGTGCTGATCGGGATCAGCGTGGTTATTTCGTTGTCCGAGATCGCTTTTGCGGCGGCGCGGGAAGTGCGCATCCGGGCGCTGGCCGAGGCGGGCAACAGCAAGGCGCTGCGGTTCGTGGCGCTACGGGCCAAATCGGGCCAGGTGATCACGGCGCTGCAGATTGCGACCAATGCGGTGTCGATCCTGGCGGGAACGCTGGGCGAAGACACGCTGGGGCCGGTATTTGGTGCGGGGCTCCTGGCGCTAGGCGTGCCGGTGGGCGCAGCTGGCATTGCCGGATCGGTGCTGGCATTTTGTCTCGTCACCGGCATGTTCGTGCTGTTTGCCGATCTGACGCCCAAGCGCATTGCCATGCTGGTGCCCGAGGATGTGGCGCTCTCGGTAGTGTGGTTTCCGGAGCTGGCGGTGCGGCTGCTCAAGCCTTTGGTGTGGCTCTTCGGCAAGATGTCGGATTGGCTGATCGGGCGGCTCAATCTCGAACCCAAAGTGCCGGCCGATGCAGTGACCGCCGAGGATTTCCGCATGATCCTGGCCGGTGGAGCGGCGTCTGGCGTGCTGATGAAGAATGAGCATCGGCTGATCGAGAATGTGCTGGCGCTCGAATTGCGCAGCGTCACCTCGGTCATGACCATTCGCGATGACATCGTTTATCTCGATCTCAGCGATCCGCTCGAAGTGCAGCAGGAAAAGGTCCGGCGGCGGCCGTTTTCCCATTACCCGATCTGCGATGGCGGCATCGACGCGGTGATCGGCTGCGTGCGGGCCGAGGATGTGCTGGCGACGGTCATGGACCGCTCCGAGCAGGTGGATTTCGCCAAGGCGCGGCGCGATGTGCTCTCGGTGCCCGATACGCTCAACGTGTGGGAAGTGCTGGCCGAATTCCAGGCGCAGAGCACCGGCTTTGCGCTGGTGGTCAGCGAATATGCTCTTGTGGTTGGCGTGGTGACGTTCAAGGATCTGATGGGCGCACTGATGCAGGGCCTGGCCAATCCGTTCGAAGAACAGGCGATCCTCAAGCGCGATGACCTCAGCTGGCTGGTGGATGGCGTGGCGCCCTTCGTGGACGTAACGCGCACCCTTGGCATCAAGCATCTGGAGGCCGAAGCGAGCTACGAGACTATTGGCGGCTTCATCGTCCACCGGCTGCGCCGCGCGGCGCGCAAGGGCGACAAGGTCGAGGCGGCGGGCTACGTGTTCGAGGTGGTGGATGCCGACAAGATGCGGCTCAACCAGTTATTGGTCACCAAGGTGGCGGGGAAGAAGCCTTCGATACAGTAGCAGCGCCACTCCATCACAGGGTCATTTCCACTTTCGACCCTGTGATGGAGTTAGCACCGGCCCCTTACAGCCAGCCGCGCTTCTTGAAGTACAGATAGGGCAGCACCGCCGACATGATCATCAGGCCAATCGCAAAGGGATAGCCGAATTCCCATTTCAGCTCGGGCATGATGTCGTAGTTCATCCCATAGATGGACGCGACCAGGGTCGGCGGCAGGAAGACCACGGCGGCCACCGAGAAGATCTTGATGATCTGGTTTTGCTCGAGGTTGATCAGGCCCAGCGTCGCGTCGAGCAGGAAATTGATTTTGCTGGAGAGCGTACGCGCATGTTCGCCCAGCGAAACGGCATCGCGCTGGATCAGCTTGACCAATTGGCGGGCGTCGCGTCCGGCTCGCGTCGTGTCGCCATTGGGGGCAATGTGGAAGGCCATGAGGCGCGAAATGCTGACCAGGCTTTCCTGCACCATGGTGAGCAATTCGGCCTTGGCGCCGATCCGCTCGATGATGGAGCGCAGATCCTGCTGCAGCTGCTTGGCGGTGCTGCTTTTCTTGCCGAACACGTCGCGCGAGATCTGGTCGATCTCGTTGCCGACGCGTTCCAGCGCATCGGCAGTGCGATCGATCATGGCCTCGAGCAGGCCCAGAAACACCTGTTCGCCCGAGCCGCAGGCAAGGCTCTTGGATTTCTGCGCGCGCAGCGTGAAGGCCAGGAACGGCTTGGGCTCGGCATAGCGCACGGTGACCAGCGTCTCGCCCTTGAGGATGAAGGTGATCGGGGTCTTTTGCGGCTCGTCGCTATCGAGCTTGTGCAGCCCGGTCATGGTCATGAATTCGGCGCCATCCTCGCTATAGAGGCGGGCGGAAAGCTCGATTTCCTCCATCTCGGCCTGGCTGGGGATGTCGATGCCCAGCAATTGCTCAACGAGGCGATCTTCCTCGGCGGTGGGTTGCAAAAGATCGAGCCAGACCAGGCCAGCAATACCGGCGGGATCGAGCGGAAGGGTGCTTTGCACGAGCCGTGCGGCTTCGTTGTGGTATGCGCGCAGCATTTGGGTAGGCTCCTAGGTAAGACCGCGCGCGGTCTACCGAGCCGACAATGCTGTCAGATCGAGGAGGCCGAGGGCGGGGTCGAAGATCGACTTCGACTGTCGGGGTTCATCTTTTTTCTCGCGTGTAAAATGGCAGGGCCATAGACGGACCGTGCATGCGCCCGGATTTGGGTTCTGTCAACGAGGGCATGCGGACAATTGCCGGTGATCGGGGCTCTCGTTGCTAAGCCCGCTCCAGCGCCCGTCCGGCAGGGAATATCCCGGACATGACCACGAAGCCCGGAATGCGGCGGACGCGGTCGGTCCAGCGACGCAGGGCCGGGTAGTCCTGGCGGGAAATGCCGCCTTCTTCGCTCAGCATCACATAGGGGAAGCAGGCGATATCGGCCGTGGTGGGGTGGTCGGGCGCGCAGAGCCAGTCGCGGTCTTGGCGTTCGCCGAACCAGAGATGTTCGTCCATGATGCGGAAGATGCGGTGGGCGGATTTCTGGGCTTTCTCGATGTCGAAATCGTAGTCGAAACCCAGGGCGAGGCGGGCGGCCGAGGCCGTGGCCGTGATGTCGTCGCCAACGGCGTGCCAGCGCAGCACTTCGGTAGTGATGGCCGGATCGTCGGGGAACCAGCGGCCGGTCTCGTCATATTTTTTGGCGAGATAGGCGAGGATCGCGCCGGAATCCGACAGGGTCAGCTCGCCATCCCTAAGCACGGGGAGCTGGCCGAAGGGATTGAGCTTCAGGAACCAGTCGGCCTTGTGCTGGCGGCCGGGGAAGAAATCGACCGGCACGATGTCATAGCGCAGCTTGAGCACGCTCATCAGCAGGCGCAGCTTGTAGCAATTGCCCGAGAGTTCGAAGTCGTAAAGGGTGATGGTCATGGGTCAGATATCCAGAACGAGGCGCGCGGACTTGGCCCGGCTGACGCAGGTCATCATGCAGGTATTGGAAGCCTTCTCGCTGTCGTTGAGATAGACGTCCTGATGATCCACCTCACCCTCCATCACCGCGGTGAGGCAGGTGCCGCAGGCGCCCTGTTCGCACGAAGAGGGGACGGTAAGGCCGGCCTCGCGCATGGTTTCAAGAATGGTGCGCCCCGAAGGAACATGCAGCGTCACGGCCGAGCGGGCCAGCTCGATTTCAAAGCTCGAGCTGTCGTCGATGATCTTGTCATTCTTGAAATATTCGAAATGGATGGCCTCATCGGGCCAGCCCTGTTCCGCCGCCGTGGCGCGGACGGATTCGAGCATCGCGGAGGGGCCGCAGACATAGACATGCTGGGCGCGGGACCAGGGGCCGAGCGTGATGGCAATGGTGGTAGCGATCTCGGCGCGGGGCAGGCCCTGGTGGATGATCACCTTGCCGCTGAGCGCTTCGAGCTGGTCGCGGAAGGCGGCTTGCTCGCCGGTGCGGACGAAATAATGCAGCTCATAGGGCAGGCTCGACTTATCGAGGAAACGGGCCATGGAGAGCAGCGGCGTGATGCCGATGCCGCCGGCGATCAGCACGGTGCGGGTGGCATCGCGGCGCAGCGGGAAATTGTTGCGCGGCTCGGAAATGGCCAGGACGTCGCCTTCGCGCACGCTGTCGATAAGCACTTGCGAGCCGCCCTTGCTGGCACTCTCGGCCTTGACGCCGATGATGTAGCTCATCAGTTCGCCGGGGCCATTGGTGATGGAATATTGGCGAATCAGGCCATTGGGCAGATGCAGATCGATATGGGCGCCCGGCTGGAAGGTGGGCAAGTGGCCGTCGCGCGCGGCCAGCTCGAAGCCGGTGACGCCATCGGCGGATTGCCATTTGCGCTTGACCACAACCGGCATGGTATTGCCGCGCGGAATGGCGATTTCGGGCATGGTGGCCAGATCGGCCGAGACCTTTTCAAACACCGGCTGCAACGGTTCGGGAGCCGGCTTGCGGGCGGCGGCACGTTCGAGGCGATCGCGCAGGCGGGTCAGGACCTCATTGTGCTGGCGCAGGATGGCCAGATCGGGCTGGCCGGCGACGAGGCCGCGGATGACGGAGCGATTGGCCTCGACCGGCTGGACGAACCAGATCGTATCGCCGGAACGGACGGAGAGGCCGGGCAGGCGTTCGGCATCTGGGGTGGCAAGGGCGTCGAGCACGTCTTCGGGCGCGGCATTGACAGGCATGGGGCGCAGGGCAAACCAGTCGCCGGTCTCGGCGCCGGGAAAGGGCGCGAAGGGCAGCTCGTCATTGGCGGCGGACCAGACCAGGCCATAGGCTTCGCGCACTGGATAGGTGCGGTTCTGAATGCGGCGGGCCGGGGCGTCGGCGGGGTGGGCTGGAATATAGGTGCAGCCGGCGGAGCGGTTAGCATAGCGCCAGCCGTGATACTGGCATTTGAGCTCGCCGCCCTCGTTGATGCCGATGGAAAGGCGCACGCCGCGATGCAGGCACCGGTTTTCCCAGACATTCACATTGCCATCGTCTGCTCGCCATACGGCTAGCTCGCGGCCAAGCAACTGGCCTTGATAGACGTGGCGGAACGGCAAATCTTCGCTCGAGGCGATGGGGTACCAGGTGGGGTCGGACAGGGAGAGCGTCATGGCGTCATCCGAAGAGAATTTTGGATCGCGCCACGATCGGATGAGGTCGATGTCGGCGGGCCTTGGCGTACGAGGTCCGCTCCATGCCGTCAGCTCGCGGCGGGGATCACGCCGTAGGTGATGCCCTTCTGGCTGAGCCAGCGGCGGTAGGCGATGGCGGATTTGTCGGCGCGGATCGGGGTTTCCGAGCGCGGATCGAGGGGGAGCCGCTTGGGGAACTGGTTTTCGAGGATGGGCTTGTCCTGGCCGAAAATGGTCTGTTGGAAGCGTCTGAGATCAGTGATGGTCGAGGTGGAGTCGATCATCGATTGCAGCAGATGCGCGCGGCAGCGCTCTTCGGTCATCGGTTGCAGGAAAATGGCGATGACGTCGCGGCGGTTCTCGTCCTCGGGGCAGGATTTGTAGAGCACCGAGCAGAAAGGGTGCGGCACGCGATAGACATATTCGACTTCCTGGCCTTCGGTGGCCGATAAAGCCGCGCGGGGCTGGAAGAAGCGGCAGCGGGTGGCCAGCACCTCGTCGCGTTCCTCGGAGACTTCGACGTCGTATTCCTTGACCTCGGTATGCGGCTCGGCGCCCAGAATGTCGGTGTGGACATAGGGGAAATGGCCCATATCGAGGAAGTTTTCGACGGCGCGGGGGGCCGAAACGTGAATGCCGATAGAGCCGCAGCTCATATTGACGCGGTCGGGCTCGGCATATTCGGGAATGGGGAAGAGTTCGGCTGGCGGATTGCCGAAACTGGTCCAGATATAGCCATAGCCGGTGATGACGGGCAGGCGGTCGGTGATGGTCGCTGGATCGATCTCGTCGCCCTGTTCCTCATCACCGCGGCGCCAGACGATTGGGGCGCCGTCGCGGTCGCGGGTGATGGCGATGCGGGTATCGAGCAGCAGCGTGGTTTCGACCAGGCCGGGAGTGATCTCGTTGGTCGCGGCCACGACCTGCCAGAGGTCGCGGGTCAGGGAGTCGATATTGGGCATGAGGCATCCGTGGCTTGCTGGAACCAGCATAGGGCGGCGGGGGCTTGTGGAGCAAGGGGTGACCGCCACCCCAGGCGGTATCCGCTACCCCCGATAAATATCAAAATTCCCAAATGCCTGCGTCGTTGCCATCACCTGCAGGCGGTTGACGTTGACATGCTGCGGCAGCAGCGTCGACCAGACGATGGTCTCGGCAATGTCCTCGGCATTCATGGCCTTGGTGTTTTCGTAGGGCTTGGAGGCCTTGCCCTCGTCGCCCTTGAAGCGGACCAGGGAGAATTCGGTTTCGGTCAGGCCCGGCTCGATATTGGTGACGCGGATATTCTTGCCCTGCACATCCGAGCGGATATTGAGGGCGAATTGCTTCACGAAGGCCTTGGTGGCGCCATAGACCGAACCGCCCGGATAGGGGTAATCGCCGGCCACCGAACCGAGCGTAACCACATGGCCGCCGCCGCGGGCGATCATGCCGGGCAGCAGGGCGCGCACGGTATAGACTAGGCCCGTGATATTGGTCGCGATCATGGTTTCCCAATCGGCGACATCGGCCTCGGCGGCGGGTTGCAGGCCCAGCGCCAGCCCCGCATTGGCGAGCACGATATTGATCTTGTCGAAGGGCGCGGGCAGGGCCGCGATCGCAGCATCGATGGCTTTACGATCCTGCACATCGAGTTCGATGATGTGGCAGTTTTCGGCGCCCAGTTCGGCCCGCAATTCCTTGAGGCGGTCGCCGCGGCGGCCGGTCGCAATCACCTTGCCGCCGGCCTCGACATAGCGGCGCGCGGCTGCGGCGCCAAAGCCGGAGGTGGCGCCGGTGATGAAGACGACGAAGCTCTTGGGGTCAAGCAGCTGATACATGGCGATGTCCTGAAGATTAGTCGGGGAGGTCGGGTCAGGGTGGACCGGGGAGGGGTCGGGCGTCAACCGGGCCACCTTTCCAAATCTTAACCCGGCTTACCGAGAGCTAACGTGATGGGCGAGCCGAGCCGAGCTATGGTTGCCGCTACAATTTGGGGATGCATGGGTTTGAAGACCGTCACGAAAATAGTTCTGGCTCTGGTGGTGATAGCGGGCGCAGGCGCCGCCGGGTGGTGGTTCTTTGCCGCGCCGAAGGCCGCGACTGTGCCCAATACGGTGACGGTAGGTCGCGCCGATATCGAGCAGACCGTGCTGGCCTCGGGCGTGTTGCAGGCCAATTCGCTGGTCAGCGTGGGCGCAGAGGTTTCGGGGCGGATCGATGCGGTCAATGTCAAGCTCGGGCAGGACGTCAAGAAGGGCGATGTGATCGCCGAAATCGACTCGCTCAATCAGGAAAATGCGGTCAAGGCCGCGCAGGCTGCGCTCACGGCCATCGAAGCGCAGAAACGGGCGCAGGAGGCGACGCTGGTGCAGGCCGAGGCCGCGCTGGCGCGCAATACTTCGCTGAGCGCTGGCAATCTGGTGTCCAAGACCGATCTCGATAGCGCGCAGGCGGCGGTGGATTCGTCCCTGGCGCAGATCGATCAGCTCGATGCGCAGATCGCCCAGGCGCAATTGAGCGTGGAATCGGCGCAGCTCAATCTGTCACGCACCAAGATCGTGGCACCCAATGACGGCACGGTGGTCGCGGTGCTGGTCGAAGCCGGGCAGACCGTCAATGCCAACCAGACGACGCCGACCATCGTCAAGATCGCCGATCTCGACACCATGGTAATCAAGGCCGAAATCTCGGAGGCCGATGTGGTGCGTGTGGCCGCCGGGCAGCGGGTCTATTTCACCATTCTGGGTGAGCCCGACAAGCAGATCGACGCCACCCTGCGCGAGATTGAGCCGGCGCCGACCTCGATCAGTTCGGACAGCACCTCGACCGATACGGCCATCTATTACAACGGCCTGTTCGACGTGCCCAATCCCGACCACAAGCTGCGCATTTCGATGACCGCGCAGGTCACCATCGTGCTCGACGAGGTCGAAAATGCACTGGTGTTGTCCTCGGGCCTCGTGACCCGGCGCGGGCCGGATGGCAATGCCATGGTGCTTGTCTACAATCCCGACACCGAGCAGACCGAGCCGCGGCGGGTCGAAGTGGGCCTCAACAACAATGTCATGGCCGAAATCAAGAGCGGGCTGAACGAGGGCGACGAAGTGGTAGCCTCAGGCGCCAGCGGCGTGCGCGTGCCGACGGGTGGGCAAGGCGGGCGCGGCCCCGGAGCGGGCGGGTTGATCGGCTTTGGTGGTGGGCCGCGGCCATGACGGATAGCAATACCCCGATCATCTCGTTGCGCGGGCTCAACCGGGTCTTCGCAACCGGGGGCGAGGCCGTGACCGTGCTGCGGGATATCGATCTCGATATCCATCAGGGCGAGCTGGTGGCCATCATCGGGCAATCCGGCTCGGGCAAGTCGACGCTGATGAACATTCTGGGGTGCCTCGATAAGGCGACCACGGGCAAATACACCTTTGGCGGCAAGGATGTCGGCCGGCTGGGACCCGATGCCCTGGCCGAACTGCGGCGCGAGCATTTCGGTTTCATCTTCCAGCGCTATCAATTGCTGCCCGATCTGGACGCGGTGGAGAATGTCGAAATTCCCGCCATCTATGCCGGGGTGGATGCGACGGCGCGGCGGCAGCGGGCCATCGACTTGTTGACCCGCCTTGGACTCGGCGAGCGGCTGAGCCATCGGCCCAATGCATTATCGGGCGGCCAGCAGCAGCGCGTCAGCGTGGCGCGGGCGCTGATGAATGGGGGCGAGGTAATCCTGGCCGACGAGCCCACCGGAGCGCTCGACAGCCATAGCGGCAAGGAATTGCTGGCTTTGCTGCACGAGCTGCATGGCGAGGGCCACACCATCATCATCGTGACCCATGATGCCTCCATTGCCGCGCAGGCCGAGCGGGTGATCGAGATTTCCGATGGCGTGATCATCGCCGACCGCCGCAATGGCGAAGAGACCCGCAATGACCGCACCAAGCAAGCCATCCGCCACATTGCGCGCTGGCGCGAAGGGCTGGACCGGGCCGGCGAAGCATTTCGCATGGCGCTGCGGGCCATGGTGGCGCATAAGCTGCGCACGTTCCTGACCATGCTGGGCATCATCATCGGCATTGCGTCGGTGGTGAGCGTGGTGGCCCTGGGGCAGGGCAGTCAGCAGACCGTGCTCAACAATATCGCCTCGATCGGCACCAATACGATCAATATCTATCCCGGCAGCGGCTTTGGCGACCGGCGCTCGGCGCGCATCCAAACCCTGGTGCCCTCCGACGCGGCGGCCATCGGCGAGCAGCCCTTTGCCGATAGCGTCTCCCCACAGGTCAGCTCCAACGCCACCGTGTTGTTCCGCGCCACCTCCTCCAATGCGACGGTGACGGGCGTCGGCGCGGGCTATTTCCAGGTCAACGGGCGCACCTTCACCGATGGGGTGGGCTTTACGCCCGCCAGCGTTAGCCAGATGACGCAGGAAGCCGTCATCGACAAAAATGCCAGCGACGCTTTCTTCGTCAACGGCGAGGAACCGGTGGGGCAGGTGATCATGCTCGACAATGTGCCGGTGCGGGTCATCGGGGTGGTGGCCAATGTCACCGGCTTCGGCCCGGGCGGCAATTCAGCCAATGTCTATGTGCCCTATACCACCGCGATGCGCCGCATCCTGGGGCAGAGCTACCTCAGCTCGGTCGCGGTGCGCGTCGCCGACAGCTATGACATGAGCGAGGCCGAGGCCGATATTACCGAGCTGCTGACGCGGCTGCATGGCGGCAAGACCGATTTTTTCCTGCAGAACACGGCGACCATTCGCGAAACGATTGAATCCACCTCGCAAACCCTGACCCTGCTGATCTCCACCATTGCAGTGATTTCATTGGTGGTGGGCGGCATCGGGGTGATGAATATCATGCTGGTCAGCGTCTCCGAGCGGACCAAGGAGATCGGCATTCGCATGGCGGTGGGGGCGCGGCGCGGCGATATCCTGCGCCAATTCCTGATCGAGGCGGTGCTGGTCTGCTTCGTCGGCGGCGCCGCCGGGGTGGCGCTGAGTTTCGGGCTGGGCAGCGCGCTGACGGCGCTCGTGCAAGGCGCGACGGTGCGCTACTCGGCGGAGTCGATTGTCTTGGCGATCCTGTCGTCGAGCCTGATCGGGGTGGTGTTCGGCTTCATGCCGGCGCGGTCGGCGGCAAGGCTGGACCCGGTGGAGGCACTGGCGCGGGAGTAGAAGGGGTATCCCCTCAATAGTCCTTCTCGTAGAACACGCCCATGCTGGTATTGCCGTCCTGCCCGGCAGCACCGGTGACCTTGAGGTCATTGGTGACATCGAGATTAATCGTCACCTTGCTCTGCCCATTCGCCCCGGCCTGCACGCCGAGATAGACATTATCCTGGATATAGGTGCCGGCCTGCACCGCGACATTGCCCGCGTCGTCGGTGACGATGTCGAGATCGTCCAGCCCGGCCGCACTGCGCAGGCTATCGACCAGACCATTGCCGCCACCGCCCATCAGCGAGGCAGCAGCACCGGCCAGCTTGGCCAGTTGCAATGGCGACAGCTCGCTCATGGAGCGTTTGAAGATCAGTTGGCTCAGCACTTCGTCCTGCGGCAGCATGGGTGTCGAGGTGAAGCTGACGGCAATGTCGGAGGCGCGGCCAGAGACGGTGACATAGACGGTGATGCCCTCGCCCTCGGTTTCGGCGACGAAATTGAGGAAGGGGTCGAGATCGCCCACCAGGGTCACTTCCCCGCTCTGGAAGGTGACGCGCTGGCCGAGAATCGCGAGGCGCCCGCGATTGAGCGAGAAAGCGCCGACCGGTTGGATATCGCTGACCGGGCCGGTGAGACGCACCGAGCCACCCACTTCGGCATCGAGCCCGCGGCCACGAATGAAAATCTGGTTGGGCGCGTTGACATTGACATCGAGTACCACGCCGCTGGGACGGGTCTGGGGAATGGGCGCGCCGCGCTCGTCCACCTTGGCGCGGGCCAGGGTCTGTTCCACTGCCGGCGGAGTGCGCACATGCTGCACGTCGATCAGTTCGGCGCCGCCGCCAAAGCTGTCCGGCACGGTGATATTGGCTTCCTCGACCAGCACATCGCCGGACAGCAGCGGCGAGCCGGTGAGATTGCCCGTCAGCGCAAGCTGGCCCGAGGCGGTGGCTACGAACAGATTGCCGTCGGCATAGCGGGCCGAGTTGAGCGCGATGCGTAAGTCGGCCGGGAAGTTTGCGCTGAGGCCAATCGAGCCCGAGGCCGAGACGGAGCCCCCGGTCGACAGATTAGCCGAGAAATTGTTGATGACGGCGCGTTCGCCCGACAGCGCTGCAGACCCCGTAATGCCTTCGAGCCGGGCATTGAGTTCGGGATCGACATAGCCGCCATTACTGATCGAGGCCGTGCCGCCGAACTGGGGCGCCGAAATGGACCCGCTGACCCGGGCGTCGAGATTGGCCGTGCCGCTGAGCTGGCCGCCGCGATCGGCCACGAATTGATTGGCCAGCGCGAGGGGCGCCGAGCCATTGATGGTGAGATTGAGCCCATTGCCCGCCAGCGGGATCGTGCCCGAGCCGGTCAGGGTCAGGCCGCCCGAGCCATTGGCACTGAGCGCCGCCAGGGTGACGGTGTTATTGGCAAAGCTGCCATTGGTGGTGACGCTGAGCGGGGCAATGCCGAATTCGCTGATCGCGGCGGCATTGATGCCCTGCCCCTGCGCCTGGAAGCTGACGCGCGGCGCGCTGCCCGTGCCGCCAATATTGGCGCGGCCATTGAGCGTGCCGGCCAGGCCCAGCTCGGGCATGATGGCATTGGCGATCGAGAGCGGCAGCGCGTTGATATCAACGACGAGGTCGAGCGCTTCGCCGGCCGTACCATTGGCGGTGATGCTGCCCGAGCCGACATTGAAGCGCACCGCATTGAGCGCGACATTGGAGCCGGACACGGAAAGAATTGTGGGCTGCGCCAGCGCCGCGGCGAGCTGGCCCTGCCGAAGTTGCGCGCGGTCCAGCGCCAGCCGGTAGCCTTGATCGATGGGGGTGAGCGAACCCGCCACATCCACATTGGTGCCGGTGGCGAGCGCCGCCTGGGCGTCGAATGCCGTGGTATTGCCGGTCTGGTTGGCCGAGGCGGTCAGCGTATTGATGGTCACCCCGGCCGCAGCAACATTGCTGGCATTGGCCGCGCCATCGATCACCGGCACGCCGAACAGATCAGCGATGGTGGCATTGATATCGGCAGCGCCGACCCGGATGTCATTGACGGCCAGATCGCGCACGTCGCCGCGAATATTGGCGCCTTGCTTGCCATCGGTGGGGGTGAGCTGGATATCCGCATTCACCGCGCCCTTGGCCTCGAGCAGGGCCAGGGCGGCGGCCACCGAAACATCGGGCGCCACCACGCTCAGCCCGCCATCCAGCAAGCTGGTTTTGGCATTGCGGACAATCCCACCAGTGATGCGCGTGCCCGCGGCCTGGAAATCGAGATTGGCGAGGGATTGTTCGGTCTCGGTAACCGCGACGTCACCGGCAAGACTGGTGCGGAAGCCGTCCAGTTCGGCGGCGCCGCTGAGCTGCCCATCGAGCCGATCGACATTGTAGCGGCCGGCAAAACCGATTTTCGCATCACGCAGGTTGCGATCGACCAGGCTGCCGCTGGCGACAGTGGCATCGAGATTGAGATCGATGACGTTGTCCTGCCCCTTGGCGGTCCCCACCACCTTGAGCGGGCCGCTGGCGGCGTCGGACAGTAGGCCCAGATCGCTCAGGTCGAGATTAAAGGTGAAATCGGCCAGGGCATTGGAATAGGTGCCATCGGCCAGCATCTGCACCTGATTGTTGGCGATGCGGAAATTCTCGGCAACCAGGCCCGCCTCAGTGCGCGCGACCCGGCCGGACAGCGCCACCGTGCCGGCCAGCAGGCGGTCGGCCGTTTCGTCGTCGATGGCCAGATTGGTGCCCGAACCATCCAGCGTCAGATCGAATCCGCCGGTCAGCGGCGTCAGCGAGCCGGTCGCCTTCAAATCCAGCGCGCCGTCGAGCTCGCGCCCGGCCAGACCCGAAAAGGGCGAGATGCTGGACGTCTGCAGACCAATATCGCCATTGAATTCGAGGCCATCGAGCTGGCCCTGCAGCGCCGCCGTCAGCGCCTTGCCGACGACGCGGAACTGGGCCAGTTGCACCGGCTGGCCGGCATTCCATAGGCCTGCAATGCCCAGGCCAATGCTGTCGCCCAAAGCCGCCTCGACTTCGTCGCTGGCGGCGATGCCAGCCAGGGTGCCATCGCCATTAAAGGTGAGGCGCCGCGTGGCGGGATCGGACAGGTTGGCAGCGACACCGCCCAGGGTGAGGGCGAGCGTGTCTGCAGCGAAGCCGGGGCTCTGGAAGCCGCCGATGGAGAGATTGGAGCTCCAGTCTTCCGAATTGCCGGCGCCGAAATCAATGTTGAACTGGGCCGATTGCACGTGGGTGGCGCTGCCGGGCACCGGCAGGGTCACCGCCCCGCCAGCGGGATCGGCGACCGTCGCATTGAGCACGAGTTGGCGCAGGAAATTGTCCGGTGTGGTTTCGGCCGAGGCTTCGAGCGCCAATTGGCCGCCCGTGAGCTTGAGCCCGGAAATCGAGAGCCCGCCCGCCGAGCGCACCAGCGCATTGGCGGTCAGCGCGGTTTCGGCCCCGAAGAAGGGCCGGTAAGGCTCGGCCATCAGTGTTGACAGCGGGCCGCGCAAATCGGCCGCAATGGCAAAGCCCTCGGGCTGCTGGGTGACCGTCGCGACACCCGACAGTGCGGTTTGTTGATTGGCCTGCAGCACCAGTTCGGTGCGCAAATCGGCCACCGGGCCGGCGCCCTTGAGCGACAGGTTCATCGCCGGGCGGTTTTCGATATTGAGCAGGTTGGCGATCACGCCATCGGCGGGCTCGACCAATGCCAGGCCCAGATCGACGGAATTGTCGGCCTTTTTGTAGTCGACGTCGAGATCGAGCGTGCCGCCGGGGCCGTCGAGGCGCACAATATCGAGATTGGTGGTGAGATTGCCGCCCTCAAGCGTAAAGGCGCCGTTGAGCGAGATTTCCGAACCCAGCCCGAACACGCCTTCGCCAAAGGTGACCTTGGGAATAGCCAATTCCTGCAGCACCACCGCAACGGGAAATTCGGGGATTTGCAGCGAACCGGCCTCGGCCGGGGGCAGGTCGGCGCCTTCGGTGGGCACGGCATTGCGCAGATATTCGATGGAATCGGCCTTGAGCGACTGCACATCGAGCTTGCCCAGGAACAGGGCCGCCTGGTTCCAGGTCAGCGTGGCATTGTTGACGCGCAGCCACACGCCCTCTGCGTCCGAAATGGTGATTTCGCGCACCGAGACATTGGAGCCCAGCACGCCATCGATATTGGAGAGGCTGATCTGCCGCTCGGGCGTCGAGAGGCGGTCCTGCACGAAGCTGGTGAGCCAATCCTTCTGCTGCTGATCGCTCATCGTCAGCACATCCTGCGCGACGATAGCGGCGGGCACGCCCAGCCCGCACAGCACAAGGCCAGTGGCCAGCAGGCGGCGGTGATGCATGGTGAGCCGGGCCATCAGAACGACTGCCCTATGCCGACATAGATGGCGTAATCGGGATCGCCCGAGCGCTTGTTGAGCGGCACGGCGACGTCGAGCCGCAGGGGCCCCAGGCCCGTGTAATAGCGCACGCCGACGCCGGCGCCGAGGCGCAGGTCGTCGAGCTCGGGGAAGGTGTCGGCCGCGACATAGCCGCCATCGAGGAACCCGACCACGCCGATGTCGCTCGTAACCTTGGCGCGGGCTTCGAGCGAGCCTTCGAGCAGATAGCGCCCGCCGGTGACATTGCCCAGCCCATCATCGACGCCGATGGATTTGAAGGCATAGCCGCGCACCGAGCCGCCGCCGCCGGCAAAGAACAGCTTGTCGGGCGGGATTTCGCTCAGGTCCGGCCCGACCAGCGCCCCGGCCTTGAAGCGGCCGGCCAGCACGAAGGGGTCTTCCTCGCCAAAGCCGAAATAGGTGCGGCCCTCCACGGTGATCTGGGCGGCGGGGTTTTCGTAGTTGAATTCGTAGAAGGGCTCAAGATTGGCCTTGAGATACCAGCCGCTGGTGGGATCGACCTTGTCGTCGCGGAAATCCAGCGTCGCGCCGGCATAGATGCCCGCCGTGGTGAAGTCGCGGGTGCCGAACACATCGTCTTCGAATTGGCTGCGTTCCAGCGTGGCGCCGCCTTCGAAGGTGATCTGGTCGGAGAAGAAATGGGTCAGCCCCAGCCGGCCATTGGCCGAGGTTTCCATATAGGTGGGGTAAATGGTGCGTTCGGCCGAAATGGCAGCGACGAGGTCGGTATCGGGCGTGAGGAAGCCCGGCTTGGTGAAAGTGCCGCCAAACATATAGTCGAATTCTTCGGTATCGAGCGGCCAGGCAATGCTGGCGACGCGGGCATCGAGCCGCAGCCGCTCGGCCTGGCCGAACAGATTGCGCCACAGATGAAAACCTTCGACGCCCAGCCCATCGACGGTGGAATAGGTGGCGCCGACACCAAAGCGGCGTCCGGCGGATTCCTGCACGAACAGATTGTAAGGTAATAGGCCATCGGCACCGATGGCTTGCGCCGCTTCCAGCCGCGCGGCCTGGAATACGTCGAGCCGGTCGAGGCGCTTTTGCGCCAGCGCCAATTCGTCCGGATCATATTCCTCGCCCACCGTCAGCCCGGTCTGGCGGCGGACGAATTCGGGGTCCATTCGTTCGGTGCCCGAAACACTGACCTCGCCAAAGGCGGCTTTCATGCCCGGATTGACGGTAATGGTGACGTCCACACTGCTGCTGGCGTGATCGGCCACCACATCGCGGGTGACCACGGCGGCCTTGGCATAGCCCTGCTGCCGCCAGGCTTCGAGCGCCAGCTGTTCGGCCTTGAGGACCACGCTGGATTTGGCGATCTCGCCGCTGCCGAAACCGCGTGAGGACGGCATGTCGACATGGTCGAACGGGTCGCTGGTGGGCGGGGCCTGATTGACGATATTGACACTGTTGAAGCGGAATAGCGGCCCGGGCGTCACGAGGATCGCGACATCGACCGGCTTGGGCAGTTTGGTGTCCGGCGCCAGGTTTGCGGCCTCGGCGCCGCCAACGCGAATGCTGACGGTGCCGCCATAATAGCCCTCGTTGTAGAGGGCGGCGATGATGCGCTTGTAATCGCCGCGCGCCTTGGCGAGCAGCCCCGCCGCGCCTGAAGCCGGCTCGTTCTGGTCGGCGACGAGTGCCGAGGCATTGCGCACGGCATTTTCCGGCACGCCGGTTTCCGTAACGGAAAGATTGACCTTATAGGGCTGCGGGTCGGCGATCACCGCGTCGGCGTCGCTCTGGTTCTCGAACAGCTTGATCCCGAAAATCTCGAATGCAGCAGCCGGCGCCACCGCAAGGCCCAGGCCGGTCGCAGCAAGCAAGATGGCGCTAAAACTCGTTACCAAACGCGCGATATGCAGTGGACCAATTCCCGTCCGTTACGCTTCTACCAAGAAGGACAGAAGCCGATATTGCCCTCAGGGACCAAAAGATTCGGTTAAACCCGATCCCGGCCCCACCCTCCGACGCTGCAGGCGGTCATTTCGTGGCCAGTTTAGGGCGCCATGAAGGCATAGGGCAAGGTTTGGGGAAAATTGTTCTCAATTCCGTGAACAAGCGTGGCCAATGGGCAACGGGTGGGAAGGGGCACGACCGAGTGGTTCGATAATCTCTCCATGAGGTCACTGCGATCGTGTTCCCCCACGGTGTCATTCCCGCGAAAGCGGGAACCTCTGTTTTTCTTCCTGCATCGTCAACGGAGATTCCCGCTTTCGCGGGAATGACACGGTAGGGGGTGGGACCATCGCGGTCACCAAACGCCAAGAACTACTGCCCCACCTTCGCCGCCTTGGCTTCGTCATACCACCAGATCGAGGGAAATCCCGACGAAAATTCGGGCAGATTTTCGGGGCGGCTGAAGCGATCCCAGCGGGCCGAGCGGGTGTTGCGCAGGCCATAGCTGGGGACGATATTGTGCTGCGCCAGCAGCACCCGGTCGAGCGCCTTGGTCGCGGCTTCCAGCGTTTCCCGATCATCGGCATAGATGATCTTGTCGATCAGCGCGTCGACGCCGGGATCGGCAATGCCGGCATAATTCTGCGAACCCGGTTCGTCCTTGCTGGTCGAGCCGAAAAAGAAGCGCTGCTCATTGCCGGGGGAGAAGGTTTGGCCCCACCCAGAATAGATCACGTCGTAATCGAAGCTGCGCAGGCGATTGATATATTGTGGGCTATCGACGGTGCGCAGGGTCGCGGCGATGCCGATCTGGTTGAGATTGGTGACGAGGTTGGTGGCGACCGGCTCGTTGGTCGGGCCGTTGAGTAGAATCTCGAAGCTGAGTTGGGTGCCGTTGGCATCGACCAGGCGATTGCCCTCCAGCGTATAGCCGGCCTCCTGCAGCAAGCCCAATGCGGTACGCAGATTGGCGCGCAGCTTGCTCGCGTCGCCGCTGACCGGGTTGGTATAGGGCTCGGTGAAAACGCGCTGTGGAATCTTGTCGCCCAGCGATTGCAGGATTTCCAGCTCCTCGCCTTCCGGCAGGCCCGACGAGGCGAAAGGCAGGCCGTAGAAGTAACTGTTGAGGCGCTGGTATTGCCCGTAGAACAGCGTCTTGCTCAGTTCCTCGAAGTCGAAGGCATAATTGAGCGCTTCGCGCACCCGTTCATCCTGGAAAATGGCGCGGCGCTGGTTGGGAATGTAGCCGACGATATAGCCGTTGCTATTGTAGTCCTGCGGGAACAATTCCTGCACGACGCGACCATCCTTGACGGCGGGGAAATCATAGGCCGTGGCCCAGCGGCGCGCGGTGTTTTCCATCCACCAATCGAACTGATCGCCCTTGAAGGCCTCGAAAGCCACATTGAGATCGAGGAAATATTCGACGCGGTATTCATCGAAATTATTGGTGCCGATCTGGGTCGGGTGGTCCTTGCCCCAATAGTTCTCGACCCGCTTATAGGTGACGGTGCGGCCGGCGTCGAAACTGGCCAGTTCATAGGGCCCCGAGCCCAGCGGCGGCTCCAGCGTCGACGCGCCGATGTCGCGTTTCTTGCCCTTGGCGTCGGTGCCCTCCCACCAATGCTGGGGCAGCACCATGAGCTGGCCTAAAATCTTGGGCAGTTCGCGATTGCCCGGCTGGTCGAAGGTGAAGGTGACCTCCCCGGGCGCGGTTTCGGCAACGCCGGTGACATTGTGATAATATTGGGCGCGGTCGGGATTGAGTTCCACCAGCTTGTTGAACGACCAGATGACGTCGCTGACCTTGACCGGTTCGCCATCATGCCATTTCGCATCGGGATTCATGCGGAAGGTGACCGAGGAATAATCGGCGGGAAATTTCATCGCCTCGGCCAAAAGGCCATAATCGGTCAACACCTCGTCCAGGGATGGGGTCATCAGCGTTTCGTAGAGCAGGCCGACGCCACCCGCGACCTCGCCCTTGGGCAGGATGGGGTTGAACGTATCAAAGCTGCCCATCGCGCTCATCCGCACCGTGCCACCCTTGGGGGCATCGACATTGACATAGTCGAAATGGGTGAAGCCCTCGGGATATTTCGGCTCGCCAATGGCAGAACTCCCATGCAGCCAGGTGTCGGGCTTGTCGGCCTGGGCGAAGGCCGACAGGGTGGAGACCAGGACGAGGCCGGTGGCAAGGATTGAGGTGAGCTTCATCGGGCGGCTCCAGGCTATTTTGCAGATTTGCGACAAGACTAGGCGGATTGGGGCGGAGGCGACAGGGGGCGTGGCATCAAGATTTTGCGGGCGCCACGGCAGGCACGTCCCCCTCGAACGCCGCGGCCAGCAGGGCCTTGGTATAGCCGTCTTGTGGATTGGCAAAGATTTCGGCCGCTGGACCCCGTTCGACCACGCGGCCATTGCGCAGCACGATGATGGTATTGGCGAGCGCGCGGACCACTTTGAGATCGTGGCTGATAAACAGATAAGTCAGCCCGTGCCGGATCTGCAGATCGCGCAGCAGATCGACTACCTGAGCTTGAATCGAGACATCAAGGGCTGAAGTGGGCTCGTCCAGCACGACGAATTTTGGATTGAGCACCATGGCGCGGGCAATGGCGATGCGCTGGCGCTGCCCGCCGGAAAATTCGTGCGGATAGCGCAGGCCCGCTTCGCTGGGCAGGCCCACCTCGTCCAGCGCTTTGGCGACGCGGGCATCGCGCTCGGCGGCGGAAAGGCGCGGCGCATGGACCTTGAGACCCTCCCCGATAATATCGGCGACCGACATGCGGGGGCTGAGCGAGCCGAAGGGGTCCTGAAAGACGATCTGCATATCGGCGCGCAGCGGCCGCATGGCCTTCCACGAGCGCGAGGAGACATCATTGCCGAGCACGACAATGCGCCCCTGCGAGGAAATGAGCCGCAGGATGGCATTGCCCAGCGTCGACTTACCCGAGCCGCTTTCCCCGACAATGCCGAGCGTTTCGCCCTGGCGGATGGCCAGATCGACGCCGTCCACGGCTTTGACATGGCCGATTGTACGGCGCAGCAGGCCGCGCTTGATCGGGAACCAGACCCTAAGATCGGTTGCCTCCACAATATTAGGGGCATTCGCATCGGTCAGCGGCGGCGCGCCGCGCGGCTGGGCGGCGAGCAGATGCCTGGTATAGGCGTGCTGGGGATTGTCGAACACCGAGGCGACCGGCCCGGTTTCCACAATCTCGCCCTTGGTCATGACACAGACGCGGTCGGCAATGCGGCGGACAATGCCCAGATCGTGGGTGATGAACAGCATGGCCATGCCCAGCCGCTGTTGCAACTCCTTGAGCAAAGTAAGAATCTGCGCCTGCACGGTCACGTCGAGCGCGGTGGTGGGTTCGTCCGCCACCAGCAGGTCCGGCTCATTGGCCAGTGCCATGGCGATCATTACCCGCTGCCGCTGCCCACCCGAAAGCTGGTGCGGGAACGCCGCAAGCCGGCTTTTCGGATCCGGAATGCCGACAGCGTCGAGCAGTTCCAGCGTGCGGGCGCGCGCAGCATTGGCGCGCAGGCCCTGATGAATGGCCAAAACCTCCCCAATCTGACGCTCGATAGTGTGCACCGGATTAAGGCTCGTCATCGGCTCCTGAAAGATCATCGAAATGTCATTGCCGCGCACGGCCCGCAGCTCATTTGGCTTGGCGGTGACAAGGTTCTGGCCCTTGAACAGGATCTCGCCGGTCAGGGTCGCACTGGGCGGCAGGAGTTTGAGGACCGAAAGGGCGGTGACCGACTTGCCGGAGCCGCTCTCGCCCACCAGCGCCACGGTCTCGCCCGGCGCGATATCAAGGCTGACATTGCGTGCGGCCGCATTGGCGCCGAAGGCCACGTTGAGGTTGCGGATGGAGAGTAGCGGGGCTGTCATGCCAGCGTCTTCCGCGGATCGAAGGCGTCGCGCACGGCCTCGCCGATGAAGACCAGCAGGGTCATCATGATGGCGATGGTGAAAAAGCCGGTGAGGCCGAGCCAGGGCGCCTGCAAATTATCCTTGCCCTGGGCCAGCAGCTCGCCCAGCGAGGGGGAGCCGGGGGGCAGGCCGAAGCCGAGGAAATCGAGCGAGGTGAGGGTGGCGACCGAGCCCGAGAGAATGAAGGGCATGAAGGTGAGCGTGGCCACCATGGCGTTGGGCAGCAAATGCCGCCAGATGATGGTGAGGTTGGACACGCCCAGCGCGCGGGCAGCGGCGATATATTCGAAATTGCGGGCGCGCAGGAATTCGGCGCGGACAATGCCGACCAAAGCGACCCAGGAAAACAGCAGCAATATCCCCAGCAGCACCCAGAAGCTGGGAGTGATGACGCTCGAAATGATCAGCAGCAGATAGAGCGCGGGGATAGCCGTCCAGATTTCGATGAAGCGTTGGAACAACAAATCGGTCCAGCCGCCGAAATAGCCTTGCACCGCACCGGCAGCGACGCCGATGACCGACGAAGCGATGGTCAGCGCCAGGCCGAACAGGATGGAAATGCGGAAGCCATAGATGAGGCGGGCCAGCACGTCGCGGCCGCGATCATCGGTGCCCAGCCAATGCAGATTGCCCCAGTGGCAATTGGGGTCCGCGGCCTGGGCGGGATAGCCGGCACAGTTTTCCGCCTGGCTCATGGTCCAGGCCGGCGCGACAGCGCCCGAATGGGGCAGGAAGCCATCGACGGTCTGGTAATTGAAGCGGATGGGCGGCCAGATGGCCCAGCCATTGGCGGCGATGTCTTCGGCGATGAAATCGTCGCGATAATTGGTGATGGCGAGGAAGCCGCCGAATTTGGATTCGGGATAATCGACCAGCGCCGGCACCAGCAATTCGCCCTTGTAGGAGACCAGGATCGGCCGGTCGTTAGCGATGAATTCGGCGCCGAGCGTCACGATGAACAGCACGAGGAAAATCCACAGCGACCAGAAGCCCCGGCGATTGGCGCGGAAATTGGCGAGGCGCCGGCGGTTGATCGGCGAGAGCCGTGTGCGCACGGGAAGAGCCGCGATCTCGCTCATAGTTCGCGGCTTTCGAAATCGATGCGCGGATCGACCCACATATAGGCGAGGTCCGAAATCAGCGCGATGACGAGGCCCAGCAGGGAGAAGATGTAGAGCGTGGCAAAGACCACCGGATAATCGCGATTGGCGACGGAGGTAAAGCCGAGCAGGCCCAGCCCGTCGAGTGAGAAAATGGTTTCGATCAGCAGCGAGCCGCCAAAGAAGGCCCCGACAAAAGCGCCGGGAAAGCTGGCAATAATCAGCATCATGGCGTTGCGGAAAACGTGGCGATAGAGCACCTGGCCTTCGGTGAGGCCCTTGGCGCGGGCGGTGGTGACATATTGCTTGCCGATCTCGTCGAGGAACGAGTTCTTGGTCAAAAGCGTCGTGGTGGCAAAGGCACCCAATGCCATGGCGATGATGGGCAGCACCAGATGCCAGAGATAGTCGAGCACCTGCCGCCACAGCGGAAAGCTGTCAAAGCCGGGCGAGGTGAGCCCCCGCAGCGGGAATAATGACCAGAAGCTCCCCCCAGCAAACAGCACGACCAGCGCGATAGCGACGAGAAAACCAGGCACCGCATAGCCCACGATGATCACCGTGGAGGTCCACACGTCAAAACGCGAGCCATCGGAGACGGCTTTGCGGATGCCCAGCGGAATGGAAATGCCGTAGGAAATCAGCGTCATCCAGAGGCCGAGCGAGATGGAAACCGGCATCTTTTCCTTGATCAGGTCGATGACCGAGATATCGCGGTAATAGCTCTCGCCGAAATCGAAGCGGAGATAATTCCACAGCATCATGCCGAAGCGCTCGAGCGGGGGCTTGTCGAAGCCGAACTGCTTTTCGATGCGCTCGACCAATTCGGGCGACAGGCCCCGCGAGCCGCGATAGGCCGTTCCCTGGCCCTGCTGGGGCGGCGCGGCCATGTCGCCACCGCCGCCGGTGACGCGTTCGGTAAGCGAGGCGTTTTGGCCCGATATATTGGCCAGCGCCTGTTCGACCGGGCCGCCGGGGGCGAACTGGGTGATGAGAAAGGAAACCGCCATGATGCCGAACACGGTCGGGATCATCAGCAACAGGCGGCGGAGTATATAGGCGCCCATTCGGTCTCCGGGATATCCGGGCAGGTCTGCCCGGAGCCTTGCTCATGCAAAACTAGATGCTGGTAGGCCCCTTCGGGCAAATCACCAACCGGTGAAGCGGTTTGCGCCAGTGCAACATTTTGACGACGGCTTGGCAAGCGCGGCCGGGCTTGCCAAGCGGCTGCTTTGCCCGTCAGGATCAGCGCCAACCAGATCGGGGAGCCTCATGGCGTTTCAGACTATCGTTGAGATCGAAGATCCCTCGCAGGCGCGGGTGCTGGTGGTGGCGCTCAAGGCGCATGGCTTTCATCCGCTCGAAGGCGGGGAGGGCGGATTGCCGGGCGTACGTGGGCTGTTCGGCCCCAAGGGCGTGCCGGTGCAGGTACCCGATGAAGAGGCCGAGGATGCAACTGTTTTGGCGCTCGATCTGTTGAAGCAAATGCAATCGGATGCGGGCTAAAGCCAAGTCCTTGCGAGGACGGTGGATTTGTCGGAAAACAGGTGGCGCGTTTTATCGCGGCGCTCTAAATCGGCCACATTGATGCGGACTGGTCCGAATGCGGGCGGGCTGTTGAACACAATTGCCGGGTTGGTTATAAGCCAGCCAAGCTGTTAACCTTTATTAAGCCCTTGGGCAGGAGCGAACCTATGATGGTTTGGAAGCGTGGATCGTTCACCGCCGCTGGAGTTGCGGCAATGGCGCTACTGGTCGCCGGCTGCACGACAAGTGGCTCCAACACAGCCAATCTCAATACGATCGGCGCGCCCCAGCAATTGCAGCCGGTGCAGAATTCGACGGTGTCCCAGGGCACCCTGCCGGCGATCGGCGCGACCGGCACCCCGGCGCCGGGCCTCTCCGGCCAGCCCGTGCTGGGTGGCGTTCCCGCCCAGACCGCTGCGGTAAACCCCGGCATGATCAATCCCAGCTATGGCACCGCGCCCAGCACACTGAACCCATCGGCCAATCCGGGTGGCTCGATCGTTTCGCTCGATCCGCTGGCCCAGCCCGGCGCCAGCGGCATGAGCGCTGGCCCCGAAGGCGCCTGGACCGTGGTGGCCGGCTCGACCCAGTGCCAGCTCAATCTGCCGCTCACCACCAAGACCGGCACCAATTATTACCGCGCCTCCGCGCCCGGTTGCAGCCTGCCCGCTCTGGCTTCGGTCGGCGGCTGGCAGCAGGTGGGCAGCCAGCTCCAGCTCTATGATGAGAACGGCAATATCACCGCCTTCCTCGCCCCCAATGGCGGCCGCTATATTGGGACCATGGGCGGCGGTCAGCCCATCGCCCTCCAGCGCTAATTATTTGGGTGATGCCGGTCTGCAAGCTGCCACGGGCTGAGCCAGTTTAGGGTCGAGAATTTCGAGAGTCCCGATCTGGTCCCCTCCCCCTTGAGGGGAGGGCTAGGGTGGGGGTGTCGAGGCTCCCGCGAACGCCATGCTGGTTTATAGTCCGACACCCCACCCTCAATCCCTCCCCTCAAGGGGGAGGGAGGCGGACCGGGGCTCTCCGCCTACCAGAAAAGCTGATTGTCGATTGACCCCAGTGTCGTCCAAATCCCGCAAAACCCCCACCCTCCAAGGCCCCGTCAGTGCTGCCTATGCAGACCTGGCGGCGCGGGGGGCGTTGTCAGCCGATCCGGCGCAGCTGGAGGCGGCGGAACTGCTCGATGGGGTGGCGGCGGGGCTCCTGGCGGAAAAGCCCAAGGGCTTGCTGGGGCGGCTGTTTGACAAGCCTGAGCCGGTCAAGGGGCTCTATCTCTATGGCGAGGTGGGCCGGGGCAAGACCATGTTGATGGATTTGTTCTTTGCCGCCGTGCCGCTCAAGCAGAAGCGGCGGGTGCATTTCCATGAATTCATGGATGAAATCCATGCTGGCATCGCCGCCTTCCGCAAGTCGCCCAAAAGCAAAAGCGATGATGCCGATCCGGTTGAGGCGGTGGTGAAGCCGATCGTCAAATCCGGCCTGCGTCTGCTGTGCCTCGACGAATTCCACGTGCATGACATTACCAATGCCATGCTGCTCTATCGCCTGTTCGATAAGCTGTTTGCCAATGGCGTGACGCTGGTGGCGACGTCGAATGTCATGCCGGATGACCTCTACAAGGACGGCCTCAACCGGCAGTTGTTTTTGCCCTTTATCGACCTGCTCAAGCGGCAGGTGACGGTCGCGGCTTTGCCGGCGGCGCGCGATTACCGGCGGCTCAAATTCGCCGGCCAGCATGTCTATGCCTTTGGCACTGGGCCGGAGGCAAAGGCGGCGATGGACCAGCTCTGGCTGCGCATCACCGGCGGCGTTGCCGGCGAACCCGGCATCGTGGAAAGCATCGGGCGGGAAATCCCCGTGCCGCTCACGGCCATGGGTGCGGCGCGGTTCGGCTTTGCCGACCTGTGCGAAAAGCCGCTGGGCTCGCGCGATTTCGTGCGCATCGCCCATCATTTCGATTCCATCATCATCGATGGCGTGCCGCAGATGGACCGCACCAAATCCAGTGCAGCCAAGCGCTTTATCCTGCTGATCGACAATCTCTACGATCGCGGCGTCAAACTGGGCGCCAGCTTCGCCGTGCCGCTCGAGCAATTGGGCAAGGACGACAAGACGGCCTTCGAGTTCCAACGCACCGTGTCGCGGCTCGATGAGATGCAGTCGGAGGAATATCTGGGCAAGGCGCTAAGGGACGCATCAAGCACCGAACCTTCCCTCGCCCCTTGAGGGAGAGGGACGACAATTCTGCGTTCAGCAGAATTGGCAGGGTGAGGGGTGCTGCGTTCTCCCATGCTTGGATCGAGGCTGTTCTCACCGTGTCATCCCCGCCGTGGGGGTGAGGTCGCGGATGAAAGTCACGATACTCCCGCCCCCACCGGTTTTCCCTCGGGCTTGACCCGAGGGCCTCCCTCAGCCCTGCACAAACGACGAGTGGCCCTCGGGTCAAGCCCGAGGGAGAACGGTGGTTGCGGATGCCCCGCGCGACCCAAAAACCTTCCTTGCCCATCCGGCACGACCCCATCGCCCATGAGCAAGGCTCAAATCTGCGTTTAGACGAAGGGTTCACTTGCCCCTCAAAGC
Organism: Devosia neptuniae; assembly: GCF_025452235.1. Classification (NCBI taxonomy): domain Bacteria; kingdom Pseudomonadati; phylum Pseudomonadota; class Alphaproteobacteria; order Hyphomicrobiales; family Devosiaceae; genus Devosia; species Devosia neptuniae. The sequence continues at coordinate 2,231,650 of NZ_CP104965.1, forward strand.
CCAGGGGGTTAAGAGGTGCGCCAATTCAACGCAGTCTGGGATGAGGACTAATGGCGCGCAAGAAAATCGCTCTTATCGGCTCGGGTCAGATCGGTGGTACGCTGGCTCTGCTGGCGGCGCAGAAGGAGCTGGGGGACGTTGTGCTGTTCGACGTGGTCGACGGCGTCGGCCCCGGCAAGGCGCTCGATATCGCCCAGTCTGCGCCCGCACAGGGCTTTGACGTCAAGCTGGCCGGTACCAGCGAATACAAGGACATCGCTGGCGCTGATGTGGTGATCGTCACCGCCGGCGTGCCGCGCAAGCCCGGCATGAGCCGCGACGACCTGCTCGAAATCAACCTGAAGGTGATGGAGCAGGTGGGCGCGGGCATTGCAAAATATGCCAAGGACGCCTTCGTCATCTGCATCACCAACCCGCTCGATGCGATGGTTTGGGCGCTGCAGAAGTTCTCCGGCCTGCCCACCAATAAGGTGATCGGCATGGCTGGCGTGCTGGACAGCTCGCGCTTCGTGCACTTCATCGCCGAAGAGCTCAATGTGTCGGTCGAGGACGTCAATGCCTTCGTGCTGGGCGGCCATGGCGACACGATGGTGCCGCTGGCCCGCTATTCGACCGTTGCCGGCATTCCGCTGACCGACATCGTCAAGATGGGCTGGATGAGCAAGGAAAAGCTCGACTCCATCACCCAGCGCACCCGCGATGGTGGCGCCGAGATCGTCGGCCTGCTCAAGACCGGTTCGGCCTTCTATGCCCCGGCAGCTTCGGCCATTGCGATGGCTGAGAGCTATCTCAAGGACAAGAAGCGCGTGCTGCCCTCCGCCGCCTATCTCAATGGCGAATATGGCATCAAGGGCACTTATGTCGGCGTGCCGGTGGTGATCGGTGCCGGTGGCGCTGAAAAGGTCATCGAAATTTCACTGAACTCTGCTGAACAGAAGGCCTTCACCAAATCGGTTGGTGCGGTGGAAGGTCTGATCGAAGCGTGCAAGAAGATCGCTCCGAAGCTCGCCTAATCAACAACGTCATCCCCGCGCAAGCGGGGACCTCCGTTTCTGGTGTCTAAAACATAGGTTCCCGCTTTGTCGGGAATGGCCCGGTGGTGTAACCGGGGTGGCGCCAGACCAGATTTGCCCATCCAAGGGGAACACGAATGAACATCCATGAACACCAGGCCAAAGAGCTGCTGAAGTCCTACGGCGCGCCGGTCGCTGCAGGCGTGGCGATCTTTTCGGCTGACGAAGCCGAGGCTGCTGCCAAGTCGCTGCCGGGTCCGCTCTATGTGGTCAAGAGCCAGATCCATGCCGGCGGGCGCGGCAAGGGCAAGTTCAAGGAACTGGGCCCCGATGCCAAGGGCGGCGTGCGCCTCGCCAAGACCATCGACGATGTCGTGGCCTTCTCCAAGGAAATGCTGGGCAATACGCTGGTGACCAAGCAGACCGGTGACGCCGGCAAGCAGGTCAATCGTCTCTATATCGAAGACGGCGCGGACATTGCCCGCGAACTCTACACCTCGCTGCTGGTCGATCGCACCACCGGTCGCGTCTCCTTCGTGATCTCCACCGAAGGCGGCATGGATATCGAAGCGGTGGCGCATGATACGCCCGAAAAGATCGTCGCCGTCGATATCGACCCGACGACCGGCGTGACCGAAGCCAACATCGCCGAGATCGTTGCGACGCTCAAGCTCGATGGCGACGCCAAGGCGGATGCCGCTAAGCTGTTCCCGATCCTCTACAAGGCCTTTGTCGACACCGACATGAGCCTGCTCGAAGTCAACCCGCTGATCGTGATGACCGATGGCCATCTGCGCGTGCTCGACGCCAAGGTGAGCTTCGACAACAATGCGGCGTTCCGTCACGAAGAGCTCAAGGCCCTGCGCGACCTCTCCGAGGAAGACGCCAAGGAAATCGAAGCCAGCAAGTTCGACCTCGCCTATGTGGCTCTCGACGGCAATATCGGCTGCATGGTCAATGGCGCGGGCCTTGCCATGTCCACCATGGACATCATCAAGCTCTATGGCGCGGAGCCAGCAAACTTCCTCGACGTTGGTGGCGGTGCTTCCAAGGAGAAGGTGACGGCAGCGTTCAAGATCATCACGGCCGATCCGGCGGTGAAGGGCATTCTGGTCAACATTTTCGGCGGCATCATGCGCTGCGACGTGATCGCCGAAGGCGTGATCGCTGCGGTCAAGGAAGTGGGCCTGCAGGTTCCGCTGGTGGTTCGCCTCGAAGGCACCAATGTGAAGGAAGGCAAGGCCATCCTCAACGAGTCGGGTCTGAACGTGATTTCGGCCGACGATCTTGACGATGCCGCCCAGAAGATCGTCAAGGCGGTGCAGGGCTAGCGCCATGCGCTGGTGTCCCGCCCTTTTGCTCCTCTTGGCCTGTGCGACGCCCGCCGTCGCCCAGGGCAAGACCAAGGTGCCCCAATCGGTGCAGGTCCTCGAAGTCTGCGAGGCCTTCGCGACCGATAACGTGCTGGCGCGCGAAAACGCCGAAGAGCAGGGCTGGACCATTTATGAAGAGGACGGCGAAAGTCCCTATGTCCGGTTCTATTCGGGCGAAAAGGATGTGCCCGGCATTGGCTATGCCGAAATGACCGTGCTGGTCGAGGGCTATCCCGGCAAGATTTTTGGCTATTGCCGGGTCGACGTCTCCGAGCCGACCGGGGATGCCGTTGCCGAGATCGAGCCCATCGACGCACTCGAGCGTTATGACGGCATGACGACCAAGAATGACGACGGCATGTTCGGCAGCTTTACCGGCGCGGACGACCCCGACACCCTGCTGCTGGCCCATCACAGCGAGACCAGCTTCGTCATCCAGCTGACGGTCATCAAGCCCCAGACAGACGCAGTTGTGCCATGAGCGTACCCCGCAAGATCAATCTGGTGCAGGCCGCCACCCACACGATCAAGCATGTCTGGCAGCCCCATATTGCCGGCGATATCAACGACAGCCAGGTCAAGATCGCCAAGTTTGGCGAGGTGTTTGACTGGCATGCCCATGCCAATGAGGACGAGGGTTTTCTCGTGCTCCAAGGCCGTATCGCCATCGACTTCCGCGACGGGGTAGTGGAATTGGGCGAGGGGGAATTCCTCGTCGTGCCCAAAGCCGTCGAACATCGTCCGCGGGCGCTGACCCATGAGCCGATCGTGCTCATGGTCGAGCCATCCACCACCATCAACACCGGCACTGCGACATCGAGTACGCGCACTGTCACCGAACTCAACCGACTATAGGAAAATCCATGTCCATCCTGGTCAATAAAGATACCAAGGTTCTCGTACAGGGCCTGACCGGCAAGACCGGCACGTTCCACACCGAGCAGGCTTTGGCCTATTACGGCACCAAGATGGTGGGTGGGGTTAATCCCAAAAAGGCCGGCGAAATCTGGACCTCGGGCATTGATGGCTCGGCCAGCCTGCCGGTGTTCGCCACCGTTGCCGAAGGCAAGGAACGCACCGGCGCCAATGCCTCGGTGATCTATGTGCCGCCGGCCGGCGCCGCTGCTGCCATCGAGGAAGCCATCGACGCGGAAATCCCGCTGATCGTGTGCATCACCGAAGGCGTGCCGGTGCTCGACATGGTGCGGGTCAAGGCCAAGCTCGACAAGTCCAAGTCACGCCTGATCGGGCCGAACTGCCCGGGCGTGCTGACGCCCGAAGAATGCAAGATCGGCATCATGCCCGGTTCGATCTTCTCCAAGGGCAGCGTGGGCATTGTTTCGCGCTCAGGCACGCTTACTTATGAAGCAGTGTTCCAGACCACCAATGAAGGCCTTGGCCAGACCACCGCCGTCGGCATCGGCGGCGACCCGGTCAAGGGCACCGAGTTCATCGACATGCTCGAAATGTTCCTGGCTGACGAAGCGACCAAGTCGATCATCATGATCGGCGAAATCGGCGGTTCGGCCGAGGAAGACGCCGCCCAATTCCTGATCGACGAGGCCAAGCGCGGCCGCAAGAAGCCGATGGCCGGCTTCATCGCGGGCCTGACGGCACCGGCCGGTCGCACCATGGGCCATGCTGGCGCCGTAATTTCAGGCGGTAAGGGCGGCGCCGAAGACAAGATCGCGGCGATGGAAGCCGCCGGCATCCGCGTCAGCAAGTCGCCGGCCCGGATTGGCCGGACCTTGGCTGAAGTGCTGAAGGGCTAGCATCGGAGCACCCCCTCCTAGCCTCCCCCTGATAGGGGGAGGGACAGGCCGGTGGGTGGCTGCGATGGGGGGAAGCCCCGATGCAATCCCTCCCCCTATCAGGGGGAGGCTAGGAGGGGGTATCCCCTCCACGAATGCGACCAATGTCGGTCGCGCTTCGGACACAGAATGGTGCTAGCCGTTGCTGGGTTCGGATGACGAAATATTGAGCCGCGGCCCTGCTCAGGGGTCGTTACACTTAACAGGATACTAAGGATAAGCGGTCAGTATCCGACACGAAATTGAGGACCGCGTTGAGACCGGCTTGCCGGTTCGTTGAGAAGGATGGCGGGGCGTGGGCCTCGCGACAAAAAGCGATGACACGACAGGAAAAGAACGACACGTTCTTGCTGACCTCGTTCCTCTATGGTGGGAACGCCGACTACATCGAACAACTCTATTCCCGCTTCAAGAGCGACCCCGACAGCGTCGATGAGACCTGGAAGAGCTTTTTCGGGCGGCTCGATGATAATGACAGCGACGCGCATAAGAGCGCCGACGGCCCGAGCTGGGGTCGCAAGGACTGGCCGCAGAGCGCCAATGGCGAACTGGTCAGCGCGCTGGACGGCAATTGGGGCGAAGTCGCCATCAAGACCGAAAAGGCCATCGCCAAAAAGGCTGAGGCCATGGGCGTGGCCAAGGCAAGCGTCGCCGATGTGCTGCAGGCCACCCGCGATTCCATCCGCGCTATCATGATGATCCGCGCCTATCGCATGCGCGGGCATCTGCATGCCGATCTCGACCCGCTCAAGATGAAGGAAGACGAGCCGGCGCCCGAGCTCGATCCCAAGAGCTACGGCTTCACCGAAGCCGATTACGGCCGCAAGATCTTCATCGACAATTATCTGGGTCTGGAATACGCCACCATTCCCGAAATGCTGACGATCCTGGAGCGCACCTATTGCGGCACGCTCGGCATCGAATTCATGCATATCTCCGATCCCGAAGCCAAGCAGTGGATTCAGGAACGCATCGAGGGTCCGGACAAGGAAATCACCTTCACGCCCGAGGGCAAGAAGGCCATCCTTAACAAGCTGGTCGAGGCCGAGGGCTTCGAGAAGTTCATCGACGTCAAGTATACCGGCACCAAGCGCTTCGGCCTTGATGGTTCGGAAGCCACGATCCCGGCGCTCGAGCAGATCATCAAGCGCGGCGGCGCGCTGGGCATCAAGGACATCGTGTTGGGCATGGCCCACCGCGGTCGCCTCAACGTGCTGACGCAGGTGCTGCAGAAGCCCCATCGCGCGCTGTTCCACGAATTCAAGGGTGGTGCATTCTACCCTGACGACGTCGAGGGTTCGGGCGACGTGAAGTACCATCTGGGTGCCTCGTCCGACCGCGACTTCGACGGCAACAAGGTGCACCTGTCGCTGACGGCCAACCCGTCTCACCTCGAGATCGTCGATCCGGTGGTGCTGGGCAAGGCCCGCGCCAAGCAGGACCAGCATATCGCGCCCGATGGCAAGCTGATCAATATCGCGACGGACGGCAAGCCCGACCGCTCGATGGTGCTGCCGCTGCTGATCCATGGCGATGCGGCTTTTGCCGGCCAAGGCGTGGTTGCTGAATGCCTGGGGCTGAGCGGCCTCAAGGGCCATCGCACGGGCGGCTCGATCCACTTCGTCATCAACAACCAGATCGGGTTCACGACGGCGCCGATGTATTCGCGCTCCTCGCCCTATCCGACCGATGTCGCCAAGATGATCGAGGCGCCGGTGCTGCATGTGAACGGGGATGACCCGGAAGCTGTGGTCTTTGCCGCCAAGATCGCTGTCGAATACCGGCAGAAGTTTGCCAAGCCTGTCGTCATCGACATGTTCTGCTATCGCCGCTTCGGCCATAACGAAGGCGACGAGCCCAGCTTCACCCAGCCGCTGATGTATTCCAAGATCCGCGCGCATAAGTCGACGCTGGATATCTATGCGGCCAAGCTGGTGGGCGAAGGCCTGCTGACCCAGGCTGATGTGGACAAGCTCAAGGCCGATTGGCGCGCCAAGCTGGACGCCGAATACGAGGCCGGCCAGGATTATCGCCCCAACAAGGCCGACTGGCTCGATGGCGTGTGGAAGGATTTCCGCCCCGCCGACCAGGAAGGTCCGCGCCGTGGCGATACCGGCGTCGAGATCGACCGGCTGGTCAAGATCGGCACCGCGCTGACCCGCGTGCCCGAGGGCTTCAACGTGCACCGCACGGTCAAGAAGTTCATGGACAACCGGCTCGCCGCCATTGAATCGGGCGAAGGCATCGATTGGGCAACGGCCGAAGCGCTGGCGCTCGGCACGCTGGTCACCGAAGGGCATCCGGTGCGTCTGTCGGGGCAGGATGTCGAGCGCGGCACGTTCAGCCAACGGCATTCGGTGCTGAACGACCAGCAGGTCGACAACAAGACCTATACTCCGCTCAATAACCTGGCCGAAGACCAGAGCCGTTACGAGGTCATCAATTCGATGCTCTCGGAAGAAGCGGTGCTGGGCTTTGAATACGGTTACTCGCTGGCCGAGCCTAAGGCGCTGACCATCTGGGAAGCCCAGTTTGGTGACTTCGTCAACGGCGCGCAGGTGGTGATCGACCAGTTCATCTCCTCGGGTGAGCGCAAGTGGTTCCGCATGTCGGGCCTCGTGATGCTGTTGCCGCATGGCTATGAAGGGCAGGGGCCGGAGCATTCCTCCGCGCGTCCCGAGCGCTTCCTGCAGCTCTGCGCGGAAGACAATATGCAGGTTGCCAACTGCACGACGCCGGCGAACTATTTCCACGCCCTGCGCCGCCAGGTGACCCGCGACTTCCGCAAGCCGCTGATCCTGATGACGCCCAAGAGCTTGCTGCGCCACAAGCGTGCTACCTCGGGCCTGGTCGAAATGGGTCCGGATTCCTGCTTCCATCGCCTGCTCTGGGACGATGCGGAAGCCCCCGGCGCGCCCAAGACCTCGATCAAGCTCAAGAGCGACGAGCAGATCCGCCGCGTCGTGCTATGCACCGGCAAGGTCTATTATGACCTCTTGGAAGATCGCGAGAAGAAGGGCATCGACGATGTCTATCTGCTGCGCATCGAACAGCTCTATCCGTTCCCGGCCAAGGCGCTGCTGGACGAATTGAGCCGCTTCCAGAATGCCGAGATCATCTGGTGCCAGGAAGAGCCCAAGAATATGGGTGCCTGGGCCTTCATCCAGCCCTATGTGGAATGGGTGTTCGACCAGATGGGCCGTACCGGCCAGCGCGTGCGCTACACCGGTCGCCCGGCTTCCGCCTCCACTGCTACGGGTCTGATGCGGACCCATCTTGCCCAATTGCAGGCCTTCCTCGACGAAGCCCTTGGCAGCTAAAAGGACACAATAATGTCGACAGAAATCCGCGTACCGACCCTGGGCGAAAGCGTGACCGAGGCCACGATCGGCCAGTGGTTCAAGCAGGTTGGCGACAGCGTTGCCGCCGACGAACCATTGGTCGAGCTGGAAACCGACAAGGTCACCATCGAAGTGCCGGCGCCCGCTGCCGGCGTGCTCGAAGCCATTTCCGCCCAGCCGGGCGAGACGGTGGATGTGGGCGCGCTGCTGGGCGCCATCGGTGGGGCCGGGGCGGTTGTTACGCCCAAGCCGGCCGAGGCTGCCAAGCCCGCTGAAGCCAAGGCCGAAGTGCCAGCCGCCAATGCGGCCGGTCCCGAGCCGGTCAAGCCGGAACCTGCGGTCGCGACCAGCATGCCGCCCGCCCCCTCCGCGCAGAAGCTGATCAACGAGAAGGGCCTCAACGGCTCCGAGATCGATGGTTCGGGCAAGCGCGGCCAGGTGCTCAAGGAAGACGTGCTGGCTGCCATCGCCAAGCCTGCTGCTGCGCCTGCGGCCAAGGCTGTCGAAGCCAAGGCTCCGGCTGCGCCCCGCGCCCCGGTTGCAGCTGACGATGCGGCCAAGGAAGAGCGGATCAAGATGACCCGCCTGCGCCAGACCATTGCGCGCCGTCTCAAGGATGCACAGAACACTGCCGCCATGCTCACCACCTTCAACGAGGTGGACATGAAGCCGGTGATGGACCTGCGCAATTCCTACAAGGAGCTGTTCGAGAAGAAGCATGGCGTCAAGCTGGGCTTCATGGGCTTCTTCACCAAGGCCGTCGTGCATGCGCTCAAGGAAATCCCGGCGGTCAATGCCGAGATCGATGGCGATGACCTGATCTACAAGAACTACGCCCATATCGGCGTCGCCGTCGGCACCGACAAGGGTCTGGTCGTGCCGGTGGTGCGCAATGCCGACCAGATGAGCATCGCCGAGATCGAGAAGGAAATCGGCAATCTGGGCAAGAAGGCTCGCGATGGTCAGCTCTCGATGGCAGACATGCAGGGCGGCACCTTCACCATCTCCAATGGTGGCGTCTACGGCTCGCTGATGTCGACACCTATCCTCAATGCCCCCCAGTCGGGTATTCTGGGGATGCACAAGATCCAGGAGCGTCCGGTTGTCGTTGGCGGCCAGGTCGTCATCCGCCCGATGATGTATCTGGCGCTGTCCTATGATCACCGCGTGGTCGATGGCAAGGAAGCCGTGACCTTCCTCGTGCGCGTCAAGGAAAGCCTTGAGGCACCCGAGCGTCTGGTGCTCGACCTCTAATCGCCTTATTGAAATGCAGATAGTAAGGGTCCGCTTCGGCGGGCCCTTTTTGTTGGCATTATCGTGATCGAGGTTGTTCTCGGTGCTAACAGTCTGTTAACGCCAAGGCCTCAGATGACACGGTGTGCTGTTCAGATTTTTTCGGAGTAGACCGCCTGGTGCGTCCCCTGTTTTTCCCGGCCATTTTTTGTCTTGCCGCACTTATCCCCGCTGTCCGGGCGCAGGAGAATGCCGACGCGGCACTGGTCGGCGAGCTGATGGCCTTCCAGGGCTCCAAGGCCATTGTTTCGGCCATGACCACCCATTGCTACGAAACCACCGGGCTCAACAGCGCCTATAAAACTGCCAATGATAACTGGTACTTACGCAATATCGGCTTCCTCGATCTGGCCGATCGGGTGATCAACAAGCTGGGCGGCGCCAGCCCCGGCCAGATCGAAGCCGCCGAAACCTATGGCGGCACCCAGATCATGAGCGCCTTCAACCAGGCCGAAGACAAGGACGCCTTCTGCCGCTCCTTCCTCGAGCGGGTGGATAGCGGGGCGCTCGATATCGACAAGCAATTGTCCGGAATTCTCAAGCGCGCTCAAGACATTGCGGCCCAATAGCCCATTCCGGCAAGGGGCAATGCCGAGCACACGCGTTGCCCGGCGGAGCAGGCTGGTGTAACTGCTGTGGCACAATGACTCGGCGGTGCCCGTGATGGACTTTCCCTGGCTTGAATTTGCCGGCCTGATGCTGGCCTTCGGCATCAATGCGGTCATCCCCGGCGCCGATTTCGCCATGGTGCTGCGCCAATCCATCGCCCATGACCGCCGCGCAGCGCTCTTCACTTCAGCTGGCATTGCCACCTCGATCCTGGTTCATGGCAGCTATACGCTGCTCGGGGTTGGTGTGATCGTCGGGCAATCGCTGCTATTGTTCAATATTCTCAAATGGTTGGGCGCGGCATACCTGGTTTACCTGGCGATATCAGCGCTACGTAGCCCGCCACCAAAAGCGCCCGAGCCCGGTGATCTGACCGGCGCCAGGCGCGGCGATCTGGCGGCTTTCGCCCTGGGCTTTCTGACCAACCTGCTCAATCCCAAGGCCGTGCTGTTCTTCCTGGCGCTGTTCACCAGCCTGGTTTCCGCCCATACCCATATGGACGTCAAAGTTATCTACGTGCTGGCGATGAGCCTTATGCTTTTTGCCTGGTTCGCATTGGTCTCGGTTTTCTTTACGACACCTTCTGTACGGCAAGGCTTTTTCCGGTTCGGCCGGTGGTTTAATCGGGTAACCGGCATTACATTCATCCTGCTGGCGGTTCGCGTGGCGATCGCACAGCAACACTAGGCACCTCTTTGTAATCGGGGCATCAGAATGGCAGACATCTTCGACCTCACCATCATCGGCTCGGGCCCGGGCGGCTATGTCGCCGCTATCCGCGCAGCGCAGCTGGGGATGAAGGTTGCCGTGGTGGAAAAATGGCCGACCCTGGGCGGCACCTGTCTCAATATCGGGTGTATCCCGTCCAAGGCGCTGCTGCATGCCTCCGAATTGTTCGAGGAAGCCGGCCACAGTTTCAAGGCGCTGGGCATAGATATCCCCGCCCCGGTGCTGAACCTGCCGCAGATGATGAATCATCGCATCGAAACCGTCGCCGCCAATGTGGGCGGGGTGGATTATCTCTTTAAAAAGAACAAGATAACCGTGTTCCGCGGCACCGGCACCATTGCCGCGCCGGGCAAGGTTCTGGTCACGCCGCAGTCGGGTTCTGCCCAGACTGTCGAGACCAAGAATATAGTTATCGCCACCGGTTCGGTATCGGCTAACCTGCCGGGTATCGAGATCGACGAGAAGCAGATCGTCAGCTCCACCGGCGCACTGACCCTGGACAAGGTGCCGAACAGGCTGCTGGTGATCGGCGCGGGCGTGATCGGGCTCGAGCTGGGCTCGGTCTGGGCGCGGCTGGGTGCCAAGGTGACCGTCGTCGAATATCTCGACCGTATTCTGCCCGGCATGGATAGCGAAGTGGCCCGCCAGTTCCAGCGCATGCTGCAAAAGCAGGGCATGGATTTCAAGCTCTCGAGCAAGGTTGCCGGCATCGACAAGCAGGATGACGGCTCGCTCAAGGTGCGGGTCGAGCCGGCCAAGGGCGGCGATATGGAAATCCTCGACGCCGATGTGGCGTTGGTCGCCATCGGCCGCAAGCCCTATACCGAAGGGCTGGGGCTGGACATTGTGGGCGTGGCGCTGGACGAGCGCGGCCGTGTCCGCGTTGACGGGCATTACAAGAGCTCGGTCGATGGCATCTACGCCATTGGCGACGTCATCGCCGGCCCGATGCTGGCGCACAAGGCCGAGGATGAGGGCATTGCGGTGGCCGAAATCCTCAGCGGTCAGGCCGGTCATGTGAACTATGCGGCGATCCCCGCCGTGGTTTATACCAATCCCGAGATCGCCTCGGTCGGCAAAACCGAAGACGAGCTCAAGGCGGATGGCGTCGAATACAAGATCGGTAAATTCCCCTTCACCGCCAATGGCCGCGCCAAGGCGATGCTGGCGACGCAGGGCTTTGTGAAGATCCTATCCGACGTCAATACCGATCGGGTGCTGGGCGCCCATATCGTGGGCAAGAATGCCGGCGAGATGATCCACGAACTGGTCGTGCTGATGGAATTCTCCGGTTCCTCCGAAGACCTGGCCCGGAGCACGCATGCCCATCCGACCCTGTCGGAAGCCGTGCGCGAAGCGGCCCTGTCGCTGGGCGATGGCGCCATTCATATCTGATTGGCAAAAAGCTGGTCGTTTCAGAACCCCGGCACCTGTCGGGGTTCTTTTTTGCCCGCTGCGTTCTTCCATACCAGATTGATGCAAGGTAGAAGGGCGGAGGTTCCGTTGCGTTTGGAGGATCGCGTGAGCACCGATTACGATATTTCGCTGACGGTCGAGGCGCGGCGATGAGCGATCTGTCGGCGTTCAGCCTTGCAGGCAAGACGATCATGGTGACCGGCGCGAATACCGGCATCGGGCAAGGCATTGCGGTGTCGATCGGACGGGCCGGTGGCCAAGTAATCGGCGTAGGGCGCTCGTCCATGGCCGAAACGGCGCAACTAGTGGGTGACGGCTTTGTCGGCGTCGCGGCCGATCTGGGCTCGGCTAAGGCGGCGCAGGCCATGTTTGAGACCACCTGGGCCGAGCACGGGCCGATCGACGGGCTGGTCAACAATGCGGGCATCATCAAACGGGTCGATGCGGTGGACTTCACCGAGGCGGATTGGGACAGCGTGATGGACATCAATCTCAAGACGATGTTCTTCCTCAGCCAATCCTTCGGGCGCAAGGCGCTGGAGCGGGGCCATGGCAGCGTGGTCAATATCGCCTCGATGCTGAGCTTTCAGGGCGGCATACGGGTGGCGAGTTACACCGCTTCCAAGAGCGGTGTGCTGGGCATTACCAGGCTCCTCGCCAATGAATGGGCGGCCAAGGGCATCAACGTCAACGCCATCGCGCCGGGCTATATCGAAACCAACAATACCGAGGCACTGCGGGCCGATCCCGATCGTTCGGCCTCGATCCTGGGCCGTATTCCGGCGGGGCGCTGGGGCGAGCCATCCGACATTGGCGATGCGGCAGTGTTCCTGCTGTCGCGGGCGTCCAAATATATGCATGGCGCCGTCATCCCGGTGGATGGCGGGTGGCTCGCACGATGAGGAGAGAACGATGAGCAGACAGGCAGTTTTTGCGCAGCCGGGGGCGACGGACTGGACCGAACTGGCGCCGGGCAATCGGCGCCGCGTGTTGATCCACACGCCCGAGCTGATGCAGGTGGAGTTCGGCTTTGAGCAGGGTGCAGTGGGCGCGCTGCATTCGCACCCGCACATCCAGGTAAGCTATGTCGCCGAGGGGCGGTTCGAGGTGACCATTGGCGGCAAGACCGAAGTGGTCGAGCAGGGCGGCAGCTTCATCGTCCCTAGCGGCGTCGAGCACGGTGTGGTAGCACTGACCGAGGGGCGCCTGATCGACGTCTTTACCCCGATGCGGCAGGATTTTCTGTAGCGTTGCTAACTGGTTGGGGGCACAGGGCCGTATTCCAAACTCAGTGTCACCCCGGCGCAGGCCGGGGCCCATCCTGAGATTTATTCATGCGCCGTCAGATGGATGCGCAACCCGCGACCTTGCGGCAAACGGCGCCATCTCGAGATGGGCCCCGGCCTGCGCCGGGGTGACACCGAGTGCGGGAAAGCGCTGGTGCTCTACCCAATCTCCACCAGCATCGCTGCATAAGCCTGCTCGTGCTTCCCAGCCCGGTTCGGTCAGCCGGCCGCGCCGTGGTGGGATGAAGCTATAGATCCCCCGGATCGGTTCCTCGCGCCATTGCAGGTTGAAGGCGGCGTATTTGGGGAAGAATTCCATGTCGGAATAGGGCAGGTGGTCATGCACCCACCAGGCCATGGCCTCCCAATCGCCGGTGCGCTGGTAATAGGGGATGAAGCGGTTGACCACGACGCAAGCCGTGGCGCCCATGCGGCCCTGGGCGTCGCGGCGGTCCCAGATATGGCCGGCATAGTTGCTGTCATTGCTACCGCAATTGAGCTTGTTGGCATTGCCGAAGCCATTGACCTCGGGCGAGCGATAGGACGAACGCACCGAAATGCGGCCGAAGCGGGCTTGCAGCGGTTCGAGCAGGGTTTCGCACAACACCTTGCCGGCGGCGATGGCGAGGTCGGGGTCTGATGGAATGTTCTGAAAACCATTGATGGCGGCGATTTCCGAATAGAGGAAATCGCGCATGAAAAAACTCTCCGACAGGCGGATGCGGCCGAAGTCTTCGAGACCTCTGACGGATTTGGGCTGGCGCATGGCTCTGCCTCCGGTTGATGCATGCGGCATTGTCTTGAGGTAACGTCGGGGCGACAACCCGGTTTCGACGCCACTAGGACGATCCAATGCTTGAAGCGATGTTCTTTATCGCCATTACCGCCGAGGCGATGACCGCGGCGCTCGCCGCTGGGCGGCGCAAGATGGATTGGTTCGGCGTTTGCCTATTGGCCTGCGTCACCGCATTGGGCGGCGGCACGGCGCGCGATATCCTGCTGGGGCATTACCCGCTCTATTGGGTGCACAATCCCTATGTGCTGCTGCTGGTCTGCGGGGCGGCTTTGCTGACCATTGCCATGGCGCGGGTGGTGGACCGCTTGCGTTGGCCCTTCCTGCTGCTCGATGCACTGGGGCTGGTGGTGTTCACTATCGTCGGGTGCAATGTGGCCATCGAGATGGGCCAGCACCCGCTGATCGTCATCGTCGCGGGCATGGTCACCGGGATTGTCGGCGGCATATTGCGCGATGTGCTGTGCAATGACGTGCCGCTGGTGTTTTCGAGCGAACTCTATGCGACCGTGTCCATCGTCACCGGCGTGATCTATTATTTTGGGCTTCAGGCCAACTTGCAGCAGGATCTGGTGATGCTGGTGGCGATTGCTGTTGGGTTTGCCTTACGCGTCGTGGCGCTGATCTGGAAATGGGAAATGCCCAAATTCGTCTATGACAAGGATTTGCGATGAAGCCGCAACGCATCGTCCTGTCGCGGCGGGCGGGGTTCGACCTGCAGGCTGTCTCGCATGCATTGAATGGACTGCCGGCCCAGTCCGTGGCGCGGCCGGGCCGGTGGGGCAATCCGTTCACTATTGACGATGTTGCCACGGAGCTGGGCGTTGATCGGGTCAAGGCACAGGCCGAAGCGATAGCACGCTATGGACGCTGGATACGCGGAGAACTGGTGACAGAGCAGACGCCGCCAGCTCTTGCCGAGATCCGCGGCGCACTGGCGGGGCGGAACCTGGCCTGCTGGTGCAAGGCGGGAACGCCCTGCCACGCTGATACGCTAATCGCGCTGGCGAACGGCTGACCGGACTATTTTCGACGATTATTGCCGATTTTGTCCTAAATACTGCATCTGACCGCGGCATGATTTACCACTTGTCAAAGTGTTAAGATCACTGTCGGCCTTCGGCATCGGCCGGCTCGAGGCACTACCATGGATCCATTGGCTCTGTTCCAGCGAACGATGGCATGGTTCACGCCGCAGGAATTGCAGCGCGACCTGCATACGCGCAAACGCGTGCAGATGTTCGTCATGAGCCACATGTTCGGGCCGATTATCGCCACGCCGATCCCGCTATTCCTGTGGTTCGCCGACCCGACGCCCATGCCGCATGTGCTGGTCTTGGCGGCGTCGATCTATGCTTTCTGGCCATTCCTGGCGCTGCTGAAGCTCTTTCCACGCGCCTATACGCAATTGGCCATGCTCTCGGTGCTGAACCTGACCTTCTGTATCCTGTGGGGCACCTATAATTACGGCGGCACCAGTTCGCCCTTCCTAGTCTGGCTGGTGCTGACGCCGCTGCTCGCTTTCATGTATCTGGGCGCGAGCTGGACGGCGCGCATCTTCGTGTTTGCGCAGTTCACGCTGGGCCTTGGGGCGCTTTATATTTTCTATCTTCTAGGGGATTTTCCCAGCCATATCCCCGTCGAGAACATGGTGGTGGCCGGCGTGCTGTCGGCGCTGGGCTGCAATATCTACGTGTTCATGATGGCGGCCTATTATTCGAGCGTGGTGGATAGCCAGTCCGAATTGATCCGCGAAGTCGAGCGCCACCAGGAAACGCTCAAGGCCCTGACCCTGGCCAAGGACGAGGCCGAGCGGGCCAATGGCGCCAAATCGGAATTCCTCGCCAAGATGAGCCACGAGCTGCGCACCCCGCTCAATGCGGTGCTCGGCTATTCGGAAATCCTGCTCGAGGATGCCGAGCTTGACGGACGGGGCGAGCAGATTGCCGACCTGCAGAAGATCAGCGCGGCGGGCAAGCACCTGCTGGCCATGGTCAATGACATCCTCGATATTTCCAAGATCGAGGCCGGCAAGATGTCCCTGCATGTCGAGACGGTCGATCTGGATCTGCTGATCAACGAGGTGGAATCCACCGCAAGGCCGCTGGCGATCAAGAATGCCAATAGTTTTGTGGTTGAGCGCCATGGCGAGTTGGGCACGATACGGTGCGACGCGACCAAGCTGCGGCAGGCGATTTTCAACCTGCTCTCCAATGCCGCCAAGTTCACCCATAATGGCAGCATCACGCTCTCCATCCTGCGCCGCCCCGAGGCTGGGCAGGAATGGATCGAGATCGCAGTGGCCGACACGGGGATCGGTATCTCGGCACAGCAGCAGAAGGCGCTGTTCAACAATTTTGCCCAGGCCAATCCCAAGATTGCCGCGGTCTATGGCGGTACGGGGCTGGGGCTGTCGCTGAGCCAGAATTTGTGCCGGCTGATGGGCGGGCAGATCGATGTCGAGAGCGAGTTGGGCAAGGGCTCGTGCTTTACCATTCGCCTGCCGGCGCAAAGCGAGGAAGCGGCGCATGATCCGCTGGCCAATGTCCGCGGCGCCATTGTGCCGCTGCATGGCGAGCATGTGCAGGATTTCAACGATCGTATTTCGGGCACCGGCAGCAGCGAGCGGCAGCGCCTGCTGATCATCGACGATGATCGCAATTTCCTCGAAGTCGCCGAGCGCCTGTTCGCCAAGGAAGGGGTGACGCCCATCTGCACCGATGCGCCGCAATCGGCGCTGCAGATTGCCCGCACGGTCAAGCCCTCGGCGATCTTCCTCGACATCCTGATGCCGGGCTTTGATGGCTGGGACGTGCTGGCGGCGCTCAAGGCCGATCCCATCACGCGCGATATTCCGGTGCTGATGATTTCGATCCTGTCCGAGCGCAGCAAGGCGCTGGCGGCGGGGGCCGATGGCATTCTGCTCAAGCCGCTGGATGGCGACAAGGTCCGGACGGCCATTGCCAGCCTCAAGGCGGCGCGTGGGGCGCGGCCGCCGCGGGCGGTCAACGAATAAGCGGGAGAGCGCTGATGGCACTGGTGCTGATCGTTGAGGATAATCCCATCAATCGCGACGTGCTGGGTCGGCGGCTGGAGCGGCGGGGTTACGCCATCCGCTTTGCCGAGGACGGCCCCAGCGGCATCGCCGCCGCGCTCGAATTGCTGCCCGATGTAATCCTGATGGATATGGGCCTGGGCGAGATGGATGGCTGCGAAGCCACCCGCCGCATCCGCGCCAATCCCGAAACAGCGGCGGTGCCGATCATTGCGCTGACGGCGAGCGCGTTCGAAACCGATCGCGTCAAGGCACTGGCCGCCGGCTGCATCGATTTCGACACCAAGCCGGTGGACCTGCCGCGTCTATTGAGCAAGATGCAGGCCGTGCTGGGACCGAAAACCCCGGCAGCGGCGTTTGTCGAGGGATAGGCTGACCTGCCTCCCGGTAGCCTCTATTACGGGGCCTCGGGTGGCTCTCATCCCCTAAATCCCTCCCCACAAGGGGAGGGACATCGATCGGGGCTCGCGTTGGAACCGGTTATTCTGCGGGAATGCTGCTGGCTTCTTCCATCCGCTCGCTGACACGGTGCGGAGCTTCGTGGCCGAGCCGGTATTCCATGTCCGCGTCATGCATGGCCTGGGCGAGGATTTCCACCACCTGGTCGATGTCCTCGTGGGTATGGGCAGCCATGACCTGGAAGCGGAAGCGGGCGCCGCCCTGGGGCACGGCGGGGTATTCGACGAGGTTGGCAATGCCGCCCATGGCCATCAGGTGGCGCGAGGCAAAGCGGCCCACGCTCTCCAGACCCAGGCTGACCGGCACGATAGGCGAAGGATTGCCCAGCACTTCGAGGCCGGCAGCGGTCATTTCCTGACGCAGATAGAGGATATTATCCATCAGCTTGCGGCGCAGAGCGCGGCCTTCGCCGGAGGTCACGATATTGAGCGCGGCCAGGATGGTGGCCGCCTGCACCGGCGAGAGAGCGTTGGAGAAGGTGTGGGTGGCGCTGTAATATTTGAGGTATTCGGCGGTCGCCTTGTCGCGGACGGCAATGAAGCCGCCATTGGAGCCGAAGGTCTTGGAGAAGCTGCCGATGATAATGTCGGCGGCGTCGAGCATGTTCTGCAGGCCCAGATGGCCCAGCCCGTCTTCGCCCATCGAGCCCATGTCATGTGCGCAATCGACCAGCAGGGTGGCGTCGTATTTGTCGCAGAGCGCGCGCATGGCGCCCAGATCCGGCGTGTCGGAGTGCATGGAGAACAGGCTCTCCGTCACCACCATGATGCCGTTTTTGGTGTCGGTGGCGCGGATGCGGGACAGCTTGCGCTCCAGCGCCTGCAGATTGAGGTGGCCGTGATGGTGCACGTTCTGCGTCGCGGCCTTGGCGCCTTCCTGCAGGCACGAATGGGCCAGGATATCCATGACCACATGGTCATTGGCGCGCACAAAGCCCTGCACCGAGCCATAGCCGGCGGCCCAACCGGTGGGATAGAGCACGATTTCGCGACCGCCGATGAAATCGGACAGAGCGCGCTCCAGGCGGAGCGAATTGGTGGTGTTCCCCAAAAGAGCCGCCGAGCCGGCGCTATGGACGCCATATTCGCCGATGGCCTCGATGGCCGCCTGCTTTACGGCCGGGTGGGAGGAGAGGCTGAGATAATCCTGGCTGGCGAAGTTGATGCCCGAGAATTTCTGCCCGATATCGCTGCGGGCTTCGCAGCGGGCCTTGGGGGCAGTGGAGGTCGAGCGGGCATAGGGCCATAATTCATGCTGGCGGCGCAGGTTCTGCCACTCGTAAAAACCGGCTACGCGGCTGATGAGGCCGGGTCCGGCGGGGGCACGAAAATCTCGCAGGCTGCCCTTCAAAGCTGCCTCTGGCGCGGATTTATACTTACTCTCCATGACGCTCTCCTAATCTGACTTACAGGCCTTACTCTGGCGAAACTACGGAGGGCGCTTGAAAAACCTCCGCCACCACCTCTGGTCGAGTGCAGGGCAGCTTTTTAACAATTCTTTAACCTTTGTTTAAAATGCAATGTTTTGTTAACTTTGCATAGAGCCTGTCAGAGAGATTTTTAGTAAGGTTAACGCGCGCCAAAGCGCCCGCTCACTTGCGCTCTGCAAATGGCGGGGTCGGTTCTTCGCTATTTCGTGAACGGACGGAAACCGTCTGTTTGGCGGGTGCTAGTCTTCGAGGAGATAGCCGCCGGCCCGGGTGGGCAGTATTTCGCTGCCGACGATCTTGGCGATTGCAGCGCCACGGGCGACATATTTGGCGCTGGCGCGCGACAGCACGAAACCATCGGTGCCGGCCAGGATGGGGCGGCGGGCGAGGAAGGCCTGCGGTCCGTCCATGGCGATCAGATCGGCGACAGGCTGGCCGTTCGTGACGCGGTCGCCCAGTGCGACGTGATAGGCGAGCAGGCCCGGCGCGTCGGTGCGCAGCACTTCGGTGGCTTCGAACGGCGTGGGCCGAGGCGCTGAGGGCGGGGCTTCGACATCGGCGGCGATGAGGCCACGGCTGGCGAAGAAGCCGAACAGGCCCTCGGCATCGACCTTGCCCAGCGCGTCGAAACTGTCGGCGCGGCCGCGGTATTCGAGCGTTGCGGTTTCGGCGCCATTGGGAATGGGAAAACCGGGATTGGCGAGGCGCGCCTTGCGATAGAGCGAGGGCAGCACTTCGTCGAACGAGCCGCCGCCGCTGTCTTCGGCGGTGAGAGTGGCGGCGACGCCCATCCAATCGGCCAGATCCTGCAGGCCCGGCATCAGCTCGGGCGAGGTGAAGATGTGCATCAGGCTATCGTCGTCGCAATGCAAATCGAGCACGATATCGGCGTCATGGGCGGATTTGAGCACGAAGAGGCGCAATTGCTGGGCGGCCGAGCCCGGTGTCTGCGCTGCGATCCAAGAGCCGACGGCGGCGCGGATGGTGGCGATATTGGCCTTGGGGTCAGTGCCGAGCTTGCCCGCGATGGCATTGGCAATCAGCGGATAGAGGTCGGGCCAGCGGCGGTTGTAATTGACGCCGGTTTCGATGTCGTAGCGGCCGATATGGTGGCGCAGCGAGCGATTGGCGAGGCCCAGCGGATTGACCGAGGGGAAGATGAGGAAGCGCGCCTTGAGCTGGTTCGCCGCATCGGCTTCGGCCAGCATGGGCAGCAGATGATGCAGCGCCATGGTGCCGGGCTGCTCGTCGGCATGGAGGGCGGCCTGCAGATGCACCTTGGTTTGGGCGGTTTCGGGCCCGGCCGTGTACCAATAGAGATTGGTGGAGGTGCCCGGCGTGTCGCCGGAAAAGGCCGTCTCGTGCAGTTGCAAAGTCATGGGCTCAGCGGATCCATTTTGGCTGGAAGCGCATGCGCGGCGGTGCCGGCATGTGTCGCATCAACCTTTGGTAGACCAGCCCGAACAGGAAGAAAACCACCAGCGAGACGGCGAGGAAATAGAGGGCGGCGACCGAAAAATGCAGGAACGCATTATAGTCGCGCTCGAACAATTCCTTGGCGGTGATCATCAGGTCCTTTTGCAGGCCGATGACCGGCAGGGCAAAATAGACGATGGCCGTGGCGTGGAACAGGAAAACCACTTCATTGGTATAGGCGGGCCAGGCCAGCCGGATGAGATTGGGCCAGATCACCTGGCGGAATTGCTGGGCCCCGGACATGCCATAGGCGCGGGCGGCCTCGACCTCGCCGCGGGGCACGGCACGCAAGGCGCCATGGAAGATTTCGGCGGTATAAGCGGCGGTGTTCAGCGTCAACACCAGCGGGCCGATGAACAGCGGATGCAGCACGAACCAGGACACGCCCCAGGGCTTCCACAGGCTGACATTGAACGAGAGCGCCAGCGAATAGAACATGAAGAACTGGATGAAGAGCGGGGAGCCGCGAAAGGCATAGACAAAGGCGCGGCTGGGGCGCGACAGCCATGGGTTGGACGATGCCTTGCCCAGCGCCAGCCCGATGGCCAACACGAAGCCGATGGGGATCGAGGCGGCGGCAAAGTAGATGTTGAACAACACCGCGGGGGCGAAGAGGGCCAGTTCCTGGATAAAGCGCTCCATCATTGGGCCTCGCTCAAGATGCCGCGCCCGGCGCGACGCATGATGGCGTTGAAGGCTTTTTCGGAGATCAGGGTCACCAGGATATAGAAGACGAAGAGCACGAGATAATAGCGCCAGCGCCAATCCTCATGCACCAGGCCCACTGTGGGCAGGAAATTGGGCGCGCCGAGCCGGTCGGCCCAGAGCACGATATCGGCGATCTGCAGCAGCGAAAGCAGGGACGTTGCCTTGACGATCAGCATCCACACATTGGAGAGCCCGGGCAGGGCGTAGACCCACATCTGTCTGATATGGACCCGCCACAAAACCTGAGCCGCCGACATGCCATAGGCGCGGGCGGCTTCGAGCTGGCCATTCGGCACCGAGCGCAGTGCGCCGTGAATGACATTGGTAGCGAAGGCGCCGTAGACCAAGCCCAGCGAGACGGAGGCCAGGATAAGATATTCGGGCGTGCCGAGAAACCAATTGGCTTCCTTGCAAGGTGGCCAGGCGGCAGTCTGGGCGGCAATTGCCTCCGGCGAGCAGACCTGGGTGGCGGCGACCCATTCGACGGCCTGCTCGAAGGCGAGTGGGAAGAACAGGAAGAACAGCACATCGGGCACGCCGCGCACGATGGAAGAATAGATGGTGCCGATCAGCCGCAGCGGAAAGAAGCGCGAATTCTTGAGCGTGGCGCCGATCAGCCCGAACACCACGGCGAGCGTGCCGCCGGCGAGCGCAGCGAAAATGGTGAATTGGAAGCTCGCATACCAGGTGAGATGCTTGCCATTGGTCAGGTAGGAGAACCAGTAGGCGATGTCGTCGGTCATGGAGTGGCCGCTTGGATCGGATCAGGAATTGAATTTGGCATGCGGTTGATCACGATCTCGAAATTGGTTTTCCCTCCCCGTGACGGGGAGGGAAAGATGGAAAGGTTAGCTCGGCTTACTCGGAGAAATAAGGCCCGCGGCCTTCGAACCACTTGGCGATCAGGGTGTCGAGGGTACCGTCAGCCTTGAGGGCGGTGATGGCGGTATCGAACTTGCCCTTGAGCTCGGCTTCGTCCTTGCGCACACCGGCGCCCACGCCGTCGCCAATCAGGATGTCCTCGCCAACGAATTCGAGCGTGCCGCCCGAGGCGGTGACGACGGGTTCGAGATAGGCGGCGTCAGCCAGGATGGTGTCGAGATTGCCGGCGGCAAGGTCGGCCATGGCCTGGTCGGCTGTACCGAAGGACACGACGGTATTGTTGCCGGCCAGGTTTTCCTGGGCATAGGCGGCCTGGATGGTGCCGCCCTGCACGCCGACGCGCTTGCCCTCAAGGGCGGACGGATCGATGGCTTCGCCAGCGGTGGCGACGAATTTGGACGGATCGGGCGGGAAATAGTTCTGGGTGAAATCGATGGTTTCCAGCCGCTCGTCGGTGATCGACATGCCGGCCATGATCACATCGTAGTTGCCTGCGAGCAGGTTGGGGATGATGGAATCCCAGTCATTGATGATGAATTCGCAGGTAAGGGCGGCCTTTTCACAGATGGCATTGCCCAGCTCGATTTCAAAGCCGGCGGGCTTTCCGGCATCATCGAGGAAATTCCACGGGGCATAGGCGCCCTCGGTGGCGATGCGGACGGTTTCCTGGGCCTGGCTTGCCGAGGCCAGCGACAGGATTGCCGCAGCGGCAAGGATAATCTTCTTCATCTTCACGTCTCTCCGTTGAATATTGTTATGGCGTCGCAATGGCTCAGGCGTGGCTGGCGGCATTGAGGAATTGTCTGAGGCGGGCCGATTTGGTGGCGCCGAATACCTGGTCGGGCGTGCCCTCCTCTTCGATCAGCCCCTGATGCAGAAAGATCACCCGGTCGGAAACCGAGCGGGCAAATTCCATGTCATGGGTCACCAGCACCATGGTGCGGCCCTCATCAGCCAGAAGCTTGATGACGCGCAACACTTCCACCTCCAGCTCGGGATCGAGCGCGGAAGTGGGTTCGTCAAACAGCATGACGCGGGGATTGATGCATAGCGCCCGGGCGATGGCGGCGCGCTGCTGCTGGCCGCCCGAAAGCTGGCTCGGATAGTTCGATGCCTTGGCGCCGATCCCGACCTTGTCCAGCATGGCCAGCGCCTCGGCTTCGACTTCGGCGCGGGCGCGGCGCTGCACGATCAGGGGCGCCTCCATGACGTTCTCGAGGATCGTCATATGGGCCCAGAGATTGAACGACTGGAACACCATGCCAAGCTCGGAGCGGATGCGGCGGATCTGGTCTTCATTGCCGATATGGCGGCGCTTGCCACTGCCGCGCAGCTCGATTTCCTCGCCATCGATGGCGACACTGCCTTGGTCGGGCACTTCGAGCATGTTGATGCAGCGCAGGAGCGTGGATTTACCGGAGCCGGACGAGCCGATCAGCGAGACGACTTCGCCTTCGCGGGCGGTGAAGGATATGCCCTTGAGAACTTCAAGGTCGCCGAAAGACTTGTGCAGATCGTGAATGGCCACGACCGGCCACTTCTCAGCCCCTGCGGGCTTCGATTGTGCCATGCTCACCTGTTGCCCGCTTGGGCGGGTTTCCTGACTGGTGAC
Source organism: Devosia neptuniae (assembly GCF_025452235.1). Taxonomy (NCBI): domain Bacteria; kingdom Pseudomonadati; phylum Pseudomonadota; class Alphaproteobacteria; order Hyphomicrobiales; family Devosiaceae; genus Devosia; species Devosia neptuniae. Next base: position 2,254,935 of record NZ_CP104965.1, read on the forward strand.
TGCCTTATTATGAGGCGGGCAGTCTTGACCGCCTGCAACAAAAGCAGAAGTGCGGCAGATGGCAAGCGAAATGCGCAAGGACGCACAATTGTGCGCGGATCAGACGGCGAATTGATCGGTGGGAACGCTGAGACGGTAGGAGACGTGGTCGGCATCGACGGTGAAGAGCGCTTCCCCGCCCACCGATAGCGGCACGACATGTTCGAGCACCATGGTGCCGAAGCGAGCCGGCTCGCGGCCCTTGGCATGCTCGATGCCGGTTTCCTGCCATTCGATGACCAATTGGCGGTCGTCGGGCGACAGCTTGGCATCGATCCAGATATGGCCGGCGCCGATATGGGCGAGGGCGCCGTGCAGCGCGGCATTGGCGGCAAGTTCGTGAATAGCCAGGCCAATGTGCAGCGCGGCGTTGGGGCCGAGCACGGGGTTTTCACCGGTCATGCGGGTCTTGCCCAAGGCCAGGGGGCCGATACGGGCGAGTTGGGACGTGACCAGCGATTGCAGATGTGTGCCGCGCCAATTGCTTTCGGTGACCAGATCCTGCGTGCTGGACAGGGCATGCAGGCGCCCGCGGAAACGGTCGAGAAATTGCTGGATGCTGGTGCTGTGCCGGGCGGTCTGCATGGCGACCGACTGCACGATGGCCAGGAGGTTCTTGGAGCGGTGGCTGACTTCGCGCAGCAATTCGTTGACCGCAGCTTCCCGGCCGCGTTCTTCGGTGACGTCGGTCACGATGGTGGTGACGCCATCGGCGTCGGGCAATAACTGCGCTTGAAACTGCTTGCGGCGGATCGGATCGGACAGTTCGAACCCGACACGCTGGGATTGGCCGGAGCTGAGGCAGGCATCAAAGGCGGTGATGATCTGGCGGGCAAGCGGGAGGGCCAGAAAATCGGCCTCCCGGTATCCGACTACATCGCGGCCGGTCCACTCTTCGGGCAGGTTCTCGGCGAGGTCATAGGTATGATCGCGGCGCTGGTGCAGCACGCTGATGCCGCGACCGTTCAACCCGGCCGAAAGCGCGCGCACCCACATTTGCAGCTGACGCTCGGTTGATGCCGAAGACATAGGGATGGTCCTTGCATGGTCGGCGGGATGCAAAAGGCGGCTGCGCCGGAGCGGAGCCGCCTTTGGGTTCAGCGTATCGGTCGTCATGGCTAGACCCGGCGGATCAAGCCGATAACGAGCGAGATAACGAGGAAGGCCAGGAACAGGAAGAACAGAATCTGGGCGATACCGGCCGAGGCGCCAGCAATGCCGCCAAAGCCGAGAACGCCGGCAATCAAGGCGATGACGAAGAAGACAAGGGCATAGTAGAGCATGAGAACTCTCCTCTGATTAGCTTGTCAAAACAACGTGCAGGCCGGTGAAGCGGTTCCGATGGCGCAAATAAAAAGGCCGGGAAAACCCGGCCTTTAGCAGATATCGCCATGACGAAACGCCGTGTCTCACGCCGCGGCGCGGGAGCCTTCGTCAAAGAACAGTGCCTGGCTGATCAGGGCCTTGACCATGTCCGGATTGAAGGGCTTGGTGACGAGGAATGTCGGCTCCGGGCGTTCCCCGGTCAGCAGCCGTTCGGGGAAGGCGGTGATGAAAATCACCGGCACCGAATGGGTGTTGAGAATGTCGTTGACCGCATCGATCCCCGAGCTGCCATCGGCCAATTGGATATCGGCCAGGATCATGCGCGGATGGGTCTGGTTGAACAGGTTGACCGCTTCCTTATGGGTGCGGGCGACGCTGACCACCTTGTGGCCCAGGCTCTCCACCAACTGCTCGATATCCATGGCGATCAGCGGCTCGTCCTCGATGATCATGATTTCGGTCGCGACCTGGCGGGAAATGTCGACCGAGGCCTCATCGAGCAGATCGGCGAACTTGCTGTCGCTGACACCCAGAATTTCGGCGGCCTGGGCATGGGTAAAGCCTTCGACGGCCACCAGCAGGAAGGCTTGGCGCGGCTTGGGACCCAGATTGGCGAGGTTGCGCGCCGCGCGTTTTTCCCAGGCAAAGCTGGACGCCGGCTCGGGCACGGGAATAGCTGAGGACGAGAAGAGGGCAGAGAACAACTTATAGAGCGCGATACGATCGCTGGACGCTTCGGGAAACAGAGAAATGTCGGCGATGAGAGCTTCGAGAGTTGCCGCTACATAGGCGTCTCCGGACGTCTGCGATCCGGTTACGGCGCGGGAAAACCGCCGTAGATACGGCAAATGCGGAGCAATCCGCGTGGACAAAGTCATATAAGAACTCCCAATGACGCTTAGATCGTGGACCCACGAAACCCTTAAACGGGTGGAGAATGCAAAAGTTCCGCCAGTGTGGAACTTTTTGAGCGGTTGCACATTTAGCTCGCCAAAGGGCCAACTTGGACGGCAAAGACATAGGCATGATAAAGGACAAACTGGTGACCCAGCAACGTATGCGAACGCAGACGGGGCGGGCAGATGATGGGCTGGGTCCAAATTCGGACATCGGCGCGCGTTTGCGTGCACTCTATGGGGCCGTGCAGGACGAAGGCGTTCCCGACCAACTTCTCGATTTGTTGGAAAAGCTCGATAGCGCCGAACAAGCGCAAAAGGCCAAGACCGCTTCTCGTGACGGGGAGTAACGGCATGACCGCCGAACCGACCTCGTTCAAGCGCGAGATGCTTGCCACATTGCCCAGCCTGCGCGCCTTTGCGGTCTCCCTGACCGGCAAGCACGACAAGGCGGACGATCTGGTGCAGGACACCGTCATGAAGGCTTGGGCCAAGCAGTCCAGCTTCGAGATGGGCACCAATATCAAGGCCTGGCTTTTCACCATCCTGCGCAACGAATTCTATAGCCAGATGCGCAAGCGTGGCCGCGAAGTGCAGGATAGCGATGGCGCCTTCACCGAACGGCTTTCCGTGCATCCCTCGCAATATGGCTCGATGGACATGCAGGACTTCAAAAAGGCCCTGGCCCAATTGCCCGACGATCAGCGCGAAGCGGTGATCCTGATCGGGGCCTCCGGATTTTCCTATGAGGAAGCCGCCGAGATCTGCGATTGCGCCATCGGCACGATGAAGAGCCGCGTCAGCCGTGCCCGCACGCGTCTGCAGGATATCCTCAAGATATCCGGCGAAGCCGATTACGGTCCCGATGCCGTCTCTGCACAGGTGACCACGCACAACCACTCGTTCTAAGCCGATTGGGTGAGCGCCAGCGTGATGGCGCTCACCAGGTCAGCCTCCGGAAATGGCTTGACCAGGATGGGCGCTCCGGGCGCATCCGTCAGGCCGGCATGCAGTGCGTGATCTGCAGTGGTGATGATCAGGCGGATGCCGGCTGCGGTGAGACCACGCAGCAATTCGATACTGTCGGGTTGATCGGCACGGAATTCGACAATAGCCAGTTGATAGTCCGGCCAGCGCTCGCGCAGCGACAAGGCCTCAGCCACGCTACGGGCGCAGACGCATTGGCCGACATTGCGGTCTTCCAGCACGCGCTGAATATCGAGTGCGATGAGAAATTCTTCCTCGACGATGAGGACCGTCTGTCCGGTGAGCATTGGCCTGTCCGTAACGCTAAAGCCACCACATGCGGCCAGGCGTTTTCACTGTCATTTAAATTTGACATGTCGCGGAACGGCCACTTGCTGGTATCGTTGTTTGTGGCAGCGTCGCTACCTTCCCCTTAATGGTGCCAATTGAGTCTTGTTCTTACCGGGTCCGCCCGCAGCGTGTCGTGTGAGCACTGCCCGCTGCATGCGATGCCGCAGTTCCGCGCGTTCACGCCTGAGGAACTCAAATTCATCGCGTCGTTCAAAATCGGCGAACTGAATGCGGAAACCGGCACGGTCGTGCTGCAGGAGGGTGCCCACAATGCCCATCTTTATACGCTGCTGTCGGGTTGGGCCTTTCGCTACAAGACCCTGGAAGATGGCCGGCGCCAGATCCTGAATTATATGCTGCCGGGAGATTTGCTGGGCCTGCAGGGCTCGGTGATCGGGGACATGGAGCATTCGGTCGAGGCGCTATCGCCAGTGGTGCTCTGCGTGTTCCGGCGCGACAAGCTGGACGAGTTGTTCCGCAATCATCCGGGATTGGGCTTCGATATCGCCTGGCTCGCCTCGCGCGAGGAGCGCATGCTGGACGAGCATTTGCTGAGCATTGGCCGGCGCAGCGCATTGGAGCGCGCAGCCTATCTCCTGGCATTTCTGCATAAGCGAGCCGAAGCGGTGCAAGCCAGCAAGGGTGAGCTCATCGTGCTGCCGATCTCGCAATTGCATGTGGCCGACACGCTGGGCCTGTCGATCGTGCACACCAACAAGACCTTGCGCAAACTGGCCGATCGCGGGCTGATCCGCTGGCTGGACCGGACTTGTCGAGTGCTCGATGTGGCAGGGCTGATGGAGCTTGCCGGGTGGGAGGGACCCTCAGAACGCCGCCGGCCATTGATCTGATGGCTATGGCCGCAAAACCGCCATCGCCATGGTGCATGGCTCAGCTCACGATTCTTCCAGAGGGGCGCGGCCGTCCTGAGCTTTCCGCTGGACTGCCGGGATGATGATGGCCGAAGCACGCAATCAGGAACGCGACACCAAGCCGCCGCGCCGGGCGAGGCCCAGGCTTGCCGTGCTGGCATCACTGGCGCTGGTCGTGCTCGCTGCGGCGGCAGCGCTTATCATGACGGCGGGCATTGATCGGCAATTGGTCGATGTCACCCAGACCTATGAGGTGCGCAACCAGGCGCGCGAGCTGACGATTGCGCTGACCGAGGCGGAAAGCGGTCAGCGCGGTTTTATGCTGACGCAGGACCAGAAATATCTCGAGCCGTATCGGCGGGCGGTTGCCGGCATCGACACGCGGGTCAAGACGCTGGTTGCGATTACGGCCGCGGACCCAAGGCAGGCCGACCGCGTGGCAGCGATCTCGGATTCGATCTCCATCAAACTGGCCGAGATGGCGCGGACGGTTGATCTGATCCAATCGGGCCGTCCGGGTGAGGCGCAGACGCTGATCGAAAGCGGAATGGGCGCGCGGCTGATGGACGAATTGCGCAGCGGACTCGAACAGTTCATCGGCGAGGAAAATGCCAAGCTGCTGGAGCGCAACAAGGGCATCGATCTGTCGCGCCGTGCTTTGGTCGTGGCCATCATCGTGGCGCTGGCGGGGGCCGCGATCCTTTCCTATTCGCTGTTGTCGCGCACCCAGCGCCAAGTCAGCGCGCTGGCCGAAAGCCGGACGCAATTGCTGACGCAGAACGAGGCGCTGGAAGCCCAGGTGCGGGAGCGCACCCAGGCCATTGAGGAAGCGCGCGAGCATGCCGAACATGAGCGCCAGCGCGTCGAGGCCCTGTTGCGCGACACCAACCACCGGGTCGGCAATTCGCTGGCGACCGTTTCGTCCTTGCTCGGACTGCAGCTCATGCGCACCGACTCGGATGAGGTGCGCGAGGCGCTGGAAGCCGCGCGGGCGCGGGTGCATGCGGTGGCCTCGGCTCATCGGCGGCTGCGGCTGGGGGACGATCTGGAAACCGTCAGCGCGGCGGAATTCCTGAGCGCCGTGCTGGACGATCTGCACGATACCGCCACCACGGCCAAGGCGGTGACGCTCAAGGGCGACTTTGCCGCGGTGGAGATTGGCGCACGTGACGCCACAACGATCGGCATCCTGGTGGGCGAACTGGTGACCAATGCGCTCAAGCACGCATTTCCCGATGGCAGGCAGGGCCACATCGCGGTGAGCTTCAAGCGCGACGCGGCCAATGTGCCGACGCTGCGGGTGGCCGATGACGGGGTGGGCATGGCGGCCGAGCGAACGCCTGGAGAGGGCGGCCTCGGCTCGGTGATCGTCAAGCAATTGGCCAATCAGTTCGACGGCAAACCGCACTATGAACGGGGCCCCAATGGCGGCATTGTGGTGACGGTGCCGCTTCCCGGCGTCGAGAGGGCGGCCGCCAGCTAATGCCAGTCCCGCCCCGGAGATCGCCATGCGCATCGTAGCAATCCTCAACCGCGATGGCGGTACGCTGCGGACGATGGATCTGGAGGCTTTTGGCAAACAGGCGGTGGAGATTTTCAGCCGGAACGGTCATGCGCTCGAATGCCGGATTGTGGCTGGGCGCAATGTCGAAACCGAGCTGCGCCGTGTCGCGGACACCAGGGGCATCGATGTCATGCTCGCAGCCGGCGGCGACGGCACGATTTCGACGGCGGCAGGGATCGCCTTTGAAAGCGGCATGCCACTGGCGGTATTGCCGGCTGGTACGATGAACCTTTTCGCCCGGGCACTGCAATTGCCGCTGGATTTGACCGCGGCTATGGAAGCCGTTGCTGCCGGCGAGATTGGCGCGGTGGATATCGCCACGGCCAATGGGCGGGCTTTCGTGCATCAGTTCGGCGTCGGCGTGCATGCCAGGCTGGTGCGCATTCGCGAGCGGATGACCTATCGCAGCCGCATCGGCAAGATGCTGGCGAGCCTGCGCGCGATTGCCGAGGCTGCGGTGCGACCGCCCGAATTCGAGGCGGAAATCCACACGAGGAATGGACGCGAGCGCCTGCGAGTCTCGGGCATCGCGGTCTCCAACAATCCGTTGGGCGATGGGCATATTCCCCATGCCGACCGGTTGGATGCGGGCTTGCTGGGCGTCTATATGGCCGCGCCGATCTCCACCTGGGCGCTGATCCGGCTGGCTGTGGATGTGCTGTTGGGCAAGTGGCGGACCAGCGACGCGGTCACCGAGCAGGAGGTCGAACAGGTGACGCTGAGTTTTCCCCGGCGCAAGCACAATGCCCATGCGGTGATCGATGGCGAATTGATCAAGCTAGCGCCTTCGGTCACGCTCAAGGTGCATCCGGGCGCGCTCAAGGTATTGCTGCCCGGGCCCACGTAAGCGCGCGCCGCCTGATTTTTTTCCGGCTTGGGAACCATATTGCTTGACCCGAGTTTAAGGGCATCGGGCCTAGCTTTGCCCCTGGTTTGACAGAAGTCAGGTCGCAGTCAGGCTCGAGTCCGCAAGGCTTCCGGTTCTCCGTTTGCGTCTTGCTCTGGTTTGAATGCGCATTTGTCGCGGAAGCGTCAGGACGAAAAGTGACAGAAGTGAATTCCTCCCTTCCGGACGATGTCCGCAAGGTTCTGGATGATCCAGCCCGCCTGCAGGCGCTGGCGGCGCTGGAGGTTCTCGGTACAGATCCCGATGCCGATTTCGACCGCCTCACCCGGGTTGCGGCCCATATCTTTGGCGCCGAAATCGCGCTGGTGACGCTGATCGACAAGGAGCGGCAATGGTTCCGCGCCTGCCATGGCACTGACCTTACGGGCACATCGGCCAGCGATTCGTTTTGTGCGCATACGTTGGCCGGACCTGAGGCCATGGTGGTGCTCGACGCCACGACCGATCCGCGTTTCATGCACAATCCATTGGTGACGGGTGAAACCGGAATACGGTTTTACGCCGGGGCGCCGATCGTCGTGGCCGGGCAGCGCCTGGGCTCGCTTTGCGTACTTGGCAAGACGGCACGAAACGCGGTCGAGCCGGCATTGCTCGATCAGCTTGTCGATCTGGCGGGTCTGGCCTCGACGCTTTTTGCCCTCAAGGACGAGGCTCGAGTGCGGGCGCGCACGGCGGCCGCACTGCTCCGCGAAGAATGGCGCCATGCGCTTACGCTGGAAGCGGGCAATGTGGGCAGCTGGATTTGGGATATCCGGACCGGGGAAGTGGTCTGCAACGACATGTTCCGGCGGATGTATCACCTGCCCGAAAGCGGCACGATCCAGTTCGAGCAGGTGCTCGATACGGTTCATGCCGGCGACCGCGCCGCCATTGAAGACAGCATCCAGGCCAGCCTCAATGATGGCGTCGATTTTGCCGCCGAAGTGCGGGTGGAGCCCACGATCCGGTGGCTGACCATGCGCGGGCGGGTCTATCAACGCGATGCCGAGGGCCGGGCGCTGGTCATGATGGGGGCCTCCACCGATATTACCGAGGCCAAGCAGAGCGCCGAGCATACGCGGCTCCTGCTGCGTGAGCTCAATCACCGGGTCAAGAACACGCTGGCCATGATCCAATCGGTGGCCCGCCAGACAATCCGGCAGAATCCCGATCCCAAGGCGTTCATCGAAGCGTTTTCCGGCCGTCTGCGCACGATTTCGGATGCGCATGTGCTGCTGGCCGACCGCGACTGGAGCGGGGTGCATCTTTATGAGGTGATTGCCTCCCAGTTGGGCCCAGATTTCCTGGAACATCCTGACCGCGCCACAGTCAATGGACCGGACATGATGCTGCCGGCCGACCATGCGGTTGGATTGGGATTGATCCTGCATGAATTGACCACCAATGCGCATCGCCATGGCGCCTGGTCCACCAATCGGGGCGTGGTCAATATCTATTGGGAAAAGCGGGAAGCGCCGGTACCGGGGCTGATGCTGCGCTGGCGTGAAAGCGAGGGCCCGGCCGTGGCGCCGCCGCGCGATTATGGCCTGGGCACCAAGTTGATCGAGCGCAGCCTGGCCAAGGTACTCGATAGCGATGTCAAGTTGCGCTTCGATCCCGGCGGGGTCGCCGCCGAGATCTGGATGCCGCTGCCGGTCGAGCAGGTCTGAGGCGGATCAGTCGTCGTTGTCGTCGGCGTTGCGGACCAGCAGGAATGCTGCCAGCGCCGCAGCAGGAAGGCCCAGCTTGCGAATGACAGGCGAGCGCAACAGCACCGGCAATGCGGTCAATGCAGCGGTCGTGACGAAGGCGCCGGTTTCGCTGGAACGGCGGCGTTCGACGGTGCGACGTTTTCGATTGCTCTCCCCGATCTGTGCGCCGGCAAAGACTGCCAGGGCCAGTACGAGAAAAACGCCGCCCAGGACCAGCGCCGCATAGATCGGTCCGATCTGGGTGGCGAGAGCAAAAAAGCCCGCCGCCACGAGGAAGAAGCAGCCCAGCAGCAGGAAGAGGCTGATCACCGCATAGACAATCGCGAGCTTCTTGGCCCGATCGGTAATCGCCTCGACCTCGATGCCGAGCAGGGCCGCGAGGGGGACCAGTAAATTCATGATGCCTAGCGCCGCGAGAGCAGAGCGAGAATGAAGCCGATGCCCACCGCGCTCGCCACCGCGGTCAGCGGCTTTTCGCGAATGGTGTCCTTCAGCTGCCGCTCAAGTTCCCCGGCCTGGTCCTGCACGTCCTCGATGACGTTCTGGCCCTGACGTTGCAGATGGCGGGCTTCGCTTTTGGCGACGTCCTTGACTTCATTGACCTTGTCGCTGCTGAGGCGGGCCAGGGTTGCGGCGATCCCCTTGAGGTCGTCCTGCAACTGGGCGATCTGGTCTTCCAGGTGCTTTTCCTTGGCTCGGCTGGACGCGGCACGCGGGGCCCCGTTGGATGTCTTGCCGCGGGTGGGTGCCATTTCAGGGGTATCAGCCATTAAACGCTCCATAAGTTGATGTCACTCAACGCCATAACGGGCGGTAGGTTCCGGGCCTGGAGCCAGGACAGAAAGACACCCCGGTACGCGTTGAGCGTATCGGGGTGACCAGGGGCGGGTGAAAGGGGGGCGACCTTCAACCCGCGGGGCGCATTCCACTAACGTGGACTCCAATACTGGTCGCGCCCTTTATCGGCTGTGCGTCAAATTCGTCCCATCAATACCAAAATGAGGATAACGACGAGGACGACGCCCAGAATACCGGATGGCCCATAGCCGAAGCCGCGCGAATAGCCCCAATTGGGCAATGCGCCGATCAACAGCAGAATAAGAATGATGATGAGAATTGTGCCTAAGGTCATAGGACGTATCCTTCTTTTGTTATTGTGACGCTAAGGTCGCCGGGTCAAAGCAATGCGAGAAGCAAGCCGGTGGCGACGAGCAGAATAAGAAATGCCGGCGTCAGTGCCTTGAGCACGTCGGCATAGTGGGTCCGGCCATCGTAGCTTTCGGTCGACCAGGGCATATTGGCGCGGGCGTCTTCAAGTGCCCTGATTTCAGCATGTGTCATGTCGACCAATACCTTCAAAAAGCCGCGCTTTATTACGCTTGCTCTAAGAACGGCGAGGAAGGGATTTTAGTTCCGCATGCCTGTCGAAACAGGTTTGGCCGGCTCTATTCGACGCGGATCACATCCACCGATTGGGTGGTTTCGTGCGAACCATGGGTCTTGAGCACACCCACAATCGGGGAGATGTCGGCATAGTCGCGGCCATGGCCGATCGAGATGTGATCGCCGCCCGCGATCATGGCATTGGTGGGGTCGAATTCGACCCAGCCCATGTGCTGGCCGCACCAGACGCGCACCCAGGCATGCATGGCGTCGCTGCCTTCGAGCCGCGCCTTGCCGGGCGGGGGATTGGTGCGCAGGAAGCCCGAGACATAGCCGGCAGGAATGCCGGCGCCACGCAGGCCGGCAATCATGACATGGGCGAAATCCTGGCAGACGCCTTTGCGTAGCGCGAAGGCCTCAGCGGGTGTGGTCTGCACGTCCGTCGCCTTGGGGTCGTAGATGAAGTCGCGATGGATCGCCATGCAGAACTCATTGGCGGCGGCCAGCACGGAAGGGGCGTCGGCCATGACATTTCTGGCATAGGCGGTGATGGCCGGCACGAGCTGCACGCTGCCGGATTCGGCGAGGAAATGGTGCGGACTGTCCGGTTCGACCGACCAGAACCGGGTCACTTCCTGCCGCAAGCGCTCGACAGTGGGCGATAGTTCTGCGGGGGGATGGATATCCTCGACCTGCACGCGGGCGGTCAGGCGGATGTCGAGATGATCATGCGGGGTCAAATAGGTGATGGTCGTCACTGCATTGCCGAAGAAATCGGTGAAGGCGCTTTCGCGCTGCGGGCGCGGCTCGAAGGACAGGCTTGCCGCGATAACGCGCTGGGTACCCGGCACGCTGATCGGGGCGACCCGGATGAGGTGGCGGCCGCCATGCACCGGGGCGTCGTAATCGTAATGCAGGTCGAGGCGGACATCATAAAGCATGGTGCTACACGAAATAGGCTGCGGCCACGAGGCTGGAGAGCACGCCGATATCGGCGGCCAGCTTGTCGAGGCGGTCTGGGGTCATGTCGGCGGGGTCGGCAATGCGCAATTCGGTGTGCAATTGCAAAGCGGCCCTGGCGGCGGGCGAGAGTTGGCCGTCATTGATGCCGCCGGGCAGCATTTCGATCTGCTTTTGTAGCTCGGCCAATTGGAACAGCACGGAGCGCGGATTGAGTGGGTCCAAGGTGAGCAGATCAACCGCGCTCTGCGTGCCGGCGCTCACCGAATAGCGGCGGCGATGCGACATGACGCTGTCGCCGATTTCGAGCAGCATTTCGAGCGAGCCGTCGGGGGCGTCCTTGTCGGTAAACCAGGCGGTGGCGCGGGCGATCTGCATGGCACGCTCAAGGCGGCGGCCCAGTTCGAGGAAGCGCCAGCCGGCAAAGCGGTACATGTTTTCATGCACGAGGCCGGAAAAGCCCGCCAGCTTGCGCAGCAATACGGTCATGGCGCGCGTGGCGTCGTCGCCGAGCTCTACGCGCGTAGCAAAGCGCTGGGCGGTTTTTTGCAGATCGACCAAAGCAAGCCAGCCATCGGGCGAGAAGCGATCGCGGATCTGGCCGGCGCTGTGCACGGCACTATCGATGGAGGTCAGCAGGCCCAGCGGCATAGCATCGGCGGCGTCGACATCGATGGTTTCAAGGAACGCCGCGCAATGGGTGAGGATCGGCAGGTCGGTCTTGGACAGCTCGGCCTGGCGGGCATTATAGGCGCGCAGAATGCGGACAGTGGCTTCGCAGCGCTCGGTATAGCGGCCCAGCCAGATCAGGTTATCGGCGGCGCGGCTGGGCAGGCTGCCGGGCGAGTTGCGGACCAGCTTCTGACCGTCGCGCGGCAGCAGCGAGACCTGCTCCACCGGCTTGGATGAGACGACCCAGACGTCGGCCGCCTGGCCGCCATGTTGCATGGCGATAGCCGAGGCGTCGCTGGTGGAGCCGACCCGGGCAAAGCCGCCGGGCATGATGGTCCAGCCATTTTCGGTGCGGGCCGCATAGACGCGCAGGGTGATGGGGCGGGGCTCCAGCTTGCCATCGACATAGACCGGGGCGGTGGACAACTGCACCTGTTCTTGGCCGACATAATCGGCGCCATTGCCGCGGATGCGTTCGAGCAGGGCTTCACGCTGGTCGGCGGGCACGGCGGCGCCAAGCATGGTGCCGCGCTGGTCATCGAAGGGGAGCGTGGTGGCGAAGGCGGGGCCGATCAGCAGCTTGTCGAAATTGTCGAGCACATGCTTTTGCTCGCCCGGCTGGCCGCACCACCAAGTGGCGATTTCGGGCAGCAACAGATTGGTGCCGAGCAGCTTTTGCGCGAGGCGCGGCATGAAGGCGGCCAGGGCGCGGGTTTCGAGCAGGCCGGTGCCCAGCGCATTGATCATGGAGATCGAACCATGGCGCAGCGCCTCGACCATGCCGGGCGTGCCGATGCGGCTATCGTAGCGCAGCTCCAGCGGGTCGACGAAGGAGGCATCCATGCGCCGCCACAGCACGGTGACCGGCTTGAGGCCGGCCACAGTGCGCACCATGACGCGCTCGTCCTCGACCACCAGGTCCTCGCCTTCGAGCAGCATGAGGCCGAGATAGCGGGCGATATAGGCGTGTTCGAAATAGGTTTCGTTGAGCTGGCCCGGCGTCAATATACCGACGCGGCCGCCATCACGCTTGGCCTGCACGAACAGCGTATCGCGGAAGGCGCGGAAGAAGCCGGCCAGCCGCTGGATGTTCATATCGGCATAGATATCGGACAAAGCACGGGTGGTGGCGACGCGGTTTTCCAGCGCAAAGCCGGCGCCAGAGGGGGCCTGCGTGCGATCGCCCAGCACCCACCAGGCGCCGTTGGGGCCGCGGCCCAATTCGAAGGCGCAGAAATGCAGATAATGCCCGCTTGCGGGTTTGACGCCGACGAGGGGACGCAGGAATTCGCCATTGCGCGCCACGAGTTCTGGCGGCAGCAGACCCTGTTGCACCAGAGTATTGTCGCCACAGACATCGGCGATGACGGTTTCGAGCAATTCGGCGCGCTGGACCAGGCCGGCGCTGATCGTGGCCCATTCGGCCTCGTCGATCAGCAGCGGAATCTTGGCGAGGGGCCAATCGCGCTGCTTGCCTTCGGCGCCGTCATATTTGCGATAGAACACGCCGGCATCGCGCAGATATTGATCGGCGCGCTCGAAACGGGCGGCAAGCTCGGTGGGGCCGAGCTTGTCGAATGCGGCCATCAATTCAGCCCAGCCCGGCCGAATGTTTCCGGCCGGGTCCACCATTTCGTCGGGCACGCCCGGTTGCAGCCGGTAATCAGCAACAATGCTGGGACCGGCAGGGGGCTTGCCACGGGGCTTTTGATTCCGCGTATTCATGGGTTTTACCAGAAGCGCGGTGGCCGGCGCAGGTCAAGCGTTAGCGGGAATTCGTCCGCAGGCTTTTCTGCGCGCAGATCATAGCCGCCCGGGGTGTAATTATGCGGCACGAAGCGGGCGAGGCGCCGGGCCTCGGCCTCGTTGCCATTGACCGGGAAGGTTTCGTAATTGCGCCCGCCCGGATGGGCGACGTGATAGGTGCAGCCGCCGACCGGGCGGCCGGTCCAGGTATCGTAGATGTCGAAGACCAGTGGGGTATTGACCGGCATGGCCGGATGCATGCCCGAGGCGGGCTGCCAGGCCTTGTAGCGCACGCCGGCAATGGCCGAGCCAGCCGTATCGGTCTTGCGCAGGGGAATGGGCCGCTGGTTGCAGGTGACTGCATAGCGCTCGGGATTGAGCCCATCGAGCTTGACCTGTAGCCGCTCGACCGAGCTATCGACAAACCGCACCGTGCCGCCAATGGCACCCTGTTCGCCCATGACATGCCAGGGTTCGAGCGCCTGACGTAGTTCCAAGCGGACGCCGTCATATTCGACCTCGCCGCAGAAGGGGAAGCGGAATTCGAGCTGGGCGGCGAACCAGGCCGGATCGAGCTTGAAGCCGTGGGTGTCGAGATCCGCCAGGATATCGAGGAAGTCCTGCCAGACATAATGGGGCAACATGAAGCGATCATGCAGGGTGGTGCCCCAACGGGTGAAACTGCCCTCCAGCGGGTCGGTCCAGAAGCGGGCGATGAGCGCGCGGATCAGCACTTGCTGGGCGAGGCTCATGCGTGCATTGGGCGGCATTTCGAAGCCACGGAATTCAACCAGACCCAGCCGACCGGTGGGACCATCGGGCGAATAGAGCTTGTCGATGCAGATTTCCGAGCGATGGGTATTGCCGGTGACATCAACCAGAAGATTGCGGAACAGCCGATCGACCAGCCAGGGCAAAGGCGGCAAGGCGCCCGAAGCCGGATGGGGCACCTGCGCCATGGCGATTTCGAGTTCGTAGAGGCTGTCGTGGCGGGCTTCGTCGAAGCGCGGGGCCTGGCTTGTGGGTCCGATGAACAGGCCCGAGAACAGATAGCTCATCGCCGGGTGGCGCTGCCAATGCAGCACCAGCGACTTGAGCAGGTCGGGCCGTCGCAGGAAGGGGCTGTCATCGGGCGTGGCGCCGCCGACCACGACGTGATTGCCGCCGCCGGTGCCGGTGTGGCGGCCATCGATCATGAATTTATCGGCGCCCAGCCGCGACAGGCGGGCTTCTTCATAGATGGCAGTAGTGGTGGCGACGCAATCGTCCCAATTGGAGGCGGGGTGGATATTGACCTCGATGACGCCCGGATCGGGCGCCACGCGGATGACATTGAGCCGCGGATCGTGTGGCGGGGAATAGCCCTCGACATGCACGGGAAAGCCGATGGCTTTGGCTGATGCTTCGACCGCAGCGATCAGTTCGAGGTAGTCCTCGAGCTTTTCGACCGGCGGCAGGAAGACGCACAGGCGATGATCGCGGATTTCGGCGGTGACGGCGGTGCGCACCTCGCCCTCGATCTCGCTGATTTCCTGCTCGACCCGGTCCTGCTGCTCAGTCGCGGCCGTGAAGGACGAGGTGGTCTGGGCGCGTGGATCGGCTTCGATGCCGGAGGTTTTGCGCGACAGGATTTCCTGCGGATCGGGCAAGGGACCGCGCGGCGCGCCGGGGTCCTGCGCGACGACATGGGGATATTCGGTGGGCTTGATGTGCTTGAGGGAACTCAGCGGCAGCCGGTACCCGGCCGGGCTGTCGCCGGGGGCGAGAAAGAGTTTGCCGCGCCGTGTCTTCCATTTTTCGGTGAGCCAGGGGCTCGATGCGGCCGCGTTCCAGCGCTGCACGGGCAGCACATAGCCGGTGGGATTGGTCAGGCCCCGTTCGAACACTTTGGCAATGCGCGAGCGCGCTTCAGGATCGGCCAGTTCGGAATTGGCCGGATCGACATTGGCGGGCAGATTGGCTTCCTTGAGCAGCCATTCGCCGGGGTCCTCATAGGCCTCGTCGATGGTTTCCCCGGTCAGCCCAAGATTGTTCGCAAAGGCAGCGAGGAATTTGCGGGCATCTTCATGGGTCGCGGCGGTCTTGACGCCTTCGCGCGCCACCAGCGCTTCATCCTGCCAGACGGGTTTGCCATCGACGCGCCAATAGAGCGAAAAGGTCCAACGCGGCAGGGTTTCGCCGGGATACCACTTGCCCTGACCATAATGCAGCAGGCCCGTGGGGGCGAAACGCTTGCGCAGCCGGCGGATCAGATCATCGGCGAGGGCGCGCTTGGTGGGGCCGACGGCGCCGGTATTCCACTCATCGGCTTCGAAGTCATCGATGGAAACGAAGGTGGGCTCGCCACCCATGGTGAGGCGCACGTCGTTTTCGGCAAGGACTTTATCGACCTCCTTGCCCAGGGCATTGAGCTGGTCCCAGGAGGCGTCGGAAAAGGGCTTGGTGATGCGCGGATGCTCGGCGACGCGGGTGACACGCATGTCGAAGGCGAAATCGACTTCGGCGTAGCTGGCAAAGCCCGAGATCGGCGCGGCATTGCGATAATGCGGGGTGGCGGCCAGCGGGACGTGGCTTTCGCCGGTCAGCAGACCCGAAGTGGGATCGAGGCCGACCCAGCCGGCGCCAGGCAGATAGACTTCGCACCAGGCATGCAGATCCGTGAAATCATGGTCGGTGCCGGCGGGGCCATCGAGCGAGACCAGATCGGGCTTAAGCTGGATCAGATAGCCCGACACGAAGCGGGCGGCAAAGCCAAGATTGCGCAGGGTCTGGACCAGGAGCCAGCTGGAATCCCGGCAAGAGCCTTTGGCATTGCCCAGGGTTTCCTCGGGCGTCCACACGCCGGTCTCCATGCGCACGATATAGGCGATGTGCTGCTGGATGGAGGCATTGATGCCAGTGACGAAATTGACCGTATTCATCGGCGTCTTGTCGATGCCGTCGATGAAGCGCTGCAGCAGTGGGCCGACCGGCTCGGGCCGCATATAGATGGAGAGGTCCTCGCGGATATCCTCGGGATATTGGAAGGGGAAGGTTTCCGCTGTTTCTTCGACGAAGAAATCGAAGGGATTATAGACCGTCATATCGGCAACGAGATCGACTTCGATCTTGAGCTCGGTGACCGGCTCGGGAAAGACGAAGCGGGTCAGGAAATTGCCATAGGCATCCTGCTGCATATTGACGAAATGCAGCGACGGAGACACCCGCAGGGAGTGGCTCAACACCTTGGTTCTGGAATGCGGCGCCGGTTGCAGCCTGATGATCTGGGGCTGGAGGAAGACCGGACGGTCATATTTGTAGTGAGTCAGATGGTAGACGGCGGCTTTGATCGACATGCGTTCCAGTCGCTCACTTCAGGCCACGAATTTTGACTTCCCAATAAGGAGCTTAGCGGGGTTTGGTGTGAAGGGGTATCCCTTAACCCATCGCATCGATCAATTGCCGCTGCCGCAGCATTTCGAGGAAAATCCGGTAATCCTTGTCAAACTGGATGCGGGCAGCCGGGTCGGGCGCGCGCGCTGAACCCGGCTGGTGCATGGCCACACACGCCGCATCAAGGCCGGGATAGAGCCCCGCCGCAGTGGCCGCGACCATGGCCATACCCAGCAATGTCGCGTCCTGCGCGGAGGATTGCACGACGGTGCAGCCGGTGGCATCGGCATAGAGTTCCATCAGCAGCGGGTTCTTGGTGTGGCCGCCGGTGATGTGCAGCGTGTCGATGGCATAGCCGCGGGTGTTGAGGGTTTCCAGGATATGGCGGACGCCCAGGGCGATGGCGACGCAGCTGCGCCAATAGAGGCGGCAGAGGCTATCGAAATCGCTGTCGAGTGTGAGGCCCGAGATGACGCCGAGAGCAAAGGGATCGCCCAGGGGGAGCGGTTGCCGTGGAAATCGGGCAGGACATGCAGGCGCTTGGCGAGGCCAAGGCCCTCGCCGGCCCGGAGCGTCATGATGCGGTCGGCGATGGCGCGGTGGCGTTCGGGCGTTGGTTCGCCCCCGGCACCGTGCCAGCGGATGAGGTGGTCGAGCAAGGCACCGGTGGCCGATTGGCCGCCTTCATTGAGCCAGACGCCGGGAAGCACGGCACCATAATAGGGTCCCCAGACGCCCGAGGTCGGGCGGTCTTCGGCCGATAGGGCCATGACGCAGCTGGAGGTGCCGGCGATC
Source organism: Devosia neptuniae (assembly GCF_025452235.1). Taxonomy (NCBI): domain Bacteria; kingdom Pseudomonadati; phylum Pseudomonadota; class Alphaproteobacteria; order Hyphomicrobiales; family Devosiaceae; genus Devosia; species Devosia neptuniae. Next base: position 2,272,475 of record NZ_CP104965.1, read on the forward strand.
AGGGCCAGGTGGCGGTCGATGGTGCCGATATCGCTGGTGAAAGCGCCAAGCAGGCCCAGCGCGCCGGCATGGGCGTCGATCAGGCCGGCGCCGACATGGCAATTGGTGCTGAGACCGAGATCAGCCGCGGCTGCTGGGGTCAGCTTGCCCAGATCAGTGCCGATGGGGCTGGCGGCTTTGGGTAAAGCAGCGCGGTCGATCATGTCGCCGAGGCCTACCAAGTCCAAAAAGTCCCGCCGCCAGGCGGGGGCGGTATGGCCCAGATAGGTCCATTTGCAGGTGAGGGTGGATTGGCTGCGGGCGAGCGAGCCGGTGGCTTTCCAGGAGAGGAAATCGGCCAGGTCGAACATCATGCCGGCGCGGGCCCAGGTGGCGGGCATGTGCCGCTTGAGCCACATCAGCTTGGGCACTTCCATTTCCGGGGACATGACGCCGCCGGCAAAATTGAGCACGAGATGGCCAGTTTCGGTGCATTCCTCGGCTTCGGCCAGCGCGCGGTGATCGAGCCAGACAATGGTGTCCCAGCGCGTTTCGCCATTGGTGGAGACGGTGAGCGGGGCGCCATCGGCCGTACGGACGACGAGGGAACAGGTGGCGTCGAAGGCGAGGCCCATAACCGCGTCGGGGCTGGCTCCGGCGGTGGCCATGGCGCTGCGTACCGCTCTGCAGACGGCGCGCCAGATGTCCTCGCTGTCGTGCTCGGCATGGTTGGCATCGGTGCGGTTCATGGCAATGGGATGCTCGGCGCGGCCCAGCAGCAGACCTTCGCGCGTCAGCACGCCCGCCCGGGCGCTCCCCGTGCCCACATCCACTGCAACCAGGAGGCTTTGCGACAAACTAGAGCGCCCTCTTTTCGGTTTGGAGTGACCGTACAAGATCGGGCAGGGCGTGCATATCGTCGAAAATGCGGTCGGGGTGGAGGGCGGCGATGGTTTCGGCCAGCCCGGCGGGGGCGATATGGCTACCGCCGAGATAGCCGAACACCGCCATGCCGGCGGCGCGGGCGGCGGTGATGCCGGCGGGGCTATCTTCGATGACGAGGCATTTGGCGGGCGGGATGCCCATGGCGCGGGCGGCGTGGAGGAAGAGGTCGGGGGCGGGCTTGCCGTTTTTGACCATGGTGGCGGAGAAGATATTGGGCTCGAACGCGGCGAGCATGCCGGTCAATTCGAGGCTGATGCGGATGCGTTCGGGTTGGCTGGAGGAGGCGACGCAGAACGGAATGTCGAGTTTTTCCAATATGTTGGGCAGGCCTGGGCTGGCCCGCAACTCGCGGCGATAGAGGGCATAGAGATCGCTGCGCATAGATGCGAGTGCTGCCGGACCGAGTGGCATGCCGTGGCTATCGAGCAGGCTGGCGGAGATTGAGGATAGCGACCGGCCGAGGTAATCGCGATAGGCCATGGCGGGGGTGATCGCGGGGCCCTGGGCGCCGATGGCGGCGATCAGGACCTGCATGGCGAGGGGTTCGCTATCGACGAGGACGCCGTCGCAGTCGAAGATGATGAGCTCGATGGTCAACTAAAATTCATCCGCCAGATAGCGTTCCAGGGTGGCCTTGGTGCCGATATTCCACAGCGTTTCCAATGCCTTGGTGAAGGCGGCGATGAAATTTTGGTGGGTGGCGAGCTCGCCGTAAATATCGGTCATTTCGAGCCAGGCCTGGGGATTGGCTCTGGCTTTTTTGGCTTGGGCGGTGAGGCGATCCCAGTTGGGATCGTTGGGTTCGATGACCGCGCCGCCATCGGAAATGCCGTAGCAATAGCGACACCAAAGGGCACTCACGAGTGCCAATCCGTTAACGGACTGTTGACGTTGAGAACGCTCCAGAGCCGATGGAACGATGAATTTGGGCTGACGGTTGGAACCATCGAGCGCGAGGCGCCGAATTGTGTCGCCGATCTTGGGATTGGCGAAGCGGCGTTGGCAGAGGGCGAAGTAGTCGTCGAGATTGGTATCGGGAACCGGGGGAACGATGGGGATGATTTCGTCGCGCTCGACCTTGGCGAGGAAGGCGGCGACGAGGGGGTGCTCCATAGCTTCATGGACGAAGTGGATATCGAGCAGCCCGGCGGGATAGGCGATGGTGGCGTGGCCGCCATTGAGGATGCGGATTTTCATGTGCTCGTAGGGCGCTACGTCGGTGACGAATTGCACGCCGACTTTTTCCAGCGCCGGGCGGCCGGCGGGAAAATTGTCTTCGAGCACCCATTGCTTGAAGCTCTCGCAGAAGACCGGCCAATTGTCGTCGATGTCGAAATTGTCGGCCAGCAGGGTCTTTTCGCGGTCGGAGGTGGCGGGGGTGATGCGGTCGACCATGCCGTTGGGGAAGGCGACGTTGGCTTTGACCCATTGGGCGAGGGCCGGGTCGATCAGCGCGGCGAGACCGGCGACGGCGTTTTCGGTGACGTGGCCATTGCCGGGAATGTTGTCGCAGCTCATGACGGTGAAGGGGGCGAGGCCTAGCTCGCGGCGGCGGAGGAGGCCGGCGAGGATCAGGCCGAAGGCGGTTTTTGGGGCCTCTATATTGGCGGCGTCATAGGCGATGTCGGGGTGGGTCGGATCGAATTTCTGGCTGGCGGGGTCGATGTAATAGCCGCCTTCGGTGATGGTCAGCGAGACGATGCGGATGGATGGATCGGAGAGGCGGGCGACGACGGCGGCACTGTCGCCGGGGCGGAGGTAATCGATCATGGCGCCAGTGACGCGGGCGGAGCTGGTATCGGCTTCCTGCTCGACGACGGTGGTGAGCCAATCCTGGGACTTGAGTTTTTGGCGCATGGCCTCATCGGCTTCGCGGACGCCGGCGCCGATCAGGGCCCAATCGTGATCACTGCCGGTGGCGAACAGATCGTCGAGATAGACGGCCTGGTGGGCGCGATGGAAATTGCCGACGCCGAAATGCACGATGCCGGGGGTGAGGTTCTCGCGGTTATAGGCGGGGACTGATGCCGTGGTGATGTCGGCGAGGGTGTTGGCGGAGAGTTTGGTCATGGCTTAGGCCCCGAAGTCATTCCCGCGAAAGCGGGAACCTCCGTTGAAAGGAAACAGGGGTTCCCGCTTTCGCGGGAATGACCCGGTGGATTGGAAGCTATCCGGTTTGCGGCGCGATGGATCACCGGGACAAGCCCGGTGATGACGATGGGGCGGATGGTTGCCGGGCACATTTGGATTGCCTAGATCGCGTTGCCAGCCGCATCGAAGCGATAGATGCGGGTTTGATCGGGCGTCAGATAGACGTCGTCGCCGTGGCTAAAAGTCTGGTCGCCATCGGTGCGGATGGTCATGAGGCCAAGGCCTTCGACGTGGACGTGGAGGAACGTGTCTGACCCCAGTTGTTCGGCGACGCCGACTTTGCCCTTCCAGGTGCCGGCTACATTTTCGCGGCTGAGCTTGAAGTGTTCGGGGCGGACGCCGATGGCGTGGGCATTGTGCTTGGCGGCTTCGGGGCCATCGACGAAGTTCATTTTGGGCGAGCCGATGAAGCCGGCGACGAAGCGGTTGGCGGGTTTTTTGTAGAGATCGAGCGGGGAGCCGAATTGCTCCACATTGCCGGCGTTGAGCACGACGATGCGGTCGGCCATGGTCATGGCCTCCACCTGATCATGGGTGACGTAGATCATGGTGGTCTTGAGTTGCTGGTGCAGCTCGGTGATTTCGAGCCGCATGTTGACGCGCAGGGCGGCGTCGAGATTGGACAAGGGTTCGTCGAACAGGAAGGCCTTGGGTTCGCGCACGATGGCGCGGCCGATGGCGACGCGCTGGCGCTGGCCGCCGGACAGGGCGCGGGGGCGGCGATCGAGATAGGAGGAAAGGTTGAGCGTGCGCGCGGCGTATTCGACCTTCTGGTCGATGACTTCCTTGGGCGCCTTGGCCATTTTGAGCGGGAAGGCGATGTTGTCGCGCACAGTCATATGCGGATAGAGCGCATAGGATTGGAACACCATGGCCAGACCCCGTCGGGCGGGCGGCGCCTTGGTCATATCCTGCCCGTCGAGCAGGATGGTGCCGGATGTAGTGTCTTCGAGCCCGGCGATCAGCCGGAGCAGGGTGGACTTGCCGCAGCCGGAGGGGCCGACGAAGACGACGAATTCACCATCGTTGATGTCAAGGGAGATGTCCGGGATGACCTGGACGTCGCCGAAGGACTTGTTGACGTGGGAGAGGGAGATGGAACCCATTTTTCAATAGTCCTTATTTCACTGCGCCGAAGGTGAGGCCGCGGACGAGTTGTTTTTGGCTGAACCAGCCCATGAGCAGGATGGGGGCGATGGCGAGGAGCGAGGCGGCGGAGAGCTTGGCGAGGAACAGGCCTTGCGGAGACGAGAAGGAGGAGATGAAGGCGGTGAGCGTGCCGGCGCGGCCCGAAGTCAGCGTGATGGTCCAGAAGGCTTCGTTCCAGGCGAGGATGACGTTGAGGAGGAGCGTCGAGGCGATGCCGGGCACGGCCATGGGGACGAGGACGTGGACGATTTCGTTCCAGAGCTCGGCGCCATCCATGCGGGCGGCTTCCAGGATATCGACCGGGATTTCCTTGAAGTAGGTGTAGAGCATCCAGATGATGATCGGCAGGTTGATCAGCGTCATGATCAGCGTCAGGCCATGCACGGTATCGAGCAGGCGCAGGTCGCGGAAGATCAGGTAGATCGGGATCAAGACGCCCACGGCGGGCATCATCTTGGTGGAGAGCATCCACATCAAGACGTCCTTGGTGCGCTTGGTGGGCGCAAAGGCCATGGCCCAGGCGGCGGGGATGCCAATGGCGAGGCCCAATAGGGTGGAGCCGACCGAGACCAGGATCGAATTGATGGCGTGCTTGACGTAGTCAGAGCGATCCTGCACCGCCGAGAAGTTTTCCAGCGTGAAGGTCTCGGGGAAGAAGGTGGGCCGGGACGCGATGGCTTCGGCCTCGGTTTTGAAGGCGGTGAGGATCGTCCACAGGATGGGCGAGAACAGCAGGAGCGCGACAATCCAGGCGAGGGCGGTGAAGCCGATACGGGTCTGGGTGGAGACGTTGCGGGCCATGATTTAGTTCCTCCCAAGGGGGATGGACGTCATCGATATCAAAACAAACCACCGGGTCATTCCGGCGAAGGCCGGAATCCATGCTGAAGGCCATCCCGGCGCTGGATGTCTGCGGATCACCACGGACATGGATCCCGGCCTGCGCCGGGATGACATCGTGGTTGTGGCTATTGAGGTGCCACGACCTCGTGGTTCGATAGGCTCACCATGAGGTCTACTGAAAGTGAGGGTCATGGCGCTACGCATCCAAGTTCTTCCCTACTGCCCGCATCAGAAAGAATGCGACCACGTTGGCGATGATGACGGCGACGACACCTCCGGCTGAACCGGCTCCGATGTCGTTGCTGAGGATGCCGGTGCGGAAGACCAGGAAGGTGATGTTGGTGGAGGCGTAGCCAGGGCCGCCGCCAGTGGTGACGCGGATTTCAGCGAAAATGCCGAGCAGGAAGATGGTCTGGATCAGGATGACGATGGTGATGGCGCGCGCTATGTGCGGCAGGATGATGAAGTAGAAGCGGTTGAGCGCGTTGGCGCCGTCCATTTCGGCAGCTTCGCGCTGTTCCTCGGAGAGGGATTGCAGGGCAGTGAGCAGAATGAGGGTCGCGAAGGGCAGCCACTGCCAGGCCACGATGACGATCACCGAAAACAGCGGATATTGATTGAACCAATCGACCGGTTGCAGGCCGAAGGCCTTCCACAAATGGCCGAGCATGCCATAGCCGGGATGCATGAAGCCGTTCTTCCAGATCAGCGCGGCGACCGGCGGCATGACGAAGAAGGGCGAGATGACCAGAATACGCAAAATGCCCTGGCCCCAGATCGGCTGATCGAGCAGGAGGGCCAGCAGGGTGCCGCCAATGACGGTGATGGCGAGGACGCCGCCGACCAAGATCAGGGTATTGACCAGCGATTGGGTGAAGCTGGGGTCGCCGATGACATAGATATAATTCGCCCAGCCGGCAAAGCCGGTCATCATCGGGTTGATCAGGCTATAATTCTGGAAGGAGAACCACAGGGTCATCACCAGCGGAACGATCATCCAGATCAGCAGCACGATGACGGCGGGCGCCATCATGATGCGGGAGAGCGTACGGGTTTGGGCGGTGGCCATGGGTTGTGTCCTATTACCGGCGAAGGTCGTTCGGCTCTATCGCTCCCTCCCCCTTGAGGGGAGGGCCGGGGTGGGGGTGGTTTGGTGATCCACCGATGGACCCCCACCCTCGTTCCCTCCCCTCAGAGGGAGGGAGGCGAAGGGCCCGTTTATTGCGTTCTCTGCGAGTACAGAGTTGAGCCGCCCGACCCTTGCAGGGGAGTGTGGGCCGGGCGGCTCGTGCTTGGGAGGAGAGCCTACTTGATATAGCCGGCGCGGGTCATGTCGCGGGTGGCGGCGTCCTGGGCTTGGGCGAGGGCGTCATCGGCGGACATCTGGCCGGCGAGGGCGGCCGAGAAGAGCTGGCCGACATTGGTGGCGATACCGGCGAATTCCGGAATGGCTACGAATTGCACGCCGGTATAGGGCACGGGCTTGACGGTCGGCTCGCTCGGATTGGCCGAATTGATGGAATCCAGCGTCATCTTGGCGAAGGGTGCCGCGGCCTGGTAATCGGCATTGGCATAGAGCGAGGCGCGGGTGCCCGGAGGCACGTTGGCCCAGCCGTCCTGTGCGGCCACCGTATCGAGATAGGCCTTGTTGGTCGCCCAATCGATGAATTTTTCGGCGGCCTCGGCATTCTGGCTGCTCTTGGGGATGGCCAGCGACCAGGCCCAGAGCCAATTGCCGCGCTTGCCCAGGCCATTATCGGGCGCCAGGGCAAAGCCGACCTGGTCGGCAACGGTGGAATCCTCGGGATTGATCACGAAGGAGGCGGCGACGGTGGCGTCGATCCACATGCCGCATTTGCCCTGCTGGAACAGGGTGAGGTTTTCGTTGAAGCCGTTGGAGGAGGCGCCGGCGGGGCCGGCATCGGCCATCAGGGAGAGATAGGTATCGAGGGTGGACTTCCACTCGGGCGTATTGAACTGGGGGACCCAGTTTTCATCGAACCAGCGGGCGCCGAAGGAATTGGACATGGCGGTGAGGAAAGCCATGTTCTCGCCCCAGCCGGCCTTGCCGCGCAGGCAGATGCCGTTGATGTCATTGGCGCGGTCGGTCATGGCGCGAGCGGCCTGGCCGATGAATTCCCAGGTGGGGGCGTCGGGCATGGTGAGGCCCGCCTTTTCCATCAGGTCCTTGCGATACATGACCATGGAGCTTTCGCCATAGAAGGGGGCTGCATAGAGCTTGCCTTCATAGGAAAGGCCATCGCGGATGGGCGGCAGCAGATCATCGACGTCATAGGCGGCGTCGGCGCTGAGGCCATCGAGCGGCACGAGCCAGCCCTGCTTGGCCCAGATCGGGGCTTCATAGGTGCCGATGGTCATCACGTCATATTGGCCGCCATTGGTGGCGATGTCGGTGGTGACGTTCTGGCGCAGGGTGTTCTCTTCCAGCACGACCCAATTGAGTTCGATGCCGGTATCGGTGGTGAAGGCGGACGACAGGCCCTGCATGCGCACCATGTCGCCATTGTTCACAGTGGCAATGGTGAGGGTTTGCGCGGATGCGGATGTGGCCAGCGCGAGCGTCAGGGCGCCCACGAAAAGGGGTGTAAGTTTCATCAAATTCCTCCCGTACCGGAACGGGCATTTGTTCCAGTTATGGGCAAATACTCGCATATCATGCAGCAGAGTCAAGCGTGTCATGCGCTGGGCGCGTGACGTACGTACGGCAGGAATTGGCTTGTTTAGCCGGATTGATGTTTTGGATCAGTGGCTTGGCGCTAAGCCAGCAGGCCTTCGGCGGTGGCTTCGTCGGTGATGATGCCATTGACCAGGCGCCGGCTCAGCGTGGCGCGGATGCCGGGCAATTTCTTGCGGCCCATGGCAATTGCTATGACCAGGGAGTTTTCGCGCGAGGGAATCGAGGCGGAGGCGACGCGCTCATTGGTCAGGCCTTCGATGAGCTTGCCATCGGCGTCGAAGCTCCAGCCGCAGATTTCGCCAACGGCGCCGGCCTTTTGCAGGGCCTTGAGTTCGTCGTCGGAGATGAAGCCATCGAGATAGAGCGGGGCGTCGGGGCCAATTTCGCCGACGCCGACAAAGGTCACGTCGGCCTGGGCGGCGAGGGCCAGGGTTTCGCGGATCATGGGCTGGGAATGCAGCATTTCGCGTTCGCGGGCCGAGGAGGCGATGACGGGCAGGGGCATGGGAAAGCTGCGCGCCTTGACCGTGTCGGCGACGTTGAAAATGACGTTGTAGAAGGCGGCGGAGCCGTCGGGGGCGATACTGCCGGTCAGCGCCACAACCTTGTGGTGCGGGCATTCCATGGGCATGAGTTGCTCGATGGCGGCCTTGAGCGTGCGGCCGGTGCCGATGGCCATGATGATCGGGTCGGGGCGCTTGAGCCAGCGTTCGATCTCGGCGGCGGCGGCTTCGGCAAGGCCGATCGTGGTGGAGGTGCTGGCGGGGTCGGAGGGGACGACTTCCACCAGATCGAGCGCGAAGCGGGATTTGAGGCGCGCGGCGAGGTCCATGCAGCGGCCGATCGGGTGATCGAGGCGGACCTTGATCAGGCCTTCGCTGACCGAGAGGGAGACGAGGCGCTGGGCGGATTGGCGGGAAATGCCGAGCTTGCTGGCGATTTCTTCCTGGGTATTGCCCGCGACATAATAGAGCCAGCCGGCCCGCGCGGCATCATCGAGCCGCGTGCTGGGGCTATCGGTTTTGTTGGCCATGCCGATTCCTCGAAGTCATGGGGCGGAGTATTCGGCCACAGCTACGTCTTGGGCAAGCCCTGGCGCAATTGGCTGAGGGCGGTGCGGATGTCGCGCTCGGTGTCCTTGAGGTGCAGGCGCATGGCTTCGGCGGCGGCGCGGCTATTGCCTTGTCTGATATTGTCGAGAATGCGCTGGTGGGCTTCCACGGTGTGGGCAAGGGTATGGCCGCGCTGTTCGTGGCCGCGGCGGCTGATGAAAAAACCTTCGCGCAGTGGCTGGGCCATGGCTTCAAAGAGATAGCCGAGCACGCGATTGCCGCTGGCCAGGGCCACCGCTTCGTGGAAGCCGACATCGAAAGTGTGGAAGGCCAATTCCTGCTCGGGGGTGTCGAGGCCGGTGGCGAGGGTTTCGCGCATGCCTTCGAGGGCGCTTTCAATGGCGGTCTGGCCGGCGCGGGTGGAGCGCTTGGCGGCCAGGGTCGCCGATTGGACTTCGAGGGAAAGCCGCACTTCGATCAGGTCGTAGAGCCCTTTGGGATCGTAGCGGATGATCGAGGTGAGGAAATCGGCAAAGGCGGCGCCATCGGGTTCGCGCACCACGGCACGGCGACCACGGGCCAGTTCGAGCAGGCCGCGGCCCTCGAGTAGTTTCACCGCCTCGCGAATCGTCAGGCGGCTGACCTCGTAGCGGCTGGCCAATTCGGCTTCGCTGGGCAGGCTGGTGCCCGGCACCAATTCACCCAGAATCATCTGAGCCAGGTCGTCCGCAACCACGCTTGCCGCCGATTGATCGGGGCGAGCATCCCCCTCGTGATGGACCACTTTTCCTCCTGATATCTGATACCTTTGCATTCGCCGGCGCCGTTTGAACGGCGCCTCATGCGGATGTCCTCCGAAGGCAGACAGACGATATAGGGCGCAGCGATGCACCGCAACTGCGACTATTGTCGGGCAAGACACGGGCTTGTTAGCCACTTCCGACGGAAGCCGCTTTACAAAAGGTATCTGACTATTCTAGCTTCCGGGCGTGGGCTTGGGAGGGCCCAAACGGCAATCGCCGTTCCTTGTGGAGGATTTTCATGCAGCAACGAATGACGGCGTGCCTGCGGGTATTCGCCCGCTGTTACCCGTCGCGGGATCGGTCTCGATTTCCTGCGGTTGCGCCCTGCATGTCGAGCCGGCTCTCCCCTGACGACCATTCCAAAGCTTTATGAACTCGAAATACAAAAAGGGAGTCGAGACGTGAAGGTTTTCAAAACGCTTGCCACCGTGCTGGCTGTCGGCGCAATGGCGCTGACTGCTTCGACGGCGGTCTTCGCCCAGGACAAGGGCCAGATCGGCATCGCCATGCCGACCCAGTCGTCGCTGCGCTGGATCTCGGACGGCAACGAACTCAAGGCCGCGCTGGAAGGCAAGGGCTACACCGTCGACCTGCAATATGCGGAAGACGATATCCCCAACCAGCTCGCCCAGATCGAAAACATGGTCACCAAGGGCGTCAAGGCCCTGGTGGTTGCCTCGATCGACGGCACTACGCTGAGCGCCGTGCTGCAGCAGGCCGCTGACGCCGGCATCAAGGTCATCGCTTATGACCGCCTGATCCGCGACACCGCCAATGTCGACTATTACACCACGTTCGACAATTTCCAGGTCGGCGTGCTGCAGGCCAACTCGATCCTCAAGGGTCTGGGTTATCCGGAAAAGCAGGGCCCGTTCAATATCGAGCTGTTCGGCGGTTCGCCCGACGATAACAACGCCTTCTTCTTCTATGACGGCGCGATGAGCGTGTTCCAGCCGCTGATCGATTCCGGTGTGCTGGTGGTCAAGTCCGGCCAGCAGGGCATGGACACTGTCGGTACCCTGCGTTGGGACGGTGCTGTCGCCCAGGCCCGCATGGACAATATCCTGTCCGCCAACTACTCGGACGGCTCGCGCGTTGACGCGGTTCTGTCCCCCTATGACGGTCTGAGCCGCGGTATCATCTCCTCGCTGCGCGGCATTGGCTACGGCTCTGCCGACCAGCCTTGGCCTGTTATTTCGGGCCAGGATGCCGAAGCTCCGTCCGTCAAGGCAATCATTGCCGGCGAGCAGTACTCGACCGTCTACAAGGACACGCGCGAACTGGCCCGTGTCACTGGCGATCTGGTCGACACCGTGCTGAGCGGTGGCACGCCTGAGGGCCTGGACACCACGACCTACAACAATGGCGTCAAGGTCGTTCCTTCGATCCTGCTGACTCCCTATGAGGTCGACAAGTCGAACTACCAGGAACTGGTGATCGACTCGGGTTACCTGAAGCCGGAAGACGTGCAGTAAGCAGCTTGCTGCCTGAACAAAGGGCCCCGCGGCAACGCGGGGCCTCGTTTTATCTAACAAATTGAGGCACATCGAAATAATGAGCAAATCGATGCACGTACCTCAAAATTCTTGCGAAGGTTCATTGTGTGCCATATTCTCGAGTTGTTGGCTTGGGAGGGGCAAGGCGCAAAGCCGCCAACTGGATAGGTCAAGCAGACCCGGATCTGGTGTCGTGTAATCGGTTCGATCATTGCGCTGTCACAATGCAATGACGAGCCTATTTTTGCGCGTTCCTGAACAAGACTGCACAACATCGTTAGGGAGAAAAGAATGAACATTTTGAAATCGTTCGCCGCCGTCGCTTTGACGGGCGCGTTTGTACTGGGCTCGGCGGGCCTGGTCGCCGCCCAGGACAAGGGCACGATCGGCATTTCCATGCCGGAGCAGACCACGCTGCGCTGGAATTCGGATGGTGCCGAGCTCAAGTCGGCACTGGAAGCCAAGGGCTATACCGTCGACCTGCAATATGCGGGCGACGATATCCCGAACCAGCTCGCCCAGATCGAAAACATGGTCACCAAGGGCTCCAAGGCGCTGGTGATTGCGGCGCTGGACGGCACCACGCTGAGCGCCGTGCTCGAGCAGGCTGCGGCTGCCGGCGTCAAGGTTATCGCTTATGACCGCCTGATCCGCGACACCGCCAATGTCGATTATTACACCACGTTCGACAACTTCAAGGTTGGCGTGCTGCAGGCCAATTCGATCCTCAAGGGCCTGGGTTATCCGGAGAAGCAGGGCCCGTTCAATATCGAGCTGTTCGGCGGTTCGCCTGACGATAACAACGCCTTCTTCTTCTATGACGGCGCCATGAGCGTGCTGCAGCCGCTGATCGATTCCGGTGTGCTGGTGGTCAAGTCCGGCCAGCAGGGCATGGACAAGGTTGGCACGCTGCGTTGGGACGGGGCGACTGCCCAGGCCCGCATGGATAACCTGCTCTCGGCCTATTATTCGGACGGCAGCCATGTCGATGCCGTGCTGTCGCCTAATGATGGCGTGGCACGTGGCATCATCTCCTCGCTCAAGGGCATTGGTTACGGCTCGGCCGATCTGGCCTATCCGATCATCTCGGGCCAGGACGCTGAAATCCCCTCGATCAAGGCGATCATTGCCGGCGAGCAGTATTCCACCGTTTATAAGGATACGCGCGAACTGGCCCGCGTCACCGGCGATCTGGTCGATACCGTGCTGAGCGGCGCTACGCCCGAAGGGCTCGACACGACCACGTATAACAATGGTGTCAAGGTCGTACCCTCGATCCTTCTCACGCCCTATGAAGTGGACGCGGTCAACTACAAGGAACTCGTGGTTGACTCGGGCTACATCAAGGAAGAAGACCTGAAATAAAGACGATTGACCAAACCGGGGGCCCGCAGATAAAGCGGGCCTCTTTCGAGCGACCCTACCGCCGGTGAATGCAGTATGACCGATACTATTCTAGAGATGCGCGGCATCACCAAGACGTTCCCGGGCGTCAAGGCGCTGCAGGACGTCAATCTCGATGTCCGCGAAGCCGAGATCCACGCCATCGTGGGCGAGAACGGCGCGGGCAAGTCGACCCTGATGAAGGTGCTCAGCGGGGTCTATCCGGCCGGCAGCTATGACGGGCAGATCATCTACAAGGGCCAGGAACAGAACTTCAAATCCATCCGCGACAGCGAGCATGTCGGTATCGTCATCATCCACCAGGAGCTGGCGCTGGTGCCGCTGCTGTCGATTGCGGAAAACATTTTCCTCGGCAATGAACAGGCCAAGGGTGGCGTGATCGACTGGGACGAGACCCGCGATGGCGCGCGCAAGCTGCTGTCCATGGTCGGGCTCAAGGAAGATCCCGATACGCTGGTGACCAATATCGGCGTGGGCAAGCAGCAATTGGTGGAGATCGCCAAGGCGCTGTCCAAAGAGGTCAAGCTGCTGATCCTGGACGAACCCACGGCGAGCCTCTCCGAAAAGGACAGCGCGGCTTTGCTCGACCTGCTGGTCGAATTCCGCCGCCAGGGCATTACCTCGATCCTGATCTCGCACAAGCTCAACGAAATCAGCAAGGTCGCCGACCGGATCACCGTGATCCGCGATGGGCGCACCATCGAGACCATGAACAAGGAGCAGATCTCGGAAGACCGGATCATCACCTCGATGGTGGGCCGTTCGCTCGATGATCGCTATCCCAGCCGCACGCCGCAGATTGGCGAAGTGGTGTTCGAGGTTAAGAACTGGAGCGTCTATCACCCCCAGCATCGCGACCGGCAGGTGATCAAGAATATCGACCTGAACGTGCGCAAGGGCGAAGTGGTGGGTATTGCCGGGCTGATGGGCTCGGGCCGCACCGAATTCGCCATGAGCCTGTTTGGCAAATCCTATGGCCAGAAGATCTCCGGCGAAGTCTTCCTGCATGGCAAGAAGATCGACACGTCCAGCGTCGGCAAGGCGGTCTCTCACGGCATCGCTTACGCGACCGAGGACCGCAAGACCTATGGCCTCAACCTGATCGACCACATCAAGAACAATACGACCCTGGCTAATCTCGGGGGCGTGTCGCGCTTTGGGGTGATCGACGACCTGGCCGAACTCGACGCGGCCAATGACTACCGCAAGAAGACCAATATCCGCTCCTCGAGCGTCTATCAGGTGACGGGTAACCTGTCGGGTGGCAATCAGCAGAAGGTGGTGCTCAGCAAGTGGCTGTTCGCCAATCCCGAAGTGCTGATCCTGGACGAGCCGACGCGCGGCATCGATGTCGGCGCGAAATACGAAATCTACACCATCATCAACCAGCTGGCGGCGCAGGGTAAGGCAATCCTGGTCATCTCCTCGGAAATGCCCGAACTGCTCGGCATTACCGACCGGCTTTATGTAATGAACGAAGGCCGCATGGTGGGCGAAATGCCCACTGCCGAGGCGAGCCAGGAAAAGATCATGCGCGCGATCGTTCGCGCGGAAGGGAAGGCATCATGACCACAGAAACTGCCCCGTCGGGCGTCACCGCAACCGGCGAAAAGGTCACGGTTCAGGAGCTCAGCGTCTGGGGCGCCCTGCAGGCCAATATGCGCGATTACGGCCTTATGCTGGCGCTGATCCTGATCATGCTGTTCTTCCAGTATTTCACTGGCGGCGTGCTGTTCAAGCCGGTCAACCTCACAAATATCATCCTGCAGAACAGCTATATCATCGTGATGGCGCTGGGCATGTTGCTGGTCATCGTGGCCGGCCATATCGATCTGTCGGTGGGCTCGGTTTCGGGCTTTGTCGGCGCGCTAGCCGCCATGCTGATGGTGGGCTGGCGCTTCCCGCCTGAATTGGCATTTCTCGCCAATCCCTTCGTTGCCGGCGCGATCTGTATCGTCGTGGGCGCCGTGATCGGGGCGGCGCAGGGCTATTTGATCGCCTACCACAAGATCCCCAGCTTCATCGTGACGCTGGCCGGCATGCTGATCTTCAAGGGCCTGTCGCTGGCCATCCTGGCCGGCAAGTCGGTGGGTCCGTTCCCGGCCGAATTCCAGCTGCTGTCGGCTGGGTTCATCCCTGATCTGATCGGGCCGACCACGCTGGTTGCCGCCAGCGAGGGCGTGCAGCCGGTCGTGCTGCACACCACGAGCCTGGTCATCGCCATTGTCGGCGTGGTCGCCATGGTGGCGTTCGCCATTCACGGCCGCTCCCGCCGCAAGGCGCGCGGCTATGAAAGCGAGCCCTTCGGCCTGTTCGTCGCCAAGAACCTGGTCGTCGCCGCCATAGTGCTGTTCTTCGGCTATATGCTGGCCTCCTATCGCGGCCTGCCGAACGTGCTGGTGGTGATGGCGCTGCTGATTGCGCTGTTCGTGTTCATCACCAAGCGCATGACCTTTGGTCGCCGCATCTATGCACTGGGCGGTAACCTCAAGGCGGCGGCCCTGTCGGGCATCAAGACCGAACGGCTGACCTTCTATGTGTTCGCCATCATGGGCGCGCTGGCCGCCTTGGCCGGCATGATCTATGCGGCCCGCCTCAACTCCGCCACGCCCAAAGCCGGGCAGGGGCTGGAGCTGGACGTGATCGCCTCGGTCTTCATCGGCGGCGCCTCGGCGCTGGGCGGTGTGGGTGCCGTGGCGGGCGCGGTGATCGGCGCCTTCATCATGGGCGTGATGAACAACGGCATGTCGATCATGGGCGTCAACATCGATTGGCAGCAGATGATCAAGGGCATCGTGCTGCTCGCGGCGGTGTTCTTCGATCTCTACAACAAGAACAAGGCCTGATTTTTCAGGCTGAATGACGAGGCCGTCGGGGTGACCCGGCGGCCTTTTCGTTGCCGGCGTTGATCTGGCGGGACGCAGCGGCGATCATGGCGCGCGGTCCCGACTCAAGGCGGGCCGGCGCAACACTGATCGGCTCACCATGCTCACTTACCTCTCCGAGTTCATCGCCCCGTTCTGGGGCCCGGCGCGATTGCTGGCCTCCTATCCGGTGCTGGCGGCATTGGGCGCGCTGCTATCGGCGACGCTGTCGCTGCTGATGCTGCCGCGGGTCTGGCATGTGCTGACCAAGGACAAGGGGCGGGCGCATGCGGTCAATGCCGAGGAGAGCGTCGGCAAGCCGGTGGGGGTGGGCATTTTTATCGTGCTGATCACGGTGGGCGTGCTGCTGATCTGCCTGCCGTTTGATCCCAAGCTGTATTTTTGCCTCGGGGCGCTGTTGATCGCTTCGGGCGTCGGGTATCTGGATGACAGCAAGCCGGGCGGGTTGAGCGAATTGACGCTGGGGCTGACGGATCTGGCGATCGCGCTGTTCGTCTGCGTGGTGCTGATGAACGGCGCCAATACGGAGATCTGGCTGCCGTTTACCTCGGCGCATTTCACGCTGCCCTGGTGGAGCGGGGTGCTGCTCTATACCCCGGTGGTGTGGCTGTGCATCAATGCGGTGAACTGCAATGACGGAGTGGATGGGGTGTCCGGCACGCTGTCGTCATTCACCATCTGCGTGCTGGGTTTCCTGCTCTATTTCGTGGTTGGCGATGTCACCAATGCGAAATACCTGCTGATCCCGTACAATCCCGATGCGGTCAGTTGGGCGCTGGCGGCGGCGGTGTTTTGCGGGGCCATATTGGGCTATCTCTGGCACAATGCGCCGCCCAGCGCGGCTTTGATGGGCGATGCGGGATCGCGGCCGATCGGGCTATTTGTCGGCATGTGCGTGGTGGTTACCGGCAATCCGGCGACGGTGTTTTTCGTGGGCGCGCTGCTGTTGTTCAATGGTGCTACGGGGCTGGCCAAGGTGGCGCTGATGCGGCTGTTCGGCTGGCGGATTCTGGGGTCGATCCGGTTTCCGTTTCATGACCATGTGCGCAAGAACCTGCACTGGTCCAATGCGCAGGTACTGTTGCGGTTTTTGCTTATTCACGTGGCGAGTATCTGGCTGCTGGTGATCCTCCTGATCAAGGTGCGATAGGCGTTATTCCGCCGGCTCCCCTATCCCATTGGCCGCGTCCAACTCCCGTTCAAGGCGGGCTTCTTCTTCGACCTTGGGTTTGCTGAAGCGGGCCATCAGGAGGTAGGCGACCGGGGTCAGGTAGAGGGTGGAGACGGCGGCGAAGCTCAGGCCGCCGACCATAACCCAGCCCAGGGCCGCGCGGGCTTCGGCGCCGGCGCCGCTGGCGAGGACCAGGGGCAAGCCGCCCAGGATGGTGGCGATCATGGTCATCATCACAGGGCGGAGGCGGATATTGGAGGCCTCCTCGATGGCCTCGCGCACCGACATGCCGCGGTCGCGCAGCTGGTTGGCGAATTCGACGATCAGGATGCCGTTCTTGGCCATGATGCCGACCACGAGCACCAGCCCAATCTGGCTGAAGATGTTGAGACTCCCGCCTGTCACCAATAGCGCATAGAGCGCTGCTGCCACGCCGAAGGGCACGGTGGTCATGACGATGACGGCGCTCCACACGCTCTCGAACTGGGCGGCGAGGACGAGCAGGATGATGACCAGCGCAAAGCCGAAGGTGACGAAGAGGCCATTGGTGGATTCGCCCAGGGTCTTGGCTTCGGCCAGCGGCAGAATGGTGGTGCCTTCGGGCAGGATCGGGCGGGCCAGTTCGAGCATCTGGTTATAGGCGTCGCCCAGTGCCATGCCGTCTTCGAGGCTTGCCGTGACATTGACCGCGCGGCGCTGCGCCTCGCGCCGCAGGGTGGGGGGCACGGCGGATTCGGTGATGGTGGCGATGGTGGACATGGGCACATAGCGCCCGTCGCCGGTGCGTACGAACAGGCTTTCGAGATCGCGGGGGTCGTTGATGGGGTTGCTGGTCGAGACCATGCGCACGGTGTAGCTGGTGTCATCGATGAAGACATTGCCGATATCGCTGCCATCGATCATGGCCTGCATGGTGGAGGCCAAGCCATTGATATCGATGCCCAGTGCGTCGGCGCGTTCGCGATTGACCACCAGGGTCAGCTGCGGTTGGGTGGTGTCGAAATTGACGGTGACGCGGCCAAAGCGACCATCTTCTTCCATCAGATCGGCGATGGATTCGGCTGTGTCGGCGAGCACCGTGTAGTTGGAGCCAACCACGGCGAATTGCAAGCCGGAGCCGCCGCCGCGAATGCCCAGACTATTGCCCTGGCCCACTGAGGCGCGCACGCCCGGCACCTGCGCCATCAGCGCGGTGATGTCGGCGGCGATCTGCTGCTGGCTGCGGGTGCGTTCGGACCAGGGGGCCAGCGTGAGGGTCAGCGAACCGCCGCTGCCCCAGCCGGACAGCACGAAAATGGAGCGCACTTCGCCGCTGGCAACGAAGGGCTGCAGCATGGTTTCGACAGTGGTGAGCTGGGTGCGGATATAATCGAGGCTGGCCGTGGTGGGGGCCTGAATGCGCAGCTGGATTTGTGAGCGATCCTCGGGTGGGGTGATTTCCTGGCGCAGATTGCCATAGACGAAATAGGACGAGGCGGCGAACAGCAGGGCGATCAGCACCACGACGAAGGGATTGGCCAGCGCGACGCGGAGCGAGCCGCGATAGAAGCGGGCGCAAGCGCGGCCGAAGGCGCCCAGAATGCCGCCATGGCTTTTGTGCTCGCCCTGTTTGAGGAAGCGCGAGGCGATCATCGGGCCCATGGAGAGGGCGACGATGGAGGAAAGTAGCACGGCGATGGCGAGGGTGAAGCCGAATTCGCGGAACAGGCGGCCGGTTTGTCCCGAGAGGAAGGACAGCGGAATGAACACGGCGGCGAGGGTGAGCGTGGTGGCGATGACGGCGAAGAACACTTCCTGGGTGCCCAGCACGGCGGCGGCGCGCGGCCCGGCGCCCATGCCTTTGCGGCGCACGATATTTTCGAGCACGACAATGGCGTCATCGACTACGAGGCCCGTCGCCAGCACCAGCGCGAGCAAGGTGATGATGTTGAGCGAAAAGCCCATGACATAAATGCCGGCCACGGCGCCGAGCAGGGCGATGGGCATGGAGATGGCGGGAACGATGGTGGCGCGCCAATCGAGCAGGAAGAGGAAAATGATGGCGACGACGACGACGAGCGCCACGATCAGCGCAATCTCCACCTCGTGCAGTGCGCCTTCGATGAAGACGGCATCGTCGCTCGAAATGGTCACCTGGACGCCGGCGGGCAGCGTCTGGTTCAATACTTCGACGGCATTGTGAATGCCCTTGGAAATCTCGATCGTGTTGGACTGCGCCTGCCGCACGATGCCCAGGCCAATGCCCGGCTTGCCGTTGGAGCGGAGCGAAGAGGTGCTGGCCGAGGCGTCGAACACGACGCTGGCCACATCGCCCAATAGGGTACGGCCCTTGATGACGATGTCCTCGAAATCCTGCGGGGTGGTGACTTCGGAAATGGCGCGGACGGTGATGTTCTGGTTGGGGCCGTTGATCGAGCCGGTGGGAGTGTCGAGCGCGATAGTGGCGAGGGCGGTGCGGACGTCGGCGACGGTCAGGCCGTGGCTGGCCAGCTTGATGGGATCGACATCGACATCGAAGGCGGTGTCGCGCGTGCCATAGACCTGTACTTCGGCGACGCCGGCGACGGCGCCGAGCCGCTCGGAGATCGTGTCTTCCACCAATTTGCTGAGATCGCCCATGCTCATGGCGTCGGAGGTGACGGCCAGTTGCATCACCGGCTGGGCATCGGAATCAGCCTTGAAGATCACCGGGTCATCGACATTGTCGGGCAGGGAGCGGCCGATGCGGCTGAGCGCGTCGCGCACGTCGGAGGTCGCGACATCGAGGTTAGTGCTATCGGAGAATTCGAGGGTGACGCGGCTTTGGCCGGTCGAGGAGCTGGAGGAAATGCCGGTGACGCCCTGCACGCGGGCGACGGCGCCTTCCACGACGGCGGTGATTTCGCGGTCCACGGTTTCGGCAGCAGCGCCGGTGAAGGTGGTGGAAATGGAGAGGACGGGTTGCTCGACGCTGGGCAGTTCGCGCACTTCGGCGCCGAGCAGGGCGGCGAGGCCGGCCACCACGATCATGGCGTTAACGACGACTGCCAAGACCGGCCGGCGCACGAACAATGCGGCCAGGGTTCCGCCGCGTTCGTTTTTTTCGGCAATCGACATGCGGTCCTCCTCGCGATCAGTTTGGGGTGGCGGCGGCGGCCTCTTGCGGCGGCAAGGTGCCATCGGGGCCGCTGAGCAGAGTCACGTCGGCGCCTTCGCTGAGCTGCAGAATGCCTTCGGTGATGATGGCGTCGCCGGGCGCCAGATCGGCGCGAACCAGCACGCCATCGCTATTGCGCTGGATGATTTCGGCCATGACCTTGGTGGCTTTGCCATCCACATATTTCCAGACATAGGAGCCCTGGGCCGACCACAATATGGCCAGCGGATTGACCGCCGGGAATTGCTCGCCGGGGAAACGCAAAGCCACGGTGAAGGACATGCCAGCGCGCAGCGCTTTGTCGTCATTGGGGATTTCGGCCTGGACCTGCAATGTGCGGCTGGCCGGATCGATGCGATTGTCGACAGCATTGATCTCGCCATCAAAGACCCGGCCGGGCAGGGCCACGGCGGTTACGGTGACCGGCATTTGCGGGGCGATGGAGACGGCATAGCGCTCGGGCACCCAGAAATCGACCAGGATTGCCGAGGTATCGTCGATGGTGGTGACGGTGGTTTGAGCGGGGACGTAATTGCCCGGGGTGACCTGGATCAGGCCCACCGTGCCGGCAATGGGGCTGGCAATGGTGCGGCGGCTGAGCGCCACCTGGGCATTGCGCAATTCGAGCTCGGCATTGGCGGCGGCGAGCTGGGCGGCAGTGACGACGGAGGGGGCGACGACATTGGAACTGGCCAGCCCCTGCGTGCGCGCCAGCGTGGCCTGGGCATCATCGAGCGCGAGCTTGGCGCGGTCGAAGGCGATCTGTTCGGCATCGGAATCGAGCCGCGCGATGATGTCGCCGGCCGCTACGATCTGGCCCGGGCGCACCAGCACATCGGCCAGGGTGCCGCCAACGGGGGAGGCGACGGTGACTGAATGGGTGGCCGTGCCCTCGCCGATGGCGGAGAGGGTGGAATTGATGGTGGCAAGGGTGACGCCCGTGGTCACCACATTGGTCTGGCGGGCGCCGCCCGGCCGGCCGCCGCCGGGCCGCTGGCCAGGGGAGGCGCTGTCGCCGGGAGCGGCGAAGGGCAGGACGATGCCGTAATTGGCCAGGGTCTGGCTGGCGCCGGGGACGAAAAAGACCCAGGCCGCCAGGGCGGCGGCCAGAACGATGAGTGAAGCCAGAAGCTGCCGTATCAAGCCTTGGACCCTGAAAAAGTGCTGAAAATATCGGTATCCGGCCGCCAGGGGCCGGAAATCAGCGGGACTGTAGCAGCGGCTTTCCCGCTACGACATTACAAAGCCGTAAGGATCGCGGGCTTGTTATTCGATCTCGGCGTCGGGGCGACCTCCCCATTCGGTCCAGGAGCCATCGTAGACGGCGACATTGCTGGCGCCGGTGAGTTCGAGGGCGAGGGCCAGCGTTGCGGCGGTGATGCCGGAGCCGCAGGAGGTGATGATTGGTTTGGTGGGGTCAATGCCGCGATCGGCGAAGATCTGCTGGAGTTCGGCGACGGGCCGCATCTGGCCGTTTTCGGTGAGCAGGCCCACCGGCACATTGGCGCTGCCGGGGATGTGGCCGCCACGCAGGCCGGCGCGGGGTTCGGGCACTTCGGCATGGAAGCGTGGGGCGGGCCGGGCGTCGGCGATCTGGGCGGCGTGGTCGTGGCTGCGGTTGCGCACGGTGTCGAAATCGGCAACGCGGTTGCGGTTGAAATGGGCCTGGAAGATCGCCGGTTGGCGGGTCACGGTGCCGGTTTGCACGGCACGTTTTTCGGCGCGCCATTTGGGGCCGCCGCCGGCCAGGATGTGAACTTTGGCGGCGCCCATGGTGCGGAAGGTCCACCAGACGCGGGGGGCGGAGAAGAGGCCGAGTTCGTCATAGATGACGATATTGGATTGGTCGGAAATGCCTAAGGCGCCGACCATATGGGCGAAATCGGCCGGGGAGGGCAGCATATGCGGCAGGTTGGAGCTGGTGTCGGCGATGCCGTCGATGTCGAAGAAGACGGCGCCGGGGATGTGGCCGGCGAGGTATTCGGCCTGGGCGTTGCGGGATGAATTGGGCATGTGCCAGCTGGCGTCGATCACCACGAGATCGGGATCGCTCAGATGGGCGGCGAGCCATTCGGTGGTGACGAAGGGGGTATCCATGCTGGGTGTCCTATGCGGGTTGTGAGCCTAGGATGGGCCTTCCGGCGCGTTCCGTCAAACGCATAGGTGGCTGATATAACAGGGTTTTTACTGTCATATTTGTAGCGCCAGCAGGTCCTTGCTGGCCAGGCTGATGGTGACCGGCTCGCCCCGGCTGGGTGGTGCGGTGCGCTGGTCGTTGAAGGTGTCGAGGCTCAGGATGTTCTTGCCGAGCGCCACGCGCAGGCGGATCACCGAGCCCAGAAAGGTCACGTCGGCAATGGTGCCGGTGAGGGTAATGTCATTGCCATCGCGGGCGCCGATGGACAGCACTTCGGGCCGTAGTGTTAGCAGACTGTTAGCGCCGACGCTCGCATCGGCGGGCAATTGGCTAACGCGGACGGTCTGGCCGTCAATGGCGACGGTTTTGGCGGCGACATCGATGATTGTCGCTTCGATCGTGTTGAGCTGGCCGACGAAAGTGGCGACGAAACGGGTGGCCGGTTTGTTGTAAATTTCGTGCGGCGCGCCGAGCTGTTCGATATGGCCGGCATTCATCACCACGATGCGGTCGGAGATGGACAGTGCCTCTTCCTGATCGTGGGTGACGAAGACAGTGGTGATGCCGAGGTCGAGCTGGATGGCGCGGATTTCTTCACGCAGGGAGACGCGGATTTTGGCGTCGAGGGCGGAGAGGGGTTCGTCGAGCAGCAGCATGCGGGGGCGGGGGGCGATGGCGCGGGCAAGGGCGACGCGCTGCTGCTGGCCGCCACTCATTTCGTAGGGATAGCGTTTTTCAAAGCCGGGCAGGCCGATGAGCTTGAGCATTTCATCGACGCGGGCGCGGCGTTCTTCCTTGCCCATGCCGGCGATCTTGAGGCCGAAGCCGATATTGTCGCCGACGTTGAGGTTGGGGAAGAGGGCATAGGCTTGAAACACCATGCCGAGCTGGCGCTGATTGGGCTTGAGGCTGGTGATGTCCTCGCCATCGATGCGGATGGTGCCGGTGGTGGGGTTTTCAAAGCCCGCAATCATGCGCAGGATGGTGGTCTTGCCGCAGCCGGAGGGGCCGAGCAGCGAGATGAACTCCCCCTTGCCGAAGGCGAAGCTGACGCCTTTGACCACGGTATTGTTGCCGAAGGACTTGGTGAGGTTTTCGACGGACAGGAAATCTTGGCTCATATCAATCGGTCCGTGCAGAGGTGCGGGGGGCAAAGCGGCCGAGCACATTGATCATGCCCATGGCGCCCCAGGTGATGATGAAGGAAATGATGGCGAGGGCGGCCGGCTCATAGGCGCGGTTGGCGCCGATATTTTGCAGATATGGCCCGAAGGCGGGGCGGTTGAGCAGGCTCGCTATGGTGAATTCGCCGATGACGATGGCGAAGGTGAGGAAGGCGCCGGACAGCACCGCGACCAGAATATTGGGCAGGATGATGCGGCCGATTATCTGGGGCGTGGAGGCCCCGGCGATCTGGGCCGCCTCGGTCAGGGTCTGCACATCGATGGTGCGCATGCCGGTATCGACGGCGCGATACATATAGGGCAGGGCCAGGGTCACATAGGCGCAGGTGAGCAGGATATCGGTGCCAAGGGCCGAACCGGTGAAGGGAATGACCGAGCTGGAATTGTAGAGCCGGATATAGCCATAGACCAGAATGATGGCCGGGATGATCAGCGGCATCAGGGTGAGGAATTCGACGAAGGGGCGCAGCCAGGGCAGGCGCAGGCGGACGAAATAGACCGCCGGGACGACGACGAGAATGCCCACGATGATGGCGAGGAGGCCAATGACCACCGAATAGGTGAAGGTGGCCCGGAAGTTCGGATCGGAAAAGACCGAGGCATAGGCGTCGAGGCTACGATAGTCGCGCCGCATTCGGGTCGAAAACTCGAAGGTGGCGACCAGGGGGATGATGAAGTAGGCGGCGCCGAGTGCAAAAACCAGCCAGGCCCAGAAGCGGTTAGTCTTCATTTCATCCACCTCTCGGCGCGGGCGGAAATGACGAGATAAATGATGTTGGCGATGGCGGTGATGAGGATCATGCCCAGGGCCAAAGCGGCGCCGAGGCCGGGATTTTGCAGGGCATCACCACGGATCTGCGCATAGAGCAGGATGGGCACGATATTGAGCGAGGAGCCGGTCAACGCATAGGCGGTGGCTATGGCACCGAAGGCATTGGCAAAGAGCAGCGACAGCGTGCCGAGGAAACTGGGCCACAGGATGGGCAGGCCGACATAGCGCCAGAATTGCCATTGGCTGGCGCCCAGGATTTGCGCTGCCTCGTTCCATTCCTTCTTCAGCCCATCGATGGCGGGGGCGATGATGAGGATCATCAGCGGAATCTGGAAGTAGAGATAGGTGAGGGTGAGGCCCCAGAAGCTGAGCAGATTGAAGCCGGCCTTGTAGATGTCGACGCCCAGGAATTTGAGAATGATGGTGACGAGGCCGAGGCGCCCCACGGTGGAGATGAAGGCGAAGGCCAGCGGCACGCCGGCGAAGTTGGAGGCGACGCCGGAAAAGGTCATGACGGCCGAGCGCAGGCCCGAGGGCAGGCGGCCACGGATCAGTGCCAGGGCGACGGCGAGGCCGAT
This sequence comes from Devosia neptuniae, assembly GCF_025452235.1. Taxonomy (NCBI): domain Bacteria; kingdom Pseudomonadati; phylum Pseudomonadota; class Alphaproteobacteria; order Hyphomicrobiales; family Devosiaceae; genus Devosia; species Devosia neptuniae. The sequence continues at coordinate 2,296,858 of NZ_CP104965.1, forward strand.
CAGGGCGCCCAGGATGGCGGAGGCGCCGGAGATGCGGATCGAAATCCAGTAGGCGGCGATGATCTGGTCGGTGAACAGGCCCGCGATATTGTCGAAGGTGAGTTGCCCGTCGCGGCCGACAAAGGCGGCGCCGATAAGATAGAGCGTGGGCAGGATGAGGAACATCACCGCAAAGATGATGAAGGGCGCAACGCCCAGCCACTCGAAGGAGAGGCGGCGTTTGGGTCGGGGTGATGTGGCGGCGTCGGTCATCAAGGAGCCCCAGTAGACCTCATGGTGAGCCTGTCGAACCACGAGGTCGTGGCACATAGGCCCGAAGATCCAGCCACGACCTCGTCCTTCGACAGGCTCAGGATGAGGTCTGTTGAAGCGGTCGTGGCTGGCTTAGTCGCGTCTAGACGTTACTGAACGTTCGCGCCGACTACGGCGTCCCACTGGCTGGTGATGACGGCCTTGGCGGCGTTCTGTTCGTCGATGGTCGGGAAGACGGCCTTTTCATACGCGGCGGCCGGGGGCAGGGCGTCGAGCAGGTCCTGTGGGATCAGGCCCTTGGCAGCCAGGTCGTTGAAGCGGATCGGGTGGCAATAGCCAGCGAGCCAGCCGAGCTGACCTTCGTCGGAATAGAGATATTCCATCCACAGCTTTGCCGCGTTCGGATGGGGCGCAAAGGCCGAGATAGCCTGGATGTAAACGCCGGCGACGACGCCAGTGGTGGGCACGACGATCTCGGCGGCCGGGTTGCCTTCAAAGCCGGCCTTCCAGGCGAGCAGATTGTAATCCCAGGCGATGACGATCGGGGTAGTGCCCTGCGCCAGCGAGGCCGACTTGCCGATGACCGGGACGAAATTGCCGGCGGCGTTGACTTCGCCGAAGAATTTGAGGCCCGCATCGGCGGCGCCAGCAGCATCGGCACCGGTGGCAAGGCCAGCGGCATAGACGGACTGGATGGCCTGGGCGGAGGCGCGCGGATCACCAGCCAGGGCGACGGCATTGGCATATTCCGGCTTGGTCAGGTCGGCCCAATCGGTGGGAACGGCGGAGACCAGATCGGTGTTCACCAGCATGGCCATGACGCCATAATAATCGCCATACCAATAGCCATCGGCATCCTTGGCGTCGGCGGGGATGGAGTCCCAGGTGGAGACCTTATAGGGCTGGATCAGGCCATCGGCCTTGGCCTGCGGGCCGAACGCCAGGCCAACGTCGATCACGTCGGGGGCCTGCGGGCCGGTATTGCCCTTATTGGCCTTGATGGCTTCGATTTCGTCGGCCGAGCCGGCATCGGGATTGAGTTCGTTGACGGTGATGCCCGGATATTTGGCCTTGAAGCCGTCGATCACGGCGCCATAGCCGCACCAATCATGGGGCAGGGCGATGGTGGTGAGCTGGCCTTCGGCCTTGGCGGCGGTGTAGAGGGCGTCGAGATCGGTCTGGGCAAAGGCCTGGGCCGAAACGGAAAGCACGGCCAGCATCGAGACGGAGCCGGCGAGCACATTCTTGAAGGTCATGTTCAGTCTCCCTGAATTGGTCGTTCGTCGGCACCCATTGATGAGCGTCGCGGCGGACTGGCGAGGGAGTAGTGAGGCGGTGTGACAGTGCAATGACAGTGTCGGGAAGCCCATGTGACGATCGGCATCGCCGCCGAAAAAGCCCGTCGATACGCTCCCTTAGCCGTTTCTGCCCTTGTCCCCCGCTGCCCTCCCAGCCGCAATTGTGACAGTGCCCCTTTGTGACAGTTTAGTCCAGATGGTCAAAAATTTTGGGTGGGGGTGGATTGGGGGTGGCGGAGGGATCGGAGTACCCCCTCCTAGCCTCCCCCTGATAGGGGGAGGGACCGGCCGGTGGTTGGGACTGGATCGAGTTTTAGCCACAAGGCGGTCCCGCCCTGAAAGCGCCCCACCCATAGTGTCACCCCGGCGCAGGCCGGGGCCCATCTCGAGATCGTGCCGCTTGCCGCAAGGTCGAGGATCGGAACAACCACCTCGCGGCTGGGGCGGCATCTCAGGATGGGCCCCGGCCTGCGCCGGGGTGACATCGTGGGTTGGGGAAGTTGTGTGTCCAACGCGGAATAGAGCAAGGTCCAGAAAGCATTGAGAAAAATCGGAATTGGCGGTGTTTCCCGCCACCCTTGATACTTTAGACTTCTTCTAAACTATTGAATTTGAATTGCTTTCATAAGGTGAGAGGGATACTCCGCTTTCCAGATTTCAGCCTGGAGGACGATCCATGATTTCCAAGAGGACGCTGCGCGGCCTGGCCTTGGCGCTTACGCTTTCCGTTGCCCCGATGTCGGCCTATGCGCAGGCGCCGAGCGAAGAGGCCGTGTTGGCCAATTATGCCGATCTGGCGCAGGCCGGGTATGAAGACGCGCTGAGCACGGCCAAGGCGCTGGACGCGGCGGTGGATGCGCTGATCGCCGAGCCGAGCGAGGCGACGCTGCTGGCGGCGCGGGAGGCCTGGAAGGCGTCGCGCATTCCCTATCAGCAGACCGAGGCGTTCCGCTTTGGCAATCCGATTGTGGACGAATGGGAAGGCAAGGTGAATGCCTGGCCGCTCGATGAAGGGCTGATCGACTATGTCGATGCCAGCTATGGCACCGAGAGCGACAGCAATTCGCTCTATGTGGCCAATGTCATCGCCAATCCCAAGCTGGTCATTGATGGCGTTGAGCTGGATGCCACCGAGATTACGCCGGCGCTGTTGCAGGACAATCTGCAGGAAGCGGCTGGGATCGAATCCAATGTGGCGACGGGCTATCACGCTATTGAATTCCTGCTCTGGGGGCAGGATTTGCATGGCACGGGGCCTGGGGCGGGCGAGCGGCCGTTCACTGATTATTCGACGGCCGATCATGCCGATCGGCGGGCGGCGTATCTGAAGGCGGCGACGAGCCTGTTGGTCAGCGATCTCGAAGAGATGGTGGGCAATTGGACGGCCGATGGCGCGGCACGGGCGGCGCTGCCGGAGCTGGGCATTTCGGCGATTTTGACCGGCATGGGGTCGCTGTCATTTGGCGAATTGGCGGGCGAGCGCATGAAGCTGGGCCTGCTGCTGCATGACCCGGAGGAAGAGCATGATTGCTTCTCGGACAATACGCATGTGTCGCACCTCAATGACGCGATCGGCATCCGCAATGTCTATGCGGGCAGCTATACCCGGGTGGATGGTTCTGTGGTGGAGGGGCCGGCGATTTCGGACCTGATCGCGGCCAAGGATGCGGCGCTCGATAGCGAGATTGCCGGGCTGCTCGACGATACCGTGGCCAAGATGAATGTGATGGCGGACCGCGCCGTGGCGGGCGAGGCTTATGACCAGCAGATTGCCGAGGGGAACACCGAGGGCAATGCGGTGGTGCAGGCGGCGATTGATGGGCTGATCGCGCAGACGCGCGGCATCGAGCGGGCGGTGGCGCTGCTGAACCTGCAGGATGCGGTGACGATTGAGGATAGCGATAGCCTGTCCAACCCGGATGCGGTGTTCCAGTAAGAACACCGGTGGGTGGGAGAACCCCCCACCCTAACCCTCCCCACAAGGGGGAGGGAACGCATTTGTGTTCCTGACGCCATCGCGTCATGGCCCCGATCTGGCTCCCTCCCCCTTGTGGGGAGGGCTCAGCTTTTCGCTAGCGAAAAGCGGGGGGTGGGGGTAAGCCCGAGCAAACTCGGAATGTCTCCATGAAAACCCGCCTGACTATTGCCCTCGTCGCCCTGCTTGCCGGGGGACTTGCTTTTGCGCAGGATCGGGCGGTGCGGTCCGATCTGACGCCGGAAGACCTGGCGCGGGTGGCGCGGGTTACGGCGCCGGCTACGGATTTCTCCGCGCCGGAAAATTTCGAGACCATGCAGGCGGGCAAGGGGACGACCAAGAAGATCGTCAACCAGGACGCGTTTTCGCATTTTCTCGCCAGCCTCAGTTTCGAGCAGGAAGAGACGTTCAAGCTGGGCAATGCGCTGTTCCGCAAGGTGTGGGTCAGCTCGCCCAGTTCGACCCAGGCGTCGGATGGGTTGGGGCCGCTGTTCAATGCGCGGGCCTGCCAGGCCTGTCATATCAAGGATGGGCGGGGGCATCCGCCGTTCGACGCGAGCCGCGATAGCGGGGTGTCGATGTTCCTGCGGCTATCGGTGCCGCCGGGCGAGACGGATACGCGCATGGCGCTGGATGGGGTGTTTGCCGGGGAGGTGGGCGACCCGACCTATGGCACCCAATTGCAGGATTTTGCCGTGCCGGGGCTGAAGGCCGAGGGGCGGATGGTGATCGACTATACCGATCTCCCTGTGACGCTGGGCGATGGGAGTGTGGTCACGCTGCGCCAGCCGGCTTATTCGGTGGCGGACCTGGCCTATGGGCCGCTGGCCGAGGATGTGATGCTGTCGCCGCGGGTGGCGCCGCCGATGATTGGGCTGGGGCTGATCGAGCAGGTGCCGGCCGAGGACATTCTGGCGCTGGCCGATGCGGATGACCTTGATGGTGACGGCATTTCGGGGCGGCCGAACTGGGTGATCGACCCGGAAAGCCAGGGCGTGATGCTGGGGCGGTTTGGCTGGAAGGCGGGGATGCCCACCATTCGCAGCCAGTCGGCGGCGGCGTTTGCCGGAGATATCGGGATTTCAACGCCTTTGGTGAACAAGCCGCATGGCGATTGCACCGAGCGGCAGGCGGAGTGCCTGGCCATGCCCACGGGCGAGCAGGCGAGGCTGGGTGTGTCGGAAGCGCCTGATCCGGTAATGGATCTGGTGACGTTTTATTCGCAGACGCTGGGCGTGCCCTTGCGGCGCGATGTGGGCGACCCGGCCGTGTTGCGCGGCAAGGCGGCGTTTTATGGGGCGGGCTGCGCCAGCTGCCACAATCCAAAATTTGTCACCAGCCGGGATGCGGAAAATCCGGCGCTGCGGTTCCAGCTGATCTGGCCCTATGCCGATTTCCTGCTGCACGATATGGGCGCGGGGCTGGCCGATCATCGGCCCGAGGGGCAGGCGGATGGCTATGAATGGCGCACGCCTCCGCTGTGGGGCATTGGGCTGACCCAGACCGTTTCGGGGCACACGTTTTTCCTCCATGATGGGCGGGCGCGGAGTCTCACCGAAGCCATTTTGTGGCATGGCGGGGAAGCGCAGGCGGCGCGTGATGCCTTTGCCAATATGGACGCGGCCACGCGCAAGGACATGATCGCTTTCCTGGAGTCGCTGTGATGCGTCTGCTGCTTGTTCTGCTGCTGTTTCTGGGTGCCGGGCCGGCCATGGCGCAGAAGCTGACCACGACGGCGGCGCTGGCCGATGCGGTCAATGAAGTGATCCGGCCGGGTTTTGATGATCTGAGCGACGAGGCGCATGGGCTGGTCGATGCTATGGCGGCACTGTGCGAAAACCCGTCGGCGGATGGGCAGGCGCTGGCGCAGGCGCAGTTCGGCAAGGCGGCGACTGCCTATGGGCGGGTCGAATTCGTGCGGATCGGGCCGCTGATGGAGGGCAATCGCAGCGACAAGCTGCTGTTCTGGCCCGACCGCAAGGGCATTGCGCTGCGGCAGGTGCAGGCGATCCTGGCCGATGAGGATGCGAGCGCCACGGCGCTCGAGACGCTCAAGGGCAAGAGCGTTGCCGTGCAGGGGTTTACGGCGCTGGAGTTTGTGCTGTTTGGCACTGGGGCGGAGGCTTTGGCGGGAGCTGAGGGGCAGTTCCGCTGCCAATATGGGGCGACTATTGCTGACAACGTGGCCGAGATTGCCGATGCGCTCTCCGCTGCGTGGGATGCTGATGATGGCACGGCCGCGCATTTGATGGCGCCGAATGAAGCTTTTGCCGATTATCGGACCAAGACCGAGGCGGTGGAGGCGCTGGTCGGGCTGGTCTCGCACGGCATCGAAGGACTGCGCGATACGCGGATCAATCCGTTCATCGGGCAAGGCGGCAAGGCTGCGGCACCCAAACAGGCCTTGTTCTGGCGCTCGGGGCTGACCATGGCGATGGCGCAGGCCAATGTGGAGGGGTTGGAACAGCTGTTCAGCGTTTCGGGCATGGCGCGGATTGGTGGGGCGGCGGATAGCGGATTGGACAATTCGATCCGCTTTGAATTTTCCAATGCCAAGCGGGCGATCGGGCTGGTCAATGCGCCGGTGGAAGAGGCCGTGGCCGATCCCAAACAGGCGCAGGCGCTGGCTTATCTGGTGATCGTCACCCAATCGCTGCAGACGCTGGTGGGCGAGCAATTGTCCGCTGCGCTGGGGCTGAGCGTCGGGTTTTCCTCGCTGGACGGAGACTGAGCATGTGGCAGCGGCGCGCTTTCCTCAAGGCGGCGGGCGTTGGCTTTGCCGCGAGCCTGATGCCGCGGCAATTGGTGGCGTTGGAGCGGAATGAACTGGTGTTTGCCTCCTCGGTGCAGACCAGTTCGGGCGGCTATGGCGCGGTGCTGCTGGGCGAGCGCGGCGATCTGATCGCGCAGATCGCGCTGCCCGATCGGGGGCATGACATTACGATTAGTCCCGAGGCGGGGCGCGGCGTGGTGTTTGCGCGCCAGCCGGGGACGTTTGCATTGGTGTTCGACCCGGCCGGGCGGGAAGCGCCGGTGACGCTGACCTCGATCGAGGGGCGGCACTTTTTTGGTCACGGGGTGTTCTCGCCGGATGGGCGGCTGCTTTATGCGACCGAGAGCGATTTCGAGGCGGCCAAGGGTGTCATCGGCATTTACGACGCGACTGACGACTATAAGCGTGTCGGGGAATTTCCGACCTATGGCACGGGGCCGCATGAAATGCTGCTGATGCCTGATGGGGTGACTTTCGTTATCGCCAATGGCGGCATCGAGACCCATCCCGATTATGGCCGGGCCGAGTTGAACCTGGATACGATGGACCCTTCGGTGGCTTTCGTCGACCGCCGGGACGGGCATTTGGTGGGGCAATTGCGGCTCGATGCGGGGCTACATCAGCTCTCGATCCGCCACATGGCGATCGATGCGCGCAGCCGGGTGTGGTTCGGCTGCCAATATCGCGGCGCGCCCAGCGATAGCCCGCAATTGGTCGGCTATGCCACGGCCGATGGCGAGATCAGATTGATCGAATTGCCGCTCGATACGCTGCGCGACCTGCGCAATTATGTCGGCTCGGTTGCGGTTTCTGCCGATGGGACGAGCGTTGCGGTGTCATCGCCGGAGGGGGATCTGCTGGTGGCCATCGACGCCGAAGGCGGGCGGCCGGTATTGGTTGAGACGCTGCGCAATGGCTGCGGGTTGGCGGCTGATGGCGCGGGGTTTGTAGCCACCAGTGGGATGGGGGAGATGATCGGGCTGGCGGGGGCGGAGCGGGACCGGCAGAAGTTCGATTTTGCGTTTGATAATCATGTGTTGCGGGTGGGGTGACCTGGCCGCTGTTCTTACTCCGGTATCTGTAAACAGAGGTTCCCGCTTTCGCGGGAATGACATTGTGGGGGAGGGTGGTTTGGGTGCAGAAACGCAGCCTCTCGGTGTCATTGTTCACTCGATACTGCCCCCACTCGGTGTCATTCCCGCGAAAGCGGGAACCTCCGTTTCGCAGGGCTAACCAAGCAAATCCGAATAGAGATCATGCCACTCTGGATTGGCTTGCTCGATCAGATCGATCTTCCACTGTCGCCGCCATTTCTTGAGGCGTTTTTCGCGGGTGATCGCCGCATCAATGTCGTCGTGCTACTCGAAATAGACCAGATTATGGATAGCGCGAGGATTGGCCGGGCAGGATGTCTTCGCGATGGATATAGGTGCGGGCGATTAGGTCATTGGTGACGCCGATATAGAGCGCACCATATTTGCGGCTGGCGAGGATGTAGACGAAATAGCGGCCGAGGGTGCTCATGGCTGAGTTTTGCAGCTCATCGTGGGTCAGTAAACAGAGGTTCCCGCTTTCGCGGGAATGACATTGTAGGGTCAATGGCATGGTGGGTGGCCACGGTCAGCCTCAGGCCCCGCGCCCCTTGATCAGATAATCCGCGCGAATGCTTGGATTGGTCTGCAGGTAGAGCTCGACGCTGGGCATGAACAGGTCGCGCCATTCGTGTTCCCAGTCGCCGACGCCGCGCTCGAGTGTGGCGGTGAGGGTGGTGGAGGCATCGCTTTGCACCCAGAGGCGCAGGTCGTAGAGCGGAGCGAGGGCGGGGTGGAGAGATGACACGCCTTCGATGATGATGGGCCGATCCCGGGTGATGGTTCGAGCGGTGGCGCTGGCTTGGCCTGTTGCCCAGTCGTAGGGGTAGTAGGTGCAGTGTCCGTGCTGTGCGAGGCTGGTCACGGCGGCCAGAAAATCGTCGTAGCGGATATAGGCGAAGGGGAATGACGGCAGCACCTTGCCGCGCCAGTCCGCTTCGGGCCGCACGAAATCATCGAGGGAGATGGTTTGGGCGCCGGTGGTTTGCTCCAGCCGCTCGGCGAGCGTTGACTTGCCGCTGACGGGCAGGCCGTCGATGGCGATGAAACGGGCGCTGGTTTGGGTGACCAGGGTTATGGTTGCGTCGAAGTCGAGAGTTGGCGGGGTCATTTCGGTGCTGGTCCTAGCCGGTCAAGCAAGCTGAGCACATTGCAATGGCGGTGTCATTGCGGCGAGAGGGGGCGCTGTTTTTTAGCGGGTGGTAGAAAAAACAGAGGTTCCCGCCTTCGCGGGAATGACATTGTGGGGAGGTGGGCGAGCGCGTTGAGGCTTGGATGCCACGACCTCGTCCTTCGACAAGCTCAGGATGAGGTCTACTGGGGGAGGGTGGATGTCGGCGGCGTTTAGAGCGCGGGCGCCGGGCCTGAACTCTCGCGCAGCACCAGTTCTACCGGCCATAGCTCATGCACGTCTTCGATGGGTTTGCCGGCGAGGATTTGCAGGATGAGTTCGGCCATGCGGGTGCCGGCCTGGCGCATGGAGGAGCGGGTGGTGGACATGGAGGGGTACATGTTGTCGGCGTTGAGATAGGGGAAGACGTCGTCATGGGCGATCATGGAGACGTCTTTGCCCAACTCAAGGCCGGCCTGGCGGATGGCGCGGAAGATGCCGAGCGCGGTCATCATTGAGCCGGCGAGGAAGGCGGTGGGGCGGGGGCGCAGTTCGAGCATGGCCTGGGTCATGCGGAAGGCGATTTCGTCGGTGAAGACGGAATTGCCCATCAGGGCGGGATCGAAGGAGACGCCCCGCGCCGAGAGGGCGGCGAGGTAGCCGATTTCGCGGTGCTCGGCAAAGGTGCGGCCCTTGATGCCATTGAGCAGGGCGATGCGGCGATGGCCCAGATCGAGCAGATGGCTGGTGGCGCGCTCGACGGCGCCGGTATTGTCGATATCGAGCCAGGCGACGGGCTTGCCGATATTGGTGCGGCCATGCAGCACGAAGGGCACTTTGAGATCGAGCAGCAGTTCGGCGCGTTCGTCATGCAGGGTGGGGGAATGGAGGATGAAGGCATCCACTTTCTGGCTGGCAGCGCCGCGCTTATAGGCGGCCACTTCATCCTCGTAGCTCTCGACGGTGGTGAGCAGAATATCGATTTCCTCATCGGCCAGGCGTTCGCCAATGCCGCCGAGAAATTCGCTGGTATGAGGACCGAATTCATAGGAGCCGCGCAGCACCATGCCGATGGCGCCCGAGCGGCCGGTGGCGAGCCGCAGCGCGCTGGCATTGGGGCGGTAGCCCAGCCGCTTGGCGGTTTCGGCGACGCGCAGGCGCGTGGCTTCGTTGACCTCGGGATAGCCATTGAGCGCGCGGCTGACAGTGGTTTGCGACAGGCCGAGATGTTCGGCGAGGTCTTTCAGTCTCATTGGCGTTCTGGCCCGGGGCAAAATACGGCAGCCTGGGCCGGACAAATCCGGCGCAAAGCCTTAAGCCGCATAGGCTTTAGGGCGAGCAGGCCGCTTTGACCAGCGGTTCCTGCGATCCTCCTCCAATGGCATTCAAAGCGATTTCAAATTTTGATGCAAGAGTGGATTTTTTCGCGTCTTGCGATGAGGTGCGTACATCAAAGCAAATTGGGGTGTTAAAAGCCTCTTACGCATTTCACTTGGTTCAACCCATTGAATAATAACGGATAAATATATTTCAGTTCGCAAAGTCGTGCGAATCTGGCGCGGGGCTGCTTGACAGAAGTCCGGGCCTCTGGTTGTTTTTCATTCAAAGCGCTTTGAAAATCATGCGGTTCAGCCGCTGGCGAAGAGCTTTTCGGGGGAGGAATGGACTGGGCGGCGCGTCAGGCGTGGGCCCGGTTGGCATGCTTCCTCATGAATCTGGTTTCATTCGGGAGGATTGTAATGAAAATCAACACACTGCTCGTTGGTCTGCTGACGAGCGTGACGCTGGTCGTGGGCTCGGCCCAGGCGGCCGACTTGTCGATCGTGTCGGGCGATACCGGCAATGGCCTGGCATTCCTGCGCAGCCAGCTCGACAAGTTCGAGGCCGAGACGGGCAACAAGGTCACCGTGGTGCCGATGCCCTCGTCGACCTCCGATCAGTTCGGGCAATATCGCCTGTGGCTCGCCGCCGGCAATACCGATATCGACGTGTACCAGACCGACGTGATCTGGGCGCCGCAGCTGGCCGATCAATTTCTCGATCTGACCGATGCGGCCAAGGATGTGGTGGGCGCGCATTTCCCATCGATCATCGAGTCGCAGACGGTGGACGGCAAGCTCGTTGCCCTGCCGGCCTTTACCGACGCGCCGGCGCTGTTCTACCGCAAGGACCTGCTGGAAAAGTACAGCAAGCCCGTGCCCACCACCTGGGACGAAATGGCGGCGACCGCCAAGGAAATCATGGATGCCGAACGCACGGCCGGGAATCCGGACATGTATGGCTTCGTGTTCCAGGGCAATGCCTATGAAGGGCTGACCTGCAACGCCTTGGAATGGGTCAAGTCCAGCGGCGGCGGGCAGATCGTGGAGGCCGATGGCACGATTTCGATCAACAATCCGCAGGCTGCGGCCGCCATCGATCGTGCGGCGACCTGGATCGGCACGATCTCGCCGGAAGGCAATCTGGCCTATCAGGAAGAAGAAAGCCGCGGCGTGTGGCAGCTGGGCAATTCGGTGTTCATGCGCAACTGGCCCTATGCCTATGCACTGAGCGGTGGTGACGATTCCGCCGTGAAGGGCAAGTTCGACGTGGCGCCGCTTCCCGCCGGTGAAGGCGAAGGCGCGGGCTCGGCGGCAACGCTGGGCGGCTGGAATGTCGCGGTTTCCAAGTATTCGCCGGACCCGGAAGAGGCGATCAAGCTCGCTTTGTTCCTGGCTTCGCCCGAAGTGCAGAAGGAACGCGCGATCAACCAGTCCAACCTCCCCACGATCGAAGCGCTCTATGATGACGCCGACGTGCTGAAGGCTTCGCCCTTCATGGCCAACTGGAAAGAGATCTTCCAGAATGCGGTGCCGCGTCCGTCCGCGCCCACGAAGGTGAAGTATAACGAAGTGTCCTCGCTGTTCTGGAGCGCCGTCCACAATACCCTGTCGGGCAATGGCACTGCCGCCGAGAACCTCGAAGTTCTCGAGGCCGACCTGTCCGACCTCAAGGGCGACGCCTGGTAAGACCTCCCGATAGCGCCATGGCACGGACGGCGGTTTGCCCCGCCGCCCGTGCCGCTGAAGGACCCAGAGAAACGGGAGGAGTAGTGGATGGCTACCGATACCATCGCGTCCGCGGCCAGCGTGGGCCGGCCCAAGATCAAATCCGAATTGATGCAGCAGAGGGTGCGCGCCGCGCGCTGGTTCCTGCTGCCCATGATGATCGCGCTGGCTGTGGTGGCCGGCTGGCCGCTGCTTCGCTCGATCTATTTTTCGTTCACCGATGCCTCGCTGACCAATCTTTATGGCGCGGAATGGGTGGGCTTTACCAATTACCTGAGCTGGCGCACGCTCGATAGCGGCCGCACCATCTACCGGGGCCTGCTGGTCGATCCGGCCTGGTGGAATGCGGTGTGGAACACGGTGCGCTTCGCGTTCTGGTCGGTGCTGTGGGAGACCGTGCTGGGCATGATCGTCGCCCTGGTGCTGAATGCCGAATTCAAGGGACGCGGCCTGGTGCGGGCGGCCATTCTCATTCCCTGGGCTATCCCCACCATCGTTTCGGCCCGCATGTGGAGCTGGATGCTGAACGACCAGTTCGGCATTCTCAACGATCTGGGGATGCGGCTGGGTCTGCTCAGCCAGAAGGTCGCCTGGACCGCTACGGCGGAGACGGCGATGACCGCGGTGCTGGTGGTGGATATCTGGAAGACCACGCCGTTCATGGCGCTGCTGATCCTGGCCGGATTGCAGATGATCCCCAAGGATATCTATGAGGCCGCCGAAATCGATGGCGTGCATCCCATCAAGCAGTTCTTCAAGATCACGCTGCCGCTGGTGCGGCCGGCGCTGATGGTGGCGATCATCTTCCGCGTGCTCGATGCGTTGCGCATTTTCGACCTGATCTATGTGCTGACGCCCAATAGCGCGGCGACCAAGACGATGAGTGTGCTGGCGCGGGAGAACCTGTTCGATTTCGACAAGTTCGCCTATGGCTCGGCGCAATCGACGCTGCTGTTCCTGATCATCGCCGCCTTCACCATCCTCTATATCTGGCTGGGCAAGGTGAATTTCGACGGGGGAGACCGCTAATGGTTGGCACGCTCAATCTATGGGGCCTCACCAAGACGGTGCTGTTCTATGCGCTGGTGGTGTTCATCGTCGTGGTGTCGGTGTTCCCGTTCTACTACGCGATCCTGACCAGCTTCAAATCGGGTACGGATCTGTTCCGCATCACCTATTGGCCCACCTCGTTCAGCTGGAACAATTACCTGGCGGTGCTCAATACCGGCAGCTTCCCGCGTAACCTGCTGAACTCCATCTTCGTGGCGTCGGTTACGGTGCTGTTGGCGCTGTTCCTGGCGGTGACGGCTGCGTTTGCGCTGAGCCGGGTGCGGTTCCGGGGCCGGAGCCTGTTGCTGATGACGATCCTGGCCGTGTCGATGTTCCCGCAGATCGCGGTGCTGGCGGGGCTGTTCGAGGTGATCCGTGCGCTGGGTATCTACAATACGCCCTGGGCGCTGATCTTCTCCTACACCATCTTTACGCTGCCCTTTACCGTGTGGGTCCTGACCACCTTCATGCGGGACCTGCCAGTGGAGATCGAGGAAGCGGCCATTGTCGATGGGGCCTCGCCCTGGGTGATCATCACCCGCGTCTTCCTGCCGCTGATGTGGCCGGCTTTGGTGACCACGGGGCTGCTCGCCTTTATCGGGGCGTGGAACGAGTTCCTGTTCGCGCTGACCTTCACCTCGTCCAACAATACCCGCACCGTGCCGGTGGCCATCGCGCTGCTGTCGGGTGGGTCGCAATATGAAACGCCGTGGGGCCTGATCATGGCTGCCTCGGTCATCGTTACCGTGCCGCTGGTGATCCTGGTTCTGATCTTCCAGCGCAAGATCGTGTCTGGCCTGACGGCCGGCGGCGTCAAGGGTTAGGGAGAAAAACAATGGCAAGCATCGAGCTTCGCAAAATCCGCAAGGCCTTTGGCGCGGTGGAAGTCATCAAGGGGGTGGACCTGGAGGTCCGCTCCGGCGAATTCATGGTGTTCGTCGGCCCTTCGGGTTGCGGCAAATCTACGCTTCTCAGGCTGATTTCGGGGCTGGAGGACATTACCTCGGGCGAAATGCTGTTTGACGGCAAACTGGTCAACGCACTGGCGCCGTCCAAGCGGGGCATCGCCATGGTGTTCCAGTCCTACGCGCTTTATCCGCATATGACGGTCTACGAAAATATGGCGTTCGGGCTAACGCTCGAAAAGGGCCATGGCAAGGAAGAGATCCGCCAGCGGGTGGAAAAGGCCGCCGACATGCTGCAGATCCGGCAATATCTGGACCGGCTGCCCAAGCAGCTGTCGGGCGGGCAGCGCCAGCGCGTGGCCATTGGCCGCGCCATTACGCGCGACCCCAAAGTGTTCCTGTTCGACGAGCCGCTGTCGAACCTCGACGCGGCTTTGCGTGTGGCGACCCGGATCGAAATCGCCAAGCTGCATGAGAGCATGAACAACGTCACCATGATCTATGTGACGCATGATCAGGTGGAGGCCATGACGCTGGCCGACCGTATCTGCGTGCTGCGCGACGGGGTGATCGAGCAGGTCGGCACGCCGATGGAGCTTTATGAAAAGCCCAATTCGGTGTTCGTGGCCGGCTTTATCGGTAGCCCCAAGATGAATTTCATCTCCGGCGAAAAGGCCGCTTCCTTCGGCGCCGACACGGTGGGTATTCGCGGCGAACACATTACCATCGTGCCGGACAATGGCACCTGGAGCGGTACGGTGATCCATACGGAAAACCTGGGCGCGGATAGTTATGTTTATCTGGAAATGGGCACCGAGGAGCCGGTCGTGGTGCGGCTCGATGGGGCCAACACCTATCACAGCGGCGACGTGGTCCACATTTCGCCGATGGACGACAAAATCCACCGCTTTGACGGCGCGGGCAAGCCGCTCGCCTGAATCATAAAAAGGCCGGATAGAAGTCCGACCTTTTTCCATCCACTGCTGCGTCATTCCCGCGAAAGCGGGAACCTCCGTTTCGGCAAACAGGGGTTCCCGCTTTCGCGGGAATGACGCAGGGTCAAGCCAAACCATCGGGTCCGCACCAGCGACCCGGACTTTTAGGAGACTACAAATGCCGATCCGTACCCTGGTGTGGGGTGAAAATGTCCACGAGCAGAAGAACAAGATCGTGGCCGACAATTATCCCACCGGCATGCACAACCAGATCGCCAAGCTGCTGTCGAGCGACAGCAATATCGTGACCAAGACCACGACGCTGCAGGAGCCCGAGCATGGCTGCAGTGTCGAGGCGCTGGCCGAGACCGATGTGCTGGTGTGGTGGGGCCATGCGGCGCATGGCGAGGTGAAGGACGAGATCGTCGAGCGCATTGCCAAGCGGGTCTGGGAGGGCATGGGCCTGATCGTGCTGCATTCGGGCCATTTCTCCAAGATTTTCAAGCGCCTGATGGGTTCGCCCTGCGCGCTGCATTGGCGGGAAGCCGGTGAGCGCGAGCGGCTGTGGGTCACCAATCCAGGCCACCCGATCGCCAAGGGCCTGCCGGCCTATTTCGAACTCGAAATGGAAGAAATGTATGGCGAGCCCTTCAGCGTGCCTGAGCCGCTGGAAACCGTGTTCGTTTCCTGGTTCCAGGGCGGGGAAGTGTTCCGCTCGGGCCTGACCTATCGCCGCGGCGCGGGCAATATTTTCTACTTCCGCCCCGGCCACGAAACCTATCCGACCTATCATGACGACACGGTCGGCCTGGTGCTGCGCAATGCGGTCAACTGGGCGTATAACGCCAATCAGTTCCCGCAATTGCTGGATGCGCCGAATACGCCGGTGGATGAGGCGATCGAAAAGATCGTGGAACGCGGGCCGAAATTGCACCACGGCCGCGAAGAAGGCTTTAAATAACAGAGCGCCAGACGCCGTTATCTACCACTGGGTCATTCCCGCGAAAGCGGGAACCTCCGTTGTGCGATGGCGCAGTCAAACAGGGGTTCCCGCTTTCGCGGGAATGACCTGGTGAATTGATAGTGACTCAGCGATCACCGCGGTGATCCATCAAGGAATAACGAAGATGCGGTTGCTCATTCTGGGTACCGGCGGCATGGCCAATCAACATGCCAAGCATTTTGCTGCCATCGAGGGCGTGACCCTGGCGGGTGGCGTGGACGTGGACCCGGCGCGGGTCGAGGCGTTCTGCGCGGCGCATAATATGGAGCGCAGCTTTGGCTCGCTCGACGCGGCGCTCGCCTGGGGCGAATTCGACGCGGTGGCCAATGTGACGCCCGATAGCGTGCACCATCCGACGACCATGGCCGCGCTCAAGGGCGGCAAGCACGTGTTCTGCGAAAAGCCGCTGGCGACCGACCATGCCAAGGCCATGGAAATGACCGAGACGGCCGAACGGCTTGGGCTGGTCAACATGGTCAACCTGACCTATCGCAATGTCAGCCAATTGCAGAAGGCGCGCGAAATCGTGGCTTCGGGCGCCGTCGGCAAGGTCAAGCATTTCGAGGCGAGTTACCTCCAGAGCTGGTTGGTGAGCAAAGCCTGGGGCGATTGGCGCACCGAGAGCCAGTGGCTGTGGCGGCTGAGCAAAAAGCACGGCTCCAATGGCGTTTTGGGCGATATCGGCGTGCATATTCTCGATTTTGCGGCCTATGGGGCGGGCAGCGATTTTTCCAAGGTGTTCTGCCGCCTGGAAACGTTCGACAAGGCCGAGAATAACCGTATCGGGGAATATGACCTGGACGCTAATGACAGCTTTGCCATGACGGCACAGCTGGAAAACGGCGCGCTGGGCGTGATCCACGCCACGCGTTGGGCCACCGGGCATTTCAACGAATTGCGGCTGCGCGTTTATGGCGAGCTGGGGTCGGTGGAAGTGCAGCACCGGCACGATTGGTCCAAGCTGTTCACCTGCCTCGGCGCGGATGCCGAAACCGGCACCTGGACCGAGGTCGAGGTCGATACTGTGCCGACCAATTACATGCGGTTCGTGGAAGCGGTGCGGGCGGGGAAGAATCTCGAGCCCAGCTTCCGGCACGCCACCAATATCCAGAAGGTGCTGGACCTGGCGGTGGTGACGGACCGGGACCGGAGCGAGCATAAGGTTTGAGGGGTCGGTTCTCGATGAGGTGAGGGGCCAGAGCCAGTTCCTTCCTCAAGGGAATTGTTCATCTCATCCCAACCACGGCGTCATTCCGGCGCAGGCCGGAATCCATGCTGTGTTCTCTCCGCGCATAGGGCGTTCGGATAGCCTTCAGCATGGATCCCGGCCTGCGCCGGGATGACACCGCATTCTTGAACGCGTGCGGGGTGAACACTGCCCCTCAAAAGGGGGAGGGAGGCGGATCGGCTCTGACCCTTTCCTTTGCGGCAGACTCCCCATCTTGCAACCGGAGCCCGTTCATACAACTTATGCTCCTAGCCAAATATGGAGCGTCGTCATGAGTATTGTCTGGGCCATTATCATCGGGTTTTTTGCGGGGCTGATTGCCAAGTGGATTACGCCGGGGGATCGCAAGCCGAGCGGGTTTATTCTGACCACAGTGCTGGGCATTGTCGGCTCGGTGCTGGCGACGTGGCTGGGGCAGGCCATGGGCTGGTATGGGCCCGGCGATGGCGCCAATTTCATCGGGGCCATTGTGGGCGCGGTGATTATTCTTTTGGCCTGGGGGCAGTTGGCAAAGCGGGTTTAGTGGCAATTTACCCACCCCACGGTGTCATTCCCGCGAAAGCGGAAACCTCCGTTTCCCGGGCTCTCCAAGCAAACAGAGGTCCCCGCTTTCGCGGGGATGACATTGTGGTTGGGGGCGAGCATTGAAGCGATGGGCGGGTGCAGCACCCCTCACCCTGATCATTCTTCTGAACGAAGAATGATCGGTCCCTCTCCCTCAAGGGGAGAGGGGAGGGCGTCTCAGCTGGCTAATAAAAAGGGGCACCCAATGGGTGCCCCTTCCTCGTTCATAACCACGAAACCTACTTGATTTCGGTGATGCGGCCGTCGGTGTAAGGGGTGTATTCGCCGCCCAGTTTGGCGATGTAGTCGGCGACGACTTCTTCGAGCGGGGGGCCGAAATCGTAGGGGTTTTCGCCGTTGGCGAAGGCTTCGTAGCCGTCGCCGCCGCCGCGGACGTAATTGTTGGTGACCACGGTGTAGTTGGCCTCTTCGTCGATCGGCACCCAGGCGTCGCCATCCTTGACCTGCACGTCGCTGACGCGGCTGCCGGCGGGTTGCTTGAGGTCGAAGGAATATTTGAGGCCTGATACCTGGGCGAAGCGGCCGGCGCCGTTTTCGACATCGCTGACGCCGTTTTCGAGCGCTTCGATGACGTCGCCGCCCGAGACCTGCACGGTGGCCAGCGTGTTGGAGAAGGGCAGCACGGTGATGACATCGCCCACGGTGATTTCGCCGGCATCGATGGAGGCGCGGATGCCGCCGCCATTCTGGAAGGCGATGGTGGCGCCCTGGTCGGCGACACGGTCAAGAATGGCGTCGGCAAGCAGATTGCCCATCGAGCATTCCATGGCGCGGCAGACTTCGCGGGAACCTTCGAGCGGGGCGGTGGCGGAGCCGATGACCTCGCCCATGGCCTCTTCGATCGGGCCGGCCAGTTCGGCCAATTGACCCTTGAAGTCCTCATTGCCCTTGACCGAAGCGTCGATCAGGAAGGGTTCGCCCTCGGCCTTGGTGACCACGCCATTGTCGTCCCAGGTGATGGCGATATCGCCCAGATATTTGCCGTATTGGTTGGCCTGCACCACGGGGACTTCGACGCCCTCGGGATTGGTGACCATGGTGGGATAGGGGCCGGCAGCGCCCTCGGCGGTGTTGGAGAGCAGGGTATGGGAATGCCCGCCCACGATCACGTCCACCAGCGGCAGGGCGGCGGCGACCTGCTGGTCTACCGTGTAGCCGATATGGCTGAGCAGGATGATCTTGTTGACGCCGGCGGCGTCGAGCGCTTCGGAGGCGCCGCGCACATATTGGATCACGTCGGTGAATTCGATATTGGGGCCGGGCGAGGCGATATCGGGCGTGTCCTCGGTGGTGGCGCCGATAATGCCGATCTTTTCGCCGCCCACTTCGATGACGAAGGAGCCCTTGATCTTGCCGCGCAGGTTTTCATCGCGGCTGACGTCGAAATTGCCGCCAATGATGGGGAATTTGGCCGCTTCGATGAATTTGAGGAATTCTTCGGGGCCATCGTCGAATTCGTGATTGCCGGTGGCGACCACGTCAAAGCCCATCTGGTTGAAGAAGTCGGAGACGACCTTGGACTTGTAGGTGGTGTAATAGAGCGAGCCCTGGAAATTGTCGCCGGCCGAGAGCAGCAGCGAATTGCCGGCGGCGTATTTGGCGCGGGTGTCATCGATAATGGTCTTGAGGCGCGCAATGCCGCCAAAGCATTCCCCGGCGGCGTCGGTTTCGGCGTCGCAATTGGAATCGGTGCCGGTGATCGGGTCGAACCGGGAGTGGAAATCGTTGATGTGCAAGATATTGAGCGTGAAATCGGCATAGGCCGCGCTGGAAAAACCGGCGCAGAGGGTTAGCGCCGTGGCGCCCAGAAGTAGCTTTTTCATCCCTGTTGTCCCTTTGATTGCTTTTGACGGCGACCCCGCGACCGCCTTCCCGCCGGCCGCGATGAGAGAGCAGTTAAACAGGTCTTCGTGACGGGCGAAAGTGGACCTTTTGGTCAATTTTCGGCGGCGTTGCCGAGGGTTCCAATCAGAACGCATTGCGATAAGCTCCGCCGCGTTTTGATTTGCGGGGAATTGGCTATGCGGAGTGCTTTGATTGTCTATGGCGGCTGGGAAGGCCATGATCCGGAGGAATGCGCGGCCATCTATCGCCGTTGGCTGCACGAGGATGGCTATTCGGTGCGCACCGCCACCGAAACCAGCGCCTTTGCCGATCCGTCGATCCACGATCTGTCGCTGATCATTCCGATCTACACGATGAGCAAGATCGCGGCCGAAGAGGTGGCGAACCTGACCAAGGCGGTGGAAGGCGGCGTGGGTCTGGCGGGGCACCATGGCGGGATGAGCGACGCGTTCCGCGAGGCGGTGGATTATCAATTCATGGTGGGCGGGCAATGGGTGGCTCATCCCGGCAATATCATCGATTTCAAGGTGGATGTGACCAAGCCGGACGATCCGATCATGGCCGGGATCAGCTCATTTCCCTATACGTCCGAGCAATATTACATGCATGTCGATCCCTCCAACGAGGTACTGGCGACCACGACGTTTACCGGTGAACATGCGCCGTGGATCGATGGGGTGGTGATGCCCGTGGTGTGGAAGCGCCGGCATGGAGCGGGGCGGGTGTTTCATTCGACGCTCGGCCATTCGGCAAAGGAATTCGACGTGCCAGAAATGGCGACGATCCTGCGCCGGGGCATGAACTGGGCGGCGCGCGAGGAGTAGTGCTCTACCAACGCAGCAGGAAGCGTCCGAGTAGCGCGCCCAGGCCGCCGACCAGCACAATGCCCAGCGTGTAGAACAGCGCCACGAACATCATGCCGTTTTCGGCGCAGGCGAAGGAATAGACCCAGGCGCCGGTGCCGCCGGCCATGATACCGGCGGCAAAGCCAGCCAAGGTCGGATTGGCCGGCGCCAGGCGGCGCAGCACGAAGATGGCGGCTAACAGCACCGGCAGTGACAGCACCACAATGCGCCATGGGCAGACCAGGGAGGTGCCGCCCACAATCAGCGGCATCATCTCGCCGGGTTCGGCGCGGGCGAGCTGGAATACCGCGCCGACGAGCAACAGGCCCAGTAGAGCCAGCGCCGCCAGCCAGGGCCAGCGGGTGCGGCCATCGGGCCGGGCCAATACCAGCGTGGCGCAGAAGCCGAACACGGCGAGTGCCAGCGTATAGGTGAACTTGCTCCAGAACATCATCGTGCCCGGCGCGGTGTCCATGTCCGGGCGCATGCCCAGCCACATGACCATGGCGAGGATGGCGATGATGCCGCTCAGCAGGACGGCGCCGAGCAGCAGACGCTGTATGGCCGTGCGGCGCACGGGCTTGAGGTCGGCGGCGAGGCGGGCGATCAGCTCGTCGGTCATTTCGGACCTCCCGCAAAGCGCATGGCGAGGGCCTTGAGCCCGCGATGGATGGACACCTTGGCGGCCGTTTCGGTCATGCCGTGGGCGGCGGCGGCCTCGGCGACGGAGGCGCCATCGACCTTGGTGCGATAAATGAGATCGCTGGTGCGGGCGGGGACGGTTTCCAGCACCACGTTGAGATCGCGGCGGGCGAGGGCGTCGGCGCTGTCGTCATGGGCGATAATCGGGGCGTCGTCCTCGAGCGGCACGGTCAGACGGATCGACTGGCGGCGCACATGATCGACGAATTTGTGGTGCGCCACCGCATGCAGCCATGCCGTGAAGGGCCGGTTGCGATCATAGGTCAGGCGGCGGGCGTGAATGGCCAGCAGGGTCTCCTGCACGAGATCCTCCGCGTGCGCGGCAAAGGCGGGGGTGAGCCGCCGGGTGAAATAGGGGCGCAGATGACGGCCGAGTTCGGCCAGCAGCGACCGATAGGCCGCAGCATCGCCGTCAAGCGAAGCGAGCATCAGGCTGCGCAATCGCATCTCGGTGGGATCAGTCTGCATTGCCCATTCATTCGCTCCCTTGGGCCGTATTGTTACATCGGCAACGGCACTAAGGAATGCAGAATTCGGAATCACGACGGAGTGACCGCGTAACGTCGGGACCAGACATGGCGAATGGCAGGCATGAACCGCGCGATGGGGCGTGGTCAAAATTCTGGAGACAGCTCGTGACACACACTCTGCGTACACTTTCCCTCGCGGCTATTGCCGCCTTCACCTTTGCCGCAGTGCCAAGCTTTGCCGAGGACGCCATGGCTCCGGCGGGCGGCGCTATGGCTCCGGCAGGTGCTATGGGCGCCATGGCTCCGGCAGATGCCATGGGTCCGATGACGCCGATCAGCGACGCAGACTATAAGCTGTGTAACGAACAGGCCGCGACCATGACCTTCCCCGAAGCCATGCAGGCGGCGATGGCGGCCTGTCACGGATTGCACCAGGGCATGGACGTGATGGGCGCCATGAAGTCGATGGGCATGGAAACCGGTGCCATGGCGCCAGCTGCGCAATAACGTTTAAGTGATGTTCGACGCTTTCCCCGCGCGGTACCGTTGCTACGGACTGCGCGGGGCAGCTGCGCGGAGGGGTATGGATGAGCGAGCAGACAATTTCGGATCGGGCGGGCAAAGGCCCACTGATCTATCGCCAATCGATCTGGACGCGGGTGACCCATTGGCTATGGGCCATCTGCCTGTTCGTCCTGCTGCTGTCGGGATTGCAGATCTTCAATGCGCATCCCGCGCTGTATATCGGGCAGCAATCGGGCTTTGAGTTCGACAATGCGGTGCTCGAGATCGGCGCGGTTAACACCGATGCTGGGGCGCGTGGGCAGACGACTTTGTTCGGGCAGACATTCGACACGACGGGCGTGCTGGGCATGAGCGGGTCGGCGGAGCAGCCGCAATTCACGGCGTTCCCCGGTGCTGTGACCATTCCCTCCTATCGCGATCTGGCGACGGGGCGGGTGGTGCATTTCTTTTTTGGCTGGGTGTTCGTTTTCACCATGTTCGTCTGGTTTCTGGCCAGCTTCATCAATGGGCATATTCGCCGCGATATCGTGCCGGTGGGTGACGATCTCAAAGGGGTGCCCAAGGATGTGGCTGATCATGCGCGGCTGCGGTTTCACCATGGCCGCAGCTATGGGCCGCTGCAGAAGCTGAGCTATTTCGGGGTGTTCTTCGTTCTCTTCCCGTTGATCGTTTTGACGGGGCTGACCATGTCGCCGGGCATGAATTCCATTGCGCCCTTCCTGCTCGATATTTTTGGCGGGCGGCAGACGGCGCGGACGATCCATTTCGTGGTCATGGTGCTGCTGGTGGGGTTCTTCATCATCCATATCGCCATGGTGCTGGCGGCCGGACCACTCAATGAGCTGCGCTCGATGATTACCGGTTGGTATCGCGCCAGCCCCGGCACGCCGGCCAGCGGAGGAGACAAGCCATGAGCGGGTTCAAGCTCAATCGCCGCAAGTTTCTGGGCGCCTCGGCTGCGGCTGGGTCGGGGTTGATCCTGTCGGGGTGTGACCAGTTCGACTTTTTGGGGCAGCGGGATAATCAGGTAAGGGCGGTGCTCGAACAGGCCAATGTGCTGACCTATCAGGTGCAGCGGCGGCTGATCGGGGCGCAGACGCTGGCGCGGGAATATTCGCCCAGCGAAATCCGCCAGGGCCAGCGGCCCAATGGTTCGACCAATCCGAGCACGGCGGAATATTCCGCGCTGCGGGCGGCGGATTTTGCCAATTACAAGCTGACCATCAAGGGCATGGTGGAGCAGGAAGTCAGCTTCTCGCTGGCCGAATTGCGCAATATGCCGGCGCGCAGCCAGATCACGCGGCATGATTGCGTGGAGGGCTGGAGTTGTATCGCCAAGTGGACCGGTACGCGGCTGGGGGCGGTGCTGGACATGGCGCGGGTGAAGCCGGAGGCGCGGTTCTGCGTCTATCACTGCTACGACAATATCCAGACGTCGCTGGCTGGCGACATTCTCTATTATGAGAGTTCGGACCTGATCGACGCGTACCATCCGCAGACTATTTTGGCCTATGGGCTGAATGACCAGACCCTGCCGGTGGCCAATGGCGCGCCGATCCGGGTGCGGATCGAGCGGGCGCTGGGCTATAAGCAGCCTAAATATGTGCACACGATCGAGCTGGTGGATGACCTGTCGCCGTTCGGGCAGGGCAAGGGCGGGTATTGGCCGGATAATGGGTATGATTGGTATGGCGGGATTTGAAGGGGGAGTGCCTTGGCGCTGTGGCTCTCGTTACCCCCACCCGCGGTGTCATTCCGGCGCAGGCCGGAATCCATGCTGAAGGCTATCCCGGCGCTGGTGCGGATCGCCACGGACATGGATTCCGGCCTGCGCCGGAATGACACCGCATTCTTGAATGCGCCCAGAGTAAACACTCCTCCTGTGGGAAGGACAGGGGTAACGAGAGCCCCAATCCCGCATACGCAACCCCGCCATGCATCCGCAAAACACGAATTGCCTTGCTATTTCATCCCTCTTCCCCCATTTAGGCAGTATCGTCGCGGCTGGACATTGCCAGCAAGCCTATCAGCGACGGACTTCTCTTCTTATCGATCCTAGCGGTGAGCGGCGAAGTCAGCCCGGAAACAGTATGTCCGGGTTCGAGCCAGCACCCGCGCGATATCTCCCTTTTATCGCCCGATTGCGTTTGTTGACCCTCGCCACCGCAGGTGCGGCTGGCGACATGCGCGCTGCATTGTTCTGCGCGCCGCCATGCGCTTGATGCGCAGAAAGACTAAACATTGACTGATTTTACTTCTCTCGGCCTTCCCGCCGTTCTGACCGACAGCCTGACCGCTGGCGGTTTCACCGTGCCCACCAAGATCCAGGCCCAGGCCATTCCCAAGCTGCTGGAAGGCAAGGACCTGATGGGCATTGCCCAGACCGGTTCGGGCAAGACCGCTGCTTTCGGCCTGCCGATCCTGGCGGGTCTGCTGACCCTGACCGGCAAGGCCCGGCCGATGACCACCCGCGCGCTGATCCTGGCGCCGACGCGTGAACTGGCCGTGCAGATCGACGAGAACATCCGCAAATTTGCCGGCTCCAAGATGGCGCTGTCGACCGTGCTCGTGCTGGGCGGCGTGTCGCGCTACCACCAGGTGCAGAAGATTGCCAAGGGTGTCGACGTTGTTGTTGCTACCCCCGGTCGTCTCAAGGACCTGATGGATGACGGCAAGATCAAGCTGAACGAAACCCGTTGGCTGGTGCTCGACGAGGCCGATCGCATGCTCGACATGGGCTTCATCGCCCCGGTCAAGCACATTGCCAAGGCCATCGGCCAGCGCCGCCAGACCATGCTGTTCTCCGCCACGATGGCGCCTGAGATCGCGGATCTCGCCAAGGGCCTGCTGAATGATCCGGTGCGGGTTGACGCTTCGGTTGCCGGCTCCACCGTGGTCAAGATCGACCAGCGCGTGATCCTGTCTGGCGCCAAGGCCAAGCGCGGCGTGCTCAATGAGCTGCTGGCCAGCGAAACCGAAAACATGGAACGCGTGATCATTTTCTCGCGCACCAAGCATGGCGCCGACCGCGTCGCCAAGAATCTCGATCTCGATGGCCACAAGGCCGCAGCGATCCACGGCAATAAGAGCCAGAATGCGCGCCAGAATGCGCTCAAGGGCTTCTCCTCCGGCGATGTCCGTATTCTGGTGGCGACCGATATTGCCGCCCGCGGTATCGACGTGCCCGGCATCACCCATGTGGTGAATTACGAGCTGCCTGATGACCCGGAAAACTATGTGCACCGTATTGGCCGCACCGGCCGTAACGGGGCTTCGGGCATTGCCATCACCCTGTGCGATGGCACCGAGCGCGGCAAGCTGCGCGATGTGGAACGCCTGATCCGCCGCACGCTGCCGGTGTCGGGTGACCTGCATCTGGGCAATGATACCGGCGTCAATGAAGCACCGCGTTCGGCTTACAAGAAGCCCTCTGGTGGCCGTCCTGGCCCGCGTTCGGCCAAGAACCCGCGCCAGCAGGTGGATCGTCGTTCGCCTGCCGAGCGTCGTCCCTTTGCCGAATTCTCCAATGAGGGCAAGAGCCAGCCCCATCACCAGCCGTCGGAAACGCCGCGTGCGCGTCCTGCTGAAGGCGCTCGCACGCGTCCGGTGGAAGCGGCCCGCACCCGTCCGGCCGAGGCGCCTCGCGCTGCCCGGCCTGAAGGCCAGGTCAATCGCGTGCGCCGCGATCTTGAAACCGGCAAGCCGATCGGCGCCAAGCCAGACGCCAAGAAGCAGCGCTGGGGCAAGGCCCAGAAGGATGCAGCCCGCACCAATGGCCGCTCCAATGTGGATCGCCAGCGCGGCCGCGCATAAACAGCACGGAATCGGATATGAAGAGGGCGGCCCCAGTGGCCGCCCTTTTGCTTTTGGAGACAGCCATGACGAGGATCGCCATTATCGGACCGGGCGCGATCGGGGGGACGCTGGCCGCGTGGCTGGCGCAGGATGCGGCGCATTCGGTGACGGTCTGCGCACGGACACCGTTTGACGGATTGCGGGTCGAAACGCCAGAAGGCGTGATCACGGCCCAGCCCGAGATTCTTACCGATCCGTTCCAGGCCGGGCTCGTCGATTGGGTTCTGGTTTGCACCAAGACCTATGATGCCGATGCCACAGGGCCCTGGCTCGAACGGCTGGCGGGGCCGCAGACGCGCGTGGCGATCGTGCAGAATGGTGTTGAACATGTGCAGCTGTTCGCCCATCTAGTACCCACCCAGACGATCGTGCCGGTGATGATCAACCTGCCGGCCGTGCGCAATGCGCCGGGGCAGATCGTGCAGCACCGGCATGGCATTATCGCGGTGCCGGCAGGACCGAATGGGCAGGCTTTCGCGGCGCTGTTTGCCAAGACCGAGATCGAAGCGGCGGCGCATGAGGATTTTACATCGCAGCTGTGGATCAAGCTGACCGGCAATAGCCACACCATCGTGCCGACGCTGACCCTGCGGGCGACGGGGCCGGTGTGGAACGCGGCGCTCGAAAGCATTGTGCGGGGCGTGGTGGAAGAATGCGCGGCGGTGGGACGGGCCGAGGGGGCGACGATCCCGCAATCGGTCATCGACAATGCGGTCGAAGCGGCAAAGGCCATGCGGGAGGGCGCCGTGGCCGGCTCCTTCCACGCCGACCGGCTGGCTGGTCACCAGCTCGAGGTGGACGCCCGCAATGGGGTGATCGTGCGGCTGGGCCGCAAGCACGGGATTCCGACGCCGATGAATGGGGTGCTGGTGACGCTGCTGGAGGCTTCGGGGAGCCCCTGGATTTCGGGGTAGGGCTGGGGTCTCTTTCGATCACGCTACCGATGCAAGATA
Source organism: Devosia neptuniae (assembly GCF_025452235.1). NCBI lineage: Bacteria > Pseudomonadati > Pseudomonadota > Alphaproteobacteria > Hyphomicrobiales > Devosiaceae > Devosia > Devosia neptuniae. The sequence goes on from NZ_CP104965.1 coordinate 2,323,306, forward strand.
GAGAATATCCCTGGTGCCGCTGCCGGCGGTAGTGGCGGGGGCGAGGCGGTCGAGGAAGCGGGCGGCCCAGGCTTCGACATTGTGTTCGCGGGCGGCTGCCATGAGTGAGGTCCAGCGGGCGATGCGTTCGTCGAGCGGCATGTCCAGCGCGATGCGCAGGGCTTCGGCGGTTTCGTCGGTGTCGAAAGGATTGACCTCGATGGCGCCATCGAAAATCTCGGCGGCGCCGGCAAAGCGCGACAAGACCAGGACGCCCGGATCGGCGGGGTTTTGCGAGCCGATATATTCGTGGGCGACCAGGTTCATGCCGTCGCGCAGCGGGGTGACGAGGGCCACTTTGGCCAGGCGATAGAGCCCGGCAAGGCTGGGTTGGCCATAGGCGCGTTTGACATAGGTCAGGGGTTGCCAATCGGGTTCGGCAAAGCGGCCCATGACGCGGCCGCACATGGCGTCGAGGGCGTCGCTGGTTTCCTGATATTCCTTGATGGTGTCGCGCGAGGGCGGCGCCACCTGCAGCATGTGCACATGGCGGCGGAAGCGGGCATTGTTGGCGAGCAGCTTTTCATAGGCTTCGACGCGTTGCGGCAGGCCCTTGGAATAGTCGAGCCGGTCGACGCCTAGGATCAGCTTCTGCTCGCGCAGCACGCGCTCCATGCGCTTGACCATCTTGGTCGCGGCGGGGCTGACCGAGAGCTTGGCAAAGGCGTGGGGGTCCGAGCCGATGGGGAAGGAATCCACTTCCGTGCGGCTGAAATCCACCGTTTTGAGCGGATTGCCCGAGAGCGAGGAGGGCGATTGGTGATCGGCGAATTCGGTGAAGGCGGCGACATCGCGCCTGGCCTGCATGCCGACCAGATCATAGCGCGACAGGTCGCGCATCAGATCATTGTGGTGGGGGATGGCGTAGAGCGCGTCGGAGGTGGGGAAGGGGATGTGGAGGTAAAATCCGATGCGGTTGCGGGCGCCCAGGTTGCGCAATTCGCTGGCCAGCGGGATCAGGTGATAATCATGCACCCAGATGACGTCATCGGGCTTGAGCAGGGGCAGCAGGGCGCGGGCGAATTGTACATTGACGCGGCGATAGCCCTCATACCAATGGGCCTCGATGGTGGCGAGATCGAGCCGCAGGTGGAAGCTGGGCCACAGGATCGAGTTGGAAAACCCGGCATAGTAATCGTGGTGATCATCGCGCGTCAGGTCGAGCTGGGCGACGGAGAGGCCATCGATATCCTCGAAGCGCGCCTCGCGCTCGGGTTGCTCGACCAGGCGCCCCGACCAGCCGAACCAGAAGCCTTCGCGTTCGCTGAGGGTCTTGCGCAAGGCAACAGCCAATCCGCCCGCGGCGGGGCCTTTTCCCGGCGTGCGATTGGAAACGACGATCAAACGGCTCATATGTTTTTGCCCCTATTTTAGTCCAGACGCCGAACTGCAGCTCCGCAAAGGGGATGCAGTTCGGGCGCTTTAATGCGTTCGTTCATATTCCCGGTCGCGGGCGACGATGTCGCCCAAGCCCTGCAGCAAGGCGTGGACCGAGGCGACATTGGCGATGCGCATGCGGGCCGAGGTTTCCCCCTCGCCCAGCTTGATGCCGACGCCGCCCAATTCCTGGGCGGCGATGAAGCCGTCTTCGTCGGTGGTGTCATCGCCGATGAAGATCGGCAGGCGCCCGAGGAACGGCTCTTCCTGCATGAAGGCGCGCAGCGCGGTGCCCTTGCTCATGCTGCGGGGGCGGGCCTCGATCACCATCTTGCCGGCGACCAGAGTGAAATCGGGAATGCCATTGACGGCTTCTTCCATGGCGTGGCGGCAGACGTCTTCGAGCTCGGGCGCCTGGCGATAATGCAGGGCAACGGCGCCTTCCTTGGCTTCGAGCACCAGATCGGGATGGGTTTCGATCAGTGGTTCGATGGCATGGGCGATTTCCTCGGCGGCGAGGACAGCGGCGGGATCGACGGTTTCAACGAAGCCGTCGGCGCGGCGGCGCTGGGTGCCGTGGGCGCCGGCGACAGGCAGCGTGAGCGGGGCCAGATATTTATCGATATCCTCGATCTCGCGGCCGGTGAGCACGGCAAAGGCGCTATCGAGTTCGCGCGCGGTGCGCTCAAGCTGATGGGCCAGCGATACGGGAACATCGATGCCGTCGGGCGTTTCGGCCAGCTCGACCAATGTGCCGTCGAAGTCGGTGAAGATGGCCAGACGCGGGATGGCGTGCGGCTCTACCTGGTCGATCTGGGACATGACGTGCCTCGGAAGGGAACAATTCTGAAGCATCAACGCATGGTGCGGCGATTGGTTCGGCATGGCTGGTATGTGGGGAGTGTTGTTCCTCCCTCAGGCCAGCGGAATGCCTTTGTTGCCCTTGTCCTTCTGGTATGCCGCGGAGAGATCGGCATAGAGGGCGTTCACGTCGTCGAAGCGGGCCAGCAGGGTTTCGCGGTGGCCACGGTCGAGGCCCGCGATCATGCGGGCGATGTTGTGGCTGGTCCAATATTGGTTGGTGGCGTTGTAGAGCGGGCGGTCAGGGGAGACGGTGCCGGTTTCAGGATCGGGAGTGGCGTAGACCGCCTTGAGGATCTGGATGTCGTAGGGGATGGCGAAGCTGTCGCGGCTGTCTTCGTGGCTGAACAGGAAATAGAAATTGTCGAAGCCCGACCAGGTGATGCCCGAGAGGCAGAGCGAGCAGGGCTCGTGGGTGGCGAGGAAGAGGCAATCCTTGGTGTCGGGGCGCTGGTCGGCGGGGAGTTCGAAGAAGCGCTTGATGGCGTGCATTTCGCCATGCCAGAGCGGGTTTTCGATCTCGTTATTGGTTTCGGCCACGACGACCGAGAGATCGGATTTGCGCAGGATGGCCGCTCCGAACAGCTTGTTGCCGCGCGCTACGCCCGCTTGAGTGACAGGGGCGATGTCCTGCTCGATGACGTCGAGCAGGCGATCAATGAGACCGGCAGAATCCATCTTTAGCTTTCTATTGGGCGGCGTGCAGCACGACCAGCGCGGTGCCGCCGGCGTCGTTGAGGTGGAGGATATTGCCCTTGATCTCGTAGCCGGCGGTGGCGGCGAGGGCGGCGAAGAGGGCGGCTTCCTGGGCCATGATGTCGGGGGCGCAGGCCATGCGGGTGCCGGCAACGGGGCCGAATTTGAGCCCGTTATCGGCAAAGGCGGCTTCGCTGAAATAGCTGTTGCAGCTGCCATGGCCGCCGGCGCGGCCTTCGGGGGCGATGGACAGGGTTGGCATGGCAGTCGCCAGCACGGGCGTGCCGCCGATGCTGTCGACGACCCATTCGGTTTCAAAGATGGTGGGCATGATATCGAGTGTGGCGACCGGATCGGCGGGGACGGGCAGGGGCTGTACGATAATGGTCACCGGGGCGATGGCTTGCAGGTTCACCGGCACGGGGGCAGCGTCGCGGAACACCACGGTGTTGCCGGAGAGGATTTCCGCGGAAAGGCCATAGTTCCCGCCGGCCGCCACCACATTGGAGCGCACGTCGAAGGCAAAGGAGAGCGGCACCTGGCCGGGGGCGGCGAGCAGGGCGGTGGCGCCGGCAATGGGCTTGGGTCCATCGGCGGTGAGCGAGACCAGCGTCACGCGCAGCTGGGCATTTTCCGGCAGGGCGATGCGTTGGCGATAGGTCACTTCGCCGGAAAAGGTCAGGTCTTCGGCCGCAAGGGCGGAGCCAAATCCGGTGGTGAGCAGCAGCAGGGTCAGCACGATCTTGAGCATGGTGTCCTCCCTCTCAAGCTATCGATCCCAAGGTAACGCCTTGGCAGCATTATGGATGCTCGCCCGTCCGGGTTTCAATCGGCGTGTTTGACGATGAATGGCGCGGGGTAAAGATATTCCTCCAGATTGTTGCCATCGCCGCCGCGATCGACCACGAGGAAATCGCTGTCGCGCTCCAGCGGCGTCAGCACGCCATGCCAGGTGTTCATCGCTATGTTGACGCCTTGCCCCGGTCCGGTGAGGAAGGCGCGGGGCGTGCCCGGGATGCCGTCCATGTCAGGCGCGACAATGACCAGGAATGGTCGGTCGGAGAGAGGATAGAAGGCCTGGCTACCCAGGGGGTGGCGCTCGACCAGCTTCAGGCTGAGCGGAATGGCATAGGGCTGGCCGCGAAAGATCGAGATCAGCGGGCGGGGATTATCCCCGCCCAATTGCACATTGGCCAGATCGTGGAAGCGCTCGGTCATGCCCGCATTGATGGGGTAGTGATGGGCGCCGGCCGTCTGGATCACCTGGCCGAAGGGCGCGAAGGCTTCCGGGGTCAACGGCTCGATGAGGATGGCCGGGGCGCTCATCAGCGCAGGCTCAGCTGCATGTGGCGGTTGACGTCCTTATAGAGCAGATAGCGGAACCGGCCGGGGCCGCCGGCGTAGCAGGCCTGAGGGCAGAAGGCGCGCAGCCACATGAAATCGCCGGCCTCGACCTCGACCCAGTCGCGATTGAGCCGATAGACCGCCTTGCCCTCGAGCACGTAAAGCCCGTGTTCCATGACGTGGGTTTCCTCGAACGGGATCGAGGCGCCGGGTTCGAGCGTGACGATATTGACATGCATGTCGTGGCGCAGGTCGGTGGGCTCGACAAAGCGGGTGGTGCCCCAGCGATCGTCGGTGCCGGGCATCCAGCGGATGGGGGTATCGCGTTCATTGGCGACGAAGGCGGTGGGAGCGTCGATCCCCTCGACGGCCTCATAGCGCTTGCGCACCCAGTGGAAACGGGCGGATGCGGCGCTCTTGTTGAGCAGGGTCCAGACGCAGCCGGGGGGCAGGAAGGCATAGCCGCCGGGGCTGAGCAGGTGGGGCTGGCCGTCGATGGTGAGGCTGACTTCACCCTCGACCACGAAGAGTACGCCTTCTGCTCCCGCATCGGGCTCGGGCCTGTCGCTGCCGCCGCCGGGCAGCACTTCCATGATGTATTGCGAAAAGGTCTCGGAAAAGCCCGAGAGCGGGCGGGCGATGACCCAGGCGCGGGTGTTCTGCCAATGCGGCAAATAGCTGGTGACGATGTCGCGCATCACCCCATGCGGGATGACCGCATAGGCCTCGGTGAAGACGGCGCGGCCGGTGTGGAGGGCGGTCTGCGCGGGCAGGCCAGCAGACGGGGTGGCGTAGGTTGAATCGGCCATAATATTCCCAGCGTTCAGGCAGTCTGGCGATAATCGGCGACGATGCGGCCGGCGGCAAGGGCTTCCCGCTCATAGAGTGCCTTGCGCCAGGTTTCCTTGAGCGCTGCGGCATACCAATCCTGCATCGAGGGCAGGGCCAGCAGGCCCTGGGCATAGGCAGCAGCAGGGGCGCTGAGCTTGAGATCGTAGATCTGCACGCGGAAGGCGACGGCGCTGAAGAAGGCGTCAACGGCGGTGAATCTCTCGCCGGCAAGGAAGGGTCCGCCGAAGCGGGTGAGGCCGTCGTTCCATAGCGCGTCGATGCGGGCGATGTCATTGGCGAGGCCGTCAGGGATGGCCGAGAGTTCGACCCGGATGCCGACATTCATGCCGCAGATATTGCGCAAATGAGGAAAGCCAGAATGCATTTCGGCGGCAGCCGAACGCGCAAAGGCGCGGGCGATTTTGTCGGCCGGCCAGACCTGGTCATGGCTTTCGGCCAGGTATTCGGCGATGGCGAGCGAGTCCCAGACCAGGGTGTCGCCATCGATGAGGCAGGGGAAGCGGCCGCTGGGCGAAACATCGCCAAAAGCCAGGGTTGGGCCATCGTTGAAGGGTCGCAGCTGTTCGTCGAAGGGGATGCCGAGTTCGCGCATCAGCACCCAGGGACGCAGCGACCAGGACGAGTAATTCTTGTTGGCGATGTAGAGCTTGAACATGGGACCCTCCAATGGCCGTGGCGTAGCGTCTCGGCAGAGTCGAAGCAAGTCAGGCTGGCGTCTCCACCTGCCGTTTGAGCTTGCTCAGCATGGCGGCGGCATAGGTGGCGTAGGGACCGATCCAGCGCTCGTGCAGGGCGTGGATGGGCAGGGCGTCGAGATGGTTCCAGCGCTCGCGGCCGCGCCGTTCGACCACGATCAGTCCAGCGTCTTCCAGCACCTTGAGATGCTGCATCACGGTGCAGCGATCCAGCTCCGGCAGCAGATCGCAGAGCATGCCGGTGGTGCGGGATTCATCCTTGAGCAGATCGAGGATGTGCCGACGGGCGCGGTGGCTCAGGGCCTTGAAGATGCTGTCGTTTTCGTCTTCAGTTGACATGTTATATTTTTATAACATATCGTAAGTGCAGTCAAGCATGAGGAGAGACGAAATGGCTTATGATTTCAGGGTCAGCGGGCGCATCGCCAAGCCGGTGCATGAAGTGTTCGAGGCGGTGGCCGACCCCAAGCAGCTATCGGGCTATTTCACCACGGGCGGCGCCAAGGGGCGGCTGGAGACTGGCGCGACGGTGAGCTGGGACTTTGCCGATTTCCCCGGGGCCTTTCCGGTGAAGGTCGAGCGGGTCGAGAAAGACAAGGAAATCGTGTTGCATTGGCAGGCGGCCGACGATGGCGGGCCGGCCTATGACACGACGGTCACCATGAGCTTTTCCGGGCTCGATGATGGCCGGACGCTGGTGACCATCGCGGAAAAAGGCTGGCGCGACGGCGACGCCGGGCTCAAGGCGGCCTTGGGCAATTGCGAGGGGTGGACCGGCATGCTGTGCGCGCTCAAGGCCTATATCGAGCACGGCATCAATCTGCGCGAGGGATTTTATAAGTGAGCGCGGAGATCGGCGGCGGCATCAATATTGCCATGAAGGTGCCGACCCATTGCTACGAGGCCACCGTGGCGTTCTACCGGGATACGCTCAAGCTGCAGCGCGTTCCGGAGAAGCCGGATGTGGTCGGCTTCATCTATGGACCGAACCGGCTATGGATCGACCATGTGCCGCAATTGTCGCAAGCCGAGGTGTGGCTGGAGCTGTTCACGCCGGATTTCCCCGCCGCAGCCAATGCGTTGGAGGAAGCGGGTGTGGTTCGCAATGATGGCATCGAGCCATTGGGCAAGGGTTTCGCGGGCGGGTGGTTCTTCAACCCGGCCGGTATCGTGCATCTGGTGCGCACGCCGGACGCCTGGTAACGCGGCGTTAGGCTTACCAAATCATCAACTATTGGCGCGCATGATGGTGCTCATGAGTGAACATGAGCACCAAAGCGGGCGGCAAACGGCGGATTGGCTGCGGCACAATGTGCCCTGGCTTGGGCTGTTGGCCTTGCTGGCCACCCTGTTGCGGGAAGCCGATTTGCCGGATTTACGGCAGGATCGCCTTTAGCCGCAGCAGCGCAATGCGTTCGACCTGCGCGCAGGCCGCCTTGAACTCTTCGGCGGCGCTGTTGGTGATGCGCGTCTCGAAGGCGGCCAGGATCGAGGCCTTGGTATTGTCCTTGACCGCGATGATGAACGGGAAGCCGAATTTTTCGACATAGGTTTTGTTGAGCGCGGTGAACTTTTCGCGCTCGGCATCGGTCAGGGCGTCGAGCCCGGCTGAGGCCTGTTCTTCGGTCGAGGCTGCGGTGAGCCGCTTGGCGGCGGCCAGCTTGCCGGCCAGGTCGGGGTGGGCGCGCAGCACGGCGAGGCGTTCTTCGTCAGTGGCGAGGCGGAACTGGGTGCGCAGGGCGAATTGCAGGCCGATGGCGGTGTCGTTGACCGGGGCCAGTTCGCCCTCCCAGGCGCGTTCGGCAATCCAGGGAGAGTGCTCGAAGATGGAGCCGAATTTTTCGACGAACTCGGCTTTGGGCAGCTGGGACGGGATGAATTCGGGCGCCTGGTAAGGATGCTCTTTGGCCCAGTGCTGGGCGATCTCGAGGCGGGTGGGCACCCAGACTTTGTCGAAGCTTTTGATGTAGTCGACGAACTTTTTGAGCCCTTGGAAGCGGCCGGGCTGGCCGACGAGGCGGCAATGCAGGCCAATCGACATCATCTTGGGTGAGCCGGCTTGGCCCTCGGCATAGAGGCAGTCGAAGCTGTCCTTGAGGAACTGGAAATATTCCTCGCCATTGTCAAAGCCCGAGGCGGTGACGAAGCGCATGTCATTGGCCGAAAGCGTATAGGGAATGATCAGTTGCGGATTGCCCTGATGCACGCGCCAATAGGGCAGGTCGTCGTCATAGGTGTCCGAGATATAGGCAAAGCCACCGGCCTCTGAGACCAGATCGACCGTGTTGAGTGAGCAGCGGCCGGTGTACCAGCCCAGGGGGCGCTCGCCCGTCGCGATGGTGTGGAGGCGGATTGCCTCGGCGATCTGCTGGCGCTCGACTTCGGGCGTCATGTCCTTGTGTTCGACCCATTTATAGCCGTGGCTGGCGATTTCCCAGCCGGCGTCCTGCATGGCGGCAAGCTGGGTGGGGGCGCGCATCAGGGCGGTGGCGACGCCATAGATGGTGACGGGCAGGGCGGCTTCGGTAAACAGGCGGTGCAGCCGCCAGAAGCCGGCCCGCGCGCCATATTCATACATGGACTCAACATTCCAATGGCGCTTGTCGGGCCAGGGCGCAGCGCCCACCACGTCGACGAGGAAGGCCTCGGACGCGGCATCGCCATGCAGGATATTGTTTTCCCCACCCTCTTCGTAATTGAGCACGAATTGCACCGCCACATGCGCGCCGCCGGGCCAATTGGCATTGGGCGGAGTGGGGCCGTGGCCGTGCATGTCGCGGGGGTAACGCATTGGACTGTCTCGTGGAAAGGTCGGAGGGAGGCGGTAAGGTAAGCAGATGTGGGGGTGCTGCGCTAGGTGGGATATGCGGGGGAATAGCTGCTACCCACTGGGGGATTCTGGTGTGGGCGGGAGGCTCTGCTTGCCGTCCCTCCCACGTGCGGCATCGAGGTGTTCGCCCTCCCTCCCCCTTGAGGGGAGGGCCGGGGTGGGGGTCGTTGGGGCATTTGCGCTAGCGCCCGCCGACCCCCACCCTCAATCCCTCCCCTCAAGGGGGAGGGAGGCGACGGCTACCGGCACCTGCTCACTATGAGATCTACTGCGCTACCGCCCCCGGCAGCGAAACGCCTTCGAAATAGCCCTTGGCGTGGTCGAAAAATATTGCGGGGGCCAGGTGCAGGGCGCTGCCGCCGCGGACCATGATGCCGAAGCGGTTGGTGGGCAGGCCGCTATCTTCGAGCGGGCGGAAGACCAGCGTGCCGCGTTCGATTTCGTTCTGGGCGCCGATCGGCGTCATGATCGAGGCATAGTGGCCGCCCAGAGCCAGTTCCACCATGAGGCGGATCGAATCGACTTCGACCAGCGGGGGCAGGATGGTGGCTGAGCCGCGCAGGAAGGGCTCGATGACTTCGCGGATGGAGATTTCGGGCTTGGCCACGGCCAGCGGGTGCTCGATGCATTGGCGGAAGGTGAGGTGTTTGCTGGCGGCCAGCGGGTGGTCGGGCGCCATTACCGCGCCGATCCGCACATCGCGGCGGAAGGCAACGTCGATCTGGCGGGGTGGCTTGGCGATGAAGCCCAGCCCGATATCGACGCGTTCGTCTAGCAGCCGTTCGATGACGCCGGAGGAGGAGGTGAGCGAAACATCGAGGTTCAGCCGGGGATAACGCCGGCCGAAATCGGTGATGAGGCGGGGCAGGAAGGACAGGCCAATGCTTTCGGCCGCCGCGATGCGGACCGAACCCGATTTGATGCCGCGCAGCATCTCGATTTCGGACACTGCCGCCTCGATGGGCGCGGCCAGCCGGCGCGAGTGACGGAACAGGATTTCGCCGGCGGGAGAGAGGCGCAGGCGCCGCTTTTCGCGGATGAAGAGGGCAATTCCCAAGGCATCTTCAAGCTGGGCGACCTGCCTTGTGATGGCCGAGGAGGCGATATCGAGCCGTCGCGCGGCCTCGCGGATCGACAAGTGGGTCGCCACGGCGTTGAAATAGATCAGCGATGGCTGGTGGAACACCCGCGCCAAAAGGCCCGTGGAAAGGGCGTGTTCGCGGGGACGGTCCTGTGGCTTTGGTTTGGAATCCATGATCTTACACTGCTGCCGATCTGGCAGCATAATGCTCCCAAATTGAGAGTATCAAGAACAATTCCACGCGCGCTATGGTTTGTGCGGGGACGACGCAAGGAGCAGCTTATGGCGGGTATTGGACGCCTGACGACGCACGTATTGGATACGATGCATGGCAAGCCGGCCAAGGGGATGCGGCTTGAGCTGCTCTATGTGCATGGCGATCATACGCATCACATTGCCGATAGCTATACCAATGGGGATGGTCGGGTCGATCAGCCGCTGCTGGACGAGCAGCAGTTCCAGCATGGCGAATATGAAATCCATTTCCATGTCGGGCAATATTTCGAGCGCCTGGGCGTGGAGCTGGAGGCGCAATTCCTCGACGTCGTGCCGATCCGGTTCACGATTTCCGAGGACAAGCATTATCACGTGCCGCTGCTGGTCAGCCCCTTTGCTTATTCGACCTATCGGGGGAGCTAGGGCATGGCCGAGATCGCCAACGCCATCCGCTTCATCCTCAATGACGAGGAAATTGCGCTGACCGATGTGGCGGCGGACCAGACGCTGCTCGATTTCCTGCGGCTGGCAAAGCGGCTGCGTGGCAGCAAGGAAGGCTGCGCCGAGGGCGATTGCGGGGCTTGCACCGTGTTGGTCGGGCGGCTTGCCGGCGATGAGATGATCTATGACTCGGTCACCGCCTGCATTCGCTTCGTGGGGAGCCTGCACGGCACCCATGTGGTGACGGTGGAGCATTTGCGGGCCAAGGATGGCACGCTGCATCCCGTGCAGCAGGCCATGGTCGATCAGCATGGCAGCCAGTGCGGGTTTTGTACGCCCGGTTTTGTGATGAGCCTTTATGGGCTGTGGATGCGCGATCCTCATCCGAGCCAGCCGGCGATTGAAAAGGCATTGCAGGGCAATCTTTGTCGCTGCACTGGCTATGCGCCGATCATCCGCGCGGCCAAGGCGATTTCCTCCTATGGCGCGCCGGAAGCCGATCCGCTGCGGGCCGAGCGCATTGCGCTCAAGGGCAAGATCAAGGCGATCCATGATGGGCGCCGGGTCGAGATTGCCGATCAGATTATTGTGCCGGCGAGCCTTGATGATTTCGCTGCTGTTTACGAAGCCAATCCCACCGCGACCATCGTGGCCGGCTCGACCGATGTGGGCCTGTGGGTCACCAAATTCATGCGCCGCATTGGCCCGGTGATTTTCATCGGCCATCTGCAGGAGCTCAAGCGCATTGCGGAAAACGACAGCGAATTGCGGCTCTATGCTGGGGTCAGCTATTCGGAAGCCCTGCCGTCCATTGCCGCCAATTTCCCGCAGCTGGGCGAATTGTGGGATCGCATTGCGGGCGAACAGATCCGCAATATGGGCACGATCGGGGGCAACATCGCCAATGGCTCGCCGATTGGCGACACGCCGCCGCCGCTGATCGCGCTGGGGGCCAAGCTGCATCTACGGCGCGGCGAGCATCGTCGCGAGATCAGATTGGAGGATTATTTCCTCGCCTATGGCAAGCAGGATCGCCAGCCGGGCGAGTTCGTCGAAAGCGTCACCATTCCCTATCTGCCGGCGGGCGAGCATTTCGCCACCTACAAGATTTCCAAGCGGCGCGAAGAGGATATCTCGGCGCTGTGCGGGGCGTTCCGGGTTTTCGTGAGTGATGCCGGCGTGGTCGGCATGGCCCGCATCGCCTTCGGCGGCATGGCGGCGACGCCAAAGCGTGCCAAGGCCGTGGAAGCGGCTTTGGTGGGCAAGCCATGGACGCTGGAAACGGTTGAAGCGGCGATGGCTGTGTTTGGCGAGGATTATCAGCCGATTTCCGATATGCGCGCTTCGGCCGAATATCGACTGCTAACGGCGCAGAACCTGCTGCTGCGGTTTTTCCATGAGACGACTGGTCATGGACAAAGATTGCGGCGGGAGGTGGCGTGATGAACAAGCACCCGACCATCTCCCGCTCGACGCTGCACGAACCCACCCGTCACGATAGCGGGCCCAAGCATGTCTCCGGCTCGGCCGAATATATCGATGACATGATCGAGCCAGCCGGCACGATGCATGCCTATCTCGCGCTCTCGACCAAGCCGCATGCCGAGATTGTTGCTATCGACTATGCGGCGGTCAAAGCCGCGCCCGGCGTGATTGGCGTGCTCACCGCCGAGGACATTCCCGGCGAGAATGATGTTTCGCCCAGCCACAAGCATGACGAGCCGATCTTTGCCGCGGGCAAGGTGCATTTCTGGGGCCAGCCGCTGTTTGCCGTGATCGCGGAAACCCGTGATCAGGCGCGGCGGGCGGCGCATCTCGCCAAGGTTAAGTACAAGGATTTGCCGTTCGCCCTTGATGTCCGCGCCGCACAGGCCGCGGGTGGGCAATTGGTGACTGAGCCGCTTAAGCTCGAGCGGGGGGATGTCGCGGCGGGCTTTGAAAAATCGCCGCGCCGGGTCAAGGGCAGCGTCACTATTGGCGGGCAGGACCACTTCTATCTCGAGGGCCAGATCGCTATGGCAGTGCCGGGGGAGGATGAGGACGTGACGGTCTATTCCTCCACCCAGCACCCCAGCGAAGTGCAGCTGATGGTGGCTCATGTGCTCAATTCTCAGCAGCATGCGGTCACGGTGAATGTGCGCCGCATGGGCGGCGGTTTTGGCGGCAAGGAAACGCAGGGCAATCTGTTCGCGGTGGTCGCGGCCATTGCGGCCAAGAAGTGGAACCGCGCCTGCAAAATCCGCCCCGACCGCGATGACGATATGACTGCCACCGGCAAGCGGCACGATTTCGTGGTCGATTATGATGTCGGCTATGACGAGACGGGCAAAATTCAGGCGGTTGACGCCGTTTATGGCGCCCGCGCCGGATTTTCCTCGGACCTTTCCGGCCCCGTCACCGACCGGGCCTTGTTCCACGCCGACAATGCCTATTGGTATCCCGCTGTGCGGGTGCGGTCCGAGCCGCTTTATACCAATACCGTGTCCAACACGGCTTTTCGCGGCTTTGGTGGCCCGCAGGGCATGATGGCCTGCGAGCGCTGGATCGAGGATATAGCCTATGATCTGGGGCGCGATCCGCTCGATATCCGCAAGGCCAATTTCTACGGCACTGACAGCGAGAACGTGACGCCCTATCACCAGGTGGTGGAGGACAATGTCATCCATCGCGTGGTGGATGAGCTCGAGCAGTCCTCGGATTATCAGGCCCGGCGCAAGGCGATCCTTGAGTACAATGCGGGCAGCGCGATCCTCAAAAAGGGTATTGCGCTGACGCCGGTCAAGTTCGGCATTTCCTTCACCGCCACCTGGTACAATCAGGCCGGCGCCTTGGTGCATATCTATAAGGATGGCTCGATCCATCTCAGCCATGGCGGCACCGAAATGGGGCAGGGGCTCTATATCAAGGTGGCGCAGGTTTTGGCCGATGCCTTCTGCGTTGGGCTCGATGCCATCAAGATCATGGCGACCTCCACAGGCAAGGTGCCCAATACTTCGGCCACGGCTGCTTCATCGGGTTCGGATCTTAACGGCATGGCGGCCTGGGATGCGGCCAATCAGATCAAGGCGCGGCTCGTGACTCATGCGGCCAAGCTTTATCAATGTGATGAAGCGGCGGTGGAGTTTGTGCGCGGCGGCGTTCAGGCGGGCGAGCAATTCGTGGAATTTGCCGAGCTGATTGCCTCGGCGTATCTGAACCGCGTGCAGCTTTCCGCCGCCGGTTTCTATCAGACGCCGAAAATCCATTGGGATCGGGCGACCGGGCGCGGGCATCCGTTCTATTATTTCGCTTATGGCGCTTCGGTCAGCGAGGTGACGATCGATACGCTGACGGGCGAATATGTGGTGGACCGCGTCGATATCCTCCATGATGTCGGGCGCTCGCTCAATCCGGCTATCGATATCGGGCAGGTCGAGGGTGGGTTCGTGCAGGGCATGGGGTGGCTGACCACCGAGGAACTAGTGTGGGACGACAAGGGCCAGCTGCGCACCAAGGCGCCGTCGACCTACAAGATTCCGGTGGCGAGCGATGTGCCGCCGATTTTCAACGTGCGGCTGGCGGAATGGTCGGTCAACAAGGAGCCGACGATTGGCCGCTCCAAGGCGGTGGGCGAGCCGCCGTTCATGCTGGCGATGAGTGTGGTCGAGGCACTGTCCATGGCGGTGGCGAGCGTGGCGGATTACAAAATTGCGCCGAGGCTGGATACGCCGGTGACGCCCGAGCGGGTGTTGATGGGGTGCGAGCGGCTGAAGCGGGAGGCGCGGGGGTGAGATTGGTGGTCATCCCCACTGCAGAACCCCCACCCTGTCCCTCCCCTCAAGGGGGAGGGGACGCTCTCGATCACCACGCCTCATTTAGCCTCCATATTGGCGGTTTCGTCGCCTCCCTCCCCCTGAGGGGAGGGAACGAGGGTGGGGGTTCTGCGCGGCGGTTAATCTCGACCGTGGGGAGGCCACCCTATGACCCGCTCCGCCGAACTCGCCGATTTCCTCGCCGCGCACCGCACCATTATTGCCTGCGAACTGACCTCCGTACGGGGCTCGTCGCCGCGTGAGCAGGGCACGTTCATGCTGGTCAGCATGGGCTCCATCTTCGGCACGATTGGCGGTGGGGCGCTCGAATATATGGTCATTGACCATGCGCGGCGCCTGATTGCCGAGGGGCGGGCCGAGGAGGCGATGGATGTGCCGTTGGGGCCGGAAATCGGGCAATGCTGTGGGGGGCGGGTCGGCGTTAGCCTGCGCCATGCCGATGCGGGCGTGCGCGCCAATCTGGTCGGGCGCATTGCTGCCGAAGAGGCCAAGGAACCGCAGATCTATATTTTCGGTGCCGGACATGTCGGAAGGGCGCTGGCGCAGATTTTGGCGTTACTGCCGGTGCGGTCCGAAGTGATCGATACGCGGCAGGAAGAATTGAGCACTTTGCCGGCGGGTGTGGCGTGGCGGCGGGTGGCTATGCCCGAGGCTGTGGTGCGGTCGGCGCCGCAGGGAAGCAGCTATGTCGTGCTTACCCATGATCATGCGCTGGACTTCCTGATCGTCGCCGAAGCGCTCAAGCGCAGTGACAGTCCCTATGTCGGCATGGTGGGGTCGCAGACCAAGCGCGCCAAATTCTCCAGCTGGTTTCGCGGGGAAGGGGGCGATCCGGCTTTGCTCGCGCGGCTGATTTCTCCCATTGGCCGCCAAGGGCTTGGGGATAAAAGGCCTTCGGTCATTGCGGCACTGGCGGCGGCAGAAATTATGGTCCACATTGGGCAGTGGGAAGCTGAAACTGCGCGGGCACGCGCCCCCACGAAACTGGGGGCGGTGATTGGACGCTAGTATGCCGTATCGGCTGGAATTGACCGGTATCACCAAGCGCTTTCCCGGCGTGCTCGCCAACGACAATGTCAGTTTTGCGGTCAAGCCGGGCGAAATCCATGCGCTGCTGGGCGAGAATGGCGCGGGCAAATCCACCCTGGTCAAGATGATCTATGGGATCATGCAGCCTGATGCCGGCGAAATCCGCTGGGACGGGCAGGTGGTGAGCGTCGCTAATCCCAAGGCCGCGCGCAAACTCGGCATCGGCATGGTGTTCCAGCATTTCTCGCTGTTTGAAGCGCTGACGGTGCTCGAAAACATCGCGCTGGGCATGGACGCCAAAATTCCGGCGCGCGATCTGGAAGCCCGCATCCGCGAGGTGATGAGCACTTACGGCCTGCTGCTTGATCCGCATCGCACCGTGGCGACGCTGTCGGTGGGTGAGCGCCAACGCATCGAAATCGTGCGGGCGCTATTGCTCGATCCGAAATTGCTGATCATGGATGAGCCCACTTCGGTGCTGACACCGCAGGAGGTCGAGCAATTGTTCGACGTGTTGCGCAAGCTCGCGGCGCAGGGCTGTTCCATTCTCTACATTTCCCACAAGCTGCATGAAATCAAAGCCTTGTGTGATACGGCGACGATCCTGCGCGGCGGCAAGCTGGTCGATACCTGCGACCCCAAGCAGGAGACATCGCGCTCCATGGCGGAGAAGATGATCGGCGCGGGTCTCAAGGATATTGTGCGTCAGCCGGGCCGGTCCATGGGCCTGCCCAAGCTGGTCGTGTCGCGACTTTCCACCAAGAAGACCGGGCATTTCGATGTGCCGGTCGACAATGTGAGCTTTACCGTGCGGGCTGGCGAGATTTTCGGCATTGCCGGGGTTGCCGGCAATGGGCAGAACGCGCTGCTCGATGCGCTGAGTGGCGAGATCATTGGTGATGACAAGGATGCTGTGACCATTGATGGCTATCCGCTAGGCCTGCTCGATACGACGGGCCGGCGCAAACGTGGCCTCTGTGCGGTGCCCGAAGAGCGCAATGGCCATGCGGCGGTGGGCGATTTTTCGCTGAGCGATAATTCGGTGCTGACGGCGCGCGACCGGCTGGGCATGGTCATGCTGGGGCTGATCAATTCGGGCGCCGCCAAGACCTATACCGGCAAGGTGATTGCCGATTTCGCCGTCAAGGCGCTGGGGCCGGGCTCGACTGCGGGTTCGCTCTCGGGCGGGAATTTGCAAAAATACATTATGGGCCGCGAAATCCTGCAAAAGCCCAGCGTGCTGGTGGTCAGCCAGCCAACCTGGGGTGTTGATGCGGGCGCTGCTGCGGCGATCCATCAGGCGCTGGTTGATCTGGCGGCGGCGGGTTCGGCCATTGTGGTGATCAGCCAGGATCTCGATGAACTGCTGGCGCTCTGCGACACGCTGGCGGTGATCAATCTGGGGCGGCTATCGGCGTCCCAGCCGGTGGGCGAGGTGTCGGTGGAAGAGATTGGCCTGTTGATGGGCGGAGTGCATGGCACGATGGAGGTCGCCGATGCAGTTCCGGCTTGAAAAGCGCCAGGAGCCGTCGCGGCTCATGCTTTATACGACCCCGATTGCGGCCGTGCTGCTGACCATGCTGGTGGGCGCGATCATCTTTTCGCTGATCGGCTATGACGGCATTGGTGCGGTGCGCGAAATCTTCTTCACCCCGCTGACCAATGCCTACAAATGGCAGGACCTGGGCGTAAAAGCCGCGCCGCTGATCATTATCGGGGTGGGGCTCTCCATCGCCTACCGCGCCAATGTCTGGAATATCGGCGCGGAGGGGCAATACATTATCGGGGGCCTGGCCGGCACCTGGGTGGCGCTGGCCACTTACGGCATGACCGGCCCGTGGATTTTGCCGCTGATGATCCTGGCGGGGGTTGTGGGCGGGGCGTTGTATGCGGCCATTCCGGCGCTGCTCAAGACGCGGCTCAACGTCAATGAAATCCTGACGTCGCTGATGCTCACCTATGCCTCAGTGCAACTGATCTATTATCTGATCCGCGCGCCCTGGAAGGACCCGATGGGCATGGGTTTTCCGCAGACGCGGCTCTTCTCCGAGGCGGCGCGCCTGCCCAATATCATTCCCGGTACGATCGTGCATCTGGGCGTGCCCATCGCCATTGTGGTGGCGCTGGTCGCCTGGTTCATCATGTCGCGTTCGGTGTTCGGCTATCAGATGCGGGTGGTCGGCGCTGCGCCCCACGCTGCGCGCTATGGCGGGTTTTCCGAGAACAAGACGATCTGGCTGGCCATGCTGGTCAGTGGCGCGCTTGCTGGGTTGGCGGGTGTGCTCGAAGTGGCGGGGCCGTTCCAGCGCATGGTGCCGGGCTTTCCCACCAATTATGGGTTCACCGCCATCATCGTGGCGTTTCTGGGCCGGCTCAATCCGCTGGGCGTGATCTTTGCAGGCATTGTCATGGCCATCACCTTTGTCGGTGGCGAAGTGGCGCAGACCACGATTGGCCTGCCCAATGCCGCCACCGGGATTTTCCAGGCGATGGTGCTGTTCTTCCTGCTGGCGGGCGACATTCTGGTGCGCTACCGGCTCAAGCGCGTGGTCAATCAACCGGCGGCGGGGGCAGCATAGATGGATATCTATATCGCCATCATCGTCACCCTGGTTGGCGCGGCCACCCCGATCCTGATCGCGGCTTTGGGTGAATTGGTCGTCGAAAAGAGCGGCGTGCTCAATCTGGGCGTCGAGGGCATGATGCTGGTCGGCGCCATCGCCGGCTTTGCCGGGCAGTTCTATACGGGTAATCCCTATTTCGCGCTGCTGTGCGGGGCCTTTGCCGGGGCGGCCGCCTCGCTGATCTTCGGGTTCTTGACGCTGAGCCTCTCCGCCAACCAGACCGCGACTGGTCTGGCGCTGACGATTTTCGGCACCGGGTTTTCGGCGCTGGCGGGCGCGCCGTTCTCGGCCAAGCCGGTGCAGTTGATGCGGCCGCTGTTTCCGGCGGAACTGGCCACCCACCCGGTCTGGCGGGTGCTGTTCGGCTATTCATTTCCGGTCTATTTTTCGTTCTTCATGGTGGCGGCGATCTGGTGGTTCCTGCACCGTACCCGCTCGGGCCTGATCCTGCGCGCTGTGGGGGAGAATGATCTATCGGCCCATTCCATCGGCTATTCGGTCAAGGGCGTGCGCTATGCGGCGGTCATGTTCGGCGGCGCCATGGCCGGCATTGCTGGGGCCTGTTTCCCGCTGCTGCTCACGCCACAATGGGCCGAGCGCATGACGGCGGGCCGGGGCTGGATCGCGGTGGCGCTGGTGGTTTTCGCCTCGTGGAAGCCGTTCCGCCTCTTGGCCGGCGCTTATCTGTTCGGGCTGGTGATGACCATGGAGCTTTATGCCAAGGCCGGCGGCGGACCGCTTTCAGTCATTCCGTCCGAGCTCTGGGCGGCTCTGCCCTATCTCGCTACCATTATCGTGCTGGTCCTGATTTCGATCCGGCGCGACGCAACCAGCAATGCACCGGCCTGCCTCGGCAAGCCGTTTCTGCCCAGCAATTGAGCCGGCACCAATGACCGGCTCAATCGAATATCAAGACGTCAATCAGGAGAAACGAATGACCCTTTCACGGCGTAATATTCTGAAGATCGGCGGGGCAGCCGCAGCCCTGCCGCTGCTCGGCTCCAAGGCTTTCGCCCAGACCGAGCCGCTCAAGATCGGCTTCATCTATGTCGGCACCATCAACGACAATGGCTATAACTACGCCCACAACCAGGGCCGCATCTATGTCGAGGAGCAACTGGGCGACGCGGTCGAGACGACCTATGTCGAGAACGTTCCGGAAGGTCCGGATTGCGAGCGCGTGCTGCGCGAACTGGCCCAGCAGGGCAACAAGTTGATTTTCGCCACCAGCTTCGGCTTTGGTGACTCCGTGATCAAGGTTGCTCCGCAATTCCCCGACGTGAAGTTCGAGCATGCCACCGGCTATATGAAGGCCGACAATGTCGGGCTCTACAATGCGCGCTTCTATGAAGGGCGCGCGGTTTGCGGCACCATTGCCGGCCATATGTCCAAGACCGGCAAGGCGGGCTATATCGGCTCCTTCCCGATCCCGGAAGTGGTGATGGGTATCAATGCGCTGGCGCTGAGCGGCCGCCGCATCAACCCCAACTTCACCGTCAAGCCGGTCTATATCTCGACCTGGAACGACCCGGCCAAGGAAGCTGACGCCGCGCGCGCCATGATCGATCAGGGCATCGACATCATCGCCCAGCATACCGACGGTCCGGCCGCCCTGCAGGTTGCCCAGGAACGCGGCATTATCGGTGGCTTCGGCCAGGGCGCCGACATGAGCGCCTTTGCTCCGGAAACCCAGCTGACCGCCATTATCGACCATTGGGGCCCGCACTACCTGGCCTCCGCCAAGGCGGTGATCGATGGCACCTGGGTGGCCGGCGATACCTGGGAAGGTCTCAAGGAAGACGTGGTTCAGATGGGCCCCTATAACGAGAAGGTGCCGGCCGACGTCGTGGCCGATGCCGAGAAGATCCGCACCGGCCAGATCGACGGCTCGTTCCACATCTTCACCGGCCCGATCAAGGACAATACCGGTGCCGAACGCGTCGCCGCCGGCGTGACCATGACCGATGCCGAACTGCTCAGCATGGACTGGTATGTCGAAGGCGTTGAACAGCCGGTTTAAGGGTTGTTTGACTGAGTTGAGGGGGCGGGCCTGCGCCCGCCCCTTTTCACGACCACCAAGTAGACCTCATCCTGATGCTTCGACAGGCTCACCATGTCGAAGGACGAGGTCGTGGCGCGGTCGGTGGCACGACCTCGTGGTTCGACAGGCTCACCATGAGGTCTACTAAGAGGACTGGTTGATGGGCGATTTTGCAATTTTTTATGAATGGCTGATGTTTGCGGTCCGGTGGCTGCATGTCATCACGGCCATCGCCTGGATCGGCTCGTCGTTTTATTTCATCGCGCTCGACCTTGGCCTGCGCAAGACGCCGAGCCTGCCCCCGCTGGCCCATGGCGAGGAATGGCAGGTGCATGGCGGCGGCTTTTATCACATCCAGAAATATCTGGTGGCGCCCGAATTCCTGCCCGAGCACCTGACCTGGTTCAAATGGGAAAGCTATTGGACGTGGCTGAGCGGTTTCATGCTGCTGGTGCTGGTCTATTATGTCGGCGCCGATATCTATCTCATCGATCGCAACGTGCTGGACGTGCCCAATTGGGCGGCGATCCTGATCTCGATGGGCTCCATCGTGCTGGGCTTCGTGGTCTATAACCGGCTCTGCAAGTCCCCACTGGGCGAGAGCCAGAACGGGCTGATGCTGGTGCTGTTCGTGATCCTGACGGCGATGGCGTGGGGCTATACCCAGCTCTTCACCGGCAGGGCGGCAATGCTGCATATGGGGGCGTTCACCGGCTCGATCATGGCGGCCAATGTGGCCATGATCATCATTCCCAACCAGAAGATCGTGGTGGCCGATCTCAAGGCCGGCCGCGTGCCTGACGCCAAATATGGCAAGATCGCCAAGCAGCGCAGCCTGCACAATAACTACCTGACCCTGCCCGTCATTTTCTTCATGCTCTCGTCCCACTATCCGCTGGCCTTTGCCACGCAGTGGAACTGGATCATCGCCTCGCTGATCTTTTTGGTCGGCGTGGTTATCCGGCATTATTTCAACACGCGCCACGCCCGCAAGGGCAATCCGCACTGGACCTGGGCGGTGGCCGTGGTGCTGTTCCTGATCATTGCGTGGCTTTCCACCGCGCCCAAGCTGCCGGGTTCGGCGGGAGAGGAGGTGGCGTCTCGGGCGGCCGAACCCTTTCTCGCAGCCAGCCATTTCAAGGATGCCAGCCTGACCGTGCAGACCCGCTGCGCCATGTGCCACACGGCCGAGCCGGTTTGGCCGGGCATTTATGAAGCGCCCAAGAATGTCATTCTCGACAATGACATCGCGGTGGCCAATCACGCCAAGGACATTGCCATTCAGGCGGGCTATTCGCATGCCATGCCGCCGGGCAATGCCACTGAAATGACGACGGCGGAACGCGCCTTGCTGGTCGAGTGGTTCCGCGAAGGTTCGGGCCAATGAGCCGGACTATTCTACGCGGGCGGGTGCTGAGCTTTGTCAGCGAACCGCAGGGCATCGATGACACCGCGAGCTATCGCTATTTCGCCGATGGCATGGTGGTGATTGCCGATGGCAAGGTGCAGAGCGTCGGCGATTTCGATGCCGGCGTGGCGGGCGATGCCGAGATCATCGATCATCGGCCGCATCTGATCCTGCCCGGCTTTATCGATCTGCATCTGCATTATGTGCAGAGCCAGATGATTGCTTCTTATGCCGGTTCGCTGCTGGAATGGCTCAATACCTACACTTTTGTGGAGGAACAAAAGTTCAGCCAGCAGGGACATGCGGGCGCGGTGGCTGCGGCGTTTTATGACGAGCTGATCCGCAATGGCACGACGAGTGCCGTGGCATATTGCTCGAGCCATCCTCGAAGCGTC